>ONHG01000001.1 GCA_900317585.1 uncultured Lachnospiraceae bacterium | reverse complement strand
CTTGATGCATCAAATAAAGGAACGTATGAAGGTACGAATGTACAACAGTATAGTTATTATGGAGGAATTAATCAGCTCTGGGTATTTGAGCCAATAAGAACTGATAATAACGTAGATCAGAATAATGGTACAATTGCCAATGGGTGGTATTATATAAAGAATGTAAATGCCCAGAAATATCTTCAGGTAAAAGACAATAAAGGAGCCAATGGGCAGAATGTTGAGATAGGAACTGGAACAGGCGTAAATGGACAGAAATGGTATGTTACAAATACAAATGATGGCTATGTGACACTTAAGAACGGACAAGGCTATATGCTTGATGTACAGAATGGAGCCAATAATGATGGAACCAATATCCAGACCTATCAAAACAATGGTGCAGATGCACAGAAATTTAAAATCACCAATCTTGGAAATTCACAGTATGGTATAGTTACAAAGGTATCATCTGATAATAAAGGGATTGATGTATATAATTATGGGACAACTGATGGAACAAATGTTTGCCAATGGGCATATACAAAGGGAACAAATCAAAGATGGATATTTGAACCATGCAATTAAGATAAAACACAAATAGTTACATAAAATGAAAAAATTTAACAAAAAAATATAGGCTTATCAAGGCTTGACTTAATTTAACATCTCAAATATAATAATTGCATACATAAGAAAACGTTCACTCTTCACCGGATGAGTGGTTAAAGCGTCTGGGAGCAAATCGTAGGTGCAGTAATTTACACTGTAAGATTTGTTTCCGGGCGCTTATTTATTTTGGAGGATAGATGCAATATGAATAAGAAAAAAGAATTATTGGTACAGATTATGTGGGAGCTTGCGGGAAGCATCTTTTATGCAATAGGTATATATAACTTCGCCCTGCAGGCAGAGTTTCCTATGACAGGTTTTTCGGGTATTTCGATTATTTTATACCGGCTGTTTAATATTTCCATTGGTTTATCAACGGTCCTGCTTAATATTCCGGTTGCGATACTATGCTGCAAATTATTGGGCAGGAAATTTTTTGTCAGCTCAATAAGATGCATGCTTTTGTCTTCTTTTATTGTTGACTTTGTTGCGCCGTTATTTCCGGTGTATCAGGGAGACAGACTGCTTGCGGCATTGTGCACAGGTGTATTTTGTGGAATAGGCTATGCCATGATTTATACAAGAAATTCTTCAACAGGAGGAGCTGATTTTATCATCATGGCTGTAAAAGCATTGCGACCTTATTTATCGATGGGCAACATCGCTTTTCTTACTGATGTTGGAATTATTCTGGTTGGAGGACTTTTGTTTCGGGATATTGACGGAATGATTTACGGCATGATAGTGAATATACTGTCTGCGGTTGTTATTGATAAAATGATATATGGCATGAATTCAGGCAAAGTAGCCTTTATCGTCACAAAAAAAGGAAAGAGAATATGCGATGTAATTGATGAATGCAGTCAGCGCGGAAGCACTATTCTTAAGGCACAGGGAGGATATAAGCAGGATGATATTCAGGTGGTAATGTGTGCATGCAACAGTAAGGAAATGTACCAGGTGCGTAAATCCGTAAAAGATGCAGACCCGGCCTCTTTTATTGTGGTTGTTGAGTCTCATGAGGTGCACGGAGAGGGATTTAAAATGACAAATATAGGAGAAGCAGAACAGTAACAGATAGCAGGATGATAAAATCCAGATATATATAAACAGAAATATACAAACAGAGATATACAAACAGAGATATACAAACAGAGATATACAAAAAAGGAGCCGGATTAAATCCGACTCCTTTAAAGTGTTGGTAAATTAATTTGGGTACAAAAAATGCGCCTCCAGGGGCTCGAACCCTGCACACCCTGATTAAGAGTCAGGTGCTCTACCAAATGAGCTAGAGGCGCAAACATCTGTGTGAATATCTGTGTCACACGAACAAATGATATTATACACAGGGTTTTACAAAAATGCAAGTACTTTTTTGAAAAAATTTAAAAAATTATAAAAAAGACTTTAAAACACTAAGTACTCCGTTTTCCCAGTAAGGCGCACAGGTGTGTTTTGCGGCTGCGATAACTTCCTGGCGGGCATTTGACACGGCGTAGCTTATACCGGCATTTTGAAGCATCTCAATATCATTCAGATTGTCACCGAAACAGCATACTTCGTCCGGAAGCAGGTCGAATCTGTCTATGAGGTATGAGAGTGCAGTCCATTTGCTGACACCCTTTGCGTTGCAGTCTACCCATTCCTTGCCGGCGGATGCCAGGTGAGCTTTTTTATTCCATGCCGGAATGAAAACCGGTGTACACAGCTCTTCGCATTTGTCGGGATGAAAGACAGTGAATTTGATGATGTCATTTCTGTCAAGCCTTGTGATGTCATCAACCTCACGCATCTCAAAGCCGTATGAATCACGAAGCAGGTGAAAGATTGGGCTGCCACCATCCTCTGCAAAGCAGAAATCAGGAGTAGCAGCAAAGTAATCGCATGCAGGCAGCTCATCGCGGACCATCCGGCACATGCCCTTCCATATATCCTCGTCCATAGGATAGGTTTTTAGGATTTCCTTTGGAGTGCGCACGACTGTTCCTCCGTCTGTTATATACAAAAGCTTGTGCTTTATCGGAGCAAACAGCTTAAATTCGCTTGAAAACTGTCTGCCGGAACAGACTACAAATATTATTCCTTTGTCTATGAGCCTGTCGATGACAGACATGTACTCAGGATCTATGAGCAGTGAGCCGTCCTTTACAAGTGTTCCGTCTATATCTGTTGCTATTAGTTTTATCATTATTTATCTCCCCGGGCGTATATCTTTTGAATATTCAACCATATCATTATAAGAAATTATAATCTCATATGCAAGGGTCTTATAGTGTATTTATTACTGTTTGTGAAAGAAAAAACAGAACAAAAAAACAGAATATATTGAAAGTTTCCTACTCATATTGTATCATAGTAATATTGGCTTCATCTTCAATGCGTTGAAGCAATGAAAACTAAGGGGACGATATTTACTATGATAGCAGCACTTATTGAAAAAGTTTATTCTTTTTTGTGGGGAGATCTGATACACATTCCACTGCCCGGCGGTGGGAGCGTGGGAATCTCCCTGCTCATAATTCTTTTGATTCCGACAGGAATTTATTTCACTGTAAGGACAAGACTTTTACCAATCAGAATGTTTCCGGACATGATAAAGGCGCTGACAGGTAAAAAGGAAAATAAGGACAGCCTGTCCACGTTCCAGACACTCATTGTCTCTACGGCGACGAGAGTGGGCATGGGTAATCTGGTTGGTGTTGTGGCTGCCATATCAGTGGGAGGCGCAGGTGCGGTTTTCTGGATGTGGATAACAGCCATTATAGGTTCATCCACGGCTTTTGTGGAGGCTACACTGGCACAGCTTCACAAGGAGCCGGATCCATTGTACTCAGGCTATCGTGGAGGTCCGGCGTATTACATACACCATTACTTTGAGGATAAATCAGGCAAAAAGAAAAAACATGTTATTATAGCTGTTTTGTTTGCTATATCCGGACTAATCTGTTGGTGTGGCATAAGTCAGGTTATAAGCAATTCAGTTACATCGTCATTTGAAAATGCATTTGGCATACCACCTATTTACACTACCGTAATTTTAGTTGCAGTGGCCGCTGTCATTGTGCTTAGGAAAAATGCTACGGTAAAGGTGCTTGACATAGTTGTTCCTATCATGGCGGTGTGCTATTTTGCCATAACCATTTTTATCATAATTAAAAATATAGGCATGATGCCATCGGTTTTTTCAAGGATATTTGAGGAAGCCTTCGGTATCAGGCAGGTGGCTGCGGGAGGCTTTGGAGCGGTGCTCATGAACGGTGTAAAGAGAGGGCTTTTTTCAAATGAGGCAGGCTCAGGCTCAGCTCCATGCGCTGCAGCGGCGGCAGAGTGCGATACTCCTGTAAAGGCAGGACTGACGCAGGCGCTCGGTGTATTTATAGATACGATAGTGATTTGCAGCTGTACGGCGATGATCATGCTAACAGCACCGGAGAATATAGTGGCAGGGAAAGAGGGCATGGATTTATTACAGTCAGCTATGAGGTATCATCTTGGAGATTTTGGAGTTATTTTTATAGCAGTCACATTGTTTTTATTCAGCTTTTCCACATTCCTTGGTATACTTTTTTATGCAAGGAGTAATGTTGCGTACCTGTTTGGGGATAACTGGATTTCACAGACCATGTACAAGGTGCTGGCTCTTGTTATGCTGTTTGTAGGCGGTATCGCGGCATATACATTTGTCTGGGATCTCGGAGATGTAGGAATCGGCCTTATGACTATATTCAATACAGGTATTCTCTATCTGATGGGTGGACAGGCAATAAAGGAGCTGCGATGCTTCGAGAACAGCAAAGCAAAAAGCAATAGTCAATGCTCACATCAGGGTGATAACGTAACGCAATAACAATAGGAGATATATAAATATGAAAAGAGAATCCTTTAAATCACGTCTTGGATTTATACTGGTAAGTGCAGGATGCGCTATAGGCATAGGCAATGTATGGCGTTTTCCGTATGTGACAGGTCAAAACGGTGGCGGTATTTTTGTACTGTTTTACCTTATATTTCTGGTATGCATGGGACTTCCGGTGCTTACGATGGAGCTTGCTGTAGGCCGAGCCAGCAGAAAAAGTGCTGTGATGAGCTACAAGGCTCTTGAGAAGGAGGGCAGTAAATGGCATATTCACGGATGGATAGCCATGCTTGGCTGCTACATGCTCATGATGTATTACACAACAGTCTCAGGCTGGATGGTTGCGTATTTCTTTAAATTCCTAAAGGGAGATTTTACATCAGGCATGAATGCTGATGACACGGCAGCTGCATTTGAAAATCTGCTTGCAGAACCCAGGCAGATGGCTTTCTGGATGATAGTTACGGTTGTGCTTGGCTTTTTGGTGTGCAGCCGTGGTCTGCAGAATGGGCTTGAGAAAATCAGTAAATTTATGATGAGTGCTCTGCTCTTGCTTATAATTGTTCTTGCGGTGCACAGTATCACGCTTTCAGGTGCGTTGGAAGGAGTGAAATTCTATCTTGTTCCAAATCTGGATGCGGTTTCTGAAATTGGAATAAAGAATGTCATAACAGCAGCCATGAATCAGGCATTTTTTACGCTGAGTCTGGGCGTGGCCGCAATGGAGATATTCGGCAGCTATATGGGAAAGGATCGCACTCTTGCAGGTGAGGGTGCAAAAATATGTGCTCTTGATACATTTGTGGCTATCATGTCAGGCCTTATCATTTTCCCGGCTTGCTTCAGCTATGGGGTGGAGGTAGGCGCAGGACCAAGCCTTATCTTTATCACTTTGCCAAATGTATTTGTAAATATGCAGGGAGGCCGCATATGGGGCTGTCTTTTCTTCTTGTTTATGACCTTTGCCAGCTTTTCAACCGTTATTGCGGTATTTGAGAATATCATGTCATTTGCCATTGATATGTTTGGCTGGTCCAGAAACAAGGCTGCACTCGTAAACGCAGTGATAATACTCATTGCGAGTATGCCGTGTGTGCTTGGATACAATGTGTGGAGCAATCTGCACTTTATAGGAGGCAGAGATGTGCTTGACAGTGAGGATTTTATAGTTAGTAATCTGCTTCTTCCGATTGGCTCCCTTGTCTATCTACTTTTTTGTGTGACAAAGTGGGGCTGGGGCTTTGATAAGTATATAGATGAGGCAAATACAGGAGCAGGACTTAAAATTTCAAGGAAGCTTAAGCCGTATTTTCAGTTCATACTGCCGCTTTTAGTTTTGTTTATTTTTATACAGGGATTGATATAGTTACGTATTTTTTGAAAATCAGACAGGAGAGTGTAAAATATGTTAGATCAGAATACATTTATAGAGACAGTGCAGAGCGTGGCCGAGATTATCAGGACATCAGCGGAGCCGATAGGCAGAGATGAAATCATGTCTTATTTTAAGGATATGGAGCTTAATAAGGCGCAGGAGGATATGGTATTTGAATTTCTCATCACACCACATGAGCAGGAGAATGAGAGTGCAGGTGATTATGAGGATGAATCACAGGAAGAATTACATGGGGATGAATCGTCTGAAAATGCTGCATTAAACAATGTAATTTACTCAGAAGGAGATTCGATGGATGCCATAGCAGGTGGAAAGAATAATAAGGCTGAGCAGGATAATGAAGCTGAGCCTGACATAGATGAGGACAGCCTTATCCCGGATTCACCTATGTTTAGGATGTATCTTGAGGAGCTTGAAGAGATACCTGATTATACGAAAGCCGAGCAGGACGATATGTACAAAAAGCTGCTCGCAGGTGATGAGAGTGTGATACACACTATATCAAATTTCTGGCTCAAAAGTGTGCTTGCCATGGCAAAGAAGCTTGCCGTTACATCAGAGGGCTTTGAGGACGTAGTACAGGAGGGAAACATGGGACTTTTCATGTGCCTTACTGAGCTCTGTGGCTGCGGGGATGAGATAGATGTGGAAAAAGAGCTTTTGGATGCCATAGAGGAGTCTATGAAAGAGTGTATCAGGGAGCAGACCGGTGAGGATGAGAGCGAGAATACTGTGGTAGGAAAGGTTTCATTAGTAAACCGTGCAGTGGAGAAACTAAAATCCGATAAGGGTTTTGAGCCGAGCCTTAGTGAGCTTTCAGGCTACACCGGCGTGGATGAGGAAGAGCTTGAAAAGCTTCTTGAGCTTATCAAAAAGGCTGATGTGGAGAAAAATAAACAGGACAGTAAATAATCTGTGTCATTTGTAGATTTGTGTCATATATTAAACCATACCTGAATATATGAAAGGATGGAAAATATATGGCACGATTTACTAATCAGGCACAGCTTCGTTATGGCAACAATGTAGCCAATTCAAATATAGCAGTCGGAGAAATACTGGAGGTGCTTTCTGCTACGAAAACAGCAGTCAAAAACACCTACAATCAAAACGATACAATAACCTATGTGGTGAGCATCGTAAACTCCGGAAATACCGCGATAAACGGTCTGACACTTTCTGACAATTTAGGTGCTTATACCTTTAACACCAACACTCTTGTACCATTAACCTATGTGAATAACACCGCAAAATACTATACAAACGGCACACTCCAGGCAGCGCCTGCAGTAACCCAGGGACCGCCTCTTAGCATAACAGGCATAAATGTCCCGGCAGGTGGCAATGCTACTGTCATCTATGAGGCAGCGTTAAACGAGTATGCTCCTCTTGGCATAGAGGCTGCAGTCACAAACACTGCTACAGTTAGCGGCACCGGAATCACTCCGGTCACAGCAGCAGAGACGGTAAATGCCGAGGCTGCACCAAATCTTGCAATTACTAAGTCGGTAAGCCCTGTTCCTGTGACGGAAAACGGTACACTGACCTATACCTTCAGGATTCAAAACTACGGAAGCGTTGCGGCAACCAATACCACAGGCGTGGTTATAACAGACACATTTGCTCCGGTTTTGAACAATCTTACAGCCGCATTAAACGGCACAGCCTGGACTGCAGCTACAGATTACACTTACAATGAGACGACAGGCACATTTTCGAGCACGGCAGGTGCAATCACTGTTCCGGCTGCAACATACACACAGGATAGCACAACCGGAGCGTGGGTTGTCACACCGGGTGAGAGCACACTTGTCATCACAGGAACAGTGTAGCGGCAGAGGTGATTAGTTTTAAGAATTGTTTAATTTAAGGGATAAAAGTTGAAATATTGATACTAAATATGTAAAATAAATATAGCTATTTATGAATAAGAAGATGAAGACGATCATCAGCAGTTATAATTGATTAACCGGGGGATAAGACAAATGAATAATGCACAGTTAGTGATAGACGAAGTAAAAAAGGCAGTAAAGGGCAAGGATGATTGTATCATCAAGGCATTTGCTGCCTTTTTGGCAGGTGGACATATACTGCTTGAGGATGTGCCGGGAGTGGGCAAGACTACGCTTGCAGTAGCTTTTTCAAGGGCTATGGCGCTTGTGAATCACAGAGTACAGTTCACTCCGGATGTGCTGCCTGCTGATATACTTGGCTTTTCGATGTATCAGAAGCAGACCGGAGAGTTTGTGTATCGCGAGGGTGCCGTGATGTGTAATCTGTTTCTGGCAGATGAGATTAACAGAACAAGTCCCAAAACACAGTCTGCGCTCTTGGAGGTTATGGAGGAAGGAAATGTCACTGTGGATGGAATAAGCAGGAAGGTCCCGGAGCCGTTTATAGTGATGGCCACTCAAAATCCAAAGGGCAGCGCCGGTACACAGCTGTTGCCGGAGTCACAGCTTGACAGGTTTATGATATGTATGAGCATGGGATATCCTTCACATGATGCAGAGGTGGATATCGCAAAGGGAAAAAGTGTGAAGGCTGATGAGTATACGATAAAGCCTGTTATGAATGCACAGGGACTTGTTGAGATGCAGGGAGAGGTTGAGCAGGTGTTTATACATGACAGTATTTATTCGTACATTGTGGATCTGGTTGATGCGACAAGGACAAGTCCGTACATTGAGCTGGGAGTGAGTCCGAGAGGTACGATTGCGTGTGTTAGGATGGCAAAGGCATATGCGTATCTGAGTGGGCGAAGCTATGTCATACCATCTGATGTGGTTTCTGTATTTGCGGATGTGACAAAGCACAGAATCGTGCTAAATACCAAGGCGAGAGTATCACACGTATCAGAGCTTTCAGTGATAGATGAGATACTAAAGGCTGTTAAACAGCCGACAACTTATGTGAAAAAGGCAGGTAATCGTGATTAGTTTTTTGATAGGAATAATTACTGCAGCTATAGTTTTTTATATGTCGATGATATACGGTAATGCTGCGCTGGCACTGCTTGGCTGCTTTATGTGTGTGTTTATGGTGCTGACATTTATAGCATTGCTTGTAAAGGCGCACCGGGCGGTGGCAGCTATAAACATTCCGATAGCTATCGCCACACAGGGCGAGAGTATCAGGGTGAGTCTTTCCTGCCGGCTGAAGGAGGCAGGCTTTGATGGTGTAAAATACCGTGTAACGGTGAAAAATAATTTATCCGGCGAAAAAAGTACAAAATGGCTGTCAGGAGGCAGTGATTTTTTGTACAGCGTGAACCTATGCGGCAATTATGAATTTGAGCTTGTAAGGATAAAGCTATATGATTTTTCGAGGCTTTTTTTTGTCACGAAAAGAGTTAAAAAATATGCAAATGTTGAGGTGATGCCGCAGATTGATGAGATTCCTGTGAGGATAACGGACAGAGTGAGAAATTTCTTTGGAGATTCTGATATATATGATGATATAAGACCGGGATATGATCCGTCTGAGATGTTTGATGTCAGAGAGTTTCAAAACGGTGACAGGCTGCAGAGTGTGCACTGGAAGCTTTCTGCAAGGACTGATGAGCTGATGGTAAAGGAAAACAGCCTGCCAAAGGCATGTGCGGTTGCCATAGTCGCAGACTTAAAGGGGATAAAGAAGGGCAGTCAGGCGGATGCTTTTATGAAGCTTCTTGTCTCACTTTCCTTTTCACTTATGGATCAAAAATGCCCTCATTATGTGGCATGGTATGATACCGCCATAAACGATATTGTGAGAGCCAGAGTGGACGACGAGGAGGGCTTTTACATATTTTTGAACAGTTTTCTTAAAATAAAGCCGGATACAAAAAATGATGCACTTTTTTTGTATGAGGAAAAGTACCGGGCAGAAAAGCTTGTGTGTCTGCTTAGCGTGGACGGAAGACTTCAGATAAAAAGGGGAGAGGAGATAGTTGGCAGAGCGGATGAAAAAAACGAGATTGTCATTTAGGAAAAGCAGATGGCAGAGATCTGACACAAATGAGATAAAGCCTGATTATAATAATGCATTTACAGTGCTTGGTGTCCTGATTACTGAACTTGCCAATGCAGCTGCAGCAGTACTTCTTACGGTGTGTGCAGTGTCTGTTGTGAATACGACCGTTTCACATGTGAGATGCCCATATTATGTGTATGTGTGGCTGTTTATTTTTTCGGTGATAAGCGGCTTTATAAACAGGCTTACATCGCTTGATACAAGAAAATGGGTGCGCCATGCGATAAATACGGGTCTGCTGCTTGTATTTTTGCTTGGAGTGTTTATTGCAAACTGGCAGGCTGCAGAGCATATAAAAGACGGCTTTTTGTATGTAAAGGGCAGGTATCTTGAGATAATAAATGTGTACTATGGCACTTCATTTGTCTGTCCAAAGGGCGATAAAGCCTTTGCGGGGGCATTTGTTGGCTTTGTATCGTTTATAGTTATGCTTTTGCTGGTGACACTGGCGGTTCAAATTAAAAGAAGACGCATGCTCACATTATTTCCAACGCTTATGCTTGCGGTACAGCTGTGCATAGGCAAAAGCCCAAGTGTCAGCGAGGTCGTTATGCTCACACTGTGTACACTCTGGTGTCTAATCGCAGATGGCAACGCACGCACAGTGGCAGGATATGATGCAAATGGCAGTGCACAGGGCAATGAGGCTTTAAGGATAGCGGTGTCGTTTTTATACATGGCGGCAGTGTCGGCAGTACTTTTCATATGTGTATTTTCATTCAAACCTCTTGCTGATACACTTGCCGGTAAAAAGCCGCAGATGCTTGCCTTTCAAAAGGATTTGGAGGGCAGCGTAAAGTCATTCTTCAGCTTGGGAATTGATTTACAGGATGGCACGGTTAGTAATCACTATCCAAGCTACAGTGAAAAAACAGTGATGATGGTAGAAGCAAAGGCAGGAGTACCTTCTAATATTTATCTGAGAAGCTTCTACGGTGATACCTATGAGAATGGCAAATGGATTAAAAAGTCTGATTTTTCCCGGATGGAAAAAGAGTATCATGATGCTTCAAGGATGACAGCCTGGCAGACTGCAATCGGATTAGCCACGCTGCTTGATGGTTATTATGATGATGAGACCAATCCTGCCACCGAAAAGTATACAATCACGATGAAGAAGCTTTCCACCAAATACACCTATTTGCCGTACTGTATCGACCCGTACAGTATAGATGCCAAGGGCGATATAGATTTTGACGAAGACTTTGTTATCACAAAGGATAAAGCGACAAAGACTATCGAGGTGTCGGCGTGTCCAGGCTTTTTCGATGGTAGTCTGGAAATGTCTATCCTTGAGCCGGAGCAGCCTCTTGAGGTCAACAATGATTTCTATGTGGCATACAATGATTATGTAATGGAAAACTATACTGAAAAGCAGGGCGGTGACGGAATTGTTGCAAAAGATGCGAAGCTGCTTCTTAGGACCGGACAGCTCACAAGCAATATGATGTACACAGGCGATATAAGAGAAAATGATGCCAACAGGATTGCGGCATCACAGCTGGTGCAGCAGTTTCTGACATCGAAGGCTTTTAAGTACAGCAAAAATCCTCCTTCAACAGGCGGGAAGGATGTAGTTGAAAATTTCCTCTCAAATAGCAGACAGGGCTTTTGTGTGCATTTTGCATCGGCTGGCACGATGATACTCAGACAGATGGGCGTTCCATGCCGTTATGTAAGCGGATACTGTGCAAAGGAGGACAGCTTCAAATCCGGTGAAAATGATGAGGATATATGTGAGGTGAAGGATTCGCAGTCGCATGCCTGGGTTGAAATATATCTGGATGATTTCGGATGGATTCCGGTGGAGATGACACCGGGATATTTTGAGTATGTGACAGGTGAGAATCCGTTTGACTATATTGGTGTCAAAGAAAAGAAAACGAATGCCGGTGATGCTTTGGATGATACTGAGAATATGAATGATGCTGCGGTAAATGAAGATAATGCATATGAAGATGCAGCAGATCAAGATGCAGAAAATGAAGATACAGAAAATACAGATGTAAAAAATGATGGCACAGCAAACGATACTACAGCTAACAGTGCATCAAACCAATATGAGTCAGGTGATGGAAGTGAGAATGCTTATGGTTCACAGTCAGGTGCGGATAAACGTACAGATGCTCAGAACTCAAAAACGAGACTTCATATACCACCGGTAATTTTAAAAACTTTACTCTGTGTGATTTTTCTGACTGCACTTACAGCCATCATAGTTTATATCAAAAGGCGAAGAAATATTTTGTGGGAAGCAAGACTTGCAAAAAGGGTGAAAAAAGGCCGTTACAGCAGGGCAGCAATAATGATAAACAACCGCATCTACAAAGGACTGGGACATCCTTCAAAAAACAGGACAGATGAGCTTTATCTGGCTAACCTTAAGGAAAAATACTGCGGACCGGATTATTGCGGAATCCACTGGGACGAGTACATGCGCATCATACAAAAGGCTGTGTATTCATCAGAGGGCATCACAGGTGAAGAATGCTTTATGGTGATGGAAACATGGAGGCGTCTGGAGAAAAAAGACATTAGACATAATTCACAAAAAAACATGTATAAAAACAGCATGATTAACAAAAAATAAACTCGTAAGGTAAATTGTGTTGAAATAATAAGGCTTCTGTGATATAAACTTAAGCAGACGTGTTACTTTTAGGGAGGCATTTGTCGTACATAACTTTTAACAGGGTTAGTGTATGATAAGTGCCTCCTTTTTGTCGCTGGAGCAAAAAAGAATGATAGGTGCAAATCGGTACATACCCTGCATTTATAGGAGGAAAAGCTCATGAAAGACAAAATTTTTGGTGTCCTGCAGAGAGTAGGACGAAGCTTCATGCTTCCAATCGCAATCCTTCCGGTAGCAGGCTTGCTTTTAGGACTAGGAAGCTCATTCACCAACACCACAACAATTGAGACCTATGGTTTACAGTGGCTGCTCGGAGATAAGACTATACTCCATGCACTTCTTGTAATCATGAATGCGGTCGGAAGTGCCATATTCGATAACCTTCCGCTCATTTTTGCAGTCGGAGTAGCAATCGGAATGGCAAAGAAGGAAAAAGAGGTGTCAGCACTTTCAGCAGTCATAGCATACTTTGTTATGAATGTATCAATCAATGCGATGCTCAAGATTTCCGGAAAAATCCTTGCAGACGGAAGCATTGCAAAGGATGTGCTTGATGGAACCATCACATCAGTATGCGGTATCCAGTCGCTGCAGATGGGCGTGTTTGGCGGAATTATAGTAGGACTTGGAGTGGCAGCACTGCACAACCGTTTCTACAAGATTGAGCTGCCGAATGCATTGTCATTTTTCGGTGGAACAAGATTTGTGCCTATCATATCAACAGTGGTATATCTTTTTGTAGGAATCTTAATGTATTTTATCTGGCCGACAGTGCAGAACGGAATCTATGCACTCGGCGGAGTGGTGACAGGAACAGGGTATTTCGGAACACTTCTCTTTGGTATCATAAAGAGAGCACTTATTCCATTCGGACTGCACCATGTATTTTACATGCCGTTCTGGCAGACAGCAGTCGGTGGAACGATGGAGGTTGCAGGACATATGGTTGAGGGTGGACAGAACATCTTCTTCGCACAGCTTGCTGACTCTGCAAACATCGCACATTTCAGTGCCGGTGCCACAAGATATTTCTCGGGAGAGTTCATTTTCATGATTTTCGGTCTTCCGGGAGCAGCACTTGCAATGTATAAATGTGCAAAGCCGGAAAAGAAAAAACAGGCAGGAAGCCTTTTACTTTCTGCAACACTTGCATGTATGTTTACAGGAATCACAGAGCCTCTTGAGTTCTCATTCCTTTTCGTAGCACCGGCTCTCTTTGCAGTACAGGTAGTGCTCGCAGGAAGCGCATACATGATAGCACATATTTTAAACATCGCTGTAGGACTTACTTTCTCAGGAGGATTACTTGATTTCTTCCTGTTTGGTATATTGCAGGGGAATGAAAAGACAAGCTGGATGCTTGTGATTCCGGTGGGAATAGTATATTTCTTACTGTATTACTTTATTTTCAGCTTCTTTATAAAGAAGTTTGATTTAAAAACTCCGGGCCGTGAGGATGACGACACTAAGACAAAGCTATACACCAAGGCAGATGTAAATGAAAGAAAAGCTGCTAAGGACGTAAAGAACTCTGACGAAAAAGCAGGGACTGTAGCAGATGAGCTCTCACAGACCATATCACGAGGTCTCGGCGGCAAAGCCAATATCTCAGATGTGGACTGCTGTGCAACAAGGCTTCGTATCACAGTAATTGATCCCGACAAGGTAAACGATGCGCTTCTTAAATCAACAGGAGCATCAGGAGTCGTGCACAAGGGACAGGGCGTACAGATTATCTATGGACCAAGAGTAACAGTGATTAAATCAAATCTGGAGGATTATCTTGCAAGCGTGACAGAGGAGCATTTCGAGGACGATGCAGTAGAAAATAATACAGCAGACGCATCAAAGACAAAAGATTCAAACACCTCTTCTGATAAAGCACAGGATTCGGATGTTGAATCAGAGCCGACAAGCACAGTTATCATCTCAAGCCCTATGACAGGAATAGCAGCAGACCTCTCAACAGCGCCGGACGAGGCCTTCGCCGGCAAAATGATGGGTGACGGAGCAGTAGTCACACCTGAGGAGGGGGTAGTTGTAGCACCTGAGGATGGAACTGTTTTATTCGTTTTTGATACAAAGCATGCTTTGGGATTTACAACCGACTCAGGAATTGGTATGATAATCCATGTAGGAATTGATACAGTAAAGCTCGAGGGTAAAGGCTTTGACGTACAGGTTGAGGCAGGATGCCATGTTAATAAGGGCGATGTGCTCATGAAGCTTGACCTTGACTACTTAAAGGCGAACGCACCATCAGTTACCACTCCTGTCATCTGCACAGAGCTAAAAGATAATCAGAAAATCCGTCTCATCACAGACGGACCGATTAAGGCGGGAGAGCCTCTCTACGCAGTTGACACCTACGAGATGTAATTCATACTTCATGATAATTGAATTGTCCGGTTATGTTAATAATAAATCCTAGATTATTCACGGCTGTGCCATGAATAATCTAGGTTAAAGGTTGATCTCAATCAGTTTATCGAGAAAAATTACCCGGAGTCATTCGCACTGGCAGGTGAGATATGTAAGGAGCTTGGAAAGGACTTAAATCATGAGTTTTTGGACAATGAGACAGGCTACCTTGCCATACATATCGAGCAGATTAAGTGTGATGAGATGGTAAGTGAATAAAAAATGTGAAAACCTTCCTGCACATTAGGTTATGTGTGGGAAGGTTTTTTCTGTGAAAGAAGAACAGCAACGGAAGAAATGGATGGGGATTTGCGTAAAAAAATAGATATAACAAATGGGGATTTGCGTAAAAAATCAGTTTACACGAGTGGGGATTCGGAATATAATAGTAACAAAGAGGTGATTTTTATATGGAAAGACATGTATTTAAACGTAAAATTTATAATGAAATACTTGAATGGAAAATCAACCGAAGCGACAAATATGCACTTCTTGTGAAAGGTGCCAGGCGAACCGGCAAGTCGACGATTGTTGAAGAATTTGCTAAAAATGAATTTAAATCATATATCCTGATTGATTTTGCGCATACAAGCAAGGATATTATTGCTTTATTTGATGACACATATGAGCTTGATTTCTTCTTTTTACAGCTACAGCAGTTAACCGGTGTGAGATTATATGAAAATGAATCCGTTATAATATTTGATGAGGTCCAGCTTTTGCCAAAAGCAAGACAGGCAATCAAGTATCTTGTTGCTGATGGCCGATATAAATATATAGAAACAGGTTCATTGATTTCGATAAAAAAGAATACGATGGATATATTAATACCAAGTGAAGAGCATAAGATATCTATGTATCCTATGGATTTTGAAGAGTTTTTGTGGGCAATAGATGACGAAATCACAGCAGAGACGATTAAACTACTTTTAAAAAATAAAAAAGCAGCAGGAAATGCGATGCATAGAAATTTGATGCGTAAATTTAGACTGTATATGCTAATCGGAGGAATGCCTCAGGCTATTGAAGCTTATCTGGAACATAATAATCTTCAGATTGTGGATGAAACGAAAAGGGAGATTGTTGAGTTATATGAAGAGGATTTTACAAAAATAGATGGAACCGGACTGGCAGGAGATATATATGATGCAATTCCGGCAAGTCTTAGTAAAAATGCATCAAGATATGTGTTGTCAAAAGCGAGAGAAGGGGTACGTGCAAAACAAGTGAGAGAGATATTACCTGATATACTCAGCTCATATACTGTAAATATTGCATATCATGCAAACAACCCCAGGGTTGGAATGTCTCTGGAAAAGGATATAGACAGATACAAGCTATTTACATCAGATGTTGGACTGTTTATTACGCTTGCATTTAAGGATAAAAAATATACGGATAATATAATCTATAATAAGCTGTTGTCAGACAAGCTGGAAGCAAACCTGGGATATGTTTATGAAAATGCGGTAGCACAGATGTTGACAGCAAAAGGAAACAATCTGTTTTATTACACAATGAAAAGTGAAACTTCAAATCATTTGTACGAGATAGATTTCCTGCTATCAAATGGAACTAAAATTAATCCTATTGAAGTGAAATCCGGAAATTACAGAGAGCATAAATCATTGGATGTATTTTGTGAGAAATTTAGCAGTCGAATCAGAGAAAAATATGTTGTTCATACAAAAGACTATAAATGGGAGAATGGGATAAATTATCTGCCTGTGTATATGATACCATTTATTGAAGGAGAATAAAGGATTTGTTTTAGCTGAAAGTGTTGATAAAATCGTACGAAATACGTAAAATAATGGTACGAAGAAAGGAGGTAGCAAAATCATTGTTTGGAATATTGCCAAAGGAGGCAGATATAGAAGCTGCAAAAACAGAAAGGCTTGGTGAAAAATAGATGCGGTTGTTGAAAAGCTTGATGATGAGTATGTTAAAATTATGTACAAATCTTCCTTAATGTGGTACACTACATAGTTGTATCAACAAACATCCGATACACAAAATACATATGAAATCAATTTAAAGGAGATATATATACCATGAAACTCGGCATCGTCGGACTTCCGAACGTCGGAAAGTCTACATTATTCAACTCACTCACAAAGGCAGGAGCACTTTCAGCAAACTATCCTTTTGCTACAATCGACCCAAACGTAGGTATTGTTTCAGTGCCTGACGAGAGAATCGTAAAGCTAGGAGAGCTCTATCACACAAAGAAGGTTACACCTGCAACAATCGAATTTGTTGATATCGCAGGTCTTGTGAAGGGAGCCAGTAAGGGTGAGGGACTTGGAAACCAGTTCCTTGCAAATATCCGTGAGGTAGATGCAATCGTACACGTGGTGCGCTGCTTTGAGGATACAAACATTATCCATGTAGATGGCTCTGTAGATCCTGCAAGAGATATCGAGACAATCAATCTTGAGCTTATTTTCTCGGATGTTGAGATTCTCGACAGGCGAATTGCAAAGATTGCAAAGCAGGCAAGAATGGACAAGACACTTGCAAAGGAGCTTGAGCTTGTTGAGGCAGTAAAGGCTCATCTTGAGGACGGAAAGATGGCCAGAACCTTTGAAGTGCCTGATGATGAGGATGCACAGCTTTGGTTCAAGGGCTATAATCTCCTTACAGCAAAGCCTACCATCTACGCAGCAAACGTATCAGAGGACGACCTCGCAGATGACGGCGCAAGCAATCCGCATGTTGCAAAGGTAAGAGAGATGGCAAAGGAAGAGGGCGCAGAGGTATTTGTTATCTGTGCACAGATTGAGCAGGAGCTTGCAGATCTCGATGAGGACGAAAAGAAGGAGTACCTTGAGGATTTAGGTGTTGAGTCAAGCGGTCTCGATAAGCTTGTAGCAGCCAGCTATTCACTTCTCGGACTTATTTCCTTCCTCACTGCAGGAGAGGATGAGTGCCGTGCATGGACTATAAAGAAAGGTACAAAGGCACCACAGGCAGCCGGCAAGATACATACTGACTTTGAGCGTGGCTTCATCAAGGCGGAGGTAGTCAATTATCAGGATCTTCTCGACAACGGAAGCCTTGCAGCCGCAAGAGAAAAGGGCATCGTAGGCATGGAAGGAAAAGAGTACGTTGTTAAGGACGGAGATGTAATTCTTTTCAGATTTAATGTATAATTTTATGAATAACACGCTTTTATAAGCACAAAATCAAAAAGAAACGCATAAGATAGACCAAGGGAGGTCTGTTTTATGCGTTTTCTGGATTTATGCGAAAAAGAGGTTGTGAGCGTGGAGGAGGGCAGGTTCATAGGGCATGTGCGTGACCTTGAGTTTGACCCGCTCTGTGGCAAAATCTGTGCGATTATCGTGCCGGGACCGGGAAAATATATGGGAATATTTTGCAGGGATTATGAATATTGTATTCCATGGGTTAAGATTGTGAAGATTGGACCTGATATAATATTGGTAAATATATGTGAGTCTGATATGCGGCGCAAGCTGTTGTGATTTTATAAATAGGTAACTCAGAACCATTGATAACAAAAATGTGATAAAAAAGTTAAAATCAGTACAAAACATATTGACAACAAAAATTAGTATAGATATACTGAAATATGTATAGGTCTTTTTAAATACAGATGATGATTTGAAGTATTATAATATAATGAGAAACAAAGATATTTTGCTTCTTCATATTATATGATATCTACGGAGGGTACAGCATGAAGTGTCCATTTTGCAGTAGTGACAACACAAGGGTAATAGACTCAAGACCGGCTGATGACAACAGCTCTATCAGGCGCAGAAGGCTGTGTGATGATTGTGGCAAGCGTTTCACTACATATGAGAAGGTGGAGACAATCCCACTCATCGTTATAAAAAAGGACAACAACAGAGAGCAGTATGACCGCTCCAAGATTGAAAAGGGCGTGCTTCTTGCATGTCACAAGAGACCGATTTCAGCAGATACAATCTCAAAGCTTGTAGATGAGGTTGAGATAGAAATCTTTGCCAGAGAGGAAAAGGAAATCTCTACATCACTCATCGGAGAGCTGATTATGGACAGATTAAAGGACCTTGATGCGGTAGCATATGTGAGGTTTGCGTCAGTTTACAGAGAGTTTAAGGATGTCAACACCTTTATGACAGAGCTTAAAAAGATGCTTGACACCAAATAGTGTTTAGTTAGCAGGATTTATTTTGAAAAGGATGGGAAAGCACGTATGAACATTTCCGGTATTCGCCCGAGCGAAGGCTTTTATTCATACAATTCCATAAGGTTAAACGAGCTTAGAAACAGCCAGATTATGAGGTCAAAGCAGGCGGTGGATGACACTGCTTCACAGCAATCCATTGCTGATGATACAGCTGATTACGAGGCCGCAAGGGCAAGGCAGAGCTTTACTTCGCTTGATTATGCAAATACATATGATTCCAATGCGAGCTATGAGCTTAAGGGTGCTGATAGTGATATCAGCTCGCTTGATGTCACAAAGGCAGTATACGATTTAGACAAGGATAAGGTATTGCAGCAGTATCAGCATTTTGTCGGCAGCGCGGATGGTATGATTATGCAACATGCGGCCTTGAATGAACAGATTAACAGGGAGACAGAGAATTTTATACTATGAGTTTTTTATACCCTGGAGAGTACATTGACTCGACATATAGCATAGATTTTGATAAATTATATAAGGAGGGCTACAGGGGCATTATTTTTGATATCGACAACACCCTTGTGACTCATGGTTCGCCTGCTGATGAGCGGGCGATTGCATTGTTTAAGCATCTTAAGGAACTTGGCTTTTCGTGCCTGGTGCTCTCAAACAATAAGGAGCCGCGTGTGAAGAGCTTTGCTAAGCAGGTTGGGATAAAGTATATTTACAAGGCAGGAAAGCCCAAGCCGTCCGGCTATCGTACGGCGATGGAGAAGCTTGGCACAGATACGAAAAACACTCTTTTTGTGGGAGATCAGATATTTACAGATATCATCGGAGCTAATCTTACGGGCATCAGATCAATACTTGTAGCACCTATTGACCCGCATGAGGAGATACAGATTGTGCTTAAGCGCTTTATTGAAAAGCCTGTAATTGCATGCTACAAGAGGCATTTGAAGAAAGTAAATAAATAATTTTTAACTAATAATTTAAAATTTGGAGGCATATATATTATGAAGATTGCAATCGGAAACGATCACGCAGCAGTTGAGCTTAAAAAGACAATAATGGAGTACGTTGAGAGCATGGGGCACGAGGTGACCAACTTCGGCACAGATTCAAGTGAGAGCTGCAATTACCCGGAGTATGGTGAGAAGGTGGCTAATGCAGTGGCATCAGGCGAGTTTGACTGCGGAATACTTATATGCGGTACCGGTGTGGGTATCTCAATAGCGGCCAATAAGGTCAACGGTATCCGTGCGGCAGTTTGTTCAGACACAGCCACAGCACGCCTTGTAAAACAGCACAATAATGCCAATATCATAGCCTTTGGTGAGAGGATTGTAGGTGTTGAGCTTGCAAAGGATATCGTAAAGGCTTATCTGACAGCCGAGTTTGAGGGCGGCAGACACGCAAAGAGAATAGCTATGATATCGGATATCGAGGCTAGAAACTAATATAAAACCAATACAAATTCATGCAATAGAAAATAAATACTTGAAATGTATTGCTTTTTATTGTAGAATGGACGAATGAGAGAGCTTAGGCTCGCACGATTTAAGGAGGAAGTAACTAATGATTTCAGCAGGAGATTTCAGAAACGGTGTTACTATCGAGTTCGAGGGAAACATCTATCAGATTATCGAATTTCAGCATGTTAAACCAGGAAAAGGTGCAGCATTTGTACGTACAAAGTTAAAGAATATCATCAGTGGTGGTGTTGTTGAGAAGACATTCCGTCCAACAGAGAAATGCCCTACAGCACACATTGACCGTAAGGATATGCAGTATCTTTATGCAGATGATGATTTCTATCATTTCATGGATGTTGAGACATATGACCAGATTGACTTACCAAAGGATGAGGTTGGCGATTCTCTCAAGTTTGTAAAAGAGAACGAGATGTGTAAGGTTTGCTCACACAAGGGCAATGTATTTGCAGTTGAGCCACCACTTTTCGTTGAGCTTACTGTTACAGAGACAGAGCCTGGCTTCAAGGGTGATACAGCAACAGGTGCTACAAAGCCTGCTACAGTTGAGACAGGTGCTACAGTTTATGTACCACTTTTTGTTGAGACAGATGATGTTATCAAGATTGATACAAGAACAGGTGAGTACCTTTCACGTGTATAATCTGTAGTTTTATGAGTCTGCACATATTCCGGTATGCCTGGAGTATGTGCAGGCTTTTTTATTTGTGTGCTGTGTGGCAGGTGAGAATTCCGACAGCAAGTGTCATAAACACATGCGACACAAGCATAGCCCACAGATATGCATCTATCCCATAGTGGGGGACGAGAAGCATAATCATCAGGATTCTTATCGCACAGGTGAGCAGATTGACGAAGAGCACCTGCTTTGCTTTGCCCAGACCATGCAGTATGCTGCAGAGCATTCCACTTATGTGCATCAACGGGCACAGAAAACACAGCCTTCTAAGAAAATATCCACAAAGCTTCGATGAGAAAAGAAAAACCCCTATAAAATCCGACAGCAGATAGAATATGCATGTAAAGATAAGACCGAAGCATAGTCCGAATAAGGCACAGGAGTTTATGGTTTTAGTGATTTTTGTATCCTTTCCGGCGGCATTTGCTTCAGAAATGGATGGCAGAAGCATCACGCAGGCACAGCTGCAAAGTACGCCGGGAAATAAAAGCACGGGAAGGGTAAGACCGGAAATGGTTCCGAATATGTCAAGGGCCAATGCCGGTGATAGTCCGTTGAGCTTAAGAGTTCTCGGGATAAGCACATTTTCGACGGAGGATGAAAAGCTTGCCAATATGTAGTTAAGTGATAAAGGGATGAAAAGCGCAGCCATGCCATAGGCTGTTGTTTTCAGGTTTTTGACGGATATTTTAAAGTATGAGAAATCTTTTTTTATTGTGATAACGGAAAAGACGGTTGCGCTCGCTTCGCCTGCCACGATGCCGTATATAGAGTATACAGGCTTAAAGCAGCTGTCACCGTCAGACAGTATTGAGTATATCAGATAGAAGGTTCCAATGCGTGCGGTCTGCTCAATTAATTGAGTGGCAGCTGGAACGGCTGCTTTTTTCAATCCATAATAGTATCCGTTTATGCAGGAATGGATAGCAGCGGGCAGAATGGAAAAGGACAGCGCCTTGACAAGCTCTGTACAGCGTGGCTCACTTAAAATACAAATGCTTATGTAGTGGGCATTGGAATACATAATAATTGTGAGTAAAAGAGCAATGGTGGCTGACATAATTATTGCGCAAATGAGTATAATCTGCCTGTTTTGAGGCTTTTCGGCAACAAGCTTTGATGTAGCGGTCTGAAAACCGTTGCAGCAGAGTGACATGCATACGGACATGAGTGGAATCACAAGCTGATAGAGTCCAAGACCTGTTGAGCCCATGACATTATTAAGAAATATGCGAAAGAAAAAACCCATAAACCGACTGGTTGTTCCGGCAAGTGTCAGGAAGATAGTTCCGGTCACAAGTGGATTGGATAAATATTTTTTTACAATCAAAAAATCACCTGTCATATGTTGTCTTAGAAGTATATGTGCTTCCGGGGATATATATGACAGATGATTGTTTTATTGTGTGTCAAACAGCTATTATGCTCTTATATGACAGTTATCGCTATCTTAATGATGTGAGATTAACCCATAAAGTGGCGTATAGCCTTGGCTACACCGTCATTTTCGTTTGTGTCGGTGACGTAATCAGCCTGTGCCTTAAGCTCATCGGTTGCATTTCCCATGGCCACGCCGATGTGTGCGGCTTTTACGATAGCCATGTCGTTTTCGGTGTCACCGACAGCCATTGTCTCATCAGCTGCTATATTCAGGATTTGAGCCAGCTTGTGAAGTGCCACACCTTTGTCAACGCCTGCTTTTGTGAATTCCAGATTACCGTAGCCACCGCTTACGAGCGTGATTTCAGGGATTTTTTTCAGATGCTCAAATACTTCGTCGCGGCAGTAGTAGTTATCATCTGCATCCTTTGGGAAATTGATGGTCATTTTCTGCATATGGTAATTGTTTTCGCGCATCATTTCAGTGATATCGTTCACACGTTTTCTGGTTGTCATGATGTATTCCTTTATAGAAGGAGGCATTTTGAGATCCTTTGCATCCTCGAGACACTTGTATGGAGAATAGCCACAGCCGTTTATGAAGGCATCCATATGAACGCGCTTTGTCATCAGGTAATCAATTATTGAAAACGCTGTCTCATCAGAAAGGCAGTTTTCGTAAAGACATTTTTGGGTGTCAATCTCGTAGATTGCACTTCCGTTTGCAGTGATAGCGTAGCGGATGCCGGTGTCCTTAATTGCCTCAAACGGCAGCCCTCCGAATGGACGGCCGGTGGAGATGACCACATTTATTCCGGCAGCAGTTGCCTCTTTTATAGCTTTTATATTTTCCTTGGATATCTGACTTTTGTTGTTGAAAAGTGTTCCGTCAAGATCTAAAGCGATAAGTTTCATAAGAAATCCTTTCTTTTGTTTGAAAAATATAGTGTTTTAGTATATTATGTGAATGGACTATTGATTTTTGTGTTTTAAAATCGGTTACAATGATAATATAAATTATCACAAATTTCAAGGATGAAGAGCACATAGCTTTTGCTTTGAAATACTTTACACTGTGGAGTAAATAACAGCTGAAACAGAAAAGGAAACGAAATGACAAGAGAAGAATTCAGAAAATATATCAGAGAAAACATAGTTATCCTGGATGGAGCGACCGGTACAAACCTGATGGCAGCGGGCATGCCGGTAGGGGTGTGTCCGGAGGAATGGGTGATGGAGCATCCGCAGGTGATTCTTGATTTGCAGAAGGCTTATGTCGATAACGGCACGAATATTGTTTATGCACCTACATTTACAGGAAACCGGATTAAGCTTTTAGAATATGGTTTACAGGAGAAAATTAACGAGATAAATACCACACTGGTTGGCCTGTCAAAGCAGGCTGTAGGGGATAGGGCACTTGTAGCAGCAGACATGACGATGACCGGCAGACAGCTTTTTCCACTCGGGGATCTGATGTTTGAGGAGCTTTTGGAGGTGTACAAGGAGCAGGCGAGGATCCTTGATGCGGCGGGCGCAGATGTTTTTGTGGTTGAGACAATGATGAGTCTTCAGGAGTGCAGAGCGGCAGTGCTTGCTATAAAAGAGGTAAGCGACCTGCCTATTATGGTGACACTCACCTATAACGAGGATGGCAGGACTCTTTTTGGTACACCGCCTGAGACAGCAGTTGTTGTGCTGCAGTCACTTGGAGTGGATGCAATCGGTGTGAACTGTTCGACGGGACCAGCTGAGATGATAGCGCTGGTTGAAAAAATGGCAGAGTACTCTACAGTGCCTCTTATTGCAAAGCCAAATGCCGGGCTTCCGGAGCTTGAGGACGGTAAAACTGTATACAAGATGACTCCGGATATGTTTGCGGATGCGATGACAGGGCTTGTGAAGGCAGGTGCATCTATTGTCGGAGGCTGCTGTGGCACCACGCCGGAGCATATCCGTGCACTGACAGAGGCTGTAAAGACAATGCCTGTTCATAAGCCGCTTGAGCACCATAGAAGAGTGCTTGCGTCTGAACGAAAGAATGTAGAGATTGACTTAGATGGCAACTTTACTGTGGTCGGAGAGAGAATCAATCCTACAGGTAAGAAAAAGCTGCAGGCACAGCTGCGTGAGGGAAAGCTTGACCTGGTGCGCCAGATGGCTATGGAGCAGGAGACAAATGGTGCGAGAATACTTGATATCAATATGGGCATGAATGGTATCGATGAGAAGGAGATGATGAAATCGGTTATATATGAGGTTTCATCTACCGTGGACTGTCCACTTTGTATTGATTCAAGCTATGTGGAGGTAATAGAGGAGGCTCTTAAGATTTATCCGGGAAGAGCTCTCATCAATTCTATTTCCCTTGAGACAGAAAAGATGGAAAAGCTTCTGCCTCTTGCGGCAAAATATGGGGCGATGTTTATACTCTTACCACTTTCGGATGCAGGATTGCCAAAGGATGTCGAGGAGAAAAAGCAGATTATAAATACTATTTATGACAAGGCACTTTCGCTTGGAATGGCACATGAGGATATCGTGGTGGATGGACTTGTTGCGACAATAGGTGCAAATCCAAAGGCCGCAATCGAGTGCTATGAGACCATTGCGTACTGCAAGGATGAGAAAAAGCTTCCTACAATATGCGGACTTTCAAATATATCCTTCGGACTGCCTGAGCGTATGTACGTGAACACAGCGTTTCTTACAATGGCCATATGCAAGGGACTCACCATGGCTATTGCCAATCCATCACAGGAGCTTTTGATGAATGCTGCATTTGCATCGGATATGCTGCTCGACAGACCTGACAGCGATATAGCATACATCGAGCGCATGAGCAGGCTTGCGGAGGAAAAGACCCAATATGAGACTGTTGTTGTGAAAAAGTCGGACAATGATGCGTCTGCTTCAAACGGCACATGCGCAGCGGGCAGTAAGGATGCGGTATTTCAGGCTGTCTTAAAGGGAAACAAGGGCAGTATAATTGATGAAGTAAAGAAAATGCTTTCTGATGGGGCAAAGCCTGACGAGATTATTAATAACAGCCTGATTCCGGCTATTAATGAGGTGGGAGAGCTTTTCAACCAGAAGAAGTATTTCCTGCCACAGCTTATCGGCAGTGCAAATACCATGAAGCTTGCTATAGAACATCTCGAGCCACTGCTTGAAAAGAAAGACTCAGGGGAGGATATGCCAACTCTTGTCATTGCAACGGTGGAGGGGGATATCCATGATATAGGAAAGAACCTTGTTGTGCTTATGCTTAAAAACTATGGCTACAACGTGATTGATATGGGAAAGGATGTGCCTTGTGAGGATATTGTCAACAAGGCGATTGAGACGAACGCGGCGGTTATCGGACTGTCAGCTCTTATGACTACAACAATGATGCGCATGAAGGATGTAGTGGAAATCTGCAAGGAAAAGGGATGTAAGAGTAAGGTGGTAATCGGTGGAGCCTGCATTACACAGAGCTTTGCAGACGAGATAGGAGCTGACGGATATTCAAAGGATGCGGCAGAGTGTGTGAAACTTGTGGAGAGACTTCTGAATAGTTAAAATTTTTTAAATAAAATGAAAAAAGTTGTTGACAATAAGGTGCCGACTGTATATAATAATCAAGTCGGTTGACGACATGGGATCTTAGCTCAGCTGGGAGAGCATCTGCCTTACAAGCAGAGGGTCACAGGTTCGAGCCCTGTAGGTCCCATCCTTTTAAAGGTATCAATCAAATATGGCGAGGTGGCTCAACTGGCTAGAGCGTCCGGTTCATACCCGGGAGGTTGAGAGTTCGAGTCTCTCCCTCGCTACTTGTTAAGACTTGCAGTTGTTGCAGGTCTTTTTGTTATAAATAGTTACGAAACAGAAAGGGATAAGCATGATAAGACCTAAAATAGGACTTGACTGGGATGATGTGACAGCCCCATTCAACAGTATAGCCATAGATATGGCAAACAAAAAATATAATATCACCCCACCGCTTGAACTGGAGGATATAGATTCCTGGGAGAATACCGGCAGAGCCTCTGTCATAAAGGAATTTTACCGGGATAATACACTTTATGAGAGGCAGAAGCCTACAGAAGAGACAAAGCGGATGATAAGAAAGCTCATGGATATCGGAGAGGTATATTTTATCACGGCGGTGGCACCGGGCTTCATGGGAGTGAGGGCGAGTCAGATAATGGAGGCATTTCCTGATTTTCCGACAGAAAATATCATACTTGGCAATGCAAAAAATCTCGTGCAGTTTGATATTATTTTAGATGATGCCATACACAATGTGCTTGAGACACCGGCCACATATCCTGTGCTCATGCGAAAGCCGTGGAATTCAAAAATGACAGGACTGTTATCGGTCAATAATATCACAGAGTTTGTATATCTCGTGGAGCAGATAATAAATGCGTCACTATATAGAAATAAAAGTATAAAGAATCCGTCAGTTGTGGCGCTTGTCGGACCATCAGGCTCGGGAAAGACAGCACTCTCAGACAGTCTGTGCGCCATGGAGCAGTTTGAGAATCCGAAAACATACTGTACCAAGCCCGGAGATAAGCACAGGTACCTGACGGAGGAGGAGTTCAATGCACAGGATTTCTTTGAAAAGACAAGATATGCAGGAATACAGTATGGCACAAAAATGGAGGATATAGAGGCAGTGCTTGAAAAGGGACATTTTGTCGTGATGCCGCTTGACATGTGCGGTGCCATTGCAATGAAGCGTCATTTTCCTACTGTAATAGTGTATGTGGCACGTGACAAGGAGCTCTTAATCCGGGATATCATAGAACAGGATTACTCGATAGAAGAAAAGACACTTCGTATTCTGTCCATAGATGCCGAGAAACGTAACCGCCAGATATGTGATTATGCAGTAAATAACATGGACGTTGGTGCAGCTACGAGAGAACTTGCAGATGTTTTAAAGAATATGCAGTTATAAAATATGTTTATAGCAAGCTCTTAGTTATAAGTATTAACACTTTTCCTAGAAAGATGGTATGCTATGTTTAGTTCAAGGGAACAGCATCCCGAAATTAAAATTAAAAACAAATAACGTTAACATATCATTAATAGGAGGATATTAATATGAGCAAGAAACATTATGCAGACAGAAATTTGAAATTTGAGACATTACAGTTACATGTAGGACAGGAAACACCTGATCCGGTTACAGATGCGAGAGCAGTTCCAATCTACCTTACTTCATCATATGTGTTCCATAACAGTGAGCATGCGGCAGACAGATTCGGACTCAGAGATGCAGGAAATATATACGGCAGACTGACAAACCCTACAGAGGATGTATTTGAGAGAAGAATTGCAGCACTCGAGGGTGGCGTGGCAGCACTTGCTGTTGGTTCCGGAGCAGCGGCACTCACATATGCTTTCCAGGCAGTAGCACACGCAGGTGACCATATCGTTGCAGCAAAGAATATCTACGGCGGTACATATAATCTCTTGGCACACACACTTCCTGATTACGGAATTGAGGCTACATTCGTAGATCCATTCGATTATGATGGAATCAAGGCTGCCATCAAAGAGAATACAAAAGCTATTGAAATCGAGACACTCGGAAATCCAAACTCAGAGGTAGTAGATATCGAAAAAATTGCAAATATCGCTCATGAGGCAGGAATCCCGCTTATCGTAGATAATACCTTTGCTACACCATATCTTGTCCGTCCGATTGAGTACGGTGCTGATATCGTGGTTCACTCAGCAACAAAGTTCATCGGTGGACACGGAACAACAATTGGTGGAGTTATAATTGACAGTGGTAAATTCGACTGGACACAGAATGATAAATGGCCATGGCTTGTAGAGCCAAACGTATCATACCACGGAGTAAGCTTTGCAAAGGATTGCGCACCGGCAGCATTTGCGACATATATCAGGGCAATTTTACTTCGTGATACAGGAGCAACAATTTCGCCTGTTCATTCATTTATCTTCCTTCAGGGACTTGAGACACTTTCGCTTCGTGTGGAGCGTCATGTTGAGAATGCACTCAAGGTAGTTCAGTACTTAAAGGATCAGCCACTCGTAGAGAAGGTTAATCATCCATCTATTTCAGAGGATAAAGAGCAGCAGGAACTTTACAAGAAATACTTCCCTAACGGAGGCGGCTCTATATTTACATTCGAGATTAAGGGTGGAGCAAAGGAAGCGCAGAAATTTATTGACAACCTTGAGCTTTTCTCACTGCTTGCAAACGTAGCTGATGTTAAGTCACTTGCTATACATCCGGCTTCTACCACACACTCAGAGTGCAATGAAGCAGAGCTCTTAGATCAGGGCATCAAGCCAAACACAATCCGTCTTTCAATCGGAACTGAGAATGTGGATGATATAATTGAGGATCTTGATGAGGCATTTAAGGCACTTGCAGAGTAAATGGTTTTTCATGATAAATACTCCTTAAACGAATAAATAGTGATCATTATAAAAGGAATCGGAAAATATTAATCCGGTTCCTTTTATTGTGCCATGAAATATCTTGAATTGGATTTTTTCGCGAACATCTTGACAACCTTTTAACAATTATTGATATTCGTGAAAAAAAAGTATATTATAGTCAGTGGTGTGAAACCAGATATAGTTTTAAATAATAAATAATATACATAAAGGAGACATTATCATGTTTGGATTTGGTCAGTTAATCGAAATATTAAAGAAAAACCCAAAGAAAATCGTATTCACAGAGGGAGAGGATTCACGTATCCTTGAGGCAGCTTCGCGTTTACTTGCAAGCAACTTCTTACATCCTATCCTTGTCGGAGATCCTGAGAAGATTAATGCAAGCGCTGAGAAGAGCGGTTTCAATATCCGTGGAGCAGAGATTATAGATCCTATGAAATTTGACCGTATGGATGAGATGGTTGAATTATTCTGCGAGCTTCGTAAGAGCAAGGGTGTTACACCGGAGCAGGCTAAGGGAATTCTTTCATCAGCTAACTACTTTGGAACAATGCTTGTAAAGATGGGTATCGCAGACGCACTTCTCGGAGGAGCTACATACTCAACAGCAGATACAGTTCGTCCGGCATTACAGCTTATCAAGACAAAGCCTGGCAACACAATAGTATCTTCATGCTTTATCCTTGTTCGTCCATCTGCTACAGGTGAGAATGAGGTGCTTGCAATGAGCGACTGCGCTATCAATATCCATCCTACAGAGGACGAGCTTGTTGAAATCGCAGGAGAATCAGCAGAGTGTGCTAAGATCTTCGGTATCGATCCAAAGGTTGCATTCTTAAGCTACTCAACACTTGGCTCAGGAAAGGGCGAGGACGTTGACAAGATGAGAAACGCAGCTCACAAGGCAAAAGAAAAATATCCAAATCTTCCAATCGAGGGAGAAATCCAGTTTGACGCAGCAGTTGCACCACGTGTAGCCCGCACAAAGTGCCCACAGTCTGAGGTTGCGGGTCATGCAAATACATTTATCTTCCCTGACATCAACGCAGGAAATATCGGATACAAGATTGCACAGAGACTTGGTAATTTCGAAGCATACGGCCCAATCCTTCTTGGCCTCAATGCTCCAATCAATGACCTTTCTCGTGGATGTAATGCAGGAGAGGTTTACTCAATGGCTATCATCACTGCAGCACTTGCATAAGACATTTAATGGACTATTTCAATTTTAATAAAGACCGCTCCGGTTTGTCCGGGGCGGTCTTTTATTTGAAAATAGCTTAAAATAATATCTTGGCGCAACAGGAAAAATAAGGTATACTATATTTAAAAAACCAAAATACAGAGCAATGACAGTTGGCAATAACATGAGGTATTGTATCTGATAGAAAGAGAGACGATATATGAGAGTAGGAATGGGCTATGATGTGCACAAGCTTGTTGAGGGCAGAGATTTGATTTTAGGAGGAGTGAAGGTTCCGCATACACTCGGGCTTTTAGGCCATTCGGATGCCGATGTACTATTGCATGCGATAATGGATGCACTCTTGGGTGCAGCGGCACTTGGCGATATCGGAAAGCATTTCCCGGATACAGACCCGGCATATGAGGGGATTTCGAGTCTTAAGCTTTTGGAGCATGTGAGAGAGCTCATTGCAAAAAAAGGCTATGTGATAGAAAACATAGATGCGACAGTAATTGCACAAAAGCCGAAGCTTCGTCCGTATATTGAGCAGATGGAGCAGAATGTGGCTGATACGCTGCAAATCGCAAAGGAGCAGGTAAATATAAAGGCGACGACCGAGGAGTGGCTTGGTTTTACAGGCCGCGAGGAGGGAATTGCATCACAGGCAATCTGCTCACTTACAGGTCTCTATGAGGCAAGTATGCAGGTCGGAGGCGGCTGCAGCGGCTGTGGAGGCTGTCAGGCCGATTGATTTGAATATATAGGGAAAACATGCTAAAATAAAAAGATAGTTATAAATCATCCAAAAGGAGATATAAATAATGGAGAACAATTTCAAGTTTTACAATACACTCACAAGACAGATTGATACTGTTGTTCCGCGTGTTGACGGCAAAATCGGCATGTATACATGTGGACCTACAGTTTACCATTTTGCACATATCGGAAATATCCGCTCATACATCATGGAGGATGTGCTTGAGAAGGCACTTCGCTATGTGGGCTATGATGTAAAGCGTGTCATGAATATTACAGATGTGGGACATCTCTCAAGCGACGGAGATACCGGAGAGGACAAGATGCTAAAGGGCGCAAAGCGTGAACACAAGAGCGTCATGGAGGTAGCAAAGGAGTACACGGACGCCTTTTTCAAGGATTTTACAGCCGTACACAACAGAATGCCTGATGTAGTGGAGCCTGCAACCAACTGTATTTCGGAGTTTATCAATATGGTGGAGGTGCTTATCGAGAAGGGCTATGCCTATTTTGCAGGAGGCAATGTATATTTCGATACATCAAAGCTTGATGATTATTTTGTGTTCTCTTCAGCAGTAGAGAAGGAACAGCTTCAGGTTGGAGTGCGAGATGATGTTGAGGAGGATGTAAACAAGAAGAATAAAAATGATTTCGTACTCTGGTTTACACAGTCTAAGTTTGAGGACCAGGCTCTTAAATGGGACAGCCCATGGGGCGTCGGATATCCGGGCTGGCATATAGAGTGCTCATGCATCAGCATGAAGCATCTCGGAGAGTACGTGGATATCCACTGTGGCGGTGTGGACAATATTTTCCCACATCACACCAATGAGATTGCACAGTCAGAGAGCTATCTGGGACACGATTGGTGCAAGTACTGGTTCCATGTCAATCACTTAAATGACAGAGCCGGCAAGATGAGCAAGTCGAAGGGTGCAATCCTCACAGTTTCGGTGCTTCAGGAGAAGGGATACAATCCGCTTGCCTACAGATTCTTCTGCTTACAGTCACACTACAGAAAGCCTCTTGAGTTTTCGTTTGATGCGCTCGACAATGCAGTTGCGGCATACAATAAGATTGCAAAGCGTGTGGCAGAGCTTAAGGATGAAGGTGATATTGATGAGACAGCTTTTGATGACTTTAAGAAGAAATTTACTGATGCAGTCTCAAATGATCTGAATACATCAATGGCTATAACCATAGTGTATGATGTGCTTAAGGCTGATATCTCAGACAGGACAAAGCTTGCACTTATCGATGACTTTGAGCAGGTACTTGATCTGGGACTTAGGGAATCAGGAAAGGCATTACTTGAGGCATCGTCATCTGTAGACAGTGAGCTTGAGGCATTTATCAATGATAAAATTGCAGAGCGTGCAGCCGCTAAAAAGGCAAAGGATTTTGCGACAGCCGATGCCATAAGAGATGAGCTTCTGGCAAAGGGGGTTGCCATAAAGGATACCAGAGAGGGAGTAAAATGGGAGCTTGTATAGTATGAAGATAGACTCATATATTAAGGAACAGTTTGGAATAAAGGATGTTGATATAAGGACATACTCGCCGCTTACACTTGCATATATCGGTGATGGCATATTTGATATTGTCATCCGCTCAGTTGTGGTGGGAAAGGGCAATACAAAGGCGAATCTGCTTCATAAGCACACAAGTAATATAGTAAAGGCACATACGCAGGCTCTCATGATAGAGGCACTATTACCTCATCTGACAGAGGAGGAGAGTGAGGTGTATCACAGGGGGCGCAATGCCAAGTCGCCTTCCATGGCAAAAAACGCTACAATGGCTGATTACAGGAAAGCTACAGGGCTTGAGGCAGTCATGGGCTATCTTTATCTGAAGGATGATTTTGAGAGGGTTGTTTCACTCACTAAGCTTGGAGTGGAGCTTTTAGGAATTGAAATATAGCACAAAATAAGAGGAAAATATGGATAACAACAATAAAGAAAAATTCCATGAGAATTATATAGAGGGCAGAAATGCTGTGCTGGAGGCTTTCCGTTCGGGAAAGACAATAGACAAGCTTTTTGTGCTTGACGGCTGTCAGGACGGACCAATAAAGTCAATCACAAGAGAGGCCAGAAAGCATGATGCAATCATAAACTATGTTGCAAAGGAAAGACTTGATCAGATGTCTGAGACAGGCAAGCATCAGGGTGTCATTGCAGTTTCAGCAGCATATGAGTATGCCGAGGTTTCGGACATACTGGAAAATGCCGAAAGAAAGGGCGAGCCGCCTTTTATCATCATACTTGACGGTATAGAGGATCCACACAATCTTGGCGCAATAATCCGTACCGCAAATCAGGCGGGTGCACATGGCATCATCATACCAAAAAGGCGTGCAGTGGGACTTACCCCTACAGTGGCAAAGACGTCTGCAGGTGCGATAAACTATACACCTGTTGCCAAGGTTACCAATATCTCAAATACCATAAAGGAGCTTAAGGAAAAGGGCATGTGGTTTGTATGTGCTGATATGGGTGGCACTACCATGTATGACTTAAACCTCACAGGTCCTATAGGTCTTGTCATAGGCAATGAGGGTGATGGAGTCAGCAAGCTTGTAAAGGAAAACTGTGATATGACAGCTTCTATTCCTATGGTGGGCGATATTGACTCACTGAACGCATCGGTTGCGACAGGCGTGCTTGCATATGAGATAGTCAGACAGAGACTTAAGAGCGGAAAGTAGATTACATGTCGCGGGATGAGTGGTGTGTATTATGAATTGTATATTTATAGAATAGGAAGCATATAGTGGAAGATTACAGCGCATATACGGATGAAGAGCTTATTATGAGGATTCATAATGACAAAAATGACCATGGTGACAACAATGAAATCATGGACTATATATTGGAAAAGTATAAGCCGCTTGTGCGTAAAAAGACGAATGCACTCTACCTGATAGGCGGTGAGAATGATGACCTTATTCAGGAGGGCATGATAGGCCTGTTTAAAGCGGTCAGAGACTATAAGAGCGACAAGGAAGCATCTTTCTACAGCTTTGCACAGCTATGCATCACAAGGCAGCTTAGCTCGGCGCTTGAGGCTTCAAACCGAAAGAAACATATGCCGCTTAACACATATATATCCTTTTCGCAGAGTGACAGTGATGGTACAGAGTTTGAAGAAATGCTGCAAGATGATATTGCAAGTCCTGAGCAGCTTCTCATAGAGAAGGAAAAATTTAAGGAATTTAAGGAACAATTGTGGAATAAACTGAGTAATATGGAGAAAAAAGTGCTACAATTGTATCTGGAAGGAAATAATTATACAACGATAGCGCATATGCTTGGAAAATCAGATAAATCAATTGACAATGCACTATCCCGTATCAGACAAAAGCTAAAAAGAAAGTAGGTGAAGCTTGTTATGGAGTTTTCAAGAATAGGTGAACACACTATAAAATGTGTTATTTCAGAGGAAGAAATATACGATCTGGGATATACGATGGATGAAATCATGAGTAATGGCGAGCGTACCCAGGAGTTTATGAATCAGATATTTGACATGGCCGAGGAAGAATTTGGCATAGATTTCAACATGGGAATAAAGACCGTAAGAGCAGATTTTCTTGCTGACCATACGCTTTCACTGACTTTTTCGGAGCATCCGGCAACAGAAGGCATGATGGAGCATTTAAAGGATATTGTGAATGGTCTGATTAATTCACTGCCACCTGAGGCTGTTAAGCAGTCAACTGAGAAAAACACCAAAAAACAAATAAAAAAACAGGATATGGTGTCGGTTGTTATGTTTATTTTTGAAAAGTTTGACGTTGCAGTCAGATTTGCAAAAATAATCAGGGGACTGCCATCGGCAGCGTCTCAGTTTTTTAAGTTTGAGGGTGAATATTTCATGAGTATGGATTTATCCGGCTATGATGAGCATGAGCTTGAAAAAATGTCTGTCATCGCAGATGAATATGCAGATGATATAATCGCAGGAGCTGATAAGAGAGCGTTTCTGATGGAGCATGCACAGACGATTCTTGGGGATAATGCCATTGAAAGTCTGGCACAGCTTTAAATAACTGAATAGTCACATTGAAATAAAAGTAAGAAAAAGTCCGCCGGATAAACCGTGCGGACTTTTTGAATACCTATGTATAAATGAATTATCCAAGAACTTTTCGGATGGACTCAATAACACGGTCTGCCTGGAATGGCTTAACGATGAAATCCTTGGCACCTGACTGGATTGCATCAATAACCATTGACTGCTGTCCCATAGCAGAGCACATAACACATGTGGCATTTGGATCTGCTGCCTTGATTTCCTTGAGTGCCTGGATACCATCCTTGTTAGGCATTGTGATATCTAAGGTTACGAGATCAGGCTTGAGCTCATTATATTTGGCAACGGCCTCATTTCCGTCTGCTGCCTCTCCTGCAATCTCGAATCCTCCTTTAGTGAGGATGTCCTTCAACATCATTCTCATAAATGCTGCATCATCTACAATTAAAATTTTTGCCATGGTTTAAACCTCCTGTTTTATAATCTGTTTAACAATACTTAGCGGATACAACTGTAAAAGATCGCTGTCTATCAGGTCTCCAACAGTTAATTTGAATGTTACCTTAACAATATCTGTTCCATTACATAATTCATCGGGTATTTCAAATGTTTTTTTATCCTTTGAATTAATGAGTGGGAAACCAATGTCTGTCGGCTCATTGAGAAGAGCAGACATTGAGGTGGCAATAGTGCCACACATCTGGTTCATAGCTTCAGAGATAGCTGAAAGGGTCATCTCATCTAAAGACATACCTGAAACATTTGTTCCATCACCGCCCATCATAAGATTTGCAATAACCAATGCGTCATTTAATCTTATAATAAGAAGGTTGGTTCCGTCAAGCCCTTTTGTGTAAGGAACCTTAATTAAAATACGCTCGTCATTACATAGAGCGTCTTCTTTTTTCAAAACTTCTACATTTGGGGCAGTGATATTGGTTGATTTTCCGAGTATCAGGCTCAGTGTTGTTGCGGCGTTACCTATGCAGATGTTGGCAATTTCTCCGATAATATCTGCATTTTCCTGTGATATATCAGTCATTTTTCTTCCCTCCATATATTGTGGTACCTATTTCCTAACATACATTATATCAAAGTTTTGAGAAATATCAAATGAAATGTTTAATTTTTTTGAATTTATGTTAAAATAGTTTCAAAAGGAGATTACAATATGGGTGAAACAGAATATTCAGAAGCATTAAAGCTGGGAAAAAAAGAATACAGGGCAAGGATAGCTAAAGGACAGTTTCCTTATCTGCCAGTGCTTGATGAAATCTTATCAGAGGCAGATATTCAGACAGAGCAGAATATGGGGCTGGTCCATGTGCCTTTGGATTTCGTTGTAGGAACAAGCACCATGGGCAGGACATATTCATTTGCGGCAAACTTTATGCCGATATTGGACGAGGAAACCGAATTTGCAGTGAAGTGGTCTAATCTGTCAGATGCGCAGATGAATGAGGGAATCAGAGATCCAATCAAGGCATTTGAGTACATGAACAGGTATTATGTGCTTGAGGGCAATAAGAGGGTCAGTGTACTCAAGTACTTCAACGCCGTTTCGATTCCTGCAATTGTGATCAGAAAGATTCCAAAGCTGTCGGATGATTATGATGTGAGGCTTTATTATGAGTATATGAGGTTCAATGAAATCACGGGGCTTTGCTCGGTGGAGTTTACGAAGCTGGGCAATGCTGATAAGCTTCTTTCGCTTGTTGGAAAAGAGGGCAGATGGGATGATGAGACCAAGGAAAAATTTGCTAAGGTAATGTTTGATTTTTCAAAGGTCTATAATTTCCGTGGCGGTGACAGACTAGACATCAAGCTGGGTGATGCCATTACAGTATTTATGGAGGTCTTTGGCATGGATGCCATGCTTGAGATGTCAGAGAGCGATTACAACAAAAACATCATCAATACATGGAAGGAGTTTGCCGCAGAGGGAGAAAAGCACAAGATAAATCTCGTGCTGGATCCGACAAAGGTGCAGACCAAAAAGAGTCTGCTCAATTATCTGATTCCTCAGACACCGAAGAAGCTTAAGGTGGTATTTTTGTATCCGAGAGAGCCAAAGACATCAGCCTGGCTGTATTCACATGAGCTGGGACGCAACTATCTGGATGATACGTTTTCTGACAGACTTGAGACTGAGTTTGTATCAGGCGTAGATGAGAGTAATGTGGAGCAGGTGCTTGAGGACATCATAAAGGCCGGCGCCAATATAGTTTTCTGTGTAGGACCGCAGATGATGCCAAACAGCTTAAAGGTGGCTGTAGCACACCCGGAGGTTTATATACTTAACTGTTCACTGAATGCGCCGCATCCATACATCAGAACTTACTATGGCCGTATGTATGAGGCAAAATTCCTTGCAGGAATGATTGCAGGAGCTGTGACAGACAATGAAAGGGTTGCGTATATAGCAGACTACCCGATATATGGTATGATTGCCAATATCAATGCATTTGCACTTGGAGTGGCAAGTGTAAATCCGCGAGCGAAGGTATATCTGGCGTGGTCAAAGACCAAGGACTATGACAGGGATAAATTTCTGACGGAAAATGATTTGCATTATGTGTCAGATCAGGATATTATCACTCCGAATGATGCATCAAGATATTTTGGACTGTATAAGCTTCAGGATGGTCAGGCATTAAATCTTGCCATGCCTATATGGAACTGGGGCGTGTTCTATGAGAAGCTTTTGCAGAGCGTGCTGGCCGGCTCTTACAAGACAGAGGGACAAGAACAGGCAAGGGCACTCAACTATTGGTGGGGCATGTCTGCAGGTGTTATTGACCTGATTTGTTCAAAGCATGTGCCTTATGGAGTAAAGAGGCTTGCGGATCATTTGAAGAGCGATATCACAAAGGGTGAGGTTGTGCCTTTCTTTGGACAGATATATAATCAGAAGGGCGAACTTAAAAACAAGGGTGAACACGAGATGAAACCGTCTGATATCATGAAAATGGACTGGCTTGTAGACAATGTTGTGGGTAATATTCCACCTATGAGTGAGTTTGTGGACAATGCAAAGATGGTGGTTGAACTAAAGGGTGTAGAGGAAAATAAACTGTAATGAAGATACTATTCTTAGCTGATGAAGAGTCGAAAATGTACTGGGAATACTTTAAGAAAGAGGATTTTAAAGGAATTGATATTATTGTATCATGTGGAGACTTAAACCCGAGCTATCTGTCCTTTCTGACAACGATGGTTGGAGTCCCTCTTTTGTATGTGCATGGCAACCATGATGACAAATACAATGTAAAGCCGCCGGAAGGCTGCATATGCATTGAGGATGAGATTTACGAATATGAGGGTGTACGGTTTCTTGGCCTGGGAGGCTCAAACCGCTATAAGCCGGGAGATAATCAGTATACGCAGAAGGAGATGACAAAGCGCGTTAAGAAGCTGTGGTGGAAGCTTAAGCGCAATAAAGGCTTTGATGTGCTTGTTACCCATTCGCCGGCAAAGGGGCTGCATGATGGTGAGGATATATGCCATACAGGCTTTGATGTGTTCAACAGGCTTATTGAGCAGTACAGACCAAAGTACTTTGTGCATGGACATGTCCATATGAGCTACGGCAGGCAGTTTGTCAGGCTTGACAAGGTGGGAGAGACCACTGTTATCAACGCATACGAGAAATATATTGTCGAAATATAGAATAATATTGATAAATTAAGAAGTTGTTTGTAAATATTTACCAATTTTAAGAATTTATTTATCACATGGCTATATTTAGGACACAATTAAGTGTTACTATAGTATCATCAAAAGGAGCTGTTGTATTTCAACCATGCGTTGGGGTACACTCAGTTCCGACTAAAAATTATTCATGTGCACTGAGTTGATGTCGCATATGCTTTTCCTTATATATATTAAAAGCCACAGGTTTAAAGCCTGTGGTTTTTTATACAAAAAATTAAAAACCACCTTTAAAACGCAAATTTGATTTGAAAAAATGAGACACAAAAAATCCCCGAAACCCTTGATTTTACTGGAAAATCTTGAGATTCGGGGACCCCTTTTAAATAAGCTGATGACGGGAATTGAACCCGTGACCCCTTCCTTACCAAGGAAGTGCTCTACCTCTGAGCCACATCAGCAATTATCAACTCACTAAGTTTACTATATACGTCAGCATTTGTCAACCCAATTTGAATTAAAATATAATTTTATATGAATCAAAATACAAGTTATTATGAATTATAGTATGCCATAACCTTTGCTACATAGTTTTGTGTTTCTTTAAACGGCGGAATACCGCCATATTTTGCCACGTTGCCGGAGCCGGCATTGTAGGCAGCTAAGGCCAGGGATTTGTCACCATTATACTGGGTGAGCTTTTCAGATATGTATCTTGCACCGCCCATGATATTCTGGTATGGGTCATATGCATTTGTGACACCCAGTGAGGCCGCGGTCTGTGGCATGAGCTGCATGATACCCATGGCACCTGAATGGCTGGTGCATTCTGTAGAGAAGTCAGACTCGCACTTGGCGATAGCCTTAAGGAATTTGGCATCCACACCGTATTTCGAGGCGGCCTCATTGAAAATCGTATCAAGCTGTGCAGAGCACGACAAACCGGAAGCTGCTGCATTATATGTATTTGTATCTGAGCTGATGCCGGCTGAAGAACCGGAATAAGCCACTGTATTATTAACTGCGGCAGACTGTGGTGCAGTACTGCTGCAAAGCTCGATATTTATACCGTTTTGCTCAAAGAAACGCTGTACAAGCGACATATCAACAGAGCCACCGTTATTTTGTGTAATCAGCCTGTCGATGGCAACAGCAGCCTCAGCTTTTTTAACATCGTCCAGAACCTGACCAAAATCAGCACAGGTGCTGTTTACGGCAGAGCTGTTATTGGCAGGGGTGTTATCACCGGTTGCAGTAACCTGACCGGTAGTTATATTATTTTTTTGTGTATTATCAATATACTGAAGTACTTTAATATTCATTTTCCTGTTTCCTGTCATATCTTAATATTGAATAGTTATCTCAATTATACTTAAAAAAGTAAAAACATTTACCTAATGAGAAATTATACCACAAAAATTCTTGAAAATATACCCATTTTGTTGTAGCATATGTTTTAGTACACTTTACTATGTAAAAGTTAGGAGATAAACATGAAAAAGACACCATTTGTGACAAAACAACAGGTAGAGGAAATCGTTAAAAAATTCCCTACACCATTTCATTTATATGACGAGGCGGGCATCCGTGCCAACGCGCAGGCTGTAAAGGATGCATTTGCATGGAATCCGGGTTTTAGAGAGTATTTTGCTGTAAAGGCTACTCCAAACCCATATCTGCTCAAGATTTTAAAGGATTATGACATGGGCTGTGACTGCTCATCATACACAGAGCTTATGCTTTCAAAATCATGCGGCTTCGACGGAGAGCATATCATGTTTTCATCAAATGATACACCGGCAGAGGAATTTGCATATGCAGACAAGCTTGGTGCTATCATCAATCTTGATGATTTCACACATATTGATTTTTTGGAGAAAACAATCGGACATATTCCGGAGACGATAAGCTGCAGATATAATCCGGGCGGAGTGTTCACACTGTCAAACGGCATCATGGACAATCCGGGAGATTCAAAGTATGGCATGACAAAGGAACAGCTTTTTGAGGCATTCAAAATTCTTAAGTCAAAGGGGGCTAAATACTTTGGTGTACATGCATTCCTTGCAAGCAATACAGTGACCAACGAGTATTATCCGCAGCTTGCAAAGGAGCTTTTTGAGCTGGTTGTTGAGCTTAAAAAAGAGACAGGCTGCGATATTAAATTTGTAAATCTTTCAGGTGGAGTTGGCGTGGCTTATAAGCCGGATCAGACACCAAACGATATATCAGTCATCGGTGCCGGTGTGCATAAGGTGTATGATGAGGTTTTGGTACCGGCAGGAATGGGCGATGTGGCTATTTACACAGAGATGGGACGTTTTATGATGGCTCCGTATGGCTGTCTTGTGACAAAGGCTATCCATGAGAAGCATATCTACAAGGAGTATATAGGAGTGGATGCGTGTGCGGCAAACCTTATGAGACCGGCTATTTACGGCTCATATCATCATATCACCGTGCTCGGCAAGGAGGATGCACCTTGTGACCATACATATGATGTGGTAGGCTCACTCTGTGAGAACTGTGACAAGTTTGCAATTGACAGACAGCTTCCGAAGATTGATATGGGAGACTATCTGGTAATCCATGATACAGGAGCACACGGCTTCTCAATGGGCTACAATTACAACGGACGACTTCGCTCAGCAGAGATACTGCTCGAAAGCAATGGAGAGGCAAAACTCATCAGAAGAGCAGAAACTCCGGCAGACTACTTTGCAACCTTTGACTGCTTTGATGATATTAAAATAACAGAGTAATCTGCTAACGCACCTTGCAGAGCACGTATCCGAATTTTATCCATTTGCTCATATCATCAACATTATCGCTGTCGACATAAAAGGTCACCCCGTAATTGTTGATTGGTGTGAGCTCACATGGGTTTGTCTGGTGGAATTTTCTGATGTAAGCACGCTTGTTCTGTGCGTTGATAAAGATACCGGTATCGCCGTCGCGGATTGGGTTTCGACTGACTAGAAGTATATCGCCTTTATTATATACAGGATGTAGATGATTGCTTGTGATGCGGATTCCGATGTGAAGGGCATCACCGAAGGCTTTTCTGTAATTTGAAACATCAAGCTTTTCGACATTGTAGGAGTCCAAAATCATGCCATCGGCCATATTGCCTGTCGGGATGAGGACGGAAATCAGATCCTCCTTATCACTGCTTTCATCCTTGTAGGCAGACAGCGCAAGCTCAGTGTCTATAATCGAGTCTATAAGTATGCGCTGGTTTTTGGAAAGCTTTTTGATGCGTTTTACAAGGTCTACTACATCACCAGTGAAGCCTGTTAGTTCGCAGGAAAACCGTCCTGTCAGCTTGTATATCAGGTAAGCGGTGTAGATGTCTATACGAGAGGATTCTCCGTTTGCTATTCGCTTGTAGGTGGAGAGTGACATATCAAGTGCTTTTGCAAACTGTGCCTGGGACATACCAAGTTTTATGCGTTCGCGCTCAATATTTGTCGATATGTTGTTTGCTATTTCAAGTCGGTTCATTTATGAGCTAATCTCCCTTCTTTTTAAAAAAATAAACTCCAAATTTGGTCACGTATTGACATATTCAATCAGCTATAATGATTATTGTCAAAACATAAATTAAATATATAAGAAACATCGATTACTGTCAAATTGAAATGTTTATTATAAAATAAGGGAGGTGCGATAAAACCTTAGAAGTGTAAGTTGAATATGACTTACACTTTTTTTTATTAAGTCATTATATAAAAGCTTTTGAAAAATTTATGTATTTTTAATAAGAATTTCGTTATAGGCATTGATTACCTACAATGCAATTGGTAAAATATAATATTATAGAAATAACAAAAGAGTAGGTGAAGGTATGTCGCTTAGTTTTAGACAGTGGCGTGAAATGGCACTTTTAGAATATCCTGTGGTCAGTGACAAGTATTACAAAAAAGTGTATGAAAATATTGTAGTCAATCCACAGACGGGGGAGAGCACTTTGGTACAGCTTACACTTCAGGGAGTTCTGGACAAGTGCGAGGGGACCAATTATGAGGAAATAATTAAAAAAAGCATAATGAAATGTGTGTATACAGGCTGCAGACTAGAAAAGGAAATAAATAAGGTAATGAATCAATATTATGAAGTATAGTACGGAGAGATATGGTATGGATAATTTTATTATGGATAAAGAACATTTGCATTACTTAGAGCAGCTCTCTGAAATGTATCCCACAATAGGAAAGGCTTCATCGGAGATTATAAACCTCCAGGCGATACTTAATCTGCCAAAGGGCACAGAGCATTTTGTGTCGGATGTGCATGGAGAGTACGAGGCGTTTTCACATGTTCTGAAAAACGGGTCAGGTGCGGTCAGAAAGAAAATAGATGATGTATTTGGAGAGACTTTGAATAACTCTGACAAGTCGGCTTTAGCGACTCTCATATATTATCCGAGGGAGAAGATGGAGCTTGTCAAAAAGGAAGAGTCAGACATGGATTCGTGGTACAAGGCGACTCTTTACAAGCTTATAGAGGTTTGCAAGACGGTTTCATCCAAGTATACGCGTTCCAAGGTACGAAAGGCATTGCCTGAGGAATACGCATATGTGATCGAGGAGCTTATTACAGAAAAGCCTGAGGTCTTAAACAAGGAGGCTTATTATGAGTCCATTATCAATACGACTGTTGAGCTTGGCACAGCGGAAGAGTTCATAGTCGTATTGTCAGAGCTTATACAGCGTCTTGCGGTAGATCATCTGCATGTGCTTGGTGATATTTATGACAGAGGTGCGGGACCGCATCTTATCATGGACAGGCTTTGCAAGTATCATTCGCTTGATATACAGTGGGGCAATCATGATATAATCTGGATGGGCGCGGCAGCAGGCAATCTGGCATGCATAGCCACGGTTGTGAGAAACTGTATCAGGTATGGCAATCTGGATGTAGTGGAGGAGGGTTATGGCATTAACATGCTTCCACTGGCAACCTTTGCCATAAAAGCCTACAAGGATGATCCGTGCAGCAGATTCGTGTTCAAGGTGGCTCCAAGCGGAGCCGATAACATGGAGAGTGACCTGATTAAAAAAATGCACAAGGCAATTGCCATTATCCGTTTCAAGCTTGAGGGACAGCTCATAAAGAAGTGGCCGGAGTATGGAATGCAGAACAGGCTGCTTTTAGAACATATTGATTATGATAATGGAACTATTGAGATTGATGGAAAAACCTATCAGATGTTAGATACGCATTTCCCGACAATTGACCCATCTGATCCATACAGGCTGACAGATGATGAAGAAGAGATAATACAGAGACTTCGAAGCTCATTTATACATTGCGAGAAGCTGCAGACACATGTAAAGCTCCTCCTTAAAAAGGGCAGTATGTACAAAATATATAACGGTAATCTTCTTTTTCACGGCTGCATTCCGATGAGGAAGGATGGCAGCTTTGCAAAGGTAAATATATATGGCAGGGAGTATAGCGGAAAGGCACTTTTTGATATACTCGATGCATATGTCAGAAAGGCTTTTTTCTCTGGTGATGAGGCAGAGAGGGAAAAGGGCCGTGATATCATGTGGTATATATGGACAGCTCCGTATTCACCGTTATACGGCCGCAGGAAGATGGCCACCTTTGAGCGCTATTTCCTGGAAGAGGAGGAGCTTAAGACAGAAAAGAAAAATTATTACTATGATTACATAAATAAACCGGAAACTGCTGATATGATATTCAGGGAATTTGGACTGCATGATAACATAAATCATATAATAAACGGTCATGTTCCGGTACACAGGCTGCGTGGTGAGAGCCCGGTGAAGAGTAATGGCAAGGTAATTGTTATAGACGGCGGTTTTTCAAAGGCATATCGCAGGCGTACAGGCATAGCCGGATATACGTTAATCTATAATTCTTACGGGCTGACGCTCACGGCACATGAACCGTTTGAGTCTCCGGAAACTGCGGTGAGGGATGAGAGAGATATAGTCTCAAAGCGTGAGGCGGTTGAGATGATGGATAAGCGTATACTTGTTGGAGATACAGATATAGGTTTTAAGATGAAAGAAAAAATAGCAGATTTAAAGCTTTTGATTGCTGCATATCGTTCAGGCGAGATTGCAGAGAAAGACAATTGATATGAATATAGTTGATGGATTTGAGTTTGAAACAGCAAAAGAAGCAGAGCAGGCCCAAAAGGAGCTGTCAGGAATCAGATATATAAAGCAGAATACAGATATGAAAAATCCCGATGTGGTATATAAGCTGTATCTTAGGCTTAATAAGCCGGGGACGTTTTCGACACCCGTAGGAATGGCTTTTCTTGTTGAGCTGCAGGAATATCTGCACACGATACCATATATCAAAAATGAGGAGATTCGTCCTATATATGTGCCAAAAAAACAGGAAAACATAGCACAGAAAAAGAAAACAGAAAGCTATAAGAAAAAATATCATGTGGCACTGTTTTTTACGATTGTGCTTACGTTAGTGATTGTGTCAATGTTTACCATTACTTATATCAGCGGACACGCCATGTATGTGGTGGATTACGAGAATGAAGTAATAGACAGATACGAAAACTGGCAGAAGGAGCTTGAGGAGAGAGAAAAGGCTGTAGAGGAGCGTGAAAAGGCACTGGATAAAACGGAGGCACAGAGTAAATAGATGGATAAAATAAAAATACTTGTAGTCGATGATGAAAGCAGAATGAGAAAGCTGGTGCACGATTTTTTGACCAGAGAGGGCTATGCGGTTGTTGAAGCGGCAGACGGAGAGGAAGCGCTTGATATTTTTTACAGCGATAAGGAGATTTCACTTATTGTGCTTGATGTCATGATGCCGAAAATAAACGGCTGGGAGGTGTGCCGGGAAATCAGAAAGATTTCAAAGCTTCCTATAATCATGCTTACGGCAAAGGGCGACGAGAGTGATGAGCTTAACGGATTTGAGATAGGTGCTGATGAATATATATCAAAGCCGTTTTCGCCAAAGATTCTTGTTGCGAGGGTGACAGCACTTTTGAGGAGAGCAAACAAGATAGGTGAGACTGCAGATATACGAGAGGCCGGTGGCATTGTGATGGACAAGACCGCCCATACTGTAGCAATAGACGGTCAGAATATAGATTTAAGCGTAAAAGAATTTGAGCTTTTGGATTATTTTATGAATAACCGTGGCATTGCGCTTTCAAGGGAAAGAATACTTGACAGTGTATGGAGCTATGATTATTTTGGTGATGCAAGAACTATTGATACACATGTAAAAAAGCTTCGAAGCAAAATGGGAGCGAAGGGAGATTACATTAAGACTGTATGGGGAGTAGGCTACAAGTTCGAGATATAAGAGGTGCATTTTGATAGAAGCTTTTATAAAAAGAAAAAAAACACTATCCACACAGCTTACGGTTGTTATTTCCATACTTGTGCTTGGAATGATGGGACTTTTCTGGCTTGCGAATAACACATTGTTGGAAAAGTATTATGTATACAACAAGGAAAAGGAAATGATTTCCGTGTACCGCATGGTAGACAAGGCAGCGATAGATGACAAGCTGTCGGATGAGAATTTTGCGGTGACACTTCAGAAAAAGTGTGTGAGTGCCAATATTGACACAGTGGTTTTTAATAAATATGGCAAGGTAATCATAGAGGGCGCGTCAGATAATGATGAGGTATTCCGGCTCCTTTTAGAGGCGAGTATGTCATCATATCCTGATGATTATCACGATATTAAGCTGACCAAAAAGAAGGACGAAAGACTTGGAACAGAGTATATAATAATAAACAACAGATTAGTTGATGGTAACTTTGTATACATGAAGACCCCGCTTGAGAGTATAAAGGAAAGCGTCGGCATATCCAACCGCTTCTTTGGAATATGCGGAATAGTAGCGGTTCTTGCGGGCTGCATGTTTGCATATGTTATTTCGCGAAGCATGACAAAGCCTATAAGGCGTATGACAGAGCTTTCCACAAAGATTGCGCAGCTTGACTTCGAGGCAAAATATAAGGATACAAAAAACAGCGCAAGTGAGGTCAGCGAGCTTGGCGAACATATGAATGAGCTTTCGAGAACGCTCGAACAGACCATATCAGACTTAAAGATTGCAAACAATGAATTAAAACGTGATATACAGAAAAAAGAAGAAATTGATGATATGCGCAAAGAGTTTTTATCCAATGTCTCACACGAGCTGAAGACACCGCTTGCATTGATATCAGGATATGCAGAGGGGTTACGAGAGGCTGTTAATGATGATGAGGAAAGCCGCAATTTTTATTGTGATGTCATCATGGATGAGACGGACAAGATGAACCGTATGGTGATGAAGCTGCTTTCACTCAACAAGCTTGAGTTCGGCAATGATGTGGTTGAGATGGGCCGATTTGATCTCACGGAGGTGATTTCAGGTGTGATATCTTCGTCAGCTCTCCTTGCACAAAAAAATAATGTCACACTGCAGTTTGATTATGACAAGCCGGTATATGTCAGCGGCGATATGTTCAAGATTGAGGAGGTTGTCACAAATTATATAAGTAATGCTATCAATCATTGCATCCGCGGTGAAATCATTACGGTAAAATATATTATGACAGACAAGCTTGTGAGGGTGAGTGTGTTTAATCCGGGAGAAGTGATTCCCAAGGAGTCACTGGACAAAATCTGGACGAAGTTTTATAAGGTTGATAAAGCAAGAACCAGAGAATATGGGGGAAGCGGTATCGGTTTGTCCATTGTAAAGGCGATTATGGAGTCACATCACAGGGCATATGGTGTGGTGAATCATGATAATGGTGTGGAATTCTGGTTTGAACTTGAGTTATTTATTGCAAATAATAAATAAATATGGTACTATAAATAGAGATTAGGATAAAAGTCACAGAAAAGAGAATGGGTTATTGAAATGACAGGAAAACGAATTAAAATTATGGCTTCTGTGCTTGCTGCGGCAACGGTGATGACAGGCTGCGGAACCAAAATTTATGACATGACTGATGAAGAACAGCAACTGATTGTCAACTATTCAGCTTATGCTCTTTCAAAACATAATATTTATCAGCCGGATGGAATGACATCAGCCACGGAGGCTGAGACTGAGGAGCAGGATACTTCTGCTGCGGAAACCGAGACGGAAACTGCAGATGAAAAAACATCTGAGAAAACAGATACCGGGCATGAAAATGGAAATTCCGGTCAGTCACAGCAGACTGCACAGGAAACAAAACCTACAATGCAGACAGTGTCACTTGCACAGGCTATAGGCTATGATGGTTTAAGTGTGTCGTATGCGGGTCTGACAACAGAGGAAACCTACAAGGAGGGCAGCTATTATTCGATGGAGGCCGGTGCCGGTAATACTTATGCAGTGCTTAAGTTTACACTGAGCAATACGACAGGCACGGATATGAATGTGGACCTTTTTACAAACACGGGAAAGTATAGGGCTGCATTTTCAGGCGGAAAGGAATATGAAGCAGAGGGCTCTTTCCTTACATATGCGCTTAATACATTTCAGGGTACAATTGCTGCCGGACAGTCTGTTGATGTGGTCTTGCTTTTTAAAGTGCCGCAGAACACAGTGTGTGACAGCGTGACAATGTCAGTTGAAAAAGATAATGTAAAAAATTTGATTGCTTTATAAAAAATATGTTATACTTATAATAATTTAGAGTCGGAGGATATACTATGGATACAAACATACTTTTGGAATCAGGAACAAATGAGCTTGAGGTTCTCGAATTTACATTGGGAGACAATCATTATGGAATAAATGTGGCAAAGATCAGGGAAATACTTCAGTATATGCCTGTGACACCGGTTCCTAATACTCATCCAAGTGTAGAGGGAATATTCATGCCACGAGACACGATGATTACGGTTATCAATTTAAAGAATTGCCTGGGGCTTCCGCAGACAGACGAAAAGGGACTTTTCATAATCACCAATTTCAATAAGCTCAACGTAGCGTTTCATGTGGATCAGGTTATCGGAATACATAGAGTCTCATGGGAGAATATCATCAAACCGGACGAGACAATTTCAGGTGAGGATGGCAGTACGGCTACAGGTGTCATCAAGATGAATGACAGACTTATTGTTATTCTTGATTTTGAGGCGATAGTGGCATCTATCAGTCCGGAGACAGGACTTCGTGTCAATGACATAGAGCAGATGGAGGAAAGAGACAGAAGTGATGATACCATTCTGATAGCTGAGGATTCAGCTCTCCTTTCAAAGCTTATCACGGATTGCCTTAAGAAATCAGGATATACAAAGCTTATAGTTACAGAAAACGGTCAGGAGGCCTGGGATAAAATTCGTCATATGCAGGCAGAGGGCGATGTCCTTAAAAAGATTAATTGTATCATAACTGATATTGAGATGCCGCTTATGGATGGACACAGACTTACAAAGCTTGTTAAGTCAGACCCTGAGCTGCGTGAGATTCCTCTAATTATTTTCTCTTCACTGGTTAACGAGGAGATGCGCAGAAAGGGCGAGCAGCTAGGAGCAGATGCCCAGCTTACCAAGCCGGAGATTGGACAGCTTGTGGATGCAATAGACAAGCTTCTTGACAGGCAATAATATTTGTTGAGCACTAAGGGGTGTGGCATAGGCTGCATCCCTTTAATGAGTTATAGATGGAGATTAAAATGAGCACTATATCAAAAAGCACTAAATCAAAAACAGATAATTCATCAGAAAAGTATCTTGATAATCTGTTGAATTCTATATATGGGACTGAAGACGGCAAAGGGGGCTCTTTGGTAGACCAGAGCGCTTTTCTTGAGCAGTTTGAGAACGAGTTGGAGAATGAGACATACGATGAGTATCTGTCTGAATTTGAAAAGGAGCTGGGCGATGATGATGCAAAGGCAGCCGGAAGGGCTATGGATATACAGACTCCGGCACCGGATGATAAGGATGAGTCTCTCGACGAGGTGCTGTCGGATTTTGACCGTAAGATGAAGGAACAGGAAGAAATTCCGGATGACAGTGGGACATCTGCAGGGGAACAGTCTGTGAATATTGAAAAGAAAAATTTAGAGCAGGCTGTGGAAAATTTTGAACCGGTTATCGAAGAAAATAATGAAGCTGATATAAAGCCGGAAGAACTGAAAATGGTTGATGAGATAGGAGAGCCGGATCTTGCGGGAAATGCATCAAATGATTTGCTTGATATTTTAGACAGTGATGATTTGAATAATATAGGCGAGCTTTTAGAGGGCAAGACAGATGATACCGGTGACGATATTGAAAACTATGCGAAGTCACAGATGCAAAGCCTGGAAGTGTCTGAGAGTGAAAACAAAGATAAGAAGAACAAAAAGTCTGATAAGAACAAAAATGGGCTTCTAAAGAAAATCATTGCATTTTTCACAAAGGAGCCGGGAGAGGATAGTGAGGCTGTTGCGAATGGTGCAGAAGCGGATGCAAAGACTCTCTCAGATGAAAACCAGCAGATATTAGAAGAGCTCGAGGCTGCGGAGAAGAAAGAAAAGGCAAAGAACAAAAATAAGGATAAGAAAGAGAAGAAACCGAAAAAAGAGAAAAAGCCTAAGGAAAAGAAAGAGAAGAAGCCTAAGGAACCGAAGGAAAAGAAGGAACGTACAAAGTGGGAAAAAGGACCGAAGCTTCCAAAGGGACCGGTAATTGTTATCTGCATTCTGGTTGCATCCCTTGTTGTGCTTATTCTCATAAGTACTGCATTGTTTGGCAACAACTCAAAGCTTAAGGATGCGCAGGATACATATAATCAGGCTATTGCAGATGTTGGACAAAACAAGACAGAGTCAATAGAGCTCTACACTCAGGCATATAGCAGCTTAAGCGGATTAAAGCTCAAAGATGGGGATGAAATGCTCTACAACAAGCTTTCAGTGCTTGCGGCAGTTGCCAATAAATATGATGCCTATAAGAGCTTTAGCGATTCAGGCTATGTAACCATGGCAGCGGATTCCTTGATATGTGCGGCAGGCCGATGTGCTGTAAATGAAGACAATGCAAAGGAATACGGATGTGAGCTGCAGCTTGAGCAGCTAAAAAACATTATTTCTGATACCCTGAGCAGTCAGTATGGCTTATCATATGATGATGCCATTGCTTTGTATAATATAGATGATAGAGATGACTATACATTGGCACTGACACAGAAATTAAATGAATTAGGCATTAAAGAGGAGACAAAATGATATGATAGCAATCATCGATTATGGAGCAGGCAACCTGCGAAGTGTGGAAAAGGCTCTCACAGCTATAGGCGAGGAGAGTATTGTGACCAGAGACAGGCATGAGATTTTAAATGCCGATAAGGTAATACTTCCAGGAGTAGGAGCTTTTGGAGATGCAATGGATTCGCTTAAAAAATATGAGCTGGACAAGGTGATTCATGAGGTTTGTGACATGAGCAAGCCATTTCTTGGCATATGCCTGGGGCTTCAGCTATTATTTGAGGGAAGCGATGAGAGTCAGGGCGTTGAGGGACTTCATGTGCTTGACGGACAGATACTTCGCATACCTGATAAGGAAGGACTTAAAATACCTCACATAGGCTGGAATTCACTTGATTTACAGAACAATGGAAGGCTGTTTAAAGGTCTTTCAGAGCATCCGTATGTATATTTTGTGCATTCGTACTATCTGAAAGCCGCTGATGAAGCAATTGTCACAGCAACGACAGAGTACAGTACACACATTCATGCGTCTGTAGAGAAAAATAATGTGTTCGCCTGCCAGTTCCATCCGGAAAAAAGCAGCACAGTCGGACTTTCGATACTTAAAAATTTTGCAGGGATAGGGGAGGCATAATATGTTTACGAAGAGAATAATCCCATGTCTGGATGTGAATAACGGACGTGTTGTGAAGGGCATAAATTTTGTCAATTTAAGAGATGCAGGTGACCCGGTTGAGATTGCGGCCGCATATGATAAGGCAGGCGCAGATGAGGTGGTTTTTCTGGATATTACAGCGTCAAGCGACAACAGAAATACTGTTGTGGATATGGTCAGAAAGGTTGCTGAAAAGGTGTTTATACCGTTCACTGTGGGCGGCGGCATCAGAACAGTCGATGATTTTAAGGCACTGCTTAGAGAGGGTGCGGACAAGATTTCAATAAATTCAAGTGCCATAAACACACCGCGGCTTATCAGCGACGCTGCGGATAAGTTTGGCAGTCAGTGTGTGGTTGTGGCAATCGATGCAAGACGTCGTGCTGACGGAAGCGGCTGGAATGTATACAAGAACGGAGGACGCATAGATACAGGTCTTGATGCCATTGAGTGGGCTGTTAAGGCAAATGAGCTTGGAGCGGGAGAAATACTTCTTACAAGTATGGATTGTGACGGCACAAAGGATGGCTACGATATCGAGCTTACAAGGCTTATTGCCGATAACGTTTCTGTTCCGGTTATCGCATCGGGCGGTGCAGGCACAAAGGAGCATTTTTACGAGGCTCTGACAGAGGGAAAGGCGGACGCAGCGCTTGCAGCTTCACTTTTCCACTACAAGGAGCTTGAAATTATGGATTTAAAGAATTATCTGGCAGATAAAGGTGTGTCGGTCAGAAGATAGGCGGTAGATTGGGATTATGAGTATGCTTGACGGCGAGTGGGCAAAGGCTGTGGGAGCCGAGTTTAAAAAACCATATTACAGGGATTTGTACAATTTTGTAAGAGATGAATATGCCACACATGTGGTATATCCTCCGGCAGATGACATATTTAATGCCATGCATTTTACGCCACTTGACAAGGTGAAGGTGCTCATCCTCGGACAGGATCCGTACCACAATGTCAATCAGGCGCATGGATTGTCGTTTTCAGTGCTTCCGTCTCAGAAGGACATTCCGCCATCACTGCAGAATATCTACAAGGAACTGCACGACGATTTAGGGTGTGATATCCCGAATAATGGATACCTGAAGAAATGGGCTGATCAGGGAGTTTTGCTATTGAATACGGTGCTCACTGTCAGAGCTCATCAGGCAAACTCGCATCAGGGGCACGGCTGGGAGAAGTTCACGGATGCAATCATAGAGGCTGTAAATGAGCAGGACAGGCCTATAGTATATATGCTCTGGGGACGTCCGGCGCAGTCAAAGATTCCTATGCTTACAAATCCAAAGCATCTGATATTGAAAGCACCGCATCCAAGCCCGCTGTCGGCTTACAGAGGTTTTTTTGGCTGTAAGCATTTTAGTCAGGCCAATGAGTTTTTAAAGGAACATGGAGTGGAGCCGATAGATTGGCAGATAGAGGATATATAAAGGTCGGTAATACCGGCAGATATTATCTTGACATAAATTGGAAAAGCGTCTATATTAAAAATATATAGAAAGTAACGGATTACATGATTATCAAAGGAGTGATACTATGAGAGGAATAGGAATGTGGGATTCGTCATCCATATCCACACTGTTTTCCGGCTTTAGCAGCAGTAGAAGCAGCAATGCAGCATCGTCTTTTATTGCAAACATGGATATGACTACATATAGCGGCATTAGAAGTGGCAGCTATTTTAAGCTTCTCAAGTCATATTATGGAAATAACCTTAATTCAAAGGCCCAGTCTCTTGTCTCATCATCTGTTTCTACATCTAAGGATTCAGTGAAGACACTTGCGTCCATCGAGTCGGAGTCAGAGGACATGATAAAGTCGGCGCAGGCTCTTTACAAAAACAGCGGCAAGGACGATACAGATGCTACGTACAAGAAGGTGTCAGCTTTTGTGTCTGATTACAACAGTCTCATTAATGCTGCGGATGATTCTGAGACAAAGCAGATTTCGAGAAATCTTGAGTCTATGAAGTCACTTACAGATATCAATTCAAAGTCGCTTGCGAAGGTGGGAATCACAGTGGATTCCAAGTCCGGCAAGCTGTCTGTCGACGAGGATACCTTTAAAAAGGCTGATTCGATCAGGGTTGATGCACTTTTTAAGGGGAATGGCTCTTATGCTTACGCAGTGGCAAGCAAGGCTTCAATGCTTGGGTATGCCGCAAAGAATGAGGCAGAAAAGACTAATACGTATGGCGCCGATGGAAGGTATACACAGGCCTACAACAGTGGATATAATTATAATATGTTTTTATAGTCAAAGACAGGCTGGGAATCACCCGCCTCACTTTACGGCTTAATCAAAGAAGCATCCCGGTTTGGGATGCTTCTTTTTAATTAATTAGCGTTTAGTTGTCGTTTTCATCGTCCTCGCTCATTGAGTAGACCTGACGCTTACGTGCCATCTCATCGCTCTCAAGATATTCGTCGTAGGTTGTGATCTTGTCGATCATTGAACCGTTTGGCAGGAATTCTATGATTCGGTTGGCGGTTGTCTGGACTACCTGGTGGTCACGGCAGGCAAAGAGGATTACTCCCGGGAATTTTATCATTCCGTTGTTTAATGCTGTTATAGACTCCATGTCGAGGTGGTCTGTAGGCTCATCGAACATGAGTACATTGCTTCCCATGATCATCATGCGGGAGAGCAGTACACGAACCTTTTCTCCTCCGGAGAGTACACGCATTTTCTTTACTCCATCTTCACCGGCAAAGAGCATACGGCCAAGGAAACCACGCACATATGTGGCGTCCTTTATTTCTGAGTACTGTGTGAGCCAGTCAACGATGAGCTCATCAGTATCAAAGATTGTGGTATTGTCCTTTGGAAAGTATGACTGGCTGGTTGTGACACCCCATTTATATGAGCCCTCGTCCGGCTCAAGCTCTCCGGCAAGGATTTTAAACATAGTTGTTTTTGCAAGCTCGTTTCCACCGACAAATGCAATTTTGTCATCGTGGTTGACAGTGAATGAGATATTGTCAAGTACCTTTACACCGTCGATGGTTTTTGAGATGCCCTCGACAAAGAGCACATCGTTTCCGATTTCACGCTCAGGACGGAAATCAATGTATGGGTATTTACGGCTTGATGGACGTATTTCATCAAGCTGGATTTTTTCGAGGGCACGCTTTCTTGATGTAGCCTGCTTTGATTTAGAGGCATTGGCAGAGAAACGCTGGATAAATTCCTGCAGCTCCTTGATTTTTTCCTCTTTCTTTTTGTTTGCTTCCTTCATCTGACGGACAATAAGCTGGCTTGATTCATACCAGAAATCATAGTTTCCTGCGTAGAGCTGGATCTTACCGTAATCCATGTCGGCGATGTTCGTGCAGACCTTGTTGAGGAAGTATCTGTCATGGGATACAACGATGACCGTATTCTCGAAATTGATGAGGAATTCCTCAAGCCATGAGATGGCATCGAGGTCTAAGTGGTTGGTAGGCTCATCGAGAAGCAGTATGTCAGGATTTCCAAACAGTGCCTGAGCGAGAAGCACCTTGACCTTTACTGCACCCGGCAGATCTGCCATCAGAGTGTAGTGATCCTCAGTAGGTACACCGAGACCGTTTAAGAGAGTAGCTGCATCCGACTCAGCATTCCAGCCGTCCATATCGGCAAACTCAGCCTCAAGCTCGCTGGCACGGATTCCGTCCTCGTCTGAGAAATCCTCCTTCATATAGATGGCTTCCTTCTCCTTCATGATATCATAGAGACGCTTATTACCCATGATAACCGTATCAAGTACTGTAAACTCATCGTACTTGAAGTGATCCTGCTGTAAGAATGACAGTCTCTGTCCCGGAGTGATTGCGATATCACCGCTTGTAGGCTCAAGCTGTCCTGAGAGAATCTTTAAAAATGTAGATTTGCCGGCACCGTTTGCACCAATAAGTCCGTAGCAGTTTCCCTCTGTGAATTTTATGTTGACATCCTCAAATAAAGCTTTTTTACCAATTCTTAATGTAATATTGTTTGCACTAATCATTTTGTCTTTATTCAATCCTTTCCTATTTAATAACCTGTTCGTTTCTGTAACACATCGTTTCTATTTTAACGTAAAACCAGTATTTTGCAAGTGTTTTACAGGCGATTTATAGCCATTGTGCCCTTTTGTACATAAATTTTACCTTGTTAATAAATATTTTAGGGTTTTTGTACAATGTATTGCTAAAAAAACTTGATTTTTTACAACGCACAAACTAAACTATTATGTAGAGACATTCTGATTCATGTCTATAATTGAACATTTATTTTACAGGAGGAAATATCATGTCTAGAGCAAAACAGTCGATGGATGGAAATACCGCTGCCGCTCATGTAGCATATGCCTACACAGAGGTTGCCGGAATCTATCCTATCACACCTTCTAGCCCAATGGCTGATACAGTTGATCAGTGGTCAGCAGCAGGACAGAAGAACATTTTCGGAAGCACTGTAAAGGTAGTTGAGATGGAGTCTGAGGCAGGTGCCGCTGGTACAGTTCACGGATCTCTTGCAGCTGGTGCACTTACTACAACATTTACAGCTTCACAGGGACTTTTACTTATGATCCCTAATATGTACAAAATCGCAGGTGAGAACCTTCCTTGCGTATTTGACGTATCAGCTCGTACAGTATCTTCACATGCACTGAATATCTTCGGTGATCACAGTGATGTATATGCTTGTCGTCAGACTGGTTTCGCAATGCTTTGTGAGACAAATCCACAGGAGGTTATGGATCTTTCACCGGTTGCACACTGTGCAGCACTTGAGGGAAAGGTTCCATTCATCAACTTCTTCGATGGATTCCGTACTTCTCATGAGATTCAGAAGATCGAGAAGTGGGATTATGAGGATCTCAAAGAGATGTGTCCAATGGATGCAGTTGCTGAATTCAGAGCACACGCTCTTAACCCGGAGCATCCAGCAGCTCGTGGATCACACGAGAACGGAGATATCTTCTTCCAGCATAGAGAGGCATGTAATAAGTTCTATGATGAGCTTCCAGCAGTTGTTGAGAAGTACATGGACAAGGTTAATGCTAAGCTTGGTACAGATTACAAATTATTCAACTACTACGGAGCACCTGACGCTGACCGTGTAATCATCGCTATGGGTTCTATCAATGATGTAGCTGAGGAAGTAATCGATTACTTAACAGCAAAGGGAGAGAAAGTCGGACTTATTAAGGTACGTCTTTACCGTCCATGGTCTTCAGAGGCTCTTCTTAAAGCTATCCCAAAGACTGCAAAGAAGATCGCTGTATTAGACCGTACAAAAGAGCCAGGATCACTTGGTGAGCCATTATACTTAGACGTTGCTACAACACTTCGTGAAGCAGGAATGAACGATGTTGTATTAGTAGGCGGACGTTACGGATTAGGATCTAAGGATACACCACCTTCTTCAGTATTTGCTGTATATACAGAGCTTGAGAAGGATGCTCCTAAGCAAAGATTTACACTTGGAATCGTGGATGATGTTACAAATCTTTCACTTCCAGAGGTTAAGCCAGCTCCTATCACATCTGCACCTGGTACAAAAGAGTGCAAGTTCTGGGGTCTCGGCGGAGATGGTACTGTAGGTGCTAACAAGAACTCTACAAAGATCATCGGTGACCACACAGACAAATACATCCAGGCATACTTCCAGTATGACTCAAAGAAGACTGGTGGTGTTACAATTTCTCACTTGAGATTTGGTGACAACCCAATCAGAAGCCCATACTACATCAACCAGGCAGACTTCGTAGCATGCCACAACCCTGCATATGTTATCCAGGGCATGAAGATGGTTCAGGATGTTAAGCCGGGCGGAGTATTCATGATCAACTGCCAGTGGTCAGATGAAGAGCTTGCTCATCACCTCAACGCTGACGCTAAGAAATATATCGCTGACAACAACATTCAGCTTTACACAATCAACGCTATCGACAAGGCTATCGAGATCGGAATGGGTAAGAGAACTAACACAATTCTCCAGTCTGCATTCTTCAAGCTTGCAGATGTAATGCCTATCGACAAGGCTGTTGAGTACATGAAAGCTGCTGCTAAGAAGTCATACTCAAAGAAGGGTGACGCAGTAGTAGAGATGAACTACAAGGCTATCGATGCCGGTGTTGACGCTGTACATAAGGTAGAGGTACCAGAGTCTTGGAAGAATCCTGAGGCAGATGCTCCTAAGGCAGAGCGCACAGGACGTCCAGAGGTTGTTAAGCTTGTTAACGAGCTCCTTGATCCAATCGCTAAGATGGATGGAGACAGCCTTCCGGTTTCAGCATTCGCTGACAAGGCAGACGGACAGTATGTAACAGGTGCTTCTGCATACGAGAAGAGAGGAACAGCCGTTACAGTTCCACAGTGGGATCCAGAGAAGTGTATCCAGTGTAACAACTGTGCATTTGTATGTTCTCACGCTACAATTCGTCCATTCTTACTTACAGATGACGAAGTAAAGGCAGCTCCTGACAACATGAAGGTTGCTGATATGAAGCCAAAGGCAGGCGCTTACAAGTATACAATGAGCGTATCTCCACTTGACTGTATGGGATGTGGAGAGTGTATCACAGTATGTCCTACAGCTGCTATCGCTATGGTTCCACAGGAGTCACAGGCAGCAGAGCAGCCAGTATTCGATTACTTAGTAGCTAACGTTTCTAAGAAGACAGATGCTGGAATGGTTGATACAACACCTAAGGGATCACAGTTCAACCAGCCACTCCTTGAGTTCTCAGGATCATGTGCAGGTTGTGCAGAGACTTCTTACGCTAGACTTATTACACAGCTCTTCGGTGAGCAGATGTACATCTCTAACGCAACAGGATGTTCTTCTATCTGGGGTAACCCGGCAGCTACATCACCATACACAGTAAATATCAACTCTAAGAAGGGACCAGCTTGGTCTAACTCACTCTTTGAGGATAATGCTGAGCATGGACTTGGTATGTATGTTGGACAGAAGTACCTTCGTGACCAGGCTATCGAGAGTGCTACAGCTTGTGCTACAAGCGATAAGGCTTCAGCAGAGCTTAAGGCAGCTTACGATGAGTTCATGGCTACAAAGGACGACACAAAGGCAAACGTTGCTCCTACAGAAGCACTTATTGCTGAGTTAGAGAAGGCAGCAGCTGCTGGATGTCCAGATGCACAGGCAGCTATCGCTAAGAAGGATTACCTTGGAAAGAAATCTGTATGGATCTTCGGTGGTGACGGATGGGCATATGATATCGGTTTCGGTGGATTAGACCATGTACTTGCTTCTGGTGAGAACGTAAACGTAATGGTATTCGATACAGAGATGTACTCTAACACAGGTGGACAGGCTTCTAAGGCTTCTAACATCGGTGAGGTATGTCAGTTCGCAGCAGCTGGTAAAGAGACAAGCAAGAAGTCACTTTCAGAGATTGCTATGAGCTACGGATATGTATACGTTGCACAGATCGCTCTTGGAGCAAACCCAGCACAGGCTGTTAAGGCTATTACAGAGGCTGAGGCTTATCCGGGACCATCACTTATCATCGGATACGCACCTTGCGAGCTTCACGGTATCGCTAAGGGTGGTATGAACCACTGCCAGGATGAGATGAAGAAGGCTGTTAAGGCTGGATACTGGAACCTCTTCTCATTCAACCCTGCACTCAAGGCTGAAGGAAAGAATCCATTCACTCTTACATCAAAGGCCGGCGACGGATCTTACCAGGAGTTCCTTAACAACGAGGCACGTTATACTCGTCTTATCAAGCCTTTCCCAGAGAGAGCAGAGAAACTCTTTGCTAAGTCTGAGGAGACAGCTAAGGCACGTTATACACACCTTGAGAAACTCGTTAAATTATACGGAGAGGACTAATTCATTAGTTACGGTATATATTTTATCCCACAGGGCATTTGCCCTGTGGGATTTTTGCTTATTATCCTGTGATTACCCTATATTTCGTGGTTTTTTTGTTTACAAATACAATATGTAATGGTACAATATTTTTGTTAATTGGATTTTGTATCCGTTGGAGGAAGATAAATGTCAGGCATATTGGATAGACGATCAAGACGATTTGTGGGCTCAGAGTCAAACGAGAGAGTATTGACAGCCAGAGTGGCAAGAGACGATATAAATCGTGGAGAGAAAATACAGGGAAAAATGCAGGAAAAAATGCAGGAAAAAGTGGACAAAGACGATTTTTTGATAACCCAGATAGATGAGTTTCGAGAGAAAGCCAAGCGTTTGCAGGAGATGCTCAACACAAAAGAGACGAAGGCGAAGGAGCTTTCAAGCATTGTTGAGGAGCGCGAGGCAAAGGCAGATGAATTACAGCAGATATTAGATGAGCGACAGGCAAAGGCAGATGGAATTACAGCACAGGTTGCCAAGCAGATAGATGTGCTTATTGAGAGCGTTCATGAGAAGATGGCAGAGATTGAAAGCTCTATGAATGCTAATATGAGCAGTCTTGGGAATTCGATTAATGCAAATATGGACAGCCTTGGGAATTCAATTAATGCAAATATGGACAACCTGGGCAGTTCAATGTCTGGACAGATAGGTAATATGGGACAGTCTCTTGGCAGTGAGATTTCCGGAATCAGTCAGAATATAGGCAGTAATTTTGATTTTGGTGATACTTTAGAGCAGACGAGAAGAATTACCGAGGAAGGAACCGCGGCGGTCACATCAGCGGTGAATGAGGCCAATGAGCATATGCTTCAGTCTCTTACCGAGCTTAATGACCAGCTGGTAGCCATAAAGGCGGAGCTTTCAGATAAGGTACATACCGAGAATGTCAAGTGCTTTAGAAATATACAGGATCTGTTCAAGGTTATGGGAGATAAGGTAGATACAGTATCTGAGCTCGAGAAACAGATTGGCACAACAAAAACATTTGCGATTATTTCAGCGGTGCTTGCAATAATCAATACATTTGGATTTGTTGCAATAGCATTGTATATTTTGGGCTTTTTCAGTTCGATTTTTTAATAGATTGTTATAATGATATGGGTGGTGCAGTTTTCTATGAGAAAATTGCACCATATTTTGACATTTACATAAATAAATCTAAAGACCAAAAGCAAAACGGTTGTAAAGATATAACAAAGATATAACATAGAGAGGAATAGTACATGGCAAAAAAGATTGTAAGAGTTGTGGGACATAAAAATCCTGACACGGATTCTATCTGTGCGGCAATAGCATATGCAAACCTGAAATCACAGACAGATGATACAATGGAATACATACCGATGCGAGCCGGAAGTGTCAGTGCGGAGACAGCGTTTGTGCTGGATTATTTCAAAGCAGATATACCTGCACTTTTGAAGGATGTGGGAACACAGATAAAGGATATACACATCAGAAGGACTGAGGGTGTCAGCAGCAATCTATCCATGAAAAAAGCATGGGAGATGATGAAGATACTCAATGTTGTTACTCTTCCGGTTGTCAATAAGAGGGGTAAGCTCGAGGGACTTATTGTGACAAGTGATATCGCAAAGTCATATATGGATGTGTACGACAGCACCATTCTGGCGGAGGCGCGGACCCAGTACAGGAATATTATAGAGACACTTGATGGAAAGATAGTGGCTGGTAATGAGCATGGCTACTTCATAAAGGGTAAGGTCGTAGTGGGAGCAGGTACACCTGATACATTAAAGAGTGATGTGGCAGAGGATGATTTGGTCATCATCTCAGACCGCGAGGAGTCGCAGCTTATCTGTATAGAGGCCAACTGCAGTTGTATTATTGTGACAAACGGCTTCGATATATCAAAAGAGGTCATAAATGCCGCAAATGCCAAGGATGTGGTGGTGATAAGCACACCGTATGATATTTTTACGGCGGCACGTCTTATAAATCAGAGTATGCCGATAAAGTCATTTATGACAAAGGAAAATCTCATTTATTTTGATTTGGATGATTATGTGGATGATGTGCGTGATACTGTTTCTAAAATCAGACACAGGGATTTCCCGATACTCGACGAAAACCAGAATTATGTTGGCATGTTCTCCCGCAGAAATTTGATGAATGCAAGGAAAAAGCAGGTGATACTTGTGGATCACAATGAGACATCACAGGCAGTTGCCAATATTGATGAGGCTGAGATCCTTGAGATAATTGATCATCATCGAATTGGTTCTCTTGAGACAATCGGACCTGTATATTTCAGAAACCAGCCGCTTGGCTGCACCGGAACCATAATCTATCAGATGTATATGGAAAAGGGGGTGGAGGTTACTCCACAGATGGCAGGACTTATGTGTGCGGCAATACTATCTGACACACTTGTATTCCGTTCACCTACATGTACTCCTGTTGACAAATCCACTGCGCTTATTCTTGCAGAGATTGCGCAGATAGATGTGGATGAGTTTGCGCAGAAAATGTTCGAGGCCGGCAGTAACTTTGCAAATAAGACAGAGGATGAAATATTAAATCAGGATTTTAAAATATTTCATTCAGGAGATTATACCTTTGGAGTATCGCAGATTTCTGCTCTTTCAAGGAATGAGCTGGATAAGGTACAGGCGAGAGTGGTGCCTCTGCTTGACAAGATGCAGGTGGAAAAACAGCTTGATATGCTCTTCGTTATGCTCACTGATATACTTAATGAGTCTACATATCTCATCTACAGTGGAGCAGAGGCCGCGTCAATAGCAGCTTCGGCATATAATCAGCCACAGAGTAAGGATGGAATTATGCTTAAGGGAGTGGTATCGCGCAAGAAGCAGCTCATACCTGAGCTTATAAATGTGATTAACGAGAGATAATATTTAAAGAAGAAAGAATAAAAAGCTTCCGGTTTTGTACCGAGAAGCTTTTTATGTATGTGTAGGTGTAGAATGGAATTGCTTGCGGTATGCACGGATAAATGAGGAATAGCTTCCGAAACCACAGGCATCGCAGGCGGCTGACACACTGCTTCCGTCGCGAATCATATCGCGGGCGAGCAGCAGACGCTTTGTCGTGATATATGAACCTATGGTGCAGCCTGTTTCTTCCTTGAAGGTGTGCATCAGGTGATACCTGCTCACATAGAATTTATCTGCCAGTTCATCAATGCTTATATGGTTTGTTAAATTCTTATTTAAGAAATCTAAAATCTCTACAATTTTTTTATTTGAGGAAAATGTGTTAATATACTCGATACCGCCATGCAGGGTTATACGATTGAGCTGTATCAGAAACTCTAGAAACAGGAGCTTCTGGTACAGCTCATTTGCGTATTCATTGGCTTCTTTGAGTGTAGAGTCTAGTCCCTTGATTGTGTCAGCCAGACGGCTGCCTTTGGTCGCAACGAGTCTTAGTACATGTGACTGGTTAGCATAGGCCTGTTTGAAACAGCATGCCAGGTCATAGCCCTTGCCCACATAATCGTCAACAAGCTGCTGGGAAACGTATATAATGATTCTCTCATAAATTGAATCATCATTTAATATTGGCTTATGTACCTCGCCGGCATTGACAAGCACGATATCATTTTCTTTAAGGTCATAGCTGCGGCCCTCAATGCAGTAGGATACATTGCCACGCAGATGAATCAGAATTTTGTGGAAATCATGATAGTGAAAATCTATATTCAGCTTGTGTTCATCTTTTAGATGGAATATTTTAAAGGACTCCGTCAGGTAGCCTGTTTTTGCGTAATTTGAATCCATACTATGCTCCTTTGATAATAAGATGTTACTATAAGCATAATCTATAACAGCACAAAACGCAATATAAAACGCACAAAATGCTATAGAAAAACAAGAAAGTGCGCTGTATAATATAATTAAAGTAACTATTCAGAACCACAGAGAACAAGAAAAGCTGATGCGTCATGCTCACATGTAAGCAGCAGATTTTCTTGTTCTCAAGGTGGCTCGAATAGAGCGCCCCACACATATAAGCAAAATTAGCTGCGTAGCAGTGACAAAGCACGAGTATCGTGCGGTTTTGCGAATGTGCGTGGGATGGTTCTGAATAGTTACCAATATAAAACCAATAGCGAGGTGACCACTATGAAATTTACAAAAATGCATGGCTGTGGAAATGATTATGTATATGTAAACCTGTTTGAAGAGAAATTAGATGACCCGGCAAGGGTGTCAATATATGTCAGTGACAGGCATTTTGGAATAGGCTCAGACGGACTAATCACAATAGGTCCGTCAGACAAGGCTGATTTTAGAATGAGAATATATAATGCAGATGGTTCGGAGGCAGAGATGTGCGGAAACGGCATACGCTGCGTGGCAAAATATGTGTATGACCACAAGCTTACTGACAAGACCGAGATATCGGTTGAGACAGGAGCCGGCATCAAGTACCTTACACTATATGTGGAGGAAGGAAAAGTATCGCAGGTGCGCGTGGATATGGGTGAGCCTATTCTGACACCGGGGGATATCCCGGTGGTGAAAGCAGACGGAAGTGCTTATGATGATGACTACAGGGTGATAGATGAGCCGATTTCTGTGGGCGAAAGAGAATGGCATATGACCTGTGTTTCAATGGGAAACCCTCATGCAGTAGTGTTTGTCGATGATGTGGCAGGTTTTGAGCTTGAGAAATATGGTCCTCTTTTTGAGAATCATAAGATGTTTCCAAAACGCACCAATACAGAGTTTGTAGAGATATTATCAAGGAATGAAGCAAAAATGAGAGTATGGGAGAGGGGAAGTGCCGAGACCTGGGCTTGCGGTACAGGAACCTGTGCAACAGTCATGGCATGCATACTCAACAAAAAGACTGACAATAAGGTGCTTGTGCATTTAAGGGGCGGAGATCTGACTATCGAGTATATACCTGAAACCAATCATGTGTTTATGACTGGCCCTGCTACAGAGGTTTTCTCAGGAGAAATTGATATCAGATAGAATAGAAACAAAATCAACAGAAAATATAATACCAAAATATAATAAAATAAAAATGGGAGAAAATAAAATGAAGCTTAAAAAATTACTTGAAAGAATGGATTATAAAGTATTAGCAGGAAGCACAGATATAGAGATTTCCACACTAGTGTATGACTCGCGCAAGGTGGAGAAGGCATCTGTATTTGTGTGTATATCGGGAGCAGTGTCAGATGCGCATGATTTCATACCTGATGTGGTGAAAAAAGGTGCAGCGGCAGTGGTTGTCGAAAAAGATGTGACTCCTATCGACGGGGTGACATATATTAAGGTAGATAATACAAGGCTTGCACTTGCATGCATGTCAGCAGCTTATTTTGATTATCCGGCTGAGAAGATAAAGACTATCGGTATTACAGGTACAAAGGGTAAGACCACTACCACATATATGGTAAAGTCAATTCTTGAGTCAGCCGGCATAAAGACAGGACTTATCGGTACAATAGAGTCTATATGTGGTGACAAGAAAATTCCGTCAGCAAATACCACACCTGAGTCCTACAGGGTTCAGGAGCTGTTTAAGGAGATGGTAGATGAAGGCCTTGATGCGGTCGTTATGGAAGTATCATCACAGGCACTCATGCTTCACAGAGTATCAGGCTTTACCTTTGATATCGGCGTATTTACAAACCTTGAGCCTGACCACATTGGAGAGCATGAACACAAGGATTTTGCAGACTACATGCATTGCAAGAGCCTTTTGTTCAGACAGTGCAGGCTTGGTATCTTTAACGGAGATGATGAGCACTTAGAGGGCATTATGAAGGGACACACATGCCAGGTGGAGACTTACGGTTACAAGTCCACAAACAATCTGGTAGCAGAAAACGTTGAGCTTAAAAAGGAGCATGGAGCACTCGGCGTGAAATATCATGTATCAGGCCTTCTGGATTTTGATGTGGAGGTCAATGTGCCAGGCAAATTCTCAGTATACAATTCACTCACTGCCATTGCTATCTGCCATCATTTCAATGTGGATAAAAAGGCAATCGAGGAGGCTCTTCATCATGTGAGTGTAAAGGGCAGAATAGAGATTGTTCCTGTTACAAAGAGATATACCCTTATGATTGATTATGCACACAATGCCATGGCGCTTGAAAGCCTCCTTACAACTCTTAAGGAGTATGAGCCGGGCAGACTTGTATGCCTGTTTGGATGTGGCGGAAACAGGGCAAAGTCACGCCGTTATGAGATGGGAGAGGTGTCATCGAGACTTGCAGACCTTACTGTTGTCACATCCGATAATCCAAGAGATGAGGAGCCTATGGATATCATCAATGATATTTTACAGGGGGTACACAAGGCAGATGGAGAGTATGTGACAATTCCTGACCGTAAGGAGGCTATCAGATACTGCATGGAGAATGCCAAGGATGGTGATATCATAGTGCTTGCAGGAAAGGGTCATGAGGATTATCAGGAGATAAAGGGTGTGAAGCATCACATGGATGAGAGAGAATTAATTGCTGATATAATAAAGGAGAACCCTGACATCAGACTTTAATATTTTAGTATAGGTTAAATAGTTTAGTATAAAATAGTTCAGTAAAATAGTGTATTTGGGAGGTATATATGTCTCTGTTTAAGGGCGCCGGAGTAGCGCTAATTACTCCTTTCAATGAGGATAACAGTGTAAACTATGAAATGCTTAGGATGCTGGTGAAAAGACAGATAGACGGTGGCACTGATGCAATTATCGTGTGTGGCACGACTGGTGAGCCTGCTACAATGACAGAGGAAGAAAAGCTTTCGGTAATAAAATGTGTGGTAGACGAGACAGCCGGGCAGATTCCTGTAATAGCGGGAACAGGTGCCAACTGCACACAAAATGTGATAGATTTTTCACAGAAGGCTGAAAAGCTTGGTGTAGACGGTCTGCTTGTTGTCACACCTTACTACAATAAAGCTACACAGAATGGTCTTTATGCGCACTATGCAGCGATAGCAGGGGCGGTTGGGCTTCCAATCATTATGTACAACGTACCATCGCGCACAGGCTGCAATATACTTCCACAGACTGCGGCAAGGCTTGGCAGGGATTTTGAAAATATAGTAGGAATCAAGGAAGCAAGTGGCAATATATCGCAGGTTGCAAAGCTAAAGAAACTGGCAGGAGATGACCTCGATATTTATTCGGGAAACGATGACCAGGTCATTCCAATACTCTCACTCGGTGGAATCGGTGTGATATCAGTGCTGTCTAATGTAATGCCGACTGCAGTGCATGACATGGTGATGGAATATCTGAATGGAAATATTAAATCAGCACTTGATATCCAGCTTAAATACCTGGATTTAATAGAGGCGCTGTTTTGTGAGGTGAATCCGATTCCTGTAAAGGCAGCTATGAAGCTTTTGGGATATGATGTGGGAGGACTTCGTCTGCCACTCACGGAGCTTGAGGATGCAAACCGGGCAAGGCTTAAAGAATACTTGGAAAAACTAAAGGAAAATTAGTGAATACAGAAGTATATTAAAGAAAAATTAAAGGATAAATTAACATATGGGAAAACAAAACTGGAAGCCGGGCAATATGCTAAACCCGGTGCCGGCTGTGATGGTGAGTGTAACTGACAAGGCCGGAAATAACAATATAATAACAGTGGCATGGGCGGGAACGGTGTGCACTAATCCGCCTATGCTTTCAATATCTGTAAGGCCGGAGCGCTTTTCTTATAACATGATTAAAGAAACCGGAGAGTTTGTGGTGAATCTGACCACAGATGAGCTGCTTAGAGCCTGCGACTATTGCGGAGTGAAGAGCGGCAGGGATGTGGACAAATTTAAAGAACTGCATCTGACACCGCTTGCGATGCAGCATGTGTCAGCAGTAGGAATATCAGAAAGTCCGGTAAATATTGAGTGCAGGGTAAGAAAGTGTGAGGAGCTTGGCAGCCATACAATGTTTATAGCAGACGTCGTCGGCGTGACGGTGGATGATAAATACATGGACGAGACAGGAAAGTTTCATATCAATGATACCGGTCTTGTGATGTACTCACACGGAGAGTATTTCGGCTTTGGAGATAAGCTGGGCAGCTTCGGCTACTCTGTAAGAAAAAACAGAAAGTAATTTATCGAAGCAGCATATCCATGAGGTATGCGTACACATCCTCGTTCTGATTCTTCCAGTTGCTGCATATGGCCTCAGCCTGCTCCTTTGTGCTGACTGAGAGAGTCAGATCGATGATAGTGGTGCTCTCCGAGCGCACCTGACAGCGTACAGCATACTTGTGGTCGGTTGTCCTGTAATAGTCTGCAAGAATGGAATTTTCCTGCCTGAACTCGAGCTTGTTGTCGGTAAAGAAGCTCTTTACATCAGACTCGATACCGTCTGTAATCTTGTCCTTGAAGAAACCGAGCGTCTCTTTTCCGGCAGCAGTCAGAGTGTACTGTGTATTGGAATGAGTAGACTCAAAATTAATTAAATCAGCATTTACTAAATCACCGATGACCTCCTGTACACGGAAGTAGTCGGTGTATTCTTTTTCCAAAAAGAAATTGGAAATCTGTGTGTTTGACAGCGGAAAGCCCGCTTTGTCGAGCATGTATAAAATTGTCAGCTTATATATGGTAAATGGCTCAGCCATGATTTTCTCCTTTAAAACAAGTTTAATCGTCCCTGATATGTGTCTCGCACTTCAAATCTTTTATTGATTGTGTTTAGAACCCGTTTTTTATCAGTACTCCAAAGAGGTGCAACAAGTAAAGAACGTGGTCCGTCACCGGTCATACGGTGTATAACCATATCCTTTGGAAGTCTTTCTATACAGTCTACCACAAAATCACAGTAATCATCCAGCGTAAAAAGCTTAAATGGCTGTTTAATATACATATCAGCCAGTGGTGTGCCCTTTAGTACATGCAACAGCTGGAGCTTAACTCCGAAAATACCGCTTTTGGCAACAAAATCAACGGATTCAAGCATCATGCCGCGTGTCTCATGAGGAAGCCCCAGTATGAGATGTGCAATGACCTTTATTCCCCGGCGTCTAAGCTCATCCGTCACGGCTATGAAATCCTCAACGCATGTATGGGTATTCATGGCATCAAGAGTAGACCGGTGGATGGTCTGAAGACCCAGCTCTATCCAGACAGGCTTTATGCTGTTTAATTCTGAGAGCAGATCATAAATTTCAGCAGAAAAACAGTCAGTTCTTGTGCCGATGGACAGCACAGCGACAGATGGATCTTCTATAGCCTCATAAAATATGCGCCGCAAGTAATCTATCGGCGCATATGTGTTGGTAAAAGCCTGAAAATATGCGATATAATGCTCACAGTTGCTCTTTGTGGCTATTTTTTCCTTAGCGGCAGAAAGCTGCTCCTTTATTGAAAGGCTGCGGTCTGCCGCAAAATCACCGGATCCACCGGCGCTGCAGTACAGGCAACCCCGTGAAGAAAGTGAGCCATCCCGGTTTGGGCAGGTCATACCTCCATCTAAAGAGAGTTTGTAGAGCTTTTCGCCGAATGTATCGCGGCAGTATCTGTTGAGTGAATAGTATCTCATATTAAATATGTGTCTTTACAGCTTCGCTGACAACAGCGGCAACGCGCGGGTCAAATGCCTCAGGCATAATAAAATCATCATTTAATTCTTCGTCCGAAACAAGACCGGCCAGTGCCTCTGCGGCAGCAAGCTTCATTTCCTCAGTAATCTGTGTAGCGCGTCCCTCAAGTGCACCCTTGAAGATTCCTGGGAAAGCAACCACGTTGTTTATCTGGTTAGGGAAATCACTTCTTCCGGTGCCGACCACTCTGGCACCTGCAGCCTTTGCCACATCAGGCATAATCTCAGGAACAGGATTTGCCATGGCAAAAAGGATAGCATCCTTATTCATAGAAGCAACCATCTCTGCTGTGACGATATTTGGAGCAGAAACACCAACAAATATGTCAGAACCCTTTAAAGCGTCTGCAAGAGTACCTTGTGCATTTTCAAGGTTTGTAACCTCTGTCATTTTCTGCTGCATCCAGTTGAGGTTTGGATAGTCCTTTCCTATGATACCTAAACGGTCACACATGGTCACATGTGTAAAGCCGTATGTCAGAAGAAGCTTAGTGATGGCAACACCTGCTGAGCCTGCACCGTTTACAACAACCTTGCAGTCCTCTTTCTTTTTGCCGGTCAGGCGCAGAGAGTTGATGATACCTGCGAGCACGACGATTGCAGTTCCATGCTGGTCATCGTGGAATACAGGGATATCGAGCATCTCTTTAAGTCTTTCCTCAATCTCAAAGCAGCGAGGAGCAGAGATGTCCTCTAAGTTTATTCCGCCAAAGCCCGGTGCGATATTTTTGACTGCAGCAATAATCTCCTCAGTGTCCTGAGTGTCGAGACAGATAGGAACGGCATTTACGTTGCCAAACTCCTTGAAAAGAACGCATTTGCCCTCCATGACAGGCATGGCAGCGTAAGGTCCGATATTTCCAAGACCGAGCACAGCACTTCCGTCTGATACTACGGCAACTGTATTTGCCTTCCAGGTGTATTTGTATGCAGCCTCCTTATCCTCGGCTATGACCTTACATGGCTCAGCAACACCCGGGGTGTATGCAATTGCAAGGTCCTCCCTTGAATTAACCTTTGATTTGGCTATAGTTTCAAGTTTTCCGTTCCACTCTTCGTGGCATTTCAGTGCTTTTTCTTTATTATCCATGGTAATTCTCCCTCTAAAAATTCTTTTGAATAATCATAACATTGCAGGTGATTTAAATCAAGTAACTATGCAGATAACCGATTATATAAAAAAATATGATAAAAAATAAGAAATCGCTTTATATTTTTAAAGAAATGATGTATAATCAGTAATTAATGATTCAAAAGTCAATTCAGGCGTTATTTCCCAATAGTTACACAGATATATTTGTTAAATAATATTGTTTAGACGAATTGAATAAATACTGTTATCAAATTTAAGGAGAAGACGAAATGGAACAGATGAGAGAAAAATATGAAAGTTTGTCGGCATTTGTGCTTAAGGATCTGGCGAAGGCAAGAGGAATTAAGGGCGTTTCATCACTGAAAAAGGGACAGATTATTGAAAGAATGCTCGAGGAGGATGCAAAAGAAGCTGAGGAGGCTGAGAAAAACGGTACAGCCGAGGAGCGCGCCAACTCTTTTAAAGATGATTATGCAGCACTCGACAGTGGAGAAGAGGCAGAAGGCATACTTGAGGTAATGCCGGAGGGCTTTGGATTTATCCGCTGTGATAATTATATGCCGGGAGATCATGATATCTATGTGGCACCTGCGCAGATACGTCGCTTCAATTTAAAGACAGGTGATATCGTAAAGGGTAATATGAAGGTGAAGTCTGAGCGTGAGAAATTCCAGGCTCTTTTATACCTGACCACTGTCAACGGATATACACCGGATGTAGCACAGAAGCGTACAAGCTTTGAGGATCTTGTGCCTATATTCCCGAATGAGAGACTGCGTCTTGAGAGACCCGGAGCAAGTGTTGCGATGAGGGTTGTAGATCTCATCTCTCCAATAGGAAAGGGACAGCGAGGCATGATCGTTTCACAGCCTAAGGCCGGAAAGACCACATTACTTAAAGAGGTTGCAAAGTCTGTCACTGTAAACAATCCTGAGATGCATCTTATTATTCTCCTTATTGATGAGAGACCGGAGGAGGTTACAGATATCAAGGAGGCTATAGAGGGGGACAATGTCGAGGTAATCTACTCTACATTTGATGAACTTCCTGAGCATCACAAGAGAGTGTCAGAGATGGTAATAGAGAGAGCAAAGCGCCTTGTAGAGCATGGTAATGATGTCATGATACTCCTTGACAGCATAACAAGGCTTGCAAGAGCTTACAATGTGACAGTTCCACCATCAGGTCGTACACTTTCAGGAGGACTTGATCCTGTAGCGCTTCATATGCCAAAGAGATTTTTCGGAGCAGCACGTAATATGAGAAACGGCGGCAGTCTGACGATACTTGCAACAGCTCTTGTTGATACTGGAAGCAAGATGGATGATGTAGTATTTGAGGAGTTCAAGGGAACAGGAAACATGGAGCTTGTGCTCGACAGAAAGCTTTCTGAGAAGAGAATCTTCCCAGCCATAGATATAGTAAAATCAGGAACAAGACGTGAGGATCTGCTTCTTGATGAGGATGAGCAGGCAGCAGTGGACAATATGCGTAAGGCATTCAACAGCATGCGTTCTGATGAGGCTGTTGAGAACGTACTCAACATGTTCGCACACACAAAGAGCAACAAGGAATTTGTCAATCTGGTAAAGAAAAACAGAATTTTATAAAAATGTCTTGCAATTGACAGATTCATGTGCTACAATAACTAAGCTGTTTATCGGGATGTAAACGGACGCAACGTGTCGCTCTTGCAGCAAGTATCATATGCGGATCGGGCATACGGGTATAAAGAGTGAAGCTATAGAAATACGATAAGAATATAAAAGAGGTGAAAATCATGAGAGAAGGAATCCATCCAGATTATTATCAGGCAACTGTTACATGCAACTGTGGTAACACATTCGTTACAGGATCTACAAAGCCGGAGATCCATGTGGAGATTTGCTCAAAGTGCCATCCATTCTACACAGGTCAGCAGAAAGCTAACCAGGCTCGTGGACGTATTGAGCAGTTCAATAAGAAATATGGTATGAAATAGAATCATATAGTTACTTGAAAGGTTGAGGTTGCAATATACCTCAACCTTTTTTGGAATATAGAGAGGTTTTATGAAGTATTCAGGTATTGGCGGTCAGGCTGTCATGGAGGGCGTAATGATGCAGAACAAGGACACATACGCCGTAGCCGTGAGGAAGCCCGACCATGAAATAGATGTCAAGGTTTCAAAGCGTAAGAATTCAAAGGCACTTGATGCAGTTAGAAAGATTCCTATTTTAAGAGGTGTGGTGAGCTTTGTCGATTCGCTTTATCTGGGCATGAGCACACTGATGTATTCAGCGTCTTTTTTCGAGGACGATGAAAGCGCATCTGCTTCAAATAAAAAGGACAAAGAAGAGGCTCTTACAGAGGAGCAAAAGGCTAAAAAAGCTGCCAAAGAAAAGAAACAGGAGAATGCCATGCTTGGCGGTACAGTGGTACTGTCAATTGTTATAGCGCTCGCACTGTTTTTTGCACTGCCGTATTTCCTTTCAGGACTTTTTAAAAAGATGATAAGCTCACAGATGCTCATAGCGTTCATAGAGGGTGTTATCAGACTGGCAATATTTCTGGGGTATATAGCAATTATATCGCTGACCCCTGATATTAAGCGTACATTTATGTATCACGGCTCTGAGCATAAATGCATCAACTGCATAGAGCACGGACTACCGCTTACCGTGGAAAACGTGAGAAAAAGCTCAAAGCATCACAAGCGCTGCGGTACAAGCTTTCTGCTTATAGTAATGCTCATAAGCATACTGTTTTTCATGTTTATACGTGTGGATTCAAAACCGCTGCAGCTTTTACTGAGACTTGTGCTTATTCCGGTAATAGCAGGTGTATCTTATGAGTTTATCAGGTTTGCGGGCAGATATGACAACCCGGTTGTCAACCTGCTCAGTGTCCCGGGACTTTTAATGCAGCGAATAACCACAAAGGAGCCGGATGATGAAATGATTGAGGTGGGCATCGCATCAGTTGAGGCAGTGTTTGATTGGAAGAAATGGCAGGAAGAAAACAATGTGTGTGCACATTGACCGCCGGATAGAAGGTATATATGACATATAGAGAAGCAATTTTACTTGGGGAAAGCATATTACAAAAAGCAAAGATAGTTGATGCAAAAAACGATGCATGGCTGCTTTTAGCCATGGCATGCAGGATAGATCACACATATTACTATGTGCATATGGATGAGGAAATGTCGCAGGAGCAGATAAGGGAATATCAAGCATTGCTGAGTAAGCGCGCTGAGCGTATTCCGCTCCAGTACATAGTCGGAGAGCAGGAGTTTATGGGACTCAAATTCCGTGTGAACAGCAATGTGCTCATACCGCGTCAGGATACAGAGACTCTTGTAGAGGAGGCACTCAAGGTGATAGAGCCGGGTATGAGAGTGCTTGATATGTGTACAGGAAGCGGCTGCATAATTATAAGCATCTTAAAGAACACGACAAATGTGGACGGTGCAGCCTGTGATATCTCAAAGCAGGCGCTCAATGTGGCAAAGGAAAACGCAAGGCTTAACGGCGTGTTTGTTGATTTTGAGAGAAGCGATCTGTTTGAGCATGTTGATGAGATGTATGATGTGATAGTATCTAATCCACCATATATAAGAAGTGATGAGATACCGCATCTGATGCCGGAGGTGTCGGTATTTGAGCCGCATGAGGCTCTTGACGGCTCTGAGGATGGACTTTTATTTTACAGGCGTATCATAAAGGATTGCAGGGCAAATCTAAAGCCACAGGGCAGGCTGCTTTTTGAGATAGGCTGTGACCAGGGCAGACAGGTGTCGCAGATGATGCAGTTTGCGGGATTCAGCGATGTACAAGTGATAAAGGACCTGGCGGGAAATGACAGGGTAGTATCGGGAGTGTTTGACAGCAAGGAGGAAAAACATGTTTGATAAGTTAGAAGATCTTATACACCATTATGAAGAGCTGATGAATCTGCTCAGCGAGCCGGATGTGGCAAATGATGCAAACAGATTTAAAAAGCTTATGAAGGAGCAGAGTGACCTTGCTCCTATAGTTGAGACATATAAGAAATATAAAGAGTGCAAGCAGAATATCGAGGATTCACTGGCTATTTTGGATGAGGAATCAGATGAAGAGATGAGAGAGCTCGCAAAGGAAGAGCTTAAGGATTCAAAGGAGCAGGTGGAGGAGCTTGAGAAGGAGCTTAAAATACTTCTTCTGCCAAAGGACCCTAACGATGACAAGAACGTCATCGTAGAAATCCGTGCCGGTGCAGGCGGAGAGGAAGCAGCACTTTTTGCAGCGGAAATCTACCGTATGTATGTGCACTACGCAGAGAACAGAGGCTGGAAGGTGGAGACACTTGATGCCGATGAGACAGGAATCGGCGGCATGAAGTCTGTCGAGTTCATGGTAAAGGGCTCAGGTGCATACTCTATTCTAAAGTATGAGTCGGGAGTACACCGTGTGCAGCGAGTGCCTGAGACAGAGTCGCAGGGACGTATCCAGACATCCACATGCTCAGTTGCAGTGATGCCTGAGGCAGAGGACGTGGATGTCAAGATTGATGACAAGGATATCCGAATCGACGTAATGCGTGCTTCCGGAAACGGTGGACAGTGTGTCAACACAACAGATTCAGCAGTCCGACTGACACATTATCCAACAGGTATTGTCATCTACAGCCAGACTGAGAAGTCACAGATACAAAACAAGGAAAAGGCTTTTGCACTTCTTCGTACAAAGCTCTATGACATGGAGCTTCAGAAGAAGCAGGATGCAGAGGCAGAGGAGAGACGAAGCCAGATCGGTACAGGAGACCGTGCTGAGAAGATTCGTACCTACAACTTCCCTCAGGGACGTGTGACAGATCACAGAATCAATCTGACGCTCTATAAGCTTGACAAGATTCTTAACGGAGATATCCAGGAGATAATTGATGCCTGTATCGCAGCCGACCAGGCGAAGAAGTTAAGCAACATGGAGCATGATGCATAAATATTTGGTATAAAAGAGTCTGAGAAAATCAGGCTCTTTTTTTTTATAAACTAATATGATATAATCTTGAATAAATATTTATACAGAAATGAGGAATAATATGAAATCCATTAAGAAAAAACCGATTATGATTTTGCTTATGGCAGCATTAATGGCTACATTCATTGTTAGCTTATGCGCATGCGGCAAAAGCGACAGCAAAAAGGTCGCTTGTGTGGACGATCTGGAGGGTGCGAAAATAGGTGTCCAGCTCGGTACCACAGGAGATATCTATGTATCTGATTATGAGAACGACGGTTCAGGCACCAAGGTAGAGAGATACAACAAGGGTGCCGATGCAGTCCAGGCATTAAAGGTCGGCAAGATTGACTGCGTAGTTATTGATGAGCAGCCGGCACTTGCCTTTGTAAAAGAAAACAAGGGACTTAAGATACTGGACGAGGAGTTTACCAACGAGGACTATGCATTCTGCCTGAAAAAGGGTAATACAGAGCTTCGCGACAAGGTAAATACTGCGCTTGAAAAGCTGCAGCAGGATGGAACAGTTCAGAGCATCATCGACAACTATATCGGCTCTGTGGATCAGGTGGGAAAGACTCCCTACGTGAAGAAAGACATTGACAGGTCAAACGGTACCCTTAAGGTAGGAACCAATGCAGAGTTCCCGCCATATGAGTACTATGAGGACAACAAGGTCACAGGAATTGATATGGATATTATGCAGGCCATAGCCGATGAGCTTGGCATGGATATGCAGGTAGAGGATATGCAGTTTGACGCAATCATTGCCGCTGTATCATCAGGCAAGGTGGATGTCGGGGCATCAGGCTTTACAGTGACAGAGGACAGAAAGAAAAATGTTGATTTTACCGATACATATATCACCACAAAGCAGGAGATTATCGTAAAAGACAGCCAGTTGGGTTCTTCAATCGGTATAAAGGAAAAGCTCTATGATAACTTTGTCAAGGACAATCGTTACATGTATATCGTAAAGGGTCTTGGCAATACAATAGTTATCACAGTATTTGCCGTAATGCTTGGTATTGTGCTTGGATTTTTAATTGCGATAGTCAGAACCAGCCATGACAGAAACGGCGGTCTTGCCATATTGAACGGAATTTGCAAGGTATACCTGACCATCATCAGGGGAACACCTGTCATGATACAGCTTCTTATCATATACTATGTAGTGCTTGCATCTGTGACCAACAAGATACTTGTAGCAGTCATTGCTTTCGGCCTCAACTCGGCTGCATATGTGGCAGAGATTGTGCGTTCGGGAATCATGTCTGTAGATATAGGACAGTTTGAGGCAGGACGAAGCTTAGGACTCAACTACAGCCAGACCATGAAGCTTGTTATCATACCACAGGCTGTCAAAAATATACTTCCGGCGCTGCTTAACGAGTTTATCAGCCTCCTCAAGGAGACATCAATCAGTGGTTATATTGGTATGATGGATCTGACAAAGGGTGGAGATATCATACGAAGCAACACATACGAGGCATTTATACCGCTTATTGCTGTAGCCCTTATTTATCTGGTTATAGTGATGCTTTTAAGCCACGGAGTAAGCAAACTTGAGAGGAGACTGAGAAGCAATGAAAGATAATAACGTGATACTAGAGATAAAAGACCTGCACAAGAGTTTTGGAGAGCAGGAGGTAATAAAGGGTATAAGCACAGAGGTAAACAGAGGTGATGTAATTGCCATCATCGGACCGTCAGGCTGTGGAAAATCTACATTTTTACGCTCCCTCAATCTGCTCGAGACACCTACATCAGGACAAATCCTTTTTGAAGGAACAGACCTGACAGACAAGTCGACAGATATCAATGTGACCAGACAAAAAATAGGCATGGTTTTCCAGCAGTTCAATCTGTTTGCAAACATGACAATAAAAGCAAATATAATGCTTGCACCGGTGAAGCTCGGTGTGATGACGAAGGATGAGGCATCAAAGAAGGCAGATGAGCTTCTCACCAGAATAGGTCTCCTTGATAAGGCAGATGCATATCCGGCACAGCTTTCTGGAGGACAGAAGCAGAGAGTTGCAATTATCCGTTCACTTGCTATGAATCCTGACATCATACTGTTTGATGAGCCTACATCGGCACTTGACCCTGAGATGGTAGGTGAGGTGCTTTCAGTAATGAAGGAGCTTGCAGAGGCAGGCATGACAATGGTAGTCGTGACACATGAGATGGGCTTTGCCAGAGAGGTGGCAAACAGAGTGATGTTCATCAATGAGGGCACCATAGCTGAGGAGGGTACACCTGAGGAAGTATTTGGCGCGCCAAAGAGTGAGAGATTACAGGAATTTTTGTCGAGAGTGTTATAAAAACAGGTAGCTATTCAGAACCCATAAATAATAATATAATTCAGAGGTGTATAATTATGCTATTACAGGATCTGGAAAAAGGGGAAAAGCTTGTGCTGCAGGCCAACTGGGGCGGACTGGAATACGACCTTGATTCTGCAGTTGAAGAAATTGAAAGTGGCGGAGTGTACGTAAAGGCATATGAATATGGTGGTCATGTGGTTGATTTTGGAACAGGTGCATTCAAGGGAATTGTCATAAATGTTTATGTTAATAATCACCATGGGAGAAGATATTTCTGGCCCGATGTGAGTCTTAAGGTGACGAAAAGGGGAAATGAAACATATTACCTGATTCAAACCAGCACCTACAAGGAGACAGCACGCGAGGATGAGCGCCGTTCAAAGGACAGAATATTAATAGAGCAGAGCTGTAATCTGAGCATATATGGCGAGGATGGATATTATACAGGCGTTGTTCATGATGTGAGCCAGGTTGGAATCTCATTTTATTGTGACAGTGAGATTGAAATAGACGGCAGGCTTGTGGTGGTGGAATTCAGTGATAGCGTTGGAGACCACGATTTTACTCTTCAACTGAAGGTCAGAAAAGTCCGGATTGATGACACTGCGGAAAAAAAGCTGTATGGTTGCAGGATAGTCGATGCCGGCAGGGATACAATGGTCTATTTGTATTTCAAGAAGCTTTACAAATTGAAAGAGCTTAAGGAACAGGCAAAGGAAGAAGAATTAAAGGAGAAATAAAGGAGAAATAAAGGAGAAATTAAGCATGGCATCAAAATACTATGCGGTAAAAAAGGGAAAGGTTCCCGGGATATATTTCAACTGGAATGATTGCAAAGCAATGGTTGACGGATATCAGGGAGCAGTGTATAAAAGCTTTAAGACGATAGAAGAGGCAGAAATATTTATTAACGGAGAGAAAATTATTGCCGGAGAGAAAACCATTACGGGAATGAAATCATCCGGCGAAAATAGCACGTATGCGTTTGTCGACGGCTCCTTTAACAAGGTTACACACACCTATGGCTATGGAGGTTTTCTTGTGAACGGCAATGAAAAATACGTGCTGCAGGGAGCGGATGACGATGCTGAGATGGCCACAATGCGCAACGTAGCCGGAGAGATAAAGGGCGCTGAGGCTGCCGTAAAAAAGGCTATAGAGCTTGGCATAAAGGAGCTTGTCATATACTATGACTATATGGGCATAGAGATGTGGGCCACAGGAGCCTGGAAGCGAAACAAGGCAGGCACCATAGCTTATCACGAATACATCATGTCGGTTAAGAATAAAATAAAGCTTACCTTTGTAAAGGTAAAGGGACACTCAGGAGTAGAGGGCAACGAAGAGGCAGATAAGCTTGCAAAGCAGGCTGTGGGTATACTGTAGCAGTTTCCCGCAGGAAAGCAACAAAATACAACATAACAGGAGAAAGAAATGAGCATATTCAATGTAGAACTCAAAAAAGTAGTAGATGACACATATGATATTGAGATAGGCTACAACCTTGCGGATTCCCTTATATCAGATTTGGAAAACAGTCTCGTAGGTAAAATAAAAAAATTTTCAGTGATTACGGATACAAATGTGCGTGATCCATATGCACTTCCTATCTGTGAGAAAATAAAACAGGCAGGATATTCGGTAGATTTGTTCGTTTTTACGGCGGGTGAAAAGAGCAAGTCGCGTGAGACAAAGGCAAAGATAGAGGATGCCATGCTTGCAAAGGGCTATAGAAGAGATTGCTGCATCATAGCAGTCGGAGGAGGTGTGGTGACTGACCTATCAGGCTTTATTGCAGGAACTTATGGCAGAGGAGTGCCGTTTATCAACTATGCAACCACACTTCTTGCGGCAGCAGATGCTTCGGTAGGTGGCAAGACAGCCATCGACACACCTCTTGCTACCAACACCATAGGACTGTTCAATCAGCCGAAAAAGGTATATATAGATATAGCTGCCTGGAAAACATTGCCACAGCGTCAGATGGCAAGCGGTATGGCAGAGACCATAAAGCACGCATGCTTAGGCAGTGAGGATATGTTTGAATTTATCGAGGAAAATCTGGATGATATTTATTCATTCAAGAAATTTGCATGTGAGTACATCGCGGAAAACAACTGTCGTATCAAGTACAATGTGGTCATGAAGGATGAGAGAGAAGCCGGTCTTCGCGAAACCTTAAATCTGGGCCACACAGTAGGTCGAGCCATTGAGACAGTCAGCGACTACAGGCTGCTGCACGGAGAAGCACTGTCAATCGGAATGGCAGCACAGGCACTCATGTCAGCACGCCTTGGCTATATGTCAGAGGAGCAGGCAGAACGCGTGATAAAGCTCTATGAGAGAGCCGGTCTTCCGACACGTATACCTGACTATATAGACAGGGAGGCACTTGTTAAAAAGCTCTACACCGACAAAAAGGTGAGAGACGGCAAGCTGCGTTTCGTGCTCCAAAAGGGCATAGGAGCCACTGTTGAGTTTGCACCGGGAGTGTATGCAAAGCCTATAGAGGAACGTCTGGCGCGAGAAATTATAATGGAGTTGTAGATTAAATAATTACAACCCCATGTGTAAACTCATTTTGCTGTGAATGACACAGCCTGCCATACAAATCAGCAGCAAAAATATCCTTGGAAATAAGCTCGTACGGGGCATCAGCGACTTTTGTAATAATAGGCACTGATGCTCTTTTTTTGAGGAGATGCATAAGCTCTCCTGATGATTTTTTGAAACCGAGTATACGCAGATAAGGATTATCTATACATATATTAAAATCATCATTCTCAATACCAAGTAAAATATGCATGAGAACCCTCGAAATACGCGTATAAGTCAGATTTTTACTCTTCAGTAAGTTACAAAACTGCGTAAAACTTTCATATTTATAAATATTTTTAACTATCTTTGCAGAAAGCTCCTTTGTGCAGTCTGCATACTGCGCAAAGCCTTTATCCTTCCCGGTCAGCAGGCGATAGTAAAGCATTTCAGAAATATCATCCGGAAACACAATATGACCGCCTAAAATACAATTGACAAGAATATCGGCGCAGTCTGATGGCATTAGCTGACTGAACTTTGCGGAAATCCATGAATTATCAAGCTGCATATTAGTAATAGTGTTGTGTTTGTCTATATCAATTAAGGTCGAAATCACCCCGCGCACAGCTGTAGCAGAAGAAAACTCACATGTTGAATCAGTGCTGTGATATCCTTCACCGATGCGCTGAATAGGAAATCCTGTAATATCACAGTCCATCAAAGCCTTCTCATACTCAATGGCCAGAATATTATTTGGTGAAGCTATGAAAGTATCTAATTTCTCAAAAGAACTATCATAGTTATCTTGAAAATATTCACATAGAGCTCTGCTCCTGGCCACAGGAAAGCTCATCCCACCCTGAATCAGCCGGGCAAGAGAGGCGGAATACTCAGCAGGCGGATTCTTAAGCACGCCAGCCACAAGCTTTGTTAGTTCATGGTCCACAGACTCCACACCATAGCAAAGCATGTCCACCACACCTGTGCTTTTGAGTACACTGACTCCGCCACCGGCAAAAAACTCGGCAGAAGCAGTGGCAAAGACCGATGGAAGCTCAAGCACCAGGTCGGCACCGCTCAAAAGCGCCATACGTGTGCGCTTGTATTTGTCAATGATGGCAGGCTCACCTCTTTGCACGAAATCACCGCTCATTACTACGATGATATAATCAGCAGATGTCTGCCTTTTAATCTGCTCTAGCTGATATTTGTGCCCATTGTGGAATGGATTGTATTCGGTAATCACACCTGCAACCTTCATGTTTTGCTGCTCCTTTAATCGATAATGTATTTTTTAGAGTTCAAACCCATAATACCACAAAAACACCCTTGTCGCATTTGAAAAATAAGTTTATACTAACAATAGTATTGTAATTTTAAACCAAAGGAGACAAAACAATGAATGTATTAGTAATTAATTGCGGTAGTTCATCACTGAAGTACCAGCTCATCAATTCAGATTCAGAGGAGGTACTTGCAAAAGGACTCTGCGAGAGAATCGGAATCGATGGCAGACTCGTATATCAGAAAGAGGGGCTTGATAAGGAAATCACAGAGGCACCTATGCCAACACATAAAGAGGCCATCCAGATGGTACTCGATGCACTTGTAAATCCAAAGACAGGCGCAGTAAAATCACTTGCAGAGATCGATGCAGTAGGACATCGTGTAGTGCACGGCGGAGAAAAATTCTCAGACTCAGTAGTCATCACAGAGGAAGTAATCGCACAGGTAGAGGAGTGCAACGACCTTGCACCTCTTCACAACCCTGCAAATATTATCGGAATCAGAGCATGCCAGGCACTTATGCCAAATGTACCAATGGTAGGAGTATTTGATACAGCCTTCCATCAGACAATGCCTGAGAAAGCATATCTCTACGGCCTTCCATATGAGTACTATGAGAAGTACAAGGTAAGAAGATACGGCTTCCACGGCACAAGCCACAGCTTCGTATCAAAAGAGGCAGCAAGCTATCTTGGAATGGACTTAAACAACTCAAAGATTATCGTAGCACACCTTGGAAACGGAGCTTCAGTCAGCGCAGTATTAAACGGTAAATGCGTAGATACATCAATGGGACTTACACCACTTGAGGGACTCGTTATGGGAACACGTTCAGGTGATATCGACCCATCAATCATGGAGTTCATCGCAAAGAAAGAAAACCTTGATATCGATGGTGTGATGAATGTGCTCAACAAGAAGTCGGGAGTAGCCGGTATGTCAGGCGTATCAAGCGACTTCAGAGACCTTGAGGCAGCCTACAATGAGGGCAACAAGCGTGCCATCGCAGCAGTAGAGGTATTCAGCTACAGAGTAGCAAAATACATCGGAGCATATGCAGCAGCAATGAACGGAGTTGATGCTATCGCATTCACAGCAGGAATCGGTGAGAACACAAGCTTCGTAAGAGAAAAGATCATGGCATATTTAGGTTACCTCGGCATAAAGATTGACCGTGTAACAAACGACAAGACACGCGGCGTGGAGGCACTTATCTCAACAGCAGACTCAAGCGTAAAGGTATGTGTCATCCCTACAAACGAGGAGCTTGCAATCTGCCGTGAGACAGTAAAGCTTGTCGGTTAATAAAAAGCAAAAAGTTGTGGATAAATTATAAAATTTTGTTGACAAACACCATTCCAATATGTATAATTGGTTAGGTGTGAATAGGAGAGAACTATGATTGATATATCAACCATTGTAAAATCTATCAATAAAGAGACAACAATTGAGACAGAGCTTACGCTCACATCATTTGAGTCGCGATTAGGAGATTATCCTATTCTGAAAAAGCAGCCGATATCACTTCATATCTCAAACGTGGAGAACGCAGCAGTGCATATTACCGCGACAGTGGATATAGACGTAGCGATACCGTGCAGCCGATGCTTGGAAGAAGTTCCAACAAACATGCATTTTGACATTGACAAGACTCTGAAAATCACAGACGGAGCATTAGTCGATGAAGAGATGGAGGAAACTGACTACCTGATTGGGTTTGAACTCGATGTAGATAAACTTGTCTACGCCGAAATTCTGGTGAACTGGCCAATGAGAGTTCTGTGCAAAGACGATTGCAAAGGTATTTGTAAAGTCTGCGGGATGAACTTGAATAAAGGCACCTGCAGTTGCGATAGTTTTGTACCGGATCCAAGAATGGCAGCGTTCCAGGATATATTTAACAAGTTTAAGGAGGTGTAAACAAATGTCAATTTGTCCAAAGAATAAATCTTCTAAAGGAAGAAGAGATAAGAGAAGAGCAAACTGGAAAATGTCTGCTCCTACTTTAGTAAAATGCAGCAAATGTGGAGAGCTTATGATGCCACACAGAGTTTGCAAGAACTGCGGATCATACAACAAAAAAGAAATCATTCCTCAGGACTAATAGTAGAAAACCAGTAAAATTAAGGGATTGAACGATATCGTTCAATCCCTTTTTTGATTGATTTTATCCCTTATTTATCCCATAATAAAATGAAGGTACTTTTTGCTTGTATATAGCTTGCAGGGATGTTATTATACTGTGTGGATATTTAAGTATCCGGTAATTATGATGATAGAAAGAAGGAAGGAAGTAATATAATGAATATAGACGATTTAGTTGAAATCTATGAGTGCCCGCTCTGTGGCGGTGCCGGGATTCTCGAGGAGGACTGCGGCAGCTCATATTATGTGACATGTCTTGAGTGCGGATGCCACTCTGTGAATATTGATTTCAAGTCAGACGATGACAGACTTGATGCAGCAAAGCGCACTGCTGATTTATGGAACTGTGGCAAGGTTATTTCAATGAGTCCGGGAGAATGATGGAAGCCATATAGAGTAGTGAATTGGTTATTGATTTATACCTATGATTATAGTATATTTGATTTAATCAAGTAGTTGTTTGCCGTTTGGTAGGCACAGGGAGGTCACAATGCAAAGTACAACAAGGGTCGCACTCGATGCAATGGGTGGCGACAATGCACCTGCAGAGGTAGTTAAGGGTGCGGTAGACGCAGTTAACAAAAGAGATGATATAAAGATTTTTCTTGTGGGACAGAAGGAGTCTGTTGAGAGAGAACTTTCACAGTATACATATCCGGATGGGCAGATAGAGATAGTAGATGCACCGGAGGTTATTGAGATGGCAGAGCCGCCGGTTGTGGCAATCAGGCGAAAGAAGCAGTCTTCAATAGTTGTCGGCATGAATATGGTCAAAAATAAAGAGGCTGATGCATTTGTTTCAGCGGGAAGCTCAGGTGCTGTGCTTGTCGGAGGACAGGTCATAGTAGGCAGGATAAAGGGGATACAAAGACCGCCTTTGGCACCGCTTATTCCAACTGAGCGTGGAGTGTCTTTACTCATAGATTGTGGAGCCAATGTGGATGCGAGAGCAGAGCATCTGGTACAGTTTGCAAAGATGGGCTCTATCTATATGGAGCACGTTGTCGGCGTGAAGAATCCAAAGGTTGCACTGGTCAATATCGGTGCAGAGGAGGAGAAAGGCAATGCTCTGGTAAAGGAGACCATGCCGCTTTTACGTGAGTGCACGGATATCAATTTTGTCGGAAGTATTGAGGCAAGGGATATTCCAAAGGGAGATGCTGATGTTATCGTCTGTGAGGCTTTCACAGGCAATGTTATTTTAAAGCTTTACGAGGGTCTTAGCTCCACTCTTATCGGAGTTATAAAGAAGGGTCTCATGAGCACATTAAAGAGCAAGATAGGCGCGGCACTTGCACTTCCGGCTCTTAAAAATACGCTCAAGTCGTTTGATGCGACCGAGTATGGCGGAGCACCGCTTTTAGGTCTTAACGGTCTTGTGGTAAAGACACACGGCAGCTCCAAGGCAAAGGAGATCACTAACTCTGTTTTCCAATGTGTTACATTTAAGGAAAAAGAGATTAATGATAAAATAAAAGAATATATTATTAATAAACCGGCTGATTAGATAGCAGCACTGCTGTATGATTAGTCACTATAAACAGAAATGAGAGGTATTAAAAATGGAATTTGAGAAGCTTAGAGACATTATTGTCGAGGTACTTAACGTAGATGAGAACGAGGTTACTATGGAGTCAACCTTCATTGATGATCTTGGCGCTGACTCTCTGGATGTATTCCAGATTATCATGGGTATCGAGGAAGAGTTCGATATCGAGATTCCTAATGAGGAAGCAGAGAAAATCGTCACTGTAGGCGATGCTGTTGAGCAGATTAAAAAAGCTGTAAGCGAGCAGTAGTATGTTTAACTAATGAAAAGCCCTTTATTATGAGGGCTTTTCGTTATACTCACGGAACATGTAAAATGGATAGATATGGAAATAGAGGAGAAATTATGGCAGATTTAAATGAATTTCAAAGCAAAATAGGCTATACGTTCAAGAACCGACATCTGCTTGAGCAGGCGCTGACACACAGCTCGTATGCCAATGAAAAGCACATGAAAAAGCATTCTGATAACGAACGTCTGGAGTTTTTGGGCGATGCTGTTTTGGAAATAGTTTCAAGTGAGTTTTTGTTTATCAATTATCCGCAAAAGCCTGAGGGTGAGCTTACCAAGCTGCGCGCAAGCATTGTTTGTGAGCCGACTCTTGCACTTTGTACAAAGCCACTTGAACTTGGAAAGTACCTGCGTCTTGGCAGGGGCGAGGATCATACAGGTGGCAGAAAGAGAAAATCGATTCTTTCTGATGCACTTGAGGCAGTGATTGGAGCAATTTATTTAGATGGTGGTTTTACTAATGCAAAGGAGTTTGTGCTTAGATTTATCATGACAGATATTGAGAATAAGCAGCTCTTTTATGATAGCAAGACTATCCTTCAGGAGCTCATACAGGGCAGGCATGAGCAGCTTTCCTATGAGCTTATTGAGGAGAGCGGTCCGGACCATGACAAGCAGTTTACTGTTGCAGTGCTTGTGGATGGTGAGCGTGTCAGCGTGGGAGAGGGCCACACAAAGAAGGCGGCAGAGCAGCAGGCTGCATATCAGGCGCTTCTTTTATACAGAAACAGGGAATAGGAGTTTTTAATGTATTTAAAGAGCTTGGAAGTACAGGGCTTTAAGTCCTTTGCCAACAAAATTGTTTTTGAGTTCCACAACGGCATCACAGGTATTGTCGGGCCAAACGGCAGTGGAAAGAGTAATGTCGCCGATGCGGTCAGATGGGTGCTTGGTGAGCAGAGCGCAAAGCAGCTTCGAGGTGCCAGCATGCAGGATGTTATTTTTGCGGGTACAGAGAACAGGAAGCCGCTTGGATATGCGTATGTTGCCATCACTCTTGATAATTCAGACCATTCGCTTGCGATTGATTTCAATGAGGTTACAGTTGCCAGACGTGTTTACCGTTCAGGAGAGAGCGAGTATCTCATCAATGGCAATCCGTGCAGGCTCAAGGAGGTTTCGGAGCTTTTCTACGATACAGGTATCGGTAAAGAGGGCTATTCCATCATTGGACAGGGTCAGATTGACAGGATTCTAAGCGGAAAGCCGGAGGAGAGGCGAGAGCTGTTTGATGAGGCTGCCGGCATTGTAAAGTTTAAAAAGAGAAAGCTTACAGCACAAAAGAAGCTCGATAATGAGCGGGAGAACCTTGTTCGTGTCAATGATATCCTGACAGAGCTTGAGAGGCAGGTAGGCCCGTTGCAGAGGCAGTCTGAGAAGGCTCATACATATCTCAAAAAGAGGGAAGAGCTGAAGAACTACGATGTCAACATGTTTTTACTTGAATCAGCACGCATCGAGTCTGAGCTTAAGGCGGCTGATGAGAAATACGCTATTGCTGATGATGAGCTAAAGGAGACCAACGCCACATACGAGAGCATCAAGGCAGAGTATGAGAGGCTGGGGAACGATATGCAGCAGATGGATGAGCGTATTGAGTCTCTTCGTGAGAGCATCACAAGCACTTCATCCACCAGACAGAAGCTTGAGAATCAGATAGAGCTTTTAAAGGAGCAGATTCACACGGCCGAAATGACGGATGAGCATCTGCAGTCGCGTCTTTTAGCTATCGAAAAGGAAAAGGCTGAGCGTCTTAAAAGCAGAAAAGAGTACGATGAAAAAAAGGCCACACTGGAAGCTGAGATAGAGCAGATGAAGCAGAACGAGCTTCTTGCTGTAAATGAGCATGAGGCTGTGCTTGCAGAGGTCAACCGCTGCAATGATGGACTGGAAAAGGGTAAGAATGAGCTTATTGCCCTGCTTCAGGAGCGAGGCAGTATCCAATCAAGGCAGCAGCGATTTGCTACCATGATAGAGCAGATTAATATCAGAAAGGCGGAGCTTACCAAGCGTCTTTTAGATAGAAAGACAAGGGAAGCAGGGCTTGATGATATATTGGATGAGGCTAATAAGAAGCTTTCGGCTGTCAATGAAGAGATTGCCGGTTTAAAGGAAAAGGAGTCGGCTCTTTTGGCAAAGGCTAAGGAGTGGAGAGACAAGTCTAAGGAGAATACCCGTCTGATGGAGGAGGCTTCCACAGAGTATCATAAGTCTGTTTCAAGGCTTGAGTCACTTAAAAATATTGCTGAGCGTTACGATGGCTATGGCAACAGCATCAAGCGTGTTATGGAGCAGAAGGCTAAAAATCCGGGGCTTCTCGGCGTGGTTTCAGATCTTATCCAGGTGGATAAGCGCTATGAGATAGCGATAGAGACAGCCTTAAGCGGCAATATCCAGAATATTGTCACTGAGGATGAGGCCACAGCCAAAAAGATGATAGGCTTTTTAAAGACCAATCATTTTGGACGGGCTACGTTTTTACCTCTTACTAGTGTGCGCGCAAACAGAAATACAAAAAATGAGGCGGCACTCGGCGAAAAGGGTGTGCTTGGCATTGCAAATAAGCTGGTGAAGTGTGATCCGAAGTTTGATGAGGTTGTTGCTTACCTGCTTGGCAGGGTGATTGTGGTGGACACAATTGACAATGCCATTGCGCTTGCAAAGAAGAATCACTATTCACTCCATATCGTGACTGTCGAGGGCGAGTATCTGGCACCGGGAGGATCTATGTCCGGTGGTGCGTTTAAAAATTCATCCAATCTGCTTGCGAGAAATCGTGAGATTGAGGAGCTTGAAAAGAGAGTTGATCAGACTAAGACAAAGCTTAAAGAGCTTAGAGCCAGAAAGGATGATATTGCGACTGCTATTGCACTTGGCGAGGAGGATATAGCAGCCATAAAGACACTGCTTCAGGAAAAGTATATTGAGCAGAATACAGCACAGATTTCTGTTGACAGGGCAGACCAGCAAAAGAAGGAGAGTGCGAATGTTTACGAGGATCTGCGCACAGAAAATGCGGAGATTGAAAAACAGCTCGAAGAGATAAATCAGGGCAAGAAGGATATCGCAGCACAGCTTGAGGCCTCAAAGCAGCGTGAGGAGCAGCTTGAGAAGGAAAACAGCTCATACAGTGAGATTCTTGAAAAGCAGGGTGTACTTGAGCAGGAGGCTTCACACAAGGCCGCTGCCATTTCACTGGAGCTTGCAAATATTACAAAGACGGCTGAGTTTGCTATAGAAAATATCAATCGTATCAATTCAGAGATAGAAAAATTTGATGAGCAGATGGAAAGTCTCGTGGAAGGGGCAGCTACTGCAAAGGATGATATTAAAAAGAAGCAGGCTGATATTGATGCAATTACACAGACCATTCTGGCGTCAAAGGACAACAATTCAAAGCTTGACGAAGAGCTTAGGGAGAGTCTTGCCAAAAAGGAAAAGATGTCTGAGGAGTACAGAGGCTTTTTTGCAAAGCAGGAGGAAGTTTCAAAGAAGCAGGCTGATCTGGATAAGGAACTTTTCAGACTGAACAGCCAGAGAGAGAAGCTTAAGGAGGCTTCAGAGACGCAGACCAACTACATGTGGGATGAGTATGAGCTTACTCCGCATGCGGCTTCAGAGCTTAGAAATGATGTATATGATGACCTGCCTTCATTAAAGAAGCTGATTGCAGGCATAAAGGACGAAATCAGACGCCTCGGCGATGTAAATGTCAACGCTATTGAGGAATACAGGGAGATTTCAACACGTTATGAGTTCTTGAAGGGACAGCATGATGACCTTATCGAGGCTGAAAAGACGCTGGTTGGCATCATAGATGAGCTTGACAGTGGTATGAGAAAACAGTTTACAGAGAAGTTTGCCGAGATTCAGAGAGAGTTTGACAAGTCCTTTAAGCAGCTTTTTGGTGGTGGACATGGTTCCCTGGAGCTTGTGGAGGATGAGGATATACTTGAGTGCGGCATCAGAATCATCGCACAGCCGCCCGGAAAGAAGCTTCAGAATATGATGCAGATGTCCGGTGGAGAAAAGGCGCTCACCGCTATTGCGCTTTTGTTTGCCATTCAGGCACTTAAGCCATCACCGTTTTGTCTGCTTGATGAGATTGAGGCGGCGCTTGATGACTCGAATGTTTCTCGCTATGCAAATTATCTGAACAAGCTTACAAAGAACACACAGTTTATCGTTATCACACACAGACGTGGTACGATGGAGGCAGCGGACAGACTATATGGTATTACGATGCAGGAAAAGGGTGTTTCCACACTCGTTTCAGTAAATCTTATAGAGAATGATCTGACGCAGTAGAATTTTATTTATGGAGAGTTGAAATGGAAGAAAAAGAAAAAAAGCCGGGCTTTTTTAAGAGGCTCGTTTCAGGACTGACAAAGACCAGAGACAATATCGTTTCAGGCATAGATTCACTTTTCAGTGGATTTTCGCATATAGATGATGATTTTTATGAGGAGCTTGAGGAGATTCTCATCATGGGAGATCTCGGAGTGAGAGCCACGGAGAATATCATCGAGGATCTGCAGAGAAAGGTTAAGGAGCAGCATATCAAGGAGCCGGCAGAGTGCAAGGAGCTTCTGATTGAGAGCATCAAGGAGCAGATGAAGGTGGAGGAGACCGCCTACAGATTTGAGAATGAAAAGTCTGTTGTGCTTGTAATCGGTGTCAATGGAGTAGGAAAGACTACCACTGTCGGAAAGCTTGCAGGAAAGCTCAAGGAACAGGGCAAGAAGGTGGTTATTGCAGGTGCTGATACCTTCAGGGCGGCAGCAGGCGACCAGCTGAAGGAATGGGCAAACCGCGCCGGAGTTGATATGATTGGCGGTGCCGAGGGCGCAGACCCGGGAGCTGTTGTATATGATGCGGTTGCTGCTTCAAAGGCCAGAAACGCTGATGTGCTTCTCGTGGATACAGCGGGAAGACTCCACAACAAAAAGAATCTGATGAATGAGCTTGGAAAAATCAATAAAATCCTTGAGAGTGAGTATCCGGATGCATACAGAGAGACACTCGTGGTGCTTGATGCGACCACAGGCCAGAATGCACTTGTTCAGGCGAGAGAGTTTTCTGATGTGGCAAAGATTTCGGGCATCGTGCTCACCAAGATGGACGGTACAGCAAAGGGCGGTATCGCTGTAGCGATACAGTCGGAGCTTTCAGTGCCGGTCAAGTATATCGGAGTCGGTGAGACAATCGATGATTTGCAGAAATTTGATTCGGACGAGTTCGTGAATGCATTGTTTGACACCAAAACGGAATAATTTGAAAATATCTTTGAGCGTATAAGTTATATTGTTTATAATAATCTGGTATATCAGTTTATATATATCTGTACGGAATTTTTGGTATAATATAATGAAAAATAACTATTCAGGACCACTGAGAACAATGCGTTTTTGCGAATAATGCGTGGGTGGTTCTGAATCGTTATATCAATGAAAGGAAGAACAAAAATGCTGACATTAGATAAATTTGAAGAAGCAAGTGAGAAGGTCAAGGAGGTTACCCTTGAAACAAAGCTCATTTACAGTGATTTTTTAAGTGACCAGACAGGCAATAAGGTATATTTGAAGCCTGAAAATATGCAGTTTACCGGAGCTTACAAGGTCAGAGGCGCTTACTACAAGATAAGCACCCTCACAGACGAGGAGAGAGCAAAGGGACTCATCACAGCATCTGCAGGAAACCATGCGCAGGGTGTTGCATATGCGGCAAAGTGCTATGGCTGCAAGGCTGTCATCGTGATGCCTACCACCACACCTCTTATCAAGGTAAACCGTACAAAGAGCTACGGCGCTGAGGTAGTGCTTTACGGAGATGTGTATGATGAGGCATGTGCCAAGGCATATGAGCTTGCAGAGAAAGAGGGATATACATTCATCCATCCGTTTGATGATTTAGCTGTCGCAACAGGACAGGGAACTATCGCTATGGAGATATTCAAGGAGCTTCCTCTTGTTGAATACATCCTCGTTCCAATCGGAGGTGGCGGACTGGCAACAGGTGTATCCACACTTGCAAAGCTATTAAATCCAAAGATTAAGGTTATCGGAGTGGAGCCGGCCGGTGCCAATTGTATGCAGGAGTCATTTAAGAACGGCAAGGTGACCACTTTACCAAGTGTAAATACTATTGCAGACGGAACAGCGGTAAAGACACCGGGCTCAAATATTTTCCCATACATAAAGAAAAATCTTGATGATATCATCACAGTGGAGGATGATGAGCTTATCGTGGCTTTCCTTGATATGGTGGAGAATCACAAGATGATAGTCGAAAACTCAGGTCTTCTGACTGTAGCTGCGCTTAAGCATCTTGGTGTAAAGGATAAGAGAGTGGTTTCTATCCTAAGCGGCGGCAACATGGATGTCATTACCATGTCATCAGTTGTACAGCAGGGACTTATTTTCAGAGACAGAATCTTTACTGTTTCAGTGCTTCTGCCTGATAAGCCGGGCGAGCTTGCCAAGGTTTCACAGACTCTTGCCGATGTACAGGGAAATGTAATCAAGCTGGAGCACAACCAGTTTGTCACTACAAACAGAAGTGCGGCTGTTGAGCTTCGCATCACGCTTGAGTGTTTCGGTACAGAGCACAAGGAGCAGATTATGGCAGCGCTCGAAAAGAAGGGCTACAAGCCAAGAATTGTACGCACTATGATATAAAAACAAAAGTATCAAGTATTTTTACTTGACACCGGGCAAACTATGTGTTATTCTACCATAGGTTCGAGGGAAAAAGAGGATACTTGATATGGAAGAAAAACTTGAACAGGCATATTTATATGATTTCTACGGTGAGCTTTTGAATGATCATCAGCGTCAGGTATATGAGGATTTTGTCTTCAATGATTTGTCACTCGGTGAGATAGCATCCGAGGAGGGGATTTCCCGTCAGGGTGTTGCCGATCTGATTAAGAGGTGCAATAAGAAGCTGCTTGATTATGAAGCAAAGCTGCATCTTGTTGAAAAGTTCATGTCCATAAAGAGTGACATACGAAGGATTCATGAGCTGACAAATGATTTTAAGAAATCACATAATGAGCTATTAATGAATGAAATCGAAGCTATTTCGAATCAGATACTAGAGGAGCTGTAATATGGCATTTGACAGTTTATCAGAAAAACTGCAGAACGTTTTCAAAAATCTCCGCAGCAAGGGAAAGCTTACTGAGGATGATGTAAAGGCTGCTCTTAAAGAGGTTAAGATGGCACTCCTTGAGGCCGATGTTAACTTCAAGGTTGTTAAGCAGTTCACAAAGAGTGTTCAGGAGAGAGCAATCGGACAGGATGTCATGAATGGTCTCAATCCCGGACAGATGGTCATCAAAATCGTAAACGAAGAGATGATTAAGCTTATGGGCTCTGAGACGACAGAGATTGCTTTCAGGCCGGGCAAGGAGCTTACCGTTATCATGATGGTAGGTCTTCAGGGAGCCGGTAAGACAACCACCACAGCAAAAATTGCCGGAAAGCTTAAGAGCAAGGGCAAGAAATCACTGCTTGTAGCCTGTGATGTGTATCGTCCGGCTGCGATTGAGCAGTTAAAGATAAACGGTGAGAAGCAGGGCGTTGAGGTTTTCTCAATGGGTGACAAAAACAAGCCTGCCGACATCGCAAAGGCTGCTGTGGAGCACGCTAAGAAAAACGATTTCAATGTTGTTATCATCGATACTGCCGGACGTCTTCATATTGATGAGGATATGATGGCAGAGCTTATTGAGATAAAAGAAGCTACTGATGTTTTCCAGACCATACTCGTGGTAGATGCCATGACAGGTCAGGATGCGGTAAATGTAGCAGGTACCTTTGATGAAAAGATAGGAATTGACGGAGTTGTCATCACAAAGCTTGATGGTGACACCAGAGGTGGAGCGGCACTTTCAATCAGAGCCGTTACAGGAAAGCCGATACTATACGCAGGTATGGGCGAGAAGCTTTCAGATCTTGAGCAGTTCTATCCGGAGCGTATGACTTCAAGAATCCTCGGCATGGGCGATGTGCTTTCCATGATTGAGAAGGCGAAGGAGAACATTGATGAGGAACAGGCCAAGAAGCTTGAGCAGAAGATGCGCAAAAATGAGTTTGATTTTGAGATGTACCTTGATTCGATGAGTCAGATGAAGAAGATGGGCGGTCTTTCAAGCGTGATGGGCATGATGCCGGGCATGGGTATCGGTGGAGGCAAGATGCCGGATATTGATACAGATGAAGCTGAAAAGGGCATGGCCCGCACAGAGGCAATCATCTATTCCATGACACCTGAGGAAAGACGAAATCCAAAGCTTCTTAATCCAAGCCGCAAGGCTCGTATTGCAAGAGGAGCAGGCGTGGATGTATCAGAAGTCAACAGACTTGTAAAGCAGTTTGAGCAGACAAAGAAGTTCATGAAGCAGATGCCCGGTATGATGGGGGGCAAGAAGGGACGCCGTGGAGGCGGTGGTCTTGGAGGCTTATTCAAAGGACTTCCGTTTTAATGGATTTCATTAAAGAATTTCATGTTTTGTTAACAAAAGTATTTATTTTACTTTTGATATATATTATTCAATAAACCTATGAGGAGGTGAAACAAAATGGCAGTAAAGATCAGATTAAGAAGAATGGGACAGAAGAAAGCTCCTTTCTATAGAATCGTAGTTGCAGACTCTAGATCACCAAGAGATGGAAGATGCATCGAGGAGATCGGAACATACGATCCAACTAAGGATCCTAGCGAGTATCATGTAAATGAGGAATTAGCTAAGAAATGGTTATCAAACGGCGCACAGCCAACTGAGACAGTAGCTAGAATCTTCAAGAGTGCTGGTATCGAGAAATAGGATAAAGAGGTGGCGTAATGAAAGAATTAGTTGAAGTAATTGCAAAATCTTTAGTTGATTATCCGGATGAGGTTAATGTAACTGAGACCGAAAACGAGAAAGCAATTGTTTTGGAATTACGTGTTGCACAGTCTGACATGGGCAAAGTGATCGGCAAGCAGGGACGTATTGCTAAGGCTATTCGTTCAGTTGTTAAGGCCGCAGCCTCTAAAGAAGACAAAAAGGTTATTGTTGAGATAGTACAGTAACATGAAGGCATCTCTTATGAGATGCCTGTTTTTTTATAATTTATAGTAACTATTCAGAACCGGTATTGTATGGTTTTGAGAATGTGCGTGGGCTGAATAGTCATGATTTATATTAATATCAGGAGACAGAGAATGGAAGATTTACTACAGGTAGGTGTAATTACGAGCACACACGGCATTCGCGGTGAGGTAAAGGTGTTCCCAACCACTGACGATGCTGCCCGTTTTAAAAAGCTTAAAAATGTCATTCTGGATAATGGCAAAGAGCGCAGGGATTTGGAAATAACTTCTGTCAAATTTTTCAAGAACCAGGTTATCTTGAAATTTAAGGGCATAGATGACATAAATGATGTAGAAAAATATAAAAAGGCACCTCTTTTTGTGACAAGGGAAAATGCGGTGCCGCTTGAGGAAAACGAGTACTTTATAGCCGATCTTATCGGGCTGTCAGTCACGTCAGACGAGGGAGAGGAGCTTGGAGTCATAGCTGATGTACTCCAGACTGGTGCCAACGATGTGTATGTTGTTAAGAAAGCCGGTGCAAATGATCTGCTGATTCCGGCAATAAAGGATTGTATACTGGACGTTGATGTGGAAAATGGCACGATGAAGGTGCATCTGCTGGCAGGTTTGAGATAGCTGCATCTCAAACTGCAAAAACCGTAAAATGAGATATAAAATTGAACAAAATCATACATTTTAAATCGTAAAACTGTAAAACAGGATGATAACAGGAGATAGAGGAAAATGAGATTTCATGTGCTGACCTTATTCCCGCAGATGATAGAACAGGGACTGTCAGAGAGTATCACAGGCAGAGCTTTAAAACATAATATTATATCACTCAATACTGTAAATATCAGGGATTTTGCGCACAATAAGCACAATAAGGTTGATGATTACACATATGGTGGCGGCGCGGGAATGCTTATGCAGGCAGAGCCTGTGTATCAGGCTGTGAGCAGTGTGGTGAGTCAGATCAATAAATGTAATCAGGTCCACTCAGGTGATAATTCCGGGAAAAATATCGCCGATGAAAATATATTATATGAAAATACATCATATAAAAATACAGCAGAAGAAATAAAAAATCACAATGCCCGTCTGATTTACGTTACTCCACAGGGACGCGTGTTCAACCAGCAGATGGCAGCAGAATTTGCAAAGTGTGATGATCTCATTTTTCTATGTGGACACTATGAAGGTATTGACGAGCGCGTGCTGGAGGAGACGGTAACAGATTATGTTTCTATCGGTGACTATGTTCTAACAGGCGGAGAACTGCCGTCGATGGTGATGATAGATGCGATTTCACGTCTGGTTCCGGGGGTATTGCACAATGATATTTCGGCAGAGACAGAGTCGTTTCATGGCAATCTGCTTGAATACCCTCAGTACTCACGTCCTGTTGAGTGGCATGACAAAAAGGTGCCTGAGGTGCTCATGTCAGGCAATCAGAAAAAGATTGATGCATGGCGCCTTGAAAAATCTATTGAGCGAACAAGGAAACGCAGACCGGATTTGTATGCCGGGTTTAAGAGACTTGATAAATGCAGAGAGTTTCTTATGAAAAATAAGCTGCTTCATATAGATATGATAGAGCTTATAAACAGGGGCTATGCAGAGATAGTTTTTGAGGCAGATGGAGAATATCTGCTTTGCGATACGGTTTCAAAGGTATGCTTTCATACCAGACCGGAAGAGGGTGAGTCGGAGCTTGTGGATTTGGCAGCACAAGATACCACGAGGCTGGTCGATAAACGTAGCAGTCAACATATTCCGGCAACCATTATAGAGCAGATTACAAACGGCATAGTGCTTCACCAGCAAAGGTATGTTGGGCTTTTTGAGGCAAATGGCTTTAAGGAGACTGTAGAGTGCAGACAGGCGGTGTATACAAACAAAGAAAAGCTATCTGTCAGCGGACTGTACAGACCGGATGGAAAGCCGATGCCAAATGGCTTAATTATAAGAAAGCTGGATGCAGGTGATATACAGGAGGCTGCGCCAATGTACCCGGGCTTTGATAATCCGGATTATATCGTAGACAGGATAGAGGCAGGTGCTGTCTACGGAGCTTTTTTGAGTGATAATACTGCTGATGATACCATTAATACCCTCGCGGGAATTATCGGAATCCATGAGGAGGGCAGCATAGGCATGCTCTATGTAAAGCCGCAGTACAGGCATCAAAGGCTTGCCACAGCACTTGAAACATATGCCTTCAACAGGGCTTTAGAAAACGGCTGGATACCATATGGACAAATAATTGTGGGCAATGAGGCATCTATGAAGCTGCAGGAGCGTATGGGATTGCATTTTTCAAAGTCATCTGTATACTGGATGGCTAATAATAATATTACTGGTCACACTGTTAGGTGTGAACAGTAACACAGGCAACAAAGACCGGTGATAAAGATAGTAAAAAACACTTGCAAATCCCATGAATCTGTGGTAAAGTACCAATGTTGTGAATAAAAGAGATGGTCCTCTGTTGTGAAAATAGTAGTAGCATTAAGAACGTCAAAATAATTAGGAGGTCACAAAATGAACGCAAGTGAAATTATTAAGAGCATCGAGAACGAGCAGTTAAAGGCTGAGGTACCTGAGTTTTCTGTAGGAGATACTGTAAAGGTACACGGAAAAATCAAAGAGGGTAACCGTGAGCGTATTCAGGTATTTGAGGGAACAGTTATCAAAAAGCAGAACGGATCAAACCGTACAACATTTACTGTTAGAAAGCTTTCTAACGGCGTAGGTGTTGAGAAGACATGGCCACTCCACTCACCAAACGTAGAGAAGGTTGAGATTGTACGTAAAGGTAAAGTACGTCGTGCTAAGCTTTACTACTTAAGAGACCGTATCGGAAAAGCTGCTAAGGTTAAAGAGCTTGTAAAATAATACTTTACGCGAAAGAGACCACTTCGTCGAGAAATCGTAACGAGGTGGTTTTTTGTTACGTAATTGTTTAAAATGGGATGTAATCACATAATAATTAACACTATGGCGCATAGCTTGACAGCACGGTGTCAAGCTTGCGTCTGAACAGTAACATAGACATTGCTGTTTATACCGCACAGTGAACAGTAACTCTTGCATGAATTTATAAAACCATATATAATTAGAGAATACATGATTTTTATGGTAAATGAGGTTTGATGATGGGTAGAAGAAGAGCAGGACTTAATTTTAGAAGACAGAGAAAAAAGATTAATCTGCCATTGGTCAGGGAAGTGCTGTCATGGATAGTTGAGCTTGTGGTGGTAATAGGTCTGGCATATGTGCTGGTATCATTTTTCGGTATCCGTACAAATGTAGTAGGTCAGGCAATGGAGCAGACACTTGAAAATGATGATGATATTCTTGTGAATAAATTTGCATACATCATATCAAAACCAAAGCAGGGGGACGTTATTGTATTTCTTCCAAATGGCAATAAGAAATCACATTACTATGTCAGGAGAGTGGTAGCAGTGCCGGGAGATACTGTTCAGATAAAGGACGGCGCATTGTATGTGGATGATGAGCTCTATAAGGAATCCACAGATGTCGCTTCTATGGAGGATGCAGGCATTGCATCTGATGCTGTTAAGCTTGAAAAGGATGAGTATTTTGTACTTGGAGACAATCGAAACAACAGTGAGGACAGCCGCTATGCCAATATTGGCAATGTAAAGAGGGAATATATCATCGGCAAGGCATGGTTTAGATTTTCAGGCCTTGGAAGCTTTGGAACCATCAAGTAGCAATAGTGATAACATATACAGATAAAGGACAGGTGAATTATGAATTTTCAGTGGTACCCTGGGCATATGACCAAGGCAAAGCGTCAGATGCAGGAGGATATTAAATTAATAGATCTGGTTATAGAGCTTGTGGATGCAAGAATTCCGCTTTCCAGCCGTAATCCGGACATTGATGAGCTTGGGAAAAATAAATACAGGCTCATTCTGATGAACAAGGCGGATCTGGCCGACAGGGAGTGCACCAGGGAGTGGAGTGCATTTTTCAAGGAAAAGGGCTTTTTTGTAGTCAGTCTTGATGCTAGAAGCAAGTCAGGCATGAAGAGCATCACAGATATCGTGATGGAGGCCTGCAAGGAAAAGATTGAAAGAGACCGAAAGCGTGGTATCAAAAACAGACCGGTAAGAGCTATGGTGGTGGGTATTCCAAACGTCGGAAAGTCCACATTTATCAACTCATACGCCGGAAAAGCCTGTGCCAAGACAGGAAACAAGCCGGGCGTGACAAAGGGCAAGCAGTGGATCAGGCTCAATAAAAGTGTTGAGCTGCTCGATACCCCGGGCATACTGTGGCCGAAATTTGAGGATCAGACAGTGGGACTTAGGCTTGCACTCATCGGTTCGATAAAGGATGAGATTTTAAATGTTGATGAGCTTGCCGTGGAGCTTGTAAAGTTCCTAAAAGCAGAGTATCCGGGGCTTTTGGCACAAAGATACGAGGTGAGCGAGGAAAATGATATCATAGAGCTTATAAGTGCTGTTGCCGTCAACAGAAAATGCCTTTCAAAGGGAGGAGAGCCTGATTACAGCAAGGCAGCTGCACTCATCATAGATGATTTCAGAAGCGGTAAGCTTGGCAATATCACTCTTGAGAGACCGGAAAAATAATAGGATAATAGTTACGAAGAATAGACGATAGGACAAGGATATGTCGGCAGAAAAAATAGGCTATATTAAGGAACAACTGAAAAGCATCACAGATTCACAGCTTGCACAGTTCATTGAGGCATACGGCTCAGATGAAAGGGGCGGAGTGATTAAGCTTGTAGATAGTGCAAAAAAGCGACTGGACAAGTATGAGAAGGAGCTTATCCGCACTGAAGGTCTCAAGAAATATGAGCGCGAGTACGCATCATATGCTCATATTTGCGGCATAGATGAGGTGGGACGCGGACCGCTTGCAGGTCCGGTTGTGGCATGTGCGGTTATTCTGCCAAAGGACTGTGATATTTTATATATTAATGATTCAAAGAAGCTTACGGCTGCAAAGCGCGATGAGCTTTACGATGTCATAATGGAAAAGGCGGTTTCTGTAGGAATAGGTATGGCATCGCACGAGCGGATAGATGAGATAAATATACTGCAGGCCACATATGAGGCGATGAGACAGGCAATCGGAAAGCTTGATCCGGCACCGGATTTGACACTTAACGATGCAGTCACAATCCCGGGGGTGGATATAAAGCAGGTTCCGATTATAAAGGGAGATGCCAAAAGCATATCAATAGGGGCAGCCAGCATTGTGGCTAAGGTCACAAGGGATCGGATGATGGTTGAGTATGATAACATATATCCCGGATATGGATTTGCATCAAACAAGGGCTATGGCTCGGCAGAGCATATCAAGGCACTAAAGGAGATAGGACCATCACCGATACACAGGGCATCGTTTATACACAATTTTATTTAATATATTACAATTGTGCGGTTTTTACGAAGGTGCCTGGGCACTGAATAGTTACACATTCTGCTAAAAACCGTCAGTTCACAATAGGAGAGAAAATGACACTTCAACAACTCAGACAGGTACTTACAATTGCAGAATCCAATTCCATGAATGAGGCGGCAAAGAAGCTTTTTGTTTCACAGCCCAATCTGTCCGCCACAGTACGAGAGGTGGAGGAGGAGCTTGGAATCACGGTATTCATGAGAAATAACCGTGGAATTACAGTCACAGCGGAGGGCGAGGAGTTTTTAGGATACGCCAAACAGGTTGTGGAGCAGTATTATCTGCTTGAGAACAGGTATCTGAATGTGGAGTCCAAAAAGAAATTCTCGGTTTCCATGCAGCATTATTCATTTGCAGTAAAGGCCTTTGTACAGCTTGCTAAAGAGGTGGGCATGGATGAGTACGAGTTTGCTGTTCACGAGACAAAGACGAAAGAGGTAATAGACAACGTAAAAAACTTAAAGAGTGAGCTTGGAGTTCTTTATTTAAGTGATTTCAATGAAAAGGTTTTAAGAAAGCTTTTTAAGGAATCTGACATCGAGTTTAAAGAGCTCTTCACATGCAATACATATGTGTATCTCTGGAAAAAACATCCACTTGCCAGCCAAAAAGAGATTACACTTGATGATTTGCAGGAGTACCCATGTCTGACCTTTGAACAGGGCGTGAACAATTCATTTTATTATGCTGAGGAGATGATGAGCACATATGAGTACAAGCGTGTCATAAAGGCTGATGACAGAGCCACAATGCTCAATCTCATGGTGGGGCTCAACGGATTTACACTGTGCTCAGGTATTATTTCTGAGGATTTAAACGGTGATGACTATGCGGCAATTCCACTTAAGGAAAGTGAAAAAATGCATATAGGCTATATCAAGCACAAGGGCACGAAGCTTAGCAAGCTCGGTGAAATATATATAGATGCGTTAAAGAATTACGAGAATAAAGTTTTATAAATGAAAAATTGTAAAAAATGAATTTAAATTAATTAAATATTATACCATTTTTATAAGAATTTCACAATCATATTGTTTTTTTGAAAAAACATGCATGAAAATATAGTGAAAAATCGGTTACGCAAAAGATATTTATTAAAAAAAATGACATGGATTGACGGAAAATGACGGATTATGATTTTTTGACAAATGAATATCAGATGTTATAATAGGCGCAACAATTGATTGGTATGTGCGAAAGCACTATGTTTTAGATTATAAAGGTGGTGTTAACTATGTACAATAAGGAAACAGTAATCAGACTTAACACATTGGATGATATTCAGGAATTTGTTGGGGCTGCTTCTAAGTGCGATTTTGACATTGATCTCAAATATAGACAGATTCTTATTGATGCGAAATCACTTCTTGGAGTGATTGGAATTGGTACAAACAATGACTTTAAGGTCTGCTATATGGGCGATGACCAGGCATTTGATAATGTGGTTGATAAATTCACTGTAGCGTAATACAATTGAATAAGGTCCTTTGGGAGAGTTTCTTCTTGGAGCTCTCCCTTTTTTATGTTCAGTGTATTAAAAATGTCTGGAGTTAGACTGAAAATATTGCCGGAACACAAAACCGTTGACATAATCCGGAATATGTAGGGAGAGTACATGACAGAAGCTGGAAATAACTATAATGAAAAGAAAACACAATTACATATTTCGGTCAGAAACCTTGTGGAATTTATTTTCAGGGAGGGTGACATAGACAACCGGTCATCGAGAGCTATGAGTGCTGATGCCATGATGGAGGGAACACGCATTCACAGGAAAATCCAGGGCAGCATGGGGAAGGAGTATCAGGCAGAGGTGCCGCTTTCACTTGTTGTTGAAGGTGATTTGTATGAGCTGACTGTCGAGGGCAGGGCAGATGGCATCTTTACGGAGGATGGAAAGTGTTTTGTCGATGAGATTAAGGGAATGTACAGAAGGGTTGAGCTGTTTGAAAAGCCGGTTTTTGTGCACCGTGCGCAGGCTATGTGCTATGCATATATTTTTGCTCTGCAAAATAATATGGAAACGATAGGCATCCAGATGACCTACTGCAATCTGGAAACGGAGCAGACTAAGTATTTTCGCGAGGAGTTCTCGTTTGAAGAGATAAAAAAATGGTTTGATGACCTGATGGAAGAGTATGGCAAATGGGCAACGTTTCAGTGTGAAATGAAAAATCAAAGACAGGCTTCAATCAAAGAACTCGGTTTTCCATTTGAGTACAGACCGGGGCAGAAAAAGCTTGTTTCGGATGTCTACAGGACAATTATGCGTCAGAAGCTTCTTTTTATGCAGGCTCCGACCGGTGTGGGAAAGACTATCTCTACTATTTTCCCGGCAGTGAAGGCGGTTGGTGAGGAGCTGGCAGACAGAATCTTTTACCTGACAGCGAAGACAATCACTGCATCAGTCGCAAAGGAAACGTTTGCGCTGCTTGAAAAAAATGGTTACAGGGCAAAAACTATTCAGATAACGGCTAAGGAAAAGCTATGTCCGTGTGATGAGATGGAATGCAATCCGGTAACCTGTCCGTATGCAAAAGGGCATTTTGACAGAGTAAATGATGCGGTTTTTGACCTGCTTCACAGATGTGAAATGATTGAGAGGGATGATATTTTATCACAGGCGGATAGGTATACCGTTTGTCCGTTTGAGCTTTGTCTTGATACGGCTAGCTGGTGTGATAATATCATCTGCGATTACAACTATGTGTTTGACCCAAATGTTTATCTTAAGAGATTTTTTCAGGAAGGGATAAAGGGAGATTATATTTTTCTCATTGATGAGGCTCACAATATGGTCGAAAGAAGCAGGCAGATGTATAGCGCTCAGATTTATAAGGAGGATTTTCTTACTGTGAAGCGCATTATGAAGGAGCACAGCCGTTCTATTGAGAAAGCGCTTGAAAAGTGCAATAAGATACTGCTTGGGATGAAGCGTGAGTGTGAGAATTACACGGTATATGATACATTTGGCAATATGGTATTTTCCTTTATGAGGCTTATGACACTTCTGGATGAGTTTTTGCAGAAGGCAAATGAGTTTCCGGGGAAAAAGGATGTTATGGATTTTTATTTTGAGCTTCGCAATTTCCTGAACATTTATGATCTGGTGGATGAGCACTACGTGATGTATTCCGAGCTTGAGGCTGATGGCAGGTTCATGCTAAAGCTTTTTTGTGTGGACCCATCGCTTAATATACAAAAGAGGCTGGATAAGGGCAATTCGGCTGTGTTTTTTTCGGCGACATTTTTGCCTGTAAACTATTACAAGAGCCTGCTAAGCACAAAAAAAGACAACTATGCCATATATGCTGACAGCACGTTTGACAGCAAAAAGAGACTGCTTGCGATGGCAACCGATGTGAGCACGAGGTACACGAGGCGCTCAAGGAGTGAGTATGAGCGGATTGCAGGATATATTAATGCTGTTGTCACGCAAAAGACAGGAAACTATATGGTTTTCTTTCCGTCATATAAGATGATGAATGATGTGGCAGATATTTACTGTGAAAAATATGCAGACGAAACAGAGCTTATGCTGCAGAAAAATAATATGTCAGAGGCTGAAAGGGAGGAATTTCTGGACAGGTTTAGTGAGGAATCGGACAGAACACTTGTGGCATTTGGCATCATGGGAGGCATATTCGGTGAGGGCATTGATTTGAAAAACGACAGACTGATAGGTGCTATTGTTGTCGGAACGGGGCTTCCGCAGATCAGTAATGAGAGAACCATATTAAAGGATTATTACGATGCCGAAAACGGCTGTGGCTTTGACTATGCTTTCAGGTATCCGGGCATAAATAAAGTCCTCCAGGCGGCCGGAAGAGTAATCAGGACGACGGAGGACACAGGTGTCATTTTGCTATTAGATGAGAGATTCTGGCAGAGAGAATATGATTTGCTCTATCCACGCGAGTGGAGTGACAGAAAGCCATGCAATATAGCAAATGTCGGAAAACTAGTTGCCGACTTCTGGGAGCAGATTTAAAAATTCCTCAGTGGATGCTGACACGGGCATTGTAGTGTTTACGGACACAACAATCTGGCGTGGAGGCATCTTTTCTTTTGTCTTCAGCACGAAAAGCTCCTTATTCTCATGATTGATGCAGTAGTCAGGCACGAATGCTATACCCAGTCCGATTTTGGCCAGGTCTATGAGCAGATCGTTACTGCTTAGCTCAATTTCCGGAATCAGGTCAAGCTGGTGCTGTAAAAACAGATTATGCAGGAATTCACTGGTGGTGCTGTTTCGGTCGAGCATCATGATAGGATATTTATTGAGCTCAGAAAAAGCTATCTCCTGCTTGCGAAGCTTGAAATAATTGGGATTTGCCACAAAAACATCGGAAAAGTTGCATATGGTTTTCTGTCTGTATGAGTGATTGAGGTGCGAGTTTGGAAAATTCGTGGCAATCAGGTCAACCTTCCTTTGCTCCAAAAGCTCCACACACTGGATAGATGTGGCATTTGTGACCTTGATAGGCACGTTCGGGAACCTCTGATGGAACTGCTTTAAGTAAGGAACCAGCAGATAACGGCATATGGTATCGCTTGCGCCGATGTGAAGCTGGCCAAGTCCAAGTGTGCCTGAGTCTAAAAGCTGGCTTTCACCGCGGGCAATAAGATTCATGGCAGGCTCAATGTGCTTTAAAAGCAGGGCACCGGCTGCGGTGAGCTGTACCTTCTTTGTGCTTCTGATGAAAAGAGTCTGTCCCAGCTTCTTTTCGAGAGTCTTAATAGACTGGCTTACCGCGGACTGTGAAATAAACAGCTTCTTGCTGGCTTCAGAGAAGCTTAGGGACGTTGCCACGTAGTAAAAGACCTTGTAAAGCTCATAATTTATATCCATTTTGTTATCCTCCGTATAAATATGGTTATTTGCATCTGTTTTATCAATGAGGGGCAAAATACCTTTTGTCGCTGATATCATTATATAAGAAAACTATAATTAACGCAACTTATAAAACAAATTAAATATATTAATTATACTTATCATAACTAAAGTGTTATACTACAACCATAGTTTTAAAGTCCGATTGTGCAAAAAGCCGGACGGTAACGAATAATTGGTTACATACTCTCGAATTGAAAGGAGAACATATGAGTAACGTACGTCGTGTATATGTAGAGAAAAAACCTGACTTTGCGGTAAAGGCAAAGGAATTAAAGCATGAGATTAAGCATTATCTGGGAATCACAACTGTGGAGGCAGTACGTGTATTAATCAGATATGATGTGGAAAATATATCAGAGGAGACATACAAGAAAGCCTTGTATACAGTTTTCTCAGAGCCGCCTGTTGATGATATCTATGAGGAGACTTTTGACTATGGTGATGCAAAAGTATTTACTGTAGAGTTTTTACCGGGACAGTTTGACCAGAGAGCAGATTCAGCCGAGCAGTGTGTGAAGCTTCTCAATGAGAATGAGGAGCCGATTATCAGAAGTGCTATCACATATGTGATTGAGGGTGCTATCACAGATGAGCAGTTTGCTGCTATTAAGAAGCACTGCATCAACCCTGTTGATTCGCGTGCTATCGGCATGGAAAAGCCAGAGACACTTGTGCAGGAGTTTGATGATCCTGCTGACGTCATCATATTTGACGGCTTTAAGGATATGGCAGAGGACAAGCTGAAGGAGCTTTATTTATCATTGAACCTTGCTATGACCTTCAAGGATTTCCTTCATATCCAGAACTATTTTAAGAATGAGGAAAAGCGTGATCCTTCAATGACAGAAATCCGTGTGCTCGATACATACTGGTCAGATCACTGCCGTCATACAACATTCTCTACAGAGCTTAAGAATGTCAAGTTTGACGATGGCTTCTACCGCACACCGATTGAAAATACCTACAAGGATTATCTCAATACATTTTCAAATATCTACAAGGACAGAAATGACAAATTTGTCTGCCTGATGGATCTTGCACTTCTTGCCATGAAGAGATTAAAGGCAGAGGGCAAGCTTGATGATCAGGAAGAGTCTGATGAGATCAACGCATGCTCTATCGTGGTACCTGTTGAGGTGGACGGAAAGACAGAGGAGTGGCTTGTAAACTTCAAGAACGAGACACACAACCATCCTACAGAGATTGAGCCTTTCGGTGGTGCTGCTACATGCCTTGGCGGAGCAATCCGAGATCCTCTCTCAGGACGTACATATGTATATCAGGCAATGCGTGTAACAGGTGCAGCAGATCCTACAGTACCGGTTTCACAGACAATTGAAGGAAAACTTCCACAGAAGAAGCTTGTCAGAGAGGCTGCTCACGGATACAGCTCATATGGAAACCAGATCGGACTTGCAACAGGTTATGTCAAGGAGGTTTACCATCCGAATTATGTTGCAAAGCGTATGGAGATCGGTGCAGTTATGGGTGCGGCTCCAAGACGTGCTGTCCAGAGACTTAACTCAGATCCGGGAGATAAAATCATTCTCCTCGGAGGACGCACAGGACGTGACGGAATCGGTGGTGCTACAGGTTCATCAAAGGCACACAATACAAAGTCTACATCAGTATGCGGAGCTGAGGTACAAAAGGGTAATGCACCTACAGAGAGAAAGCTTCAGAGACTTTTCAGAAGAGAAGAGGTCAGCCATATCATCAAGAAATGTAACGATTTCGGTGCCGGCGGAGTTTCTGTTGCTATCGGAGAGCTTGCTGACGGACTTCGCATAGAGCTTGACAAGGTACCAAAGAAATACGCAGGTCTTGACGGAACAGAGATTGCTATCTCAGAGTCACAGGAGCGTATGGCAGTTGTAGTTGCGCCTTCTGATGTTGAGCAGTTCCTTGCATACGCAAAGGAGGAAAATCTCGAGGCAACAGAGGTTGCGGTAGTTACAGAGGAACCAAGACTTGTGCTTGAGTGGAGAGGCAAAGAGGTAGTAAATATCTCTCGTGCATTCCTTGATACAAACGGAGCTCATCAGGAGACAGATGTTGAGGTTGAGATGCCTTGCGAGAGTGACAATTATCTGGACAAAATCAGCACACCTGCTGTAGCCAGGATGGTTGAGGCAGGAGATATGAAGGGTGCCTGGGAGGCAGAGCTTGAAGACCTTAACGTATGCTCACAGAAGGGACTTGTTGAGATGTTCGACGGCTCTATCGGAGCAGGCAGTGTATATATGCCATATGGTGGACGTTACCAGCTCACAGAGACACAGTCAATGGTTGCAAAGCTTCCTGTATTAAAGGGGAAATGCGATACAGTAACAATGATGGCTTACGGCTTCGACCCATATCTTTCATCATGGAGCCCATACCACGGATCTATATATGCAGTGCTTGAGTCTATCTCAAGAATAGTTGCAGCAGGCGGAGATTACAGCAAAATCCGTATGACATATCAGGAGTACTTCCGCAGAATGAACGAGGATCCAAAGCGCTGGAGCCAGCCGTTTGCAGCACTCCTCGGAGCATATGATGCTCAGATTGGCTTCGGACTTCCTTCAATCGGTGGAAAGGATTCCATGTCAGGTACCTTCAATGATATTGATGTACCGCCTACACTCGTATCATTTGCAGTGGATGTGGCAAAGGAAAAGGATATCATCACACCTGAGCTCAAGAAAGAGGGCAACCAGCTTGTTCTATTTACAATAGATAAGGATGAGTTTGATCTTCCAAAATATGATCAGGTTATGACACTTTATACAGCAATCAGAAATCTTATCCAGGATGGCGCAATCGTTTCAGCATATGCACTTGACGGAAAAGGACTTGCAGCAGCAGTATCAAAGATGGCATTTGGTAACAAGCTTGGTGTAACCATCGAGGATGAGGTGACAAGCGATACACTCTTTGCACCTGGCTTTGGTAATATCGTAGCTGAGGTTCCTGTTGATGCACTTTCAAAGGTCAGAGAGGTAATTGATGCAGCAGGTATTTCAGATGCAGCCTCTGTAGTCGGCTATGTAAACGATAAGCAGACTATCGAGTGTGACGATATGGTGCTTCCTGTTGATGAGGCTGTCAAGGTATGGACAGCTAAGCTTGAGGGCGTTTTCCATACAAAGGCAACAGACGATACAAGCAAGGTAAATAGCGGTCTCTACGATGCAAAGAATATCTATGTATGCAAGAATAAAGTGGCTAAGCCTACAGTATTTATTCCGGTATTCCCTGGAACAAACTGTGAGTACGATAGTGCTAAGGCATTTGAAAGAGCAGGCGCTGACACAATCGTAAAGGTATTCAAGAATCTCACAGCAGAGGATATCCGTGATTCGGTTGATGAGTTTGTAAAGGCAATTGACAAATCACAGATTATCATGTTCCCTGGTGGATTCTCAGCAGGAGATGAGCCTGAGGGATCAGCTAAATTCTTTGCAACAGCATTTAGAAATGCAAAGATGACAGAGGCTGTTGAAAAGCTCATCAATGAGAGAGACGGACTTGCACTTGGTATCTGTAACGGTTTCCAGGCACTTATCAAGCTTGGACTTGTACCATATGGGGAAATCAGACAGCAGGATGCACAGTCACCTACACTCACATACAATACAATCAACCGCCATATCTCAAAGATGGTGTATACAAAGGTTGTTTCAAACAAGAGCCCATGGCTTGCACAGGCTAAGCTTGGTCAGACCTACTGCAACCCGGCATCACATGGCGAGGGACGTTTCGTAGCACCGAAGGAGTGGCTTGATAAGCTCTTTGAAAATGGACAGGTTGCCACACAGTATGTTGACTTGGACGGAAATGTATCAATGGATGAGGAGTGGAACGTAAACGGCTCATACATGTCTATCGAGGGTATCACATCTCCTGACGGAAGAATCCTCGGCAAGATGGCTCACTCAGAGCGCCGCGGCGAGTCTGTAGCAATCAATATCTACGGCGAGCAGGATATGAAGATATTCGAGAGCGGTGTGAAATATTTTAAATAATTCATAACTGAATAATTACAATATCTTATATATTCATTGGGTTATTATCTCTGCAATATAAACAATTAAGCTTCCATGGAGGTCACGGTTAGTGGTTTTCATGGGAGTTTTTATTTTGGAACTAGTGAATATGCTGACGGAAAATAAAATAAATTGAAGGTAATTAAACACGTGCGCCTGCTTGATATTTGATAGTCGCAGTGGTAAAATCAAGACTAAAATTACAGGTAGTAAATGGTTTGAAAGAAAAGAGGACATAAAACAAATGCGATTGCCACAAATAATAAACAGCCTCCTTGAGACTGATATGTATAAATTCAGCATGGGACAGACGATTTTCCATCAGTTCACAAGCTATAAAACGACATGGACCTTCAAGTGCCGAAATAAAGACGTGCATTTTACAGATGAGATGGTTGAGGAGATAAAGGAACAGGTGCAGGCCTTCTGTCAGCTTCGTTTTACGGAGGAGGAGCTTGAATATCTTGATAACATCACCTGGATAAAAGGTACATATGTTGATTTTTTAAGACTCTGGCAGCCAAGATATGAGGAGTTTACCATCACAACAGATGCACCGTGTGGGCTGGCAATCGATGCAGCCGGCACGTGGCTCAATACTTCGATGTATGAGATTCCGGTGCTTGCTATTGTAAATGAAGTGTACTTCCGTATGGCATATGATTATGATGTGCTGCTTAAGCAGTTTAAGCGCAGGCTTGATGAGAAGGTGCGTCTGCTCGAGGAGGATACCTACAGGCTTAGCGATTTCAGTGAATTTGGACTAAGACGCCGTCTGTCTGCCGAGGCGCAGGAGATGGCTGTAAAGGCAATTGCAGAGGTTGAGCTGCCTGCAGATTCACACTTTATTGGTACATCAAACGTATATCTTGCAAAGAAATTTAATTTAAAGCCGGTGGGAACAATGGCTCATGAGTGGATTATGTGTACAGGACAGGGCAATCACAAGCATAATCCGGCATATTCAAACTGGTACGCACTCGATGCATGGGTCAAGGAGTATGGTATATTAAACGGTATTGCGCTTACTGACACCATAACAACAGACTGCTTCCTGCGTGATTTTCAGCTCACCTATGCGACACTTTTTTCGGGAGTGCGTCATGATAGCGGAGATCCGTACAAGTGGGGAGACAAGATGATAGCCCACTATAACAGTCTGGGAATTAATCCAAGGACAAAGACACTTTTGTTCAGCGACAGCCTGGATTTCGAGCGTGCGACTGCATTGTATGATTATTTCAAGGATAAGGCAAAGGTTGCATTCGGTATAGGAACCTTTATCAGTAACGACACTGATGAGGATGCGCTTAACATAGTTATGAAGACCACCAAGTGTAACGGCATGGATGTGGCAAAGATTTCCGACGTGGCAGGCAAGGGCATGTGCAAGAATCCGGATTATGTCGATTACCTGAACAGGTGTATTGATTATAGGATGAAGAATGATAAATGATAAATGACGGCATGAGGGGGCAAAGGTATTTTGCCCCCTTTAATCATGTGATTGAATTGCAAGAAATGTGTAAACAAAACAAAAAATATATAAAATATCAGACAATTTAAAATAAAAATAAAAATTATCAAAAAACATATTGACAAATAGGTAAAATTGGTGTAATCTTAAATCAACAAAAAGAGATACGAAAGGAACAAAAATAAAACACAGGAGGTACAGTCCAATGGGGATTACATAATTTAAGTCAAAGTACTATAAGGATGATTGAACGGAATATTTAAATCTGTAGGGCGGGCCGAAGCGCAGTAATCGCACAGATATATTAGCAAATAAATAATATCGTTGAAAAAGTTCTTGTAGATTAAAAGTGAAAGATAGAATCTCTCATAAGAGTTTACATAGATAATGTAACCAAAAGGAGTGATTTTATGAAGAAGGGTAGAGGTCCATAGCTAAGCTAAAAGAATAAGAATCCTGTCATAAACAGAATCAGATTTATAGCAAAGCAATATGGAAATGCCAAAATAAATTCATATAGCGAAAGCGGAACTTGGAGGTTATACAGTGAAGCTTACGGAACCAATGCTTTAGGAGCCACTTGATGTAAAATGTAGATCAGGTGGCTACTATTTTTGACATTTGCGAATGCATGTGAGGTTTAATAGTTAGATAGAATGACAACGTAAGCCTTTAAGGCTGGGCTATAATTTGATGAAAGTAGGAACGCGGTTTTCAAATACTGTATAGTACATAAACCCGGCATCCTTGAGGATATTTGAAACCCTGTCAAAATCATACGCGACATGCTCCGGCTTGTGGGCATCTGCTCCGACTGTGATTATTTCCCCGCCAAGCTCGTGATAGCGCTTTAGCACATCTTCGGTCGGATTTGGGTGGCCAAGCCCGTATTTAAAGCCGGCGGTATTGAGCTCAATGCCTTTTCCCTGGGAGATAATTTCCTTTAATATAGCATCAATTATGTCGGCATACTTTTCATATGAATAGTATTTATTTTTGTCAGGACCGTATCTGACCACGTAGTCGATGTGACCGTACACATCAAAATCCGCCCCGCTGTGCAGGTTGTCAAGTATCGATTCAAAGTATTCGGTGTAGGCTTCGTGCTCTGTCTTGTCTTTGTAAAATGCAGGGGAGTATGGGTCAATGCCGTTTACTACATGGCTTGAGCCGATCACGAGGTCAAACGGATATTTTTTGGTGACCGCATTATTTTTGTCTGTAATATGAGGCTGTAAACCGATTTCAATGCCCCAGTGGATATTTACCGGGCAGCCCTTTTCTTTAAGAACAATTGCAAGCCTTTTGATGCGCTTTTCATATGCTGCTATATCAAGGTCGAAAAGCCCGGGCTCCTCTTTATAGTCATAGTCCAGATGGTCTGTAAAGCAGATGCCGTCCAGCCCTTTGTTGATTGCTGATTTTATCATCAATACCGGGTCGGCATCGCTGTCACCCGAAAACATGCAGTGCATGTGCTGATCCCACATATAAATACCTCCGTAAAACTGATGTATTGTTGTTAAAAAACTTTATAAGTTACATGATTTATAATTGTCTGCTGCTGGCTGCCGGAAAGTGCGAATTACAGCAATTAATTAAGTGTAGCCGAGATTATAATAAAGTGCAATATCTAAAAAGAAAAATTGTGAAGAATGATAAAAAATGTGTGTAAATGAAAATATTTAGTGAAAATTTTAACAAACGCAAATAAAGTACTTGAACCTTTGAGAATTATTCGCTATAATAAAAACATCTTAGGGCATGTCCCTAAAAATACTTTTTACAATTCTAGGAGGAATTAAAATGGCAGTAAGAGTAGCAATCAACGGATTTGGTCGTATCGGACGTCTTGCTTTCAGACAGATGTTTGGAGCTGAGGGATACGAGGTAGTAGCTATCAACGACTTAACAAGCCCAAAAATGTTAGCACACTTATTAAAGTATGATTCATCACAGGGTAAATACGAGCATGCAGATGAGGTTTCTGCAAGCGATGATTCTATCACAGTTTGTGGTAAGGAAATCAAAATTTACGCATTCCCAGATGCGAACAATTGCCCATGGGGAGAGTTAAAGGTTGACGTTGTACTTGAGTGCTCTGGATTCTATACATCAAAAGAGAAAGCTCAGGCTCATATCAATGCTGGAGCTCGTAAGGTAGTTATCTCTGCACCAGCAGGAAATGACCTTCCTACAATCGTTTACAATACAAACCATGAGACACTTAAGGCTTCTGATACAATCATTTCAGCAGCTTCTTGTACAACAAACTGCTTAGCTCCAATGGCAGATGCACTTAACAAGTACGCTCCAATCCAGTCTGGTATCATGGTAACAATCCATGCTTACACAGGAGATCAGATGACTCTTGACGGACCACAGAGAAAGGGAGACCTTCGTCGTTCACGTGCAGCAGCAGTTAATATCGTTCCTAACTCAACAGGAGCAGCTAAGGCAATCGGCCTTGTTATCCCAGAGTTAAACGGAAAGTTAATCGGATCTGCACAGCGTGTTCCTACACCAACAGGATCTACAACAATCCTTACAGCAGTTGTTAAGAAAGCAGGCGTTACAAAAGAGGATATCAACGCAGCTATGAAGGCAGCAGCTAACGAGTCATTCGGTTACAACGAGGATGAGATCGTATCTTCAGATATCGTTGGAATGAGATTTGGTTCATTATTCGATGCAACACAGACAATGGTTAACCAGATTTCTGACGATCAGTACGAGGTACAGGTTGTTTCTTGGTATGATAACGAGAACAGCTACACATCTCAGATGGTTCGTACAATCAAGTACTTCTCTGAGTTAGCTTAATTCTTGTACCCACAAGAACAGTATATCTCAAGACTACTCAAGGGGCGCGGTCTTAATTGAACCGCGCCTTTTTTTTAAAGCATGGCTATTTCTTTTGAATATCTGTGAATTGTAGAATTAATTATATTTTTTAATATGCACAATATGGCATGGCCACATGGCTTATGCCTTGAAATAAGGGAGGACATATTATGTCATTAAACAAGAAATCAATTGATGATATCAACGTAAAAGGCAAGAGAGTTCTCGTTAGATGTGACTTCAACGTGCCACTTAAGGACGGAAAAATCACAGATGAGAACCGTATCAACGGAGCTCTTCCAACAATCCAGAAATTAATCAAGGACGGTGGAAAGGTTATCCTTTGCTCACACCTTGGAAAAGTTAAAAACGGACCAAACGAGGGTGAGTCACTTGCTCCTGTAGCTGTAGCTCTTGAGGCTAAGCTTGGACAGAAGGTTACATTTGTAGCTGACTACAACGTAACAGGAGAGGCTGCAACAAAGGCTGTTTCAGAGATGAAAGAGGGAGATGTAGTTCTTCTTCAGAATACACGTTTCAGAGGCAAAGAGGAGACAAAGCCACAGGAAGCCGGAGATGCATTCGCAAAAGAGCTTGCTGACCTTGCTGATGTATATGTATGTGACGCTTTCGGTTCTGCTCATAGAGCACATGCTTCTGTAGCAGGTGTTACAAAGTTCATCACAGCTAAGGGTGGAGAGAATGTTGTTGGATACCTTATGCAGAAGGAAATTGACTTCCTTGGCAAGGCAGTAGAGAATCCTGTACGTCCTTTCGTAGCTATTCTTGGTGGAGCTAAAGTAGCTGACAAGCTCAATGTTATCGACAATCTCCTCGAGAAGGCTGATACACTTATCATCGGTGGTGGAATGGCATACACATTCCTTAAAGCACAGGGCTATGAGATTGGTATCTCAATGCTTGATGAGACAAAGATTGATTACTGTAAAGAGATGCTTGCAAAAGCAGAGAAACTTGGAAAGAAGATTCTTCTTCCTGTTGATGCAGTTACAATCAAGGATTTCCCAAATCCAATCGATGCTCCTGTAGAGACAGAGACATATGATTATGACAAGATGCCTACAGACCGTGAGGGCTGTGATATAGGACCTAAGACACGTGAGCTTTTCGCTGACGCTGTTGCATCAGCTAAGACTGTTGTATGGAACGGACCAATGGGTGTATTTGAGAACCCAACACTTGCAGCAGGTACACTTGCAGTAGCAGAGGCACTTGCTAAATCAGATGCTATCACAATCATCGGTGGTGGAGATTCAGCTGCAGCAGTTAACCAGATGGGACTTGGCGACAAGATGAGCCACATCTCAACAGGTGGCGGTGCTTCCCTTGAGTTCCTTGAGGGCAAGGAGCTTCCTGGCGTAGCTTGTGCTGATGATAAATAAGCCGAAAGCAGTTTAATGAAATCGAGCCGCAGGCGATGATTGAATTTAGTGCGAGGTCGTTCTTTGAGATTAGTGAAACCGAGCTGTAGGCGAAGGTTGAACTTAGCGAAAAGAACTACCACAATAAATATTTGTATACAAATACAAGGAGATATAAAATGGCAAGAAAGAAAATTGTAGCCGGTAACTGGAAGATGAACATGACTCCAAGCCAGGCTGTTAAATTAGTAGAAGAGTTAAAACCACTCGTAGTTTCAGATGATGTTGAAGTTGTTTACTGTGTTCCTGCAATCGACATCGTACCTGTTGTAGAAGCATTAAAGGGTACAAATGTTGCTGTTGGAGCAGAGAATATGTACTTTGAGGAGAAGGGTGCTTACACAGGAGAAATCTCAGCAGAGATGCTTCTTGATGCAGGTGTTAAGTATGTTATCATCGGACATTCAGAGAGAAGAGATTACTTCAAAGAGGATGACGCACTTCTCAACAAGAAGGTAAAGAAGGCTATCGAGGCTGGACTTACACCAATCCTTTGCTGTGGTGAGACACTTGAGCAGAGAGAGAGCGGTGTTACACTTGACTGGATCAGACTTCAGATTAAGTCAGATCTCGCAGGTGTTGCTGCATCAGATGTTGCAAACATGGTTATCGCTTACGAGCCAATCTGGGCAATCGGAACAGGAAAGACAGCTACTTCTGACCAGGCTCAGGAGGTCTGCGGTGCAATCCGTGAGTGTGTAGCAGAGATTTATGATCAGGCTACAGCAGATTCAGTTCGTATCCAGTACGGCGGATCTGTAAATGCAGGAAATGCAGCAGAGCTTTTTGCAAAGCCTGACATCGACGGTGGATTAGTTGGTGGCGCTTCACTCAAGGCTGATTTTGGAAAGATCGTAAACTACAAGTAATTATTAAATCATAATTTAATATTTGATTTGACAATCACAATAACTAAATGTCACTAAATTCACCAGCTTAGCTGCATTTAGTGGCATTTATTATGTAATGAAATTTTTTGCGGGCTTGCATATGTCACTGTAATAGAGCATTTTGCAAGCCTCATATGAAGAATAGAGGAAATATAAATGAGTAAGAAACCGGTAGTATTAATGGTACTTGATGGTTACGGCTTAAGTGACCACAAAGAGGGAAATGCCATAGCTATGGCAAATACCCCTGTTATGGATAAATTGATGGCAGAGTGTCCTTTTGTAAAGGGCGCAGCTTCAGGTCTTGCAGTTGGACTTCCTGACGGACAGATGGGAAACTCTGAGGTAGGACATATGAATATCGGCGCAGGCCGTATCATATATCAGGATCTTACAAGAATCACAAAGGCAATTGCTGATGGTGATTTCTTCAAGAACAAGGTATTAATTTCTGCAATCGAAAACTGCAAGAAGAATGACTCCGATCTGCATCTTTGGGGACTTCTTTCAGATGGTGGAGTTCACAGCCATATCGAGCATCTTTACGGACTTCTTGAGCTTTGCAAGAAAGAGAATTTTGACAGAGTATATGTACACGCCTTCCTTGATGGTCGTGACACACCTCCTGCATCAGGCAAGGGCTATATTGAGCAGCTTCTCGCCAAGATGAAGGAAATCGGTGTAGGAAAGATTGCATCTCTTTCAGGACGTTACTATGCAATGGACAGAGATAACAACTGGGACCGTGTGCAGAAGGCTTATGATTCACTCACTAAGGGTGAAGGCGTAAAAGCTACATGCCCTGTAAAGGCTATGGAGGAGTCATACGCAAATGACGTTACAGATGAGTTCGTGCTTCCTACAGTTATCACAAACGAGGATGGCACACCGGTATCTGTTGTAAAGGACAATGATTCTGTTATCTTCTTCAACTTCCGTCCGGACCGTGCTCGTGAGATGACAAGAGCATTTTGCGATGATAAGTTTACTGGCTTTGAGCGCCCATTCCTTAAGACAACATTTGTATGCTTCAAGGATTATGACGAGTCAATTCCTAACAAGCTTATCGCTTTTGAGAAGGAAGAAATCAAGAATACATTTGGTGAGTATCTTGCATCAAATGGCAAGAAACAGCTTCGTCTCGCAGAGACAGAGAAGTATGCACACGTAACCTTTTTCTTTAATGGTGGAGTAGAGGAGCCGAATATCGATGAGGCACGTCTTCTTGTAAACAGTCCTAAGGACGTTGCAACATATGACTTAAAGCCTGAGATGAGCGCTCCTGAGGTTGGAATGGATCTTGTTGAGGCTATCAAGTCAGATAAGTATGATGTTATTATCATCAACTTTGCTAACCCTGACATGGTTGGACATACAGGTGTGATCCCGGCTGCTGTAAAAGCTGTTGAGAGAGTTGATTCACTCGTAGGTGATGCAGTGCAGGCAATCAAGGATGTGGATGGAGTATTATTCATCTGTGCTGACCACGGAAACGCAGAGAAGATGATTGATTATGAGACAGGAAAACCTCATACAGCTCATACAACCAATCCTGTTCCTTTCATTCTTGTAAACGCTGACCCTTCTTACAAGCTTCGTGAGGGCGGATGTCTTGCAGATATCGCTCCAACACTGCTTGAGATTATGGGACTTCCACAGCCAAAAGAGATGACAGGAAAGTCACTTATCGTTAAATAAAATTTGTATTATATAGGCTCCGGCGCAGACAAAGGGTTTGAACCGGAGCTTTTGTTTTGATATATTAAAGATATAATAATAAATATAAGAATTGCTTATAAATAGTGTAAAATTATTTAAAAAAACTTATAATATACGTTGACTTTACAAATTGAGCTGGTATATAATTTAAAAGTAGCATTTGATTTGTAAAATAAATTACACATAAGATGGAGGACAATCATGCAGGAATTTAAACCATTCAAAGAAGGAAAAGTAAGAGAAGTATATGATAACGGGGACAGCCTTATTATGGTCGCAACAGATCGTATTTCCGCTTTTGACCATATTTTAAAGAATAAAATTACAGACAAGGGAGCCATCCTCACACAGATGTCTAAGTTCTGGTTTGAATTCACAAAGGATGTTGTTCCTAACCATATGATTTCAGTAGACACAAAGGATATGCCGGAGTTCTTCGGTCAGGACAGGTTCAACGGAAACAGCATGCTCTGCAAGAAGCTTGAGATGCTTCCAATCGAGTGTATAGTTCGTGGATATATCACAGGAAGCGGCTGGGCAAGCTACCAGGAGAACGGTACAGTCTGCGGAATCAGACTTCCGGAGGGATTTGTTGAGTCTGATAAGCTCCCTGAGCCTATTTATACACCATCTACCAAGGCTGATCTTGGAGATCATGATGAGAATATCTCATTCGAAAAATCAGTAGAAGTATTAGAGAAGATTTATCCTGAGAAGGGCAGAGAGTACGCAGAGAAGATTCGCGATTATACAATTGCTCTCTACAAGAAATGTGCAGAGTATGCTCTTACAAAGGGCATCATCATCGCAGATACCAAGTTTGAGTTTGGCTTAAATGAGCAGGGTGAGGTAGTGCTTGCCGATGAGATGCTCACACCTGACAGCTCACGCTTCTGGCCACTTGATGGATATAAGCCTGGACAGGGACAGCCTTCATTTGACAAGCAGTATGTAAGAGACTGGCTCAAGGCAAATCCGGACAATGACCTTCTTTTACCTGATGAGGTTGTTGTGAAGACTGTAGAGAAATATAAAGAGGCATTTGAGCTTCTTACAGGAAGCAAATTCAGTCGCTAATATATTATTTATTCCGCGTTACTATTTCGCAATTATAAACGGAGATATTATGAACCAGGACAATAACATAAATCAGTATATAAATACTAGTATAGATATAAAAAGTCATATCGGTACAAAATTAGAAAGGTGTTCTGATATTGACGAGCATAACCATGTATTTGATGAGCTTCATGAGGAGTGTGGTGTGTTCGGCATGTATGATTTTGATGGAGGAGATGTCGCATCCACTATCTATTATGGTCTTTTTGCGCTTCAGCACAGAGGACAGGAAAGCTGTGGTATTGCAGTGAGTGATACACACGGACCAAAGGGAAAGGTGACCACACACAAGGGTATGGGCCTTGTAAATGAGGTTTTTACTCCTGATATCTTAGAGCCTATGAAGGGTGATATCGGAGTGGGACATGTGCGCTATTCAACAGCAGGCTCATCAACACGTGAGAATGCACAGCCTCTCGTATTAAATTATGTCAAGGGCACACTTGCCATGGCACACAACGGAAACCTCATTAACGCAAAGGAGCTTCGCAAGGAGCTTGAGTATACAGGAGCAATTTTCCAGACCACAATCGACTCTGAGGTTATAGCTTATCATATCGCAAGAGAACGTCTTAACTCAAAAACAGCGGAGGAGGCGGTCAGACGTGCCTGCCAGAAGCTTAAGGGAGCCTATGCACTTGTGGTTGAGAGCCCGAGAAAGCTTATTGCAGCCCGAGACCCATTTGGTTTTAAGCCTCTTTGCATCGGAAAGAGAGACAATGCATATATTGTCACATCTGAGACCTGTGCGCTTGATACAATCGGTGCAGAGTTTGTCAGGGATGTAGAGCCGGGAGAGGTTATCACCATCACTCCTGAAAAGGGCATTGAGTCTGATATGACTATGGCACTTGCCCCTGAAAAACAGGCCAGATGCGTGTTTGAATACATTTATTTCGCAAGACCTGACAGCCATATTGACGGAGTAAGCGTGTATGGCAGCCGTATTAAGGCTGGTAGATTCCTTGCAATTGATTCACCGGTTGAGGCTGATATCGTGACAGGAGTACCGGAATCAGGAAATGCCGCTGCTCTTGGTTATTCACTTGAGTCAGGCATTCCATATGGCACAGCATTTGTCAAGAACAGTTATGTCGGCAGGACATTTATCAAGCCTAAGCAGTCAAGCCGTGAATCAAGCGTGCAGATAAAGCTCAATGTATTAAAGGAGGCTGTTAAGGGCAAGAGAGTTGTTATGATTGATGATTCAATTGTGCGAGGAACAACCTCAGACAGAATAGTGCGTATGTTAAGAGAGGCGGGGGCCACAGAGGTACATGTGCGTATCAGTTCACCGCCATTCTTATGGCCTTGCTATTTCGGTACAGATATTCCTGCAAGAGAGCAGCTTATCGCTTACAACAGGACTATTGAGGATATCAGACAGATTATAGGTGCAGATTCTTTAGGCTACCTTGGAATTGACAGACTTGATGAGATGGTAGAGGGACTGCCAATCTGCAGGGGCTGTTTCACAGGAAAATATCCGATGGAGCCACCGAAGGATGATATCAGAGGCGAGTATTTTGATAAAGAAATAGACCTCGAGAGAAAAATGCTTAATCGCTAATAAAGGAGAGAATATGAGTACAGACAGATACACAAGTCCTCTTTCTGAGCGCTATGCCAGCAAAGAGATGCAGTATATTTTTTCGCAGGATATGAAATTTACCACTTGGAGAAAGCTCTGGATTGCTCTTGCAGAGACTGAGATGGAGCTTGGGCTTTCACAGGATGGCAAGCCGGTTATCACACAGGAACAGATTGATGAATTAAAGGCACATGTGGATGACATCAATTATGATGTGGCAAAGGAGCGTGAGAAGCTTGTGCGTCACGATGTAATGAGCCATGTCTATGCATATGGACAGCAGTGCCCTAAGGCAGCAGGAATTATACACCTTGGAGCAACCTCATGCTATGTAGGTGACAATACAGATATCATCATCATGAATGAAGCATTAAAGCTTGTTCACAAAAAGCTTATAAGTGTTATTGCAGAGCTTGCAAACTTTGCTGATAAGTATAAGAATCAGCCAACTCTTGCATTTACACATTTCCAGCCGGCACAGCCGACAACAGTTGGAAAGCGTGCCACACTGTGGCTGAATGAGTTTATGCTGGATCTCGAGGATTTAGAGTATGTGCAGGGTACATTAAAGCTCCTTGGCTCAAAGGGCACCACAGGAACACAGGCCAGCTTCCTTGAGCTCTTCAACGGAGACAATGAGACAATAGACAAGATAGATCCAATGATTGCAAAGAAGATGGGCTTTAAGGATTGTTATCCGGTGTCTGGTCAGACATATTCCCGTAAGGTAGATACAAGAGTGGTAAATGTACTCGCAGGCATCGCAGCATCAGCTACAAAGATGTCAAACGATATCAGACTGCTCCAGCATCTTAAGGAAGTAGAGGAGCCGTTTGAGAAGAACCAGATTGGCTCATCAGCCATGGCATACAAGAGAAATCCTATGAGAAGTGAGAGAATTGCATCTCTTTCAAGATATGTTCTTGCAGATGTAATGAATCCTGCAATTACTTCAGCTACACAGTGGTTTGAGAGAACACTTGATGATTCTGCAAACAAGCGTCTTTCAATACCTGAGGGCTTCCTTGCAATAGACGGAATACTTGACCTTTGCCTCAATGTGGTGGATGGACTGGTAGTATATCCAAAGGTTATTGAAAAGCACTTTATGGCAGAGATACCATTCATGGCAACAGAGAACATCATGATGGATGCTGTAAAGAACGGTGGAAATCGTCAGGAGCTCCATGAGAGGATCAGACAGCTCTCAATGCAGGCAGGAAAGACAGTAAAGGAAGAGGGAAAAGAAAATAACCTCGTAGACTTAATCGCTGCAGATCCTGCATTCGGATTGACAAAGGCTGATATCGAAAAGAACCTTAAGCCTGAGCTTTATGTGGGACGTGCACCTCGTCAGGTAGAAGTATATCTGCGTGATGTAGTTAATCCTGTGCTTGAAGCACATAAGGATGAGAGTGGAGTAAAGGCAGAGATTAACGTATAAATTAAAATATAAATATATTTTTCTAAGACGAAAAGCCCCGTCATATAAGCCATTAAACAGGTTTATATGATGGGGCTTTTTATATAGCCGTCAGGTACGAAGAAGTAAACTTCCCTCAAAGCAGGTTTATTCAAAGCTAGTTTATATTAATTCTCTTTGTCATCATTTCAGGGTTGGTAGCTTCACTGATTGCCACCTGCTTGCTGATTACACCGGCATTGTACAAATTGTAGATGCTAGTATCCATAGCAATCATATTCTCAGCAGCAGAGGTATAGATAATGCCGTCAATCTGGTGTACCTTTCCCTCACGGATTAAGTTTCTTATTGCCGGTGTGAGTACCATGATTTCAAATACAGGAATCATCTCACCACTTATAGAAGGCAGGAGTTTCTGCCCAACAACTGCCTGCAGTACAGAGGCAAGCTGGATGGAAATCTGATGCTGCTGTGATGCGGGAAAAGCATCAATTATTCGGTCGATTGTATTAGCGGCACCGATGGTGTGCAGTGATGAAAAAATAAGATGACCTGTCTCAGCGGCTGTGACAGCGGTATTGATTGTCTCGTAATCACGCATTTCTCCAAGCAGAATGACATCAGGGCTTTGACGCAGTGCAGCGCGCAGTGCGGTCAGGTAGCTTTCGGTATCAGTGTTTATTTCGCGCTGTGAGACGATAGATTTTTCGTGTCGGTGTAAAAACTCAAGAGGATCCTCAAGAGTGATAATGTGCTCCTCTTTTTCGTGGTTGATTTTGTCGATAATACACGCTAGGGTAGTTGATTTACCGCTTCCTGCAGGACCGGTTACCAGAACCATACCGTTGTTAGTGTTGGCTAAATCCATAACAGCCTGAGGTATGTGAAGATCGCTTGGTTGTGGCAGCGTAAATGAGATAACACGTATCACGGCAGAGTAGGAGCCACGCTGTTTAAAGGTACTTACTCTGTAACGTGAAACACCGGGGATAGCAAATGAAAAATCATCATCACCTGTTTTTTCAAAACGTGAGATATCCCTTTCAGCCAGTGCATATATGGCAGTGACAAATTCAAAGGTTTCCTTCGGAATCATTTTTATTTCGTTAAGGCACTCCATGGTTCCTTTTGATTTGTATGTTAAGGGGCGTCCGGCAACAATGAAAATATCGGATGCTCCGTTGTCAGTTGCTTCCTTTAAAATTTTTTTAACATCCATTTTAGTTTCCTCCAATTAAGTTTAATGTATCATCTTCCGAAAAAGACGTATTTGTGATAAGCTTCCATTCTTTAATAGTGTAAAAAGCATCATATTTATGAGATGGATAATTGATATTTAATGTTACAGTAAGTGTCTGCGTTTCAGACACGCTTTCTGTGATTGTAAAAGAGAGATTACTGCTTGTTGATGAATCCTCATCAGAGGAGACAACACCTTTATCAGATGACAAGGCTGTGAGTACTGTATCAAAGTATGTAGTCTTGTCAGGACTGCTCTGATATGAGGATGCAAGCATGACGTCTATCTGGGATATTTCATCCTGGATTTTTTCGCTTGCTTCATAGTAGGCACTGTTATTGTCGGCCACACGTTTGCTGAGATTATAGTCAGAGTGTGCCGTTACAAATGATAAAGCGGAAAATGTGACAATGCAAATCATTGTGAAGGCAAGCAGCAGTGTTGAAAATCCAAAGTGAGAAAAATTATTTTTTTTCATTGGGCATTCACCGCCTTTCTTCCCTCCGGAGAGAGTGAATTATAAATGCATGCGGTAATGCCGTAAACCTCAGTGTTATCTGCCTTAAGAAAACGTATGTCGGCTTTTTGAACACCGGAAGAGCTGTCCGGAAGTTCGGAAACGATGATTTTAAACAGAGCATCATCCTTTTCGCATGGATGGTATGTATTATCCATATAAATAAAAAGCTTGTCATTTGCACATATTGAGCCGGAAAATGTTGATGAAACTGCTGACAGATTTCCTCTTTCCTGTTCGTAGACACTTGCAACATTATTACATGCGTTCACAGCCTGATGCAGTACGCCGGTCTGTTCGGTTAAAGAGTGTGTTTTTATAAAAAAAAGCAGACCGACAATCAGCAAAACTGTAAAAAGCAATAAATTGATTGTGATTTCAAGCAGGAATATTCGATTTTTAGAATGTTTAAAGTTTGTTGTTGTCATAAATAGCTTCCTGAATTGAATAGTAATATTTAAATAATTTAACCTGGCATATCAATTGGAATTTGAGGATAAATACATATCCGTTGTGCCTCCAAAACTGTCTGAAATAGTAACAATAATAAGTCCGTCATCGGTTTTAACCATATCAAAGCCTGAAATTGTCACAATCTGCTGCCCGAGATTTAATGTAAAAGATGTCCCATCCTGTATGTACATTTCGCGTAGACTACCATCATAATAATAAATATAAGTATTGTAAACGTTATCTTTTATGGTGCTTTTCAGACACAGGGCATTGGTGCCATTAATGTTTTCTATTGAAATTGATGAGTTTGAGCTGTTTTGCCTGGTTTTTTCACGCAGATATGAAGTAACTGTGCGAATCTCGTAATTGTAATCCATTGCATTTGCAGTTGCTTTATATTGTCTGACTCCTATCATAATAAGAACAAAAGCAGTCAGTGCAAAGAGAAAAAACAGTAACATGATAAAAATGCTGTCGATTCTGTGTGTTTCTCTGTCAATCTTAAACATATTATTTCCTCTCTATGATTGTCACATCGGGACGAAGATTTGACCCGATATAATTATAATCAATATAATAATAGTCATTGTCATATGTTAGACCATAGTGGTCTGTGAGATATTTCAGATTCGGCGGATATGTTCCTTCAAGGGCATAACACTGGGTGATGCTGCGGTTAAGGGCACGCTCTAATGAGCCACGGCTCTTTGCGGTGTTGCTTTCACTCAGCTTTGATGAGAAGAGTGCAAACAATACAATACATATGATAAGCAATGCCAAAGATATGAATTTCCATATATCAGATTTTTCTTTTTTGACAGAAAATAACATCTATTGCCTCCAAACAGTTATCCAATACTTGAAATTATTCCAAGCAGAGGTAGTAAAAAAGAAATAAGTATAAATCCAATAAAAACGCAAAGCACAATGACCATAGCAGGTTCTATGACTGAAATGAAATGTGAGAGTCTTGAATCAGTATCATCCTCATACGCGCTACATATGTGCATCATAACGTCATCCATGGCACCTGTTTTTGAGCCTATGTCAATCCAACTGGAGTAAAGCTTTGAAAAAATACCGGAATGAAGCAGCGATTCGGAAAATGTCATTCCATCCGAGATGTTTTTCCTGCATGCTTCGATTCTGATATCAAGAGCAGGATTGCTTACCAGTGCCTGCGCTAAATCCAGGCCTCTGTCAGTGTCAAGCCCACTGGACAATGCAAGAAACATACAGTTTGCAAATCGGCTTGTCGATATTGACATCGAAAGTCTGGAGCGTTTGAGCAGGTTTTTGCCGGCCTTTGTATTTAAAAAAATAAAAAGTATTAATGCAGCTAAAAAAACAACGGTAATAATAATAAGCATGTAATGATTGATATATTCACTCAGCTTCATAAGTACAGCAGCAGTACCGGTCAGCTCACTTCCGAGAGTTGTATAAATCTGTGAAAAAACAGGTAGTACTTTAGCTATCATTATGAATATTACAGCAATCATAACAACTGAGAGGACAAGAGGATACATCACAGCACTCTTAATCCCTGATTTAATCTCGTCCTCGCGCTGATAGTAGGTGGACAGAGATGACAGCACCTCCTCAAGCCGTCCGGTTTCTTCGCCGAGCTTTATCATATTTATCATGTATTTTGGAAAACAGCCCGTGTCACTGAGCGCACTGTGCAGAGTGGCACCTAGCTCCATTGGCTTGTAAATCTGTGAAAGAAGTCTGTGGGTCTGCTCATCAGGTGCATCGTCGCATAAAATTGAAACACCATAATATGTAGGCAGACCAGCCTTTATGATGAGAGTTATCTGCTGACAGAAGGCAGATAGCTCAGCATTGCTTAAAACTTTATTTTTTTTAGACATTTATGTCCTCCTAATATATGTATTTGACAATGTAATCACTGTCCTTTGCGATAAAATCCTTTGGTGAGCTGCTGGTAGAAGCAAAGGTTGGATCAAGCATGTTCCAGTCCGTACCGTTGAATTCGATAATACCGTTTATCCAGCCTTTATCCTTAATGTAGGTACTTATCCAGGCATGATATTCATCACCGGCATATCCAACCTCAAGTCTTGTCGGGATGGACTGTGAACGAAGCATGGCAGCCATCACAGAGGCGTAATCAAAGCATATTCCGGTTTTTTCGGTGAAAACCTCATCAATATCAGGAATATATCCGCTTTTAACATTTTTGGCTTTGTCATAGTCATATTTAAAGTTAGAGATAATGTAGTTGTAGACACTTTCCACGACTTCAGTATCGTTGTTACAATAATAAGCCAGTTCACTTCCTTTTTGAACAGCCAAAGAGGAAGCCGTAAAATTGACAAATTGATTCGGATATAAAAAAGCACCGAATTCATCAGTTATAGAAACCTGTATGGTCTGCGAGAGAACAGAAGCATATTGAGTTCCTTCGACATTTTCGTATACTGATACATTGTATGTTCCACTTTGAGCCGACAAAGGAAAAACCTCTGCGCCTCCGTGAAGGTCGAAGGTGTAGGTAACATTGTCAGGCCCGGTTATCTGAAGCTTAACCTTTTGATTGGTGCCGTGGTAATCCGCAAAAATATATCCATTTGAGCTGTTTGAAGCATCAATGGAGGCAACATCACAGGAGTAGCTCTCGATGTTGTCAGCAGCAGGTGTGAGCACTTTTGGGGTATTGTCCCAGCTTCCTTTTTGGGTGGAAGGCTCGGAAGAAGCTGCCGGCTGTTTAATGTTTTGCCTGGAGGAACCACATGCACAAAATAAAAGGCATGATATGAATATAAGTGGAAGTGCTTTTTTAAAAAAACTGCACTTCATGAAATTCTCCTCTTAATTAATTAAATATAATATTATTATAATGTATTTTCTTGTAAAATGAAATGAAAAAATGTATAATATATAAAAGAAAAATTCAAAAAAAGAGAGGATAGGCATATATGAAAAAATTTTTTAATGAGTTCAAAAAGTTTATCAGTAGAGGAAATGTCATGGATATGGCAGTTGGTATCATCATAGGCGGTGCGTTTACCAGTATAGTCACGTCTTTGGTTAATGATATTATAAACCCTATACTTGGAGTGTTTGGCGGCATGAATTTTGACCAGCTCTCGGTAAAACTCTTTGGGGAAGCTACATTGTATTATGGAAAATTTCTTACTGCTGTAGTCAATTTTCTTATCATGGCACTTATCGTATTCTGCATTGTAAAGGCTATGAATGCGGCAGGAGAGAGGTTTGGACGCAAAGAGGAAAAAGAGCCTGACACAAAGGAGTGTCCATACTGCAAGAGCAAGATTGCCATTGCGGCAACAAGATGCCCGAATTGTACATCAGTGCTCAATACAGCAGATGAAAGTGAAAAATAGCGATACATTTAATGCGTGAAACTAATAAAATCCATTGCATAAAGTGTGAAAATCTGTTACATATAGTATAAAACTCTTGACTGTGCAATAAAAACGTAGTATATTAGTTCTGTTATTTAGAATTGAAATTAGGAGGTCTTATCGTGGCAACTTTAAAAATTGTTTTATCGGTATTATTTATAATCGTCAGTTTAGTAATTACTATAGTTATTCTTTTTCAGGAGGGTAAGTCAGCAGGACTTGGCACTATTGCAGGAGTTGCTGATACATATTGGGGCAAGAACAAGGGACGTTCAAAGGAAGGACGTCTGGTTAAAGCGACAATTGTATGTGTTGTTCTTTTCTTTATTATATCAATTGTCTTAAATATGGGAATATGGTAAATACTTAGACTGTCGAGAAATCGGCAGTCTTTTTTATCGCATCAACATCCAGATGATGAAATTCGAGGTTTTCGTTGCAGGTTGATGTGATATAAAATCAACATTCATAGGATGAAAATGTCAATGGTGGAAATTTTATTTAAAGCCTGTGCATTTGAAATCAGATGGGGCAACGAAAAAGGAGAGATAATGAGTAATATAGATAAATATGAAACACGAAAAAAGATGGTCTATGACTTCATGTGTGATGATATGTATGTTCCGATGAAAATCAAGGAACTGTGCATAGTACTCGGAGTAAAAAAAGAGGACAGACCACAGCTTGAACAGATTCTTTTGGATTTGCAGGCAGAGGGAAGAATAACACTCTCAAAGCGCGGCAAATACTCAAAGTCGGAAATTAAAAAGACAGTCGGCGTATTCACAGCTCATCAAAGGGGCTTTGGCTTTGTCACTGTGGAGGGAGAGAATGATGATATTTTTATCCCTGCCGAATGTGTAAATGGTGCGATGCACATGGACACTGTTGAGATTACAATCTCCCCTGTCACAACAGGCCGCCGCAAGGAGGGAAAGGTTGTTTCTGTCATAGAGCGAGGCATGAAGCAGGTAGTCTGCACCTATGAGGCGAGTGATAACTTTGGCTTTGCAGTGCCGGACAATACCAGATTTGGCACAGATATTTTCATACCAAAGGAGCGCTCAAAGGGTGCTATGTCGGGCCATAAGGTAGTGGTTGAAATCACAAGCTATGGTAAAAAGGGCAAAAAGCCGGAGGGCAAGGTTGTTGAAATAATCGGACATATAGATGACCCGGGTACGGATATTCTTTCTATAGTAAAGGCTTATGATCTGCCGGTGGATTTTTCGGGAAAAATCATGCATCAGGTGCAGAATGTGGCAAAGGATGTGACACCTGCGGATATGGCCGGCAGGATGGATTTACGCGACTGGATGATGGTCACGATAGACGGAGAGGATGCAAAGGATCTTGATGATGCCGTGTCTTTATACATGGATGGCGACAATTATGTACTTGGAGTACACATAGCAGATGTGTCGAATTATGTGCAGGAGCACAGTGCCCTTGATGTGGAGGCATTTAAGAGAGGAACATCGGTTTATCTTGTAGACAGAGTAATTCCGATGCTTCCAAGAGAGCTTTCAAATGGCATATGCTCCTTGAATGAGGGATGTGACAGGCTGGCTCTTTCATGCATTATGACAATAAATAAAAAGGGTGAAGTTATCGATCATAAGATTGCAGAGACGGTCATAAAGACAAACCGCAGGATGACATACACAAATGTAAAAAAGATTCTTGCAGATAAGGATGCCGCTGTGATTGAAGAATATAAGGAGCTTGTGCCTATGTTTGAAAAAATGGCAGAGCTTGCAGCAATTCTACGCAAAAAGAGAATGAAACGAGGTTCTATAGACTTTGACTTTCCGGAGACTAAAGTCGTGCTTGATGAAGATGGGCATCCGATAGATATAAAGCCGTATGACAGAAATGTGGCAACAAAGCTCATTGAGGATTTCATGCTTATAGCAAATGAAACTGTGGCTGAGGATTATTTCTGGCAGGAAATACCTTTTGTATACAGAACACATGACAAGCCGGACTCGGAAAAAATCGCAAAGCTTTCCACATTTATCAATAATTTTGGCTATACGCTTCATATTGGAGCTGATGAGGTACACCCAAAGGAGCTTCAGAAGCTTTTGATGAAGGTGGATGGCACCGATGAAGAATCCCTGATAAGCAGACTGACACTGCGCTCTATGAAGCAGGCGAGGTATACAACATCATGTACAGGGCATTTTGGACTGGCGGCAAATTATTATTGTCACTTTACATCACCAATCCGCAGATATCCTGATTTGCAGATACACCGTATCATCAAGGAAAATATCCGCGGTAGGATGAATGATAACCGCAGGGAGCACTATGAGTCTATACTCGATGCTGTTGCAAAGCAGGCAAGTGAGACCGAACGACGTGCAGAAGAGGCAGAGCGTGAAACGGTCAAGCTTAAAAAATGTGAATACATGTCAAATCATATTGGTGAATGCTTTGAAGGAGTTATATCAGGTGTCACGGAGTGGGGCTTTTTCGTGGAGCTTCCAAATACAGTTGAGGGACTTGTGCGCATGACAGACCTGACAGACGATTTCTATGAGTTTTACGAGGATACCTATGAGCTAGCCGGTTCAGCCACCAATAAGAGATACAAGCTTGGACAAAAAATTAAGGTTGTTGTGGACAGTACTGACAAAATTATGCGTACAATTGATTTTAAACTGGCAGAATAATATGACAATAATGACGAAATTTTTTATGATTTAAAAATACTTATTTGATTATCCGTTATTTGTCGGTTGTTGTGAGAAAGATTTATTGAAAAAGATGTCATAATATATTATATAGTGTAAATAAAAAGAAATGTGAACCAGCGGTTTACAATAATTTGCGTTTTAGATATTGGCAATTGTAAAAAAATGTGTTAGTATTGTAAAGCAGTTTGAGGAAAGGAGATACCGACATGGCTAAGGAACCAAAGAAATTAATAGCCAACAACAAAAAGGTCTATCACGATTACTTTTTGCTTGAGAAATACGAAGCCGGTATTTCACTTGCAGGAACTGAGGTGAAGTCACTTCGAATGGGAAAGGGCAGCATAAAGGAGTCGTTCATCCGTATTGAAAACGGTGAGATTATCCTGTATGGCATGCATATCACACCATATGAGAAGGGAAATATCTTCAACAAGGATCCACTCAGACCTAAAAAGCTTTTGCTCCACAAGAAGGAAATCGAGAAGCTTTCATCAAAGATGAAGGAAAAGGGTTTCACAATTGTGCCGGTGGAGGTCTACTTTAAGGGAAGTCTGGTCAAAGTAGAGATAGCACTTGCCAAAGGCAAGAAGCTTTATGATAAGAGAGCAGACATAGCCAAGAAGGATCAAAAGCGAGAGGCACAGAGAGATTTCAAAATCAGAAATCTTGGTTAGCAAAAAATGAATATGGGCTAGTAAAGGTTTCGACGGGGCCCACAAGGTCCGGTGGACCTTGGCTTTGGGCGGACCGAAGCGGAGCGGAGAACATGGAGCGTAGCTGCA
>ONHG01000013.1 GCA_900317585.1 uncultured Lachnospiraceae bacterium | reverse complement strand
GTTCAGTTATCAATGTTCTTTGTTTTGCTCTCTTGTGACAGCTTGTTTATTCTATCAAATCGCTGTTCGTTTGTCAAGCACTTTTTTATTTTTTGAACTCTGTTTTAAGTTCTCTGTCTTGCGACAGCTTGTTTATTCTATCAAAATGTTTTGCATTTGTCAAGAACTTTTTTCACAACTTTTATCAACTGATTTCCATAGCAGTATTTATAAAGTCATGTTTATAAAACGTAACTCCCAAGCTCTACAACTCAATGTGTCCTGCGAGTCAGCTTTGATATAATATCATCCCGGCACACATATGTCAACTGATTTACTCCATTTAATTAAAGTAGTAAAATAGCCTTAAAAAACATAAATTTTCTAAATTGTCTGTTTATTATATACAATTCTTACAATTATTATCGTTGGTAAAATATTACCCAGCACTCTCCATGTATAACCAGCAGCAATTTTACAACTGTTGTTATTTACTATCTTTATACACTATTTTATATACTATCTTTGTATGCTATCTTTATCTGATAGTCTCTATCGCTTCTTTGATATTTGCCACACCGACAATCTCAATTCCACTGATATGCGACACTCCTGCAAGACATACTTTTGGAACAATACACTTTTTAAAGCCAAGCTTCTTTGCCTCAGCCACACGCTGCTCAGACATGGTAACTCCGCGTACCTCACCGCTTAAGCCCACCTCTCCAAAGCATATGGTATCATCACGCACTATAATATCCTTTTTGCTTGATGCGATTGCAAGCACTATCCCAAGGTCTATCGCCGGCTCATTCATCCTGATGCCACCTGCTATATTCACATAAGCATCACAATCTGACAATGACAGGTTTGCTCTTTTTTCAAGGACCGCCATGAGAAGATTTACTTTATTATAATCTGTACCATTTGCTGTACGCCTCGGATTATTAAAAAAGCTGTGACAAACAAGTGCCTGTATCTCGAGAAGTATCGGTCGGCTTCCCTCTATGGAGCATGTCACAATTGACCCTGATGCCCCCTCGGGCTTACCGCTTAGCATATACTCAGACGGATTTTCTACCTCAACTAATCCCTCCGCCTTCATTTCAAATACACCTATCTCATTGGTTGAACCAAATCTGTTTTTTACTCCTCTGAGTATCCTGTACGACTCATACCTGTCACCTTCAAAATAAAGCACAGTGTCAACCATATGCTCTAACGTCCTTGGTCCCGCAACCGCACCATCCTTGGTCACATGTCCTACTATAAAAATTGAAATGCCGAGAGTCTTTGCAAGCTGCATGAGTACCCCGGTTGTCTCCCTGACCTGCGAGACGCTGCCCGGTGCCGATGATATCTCTTCGTTATACATGGTCTGGATGGAATCTATCACAACAACCTCCGGCTTTTTGCGTTGAATCACATCCTTTGCTATATCAAGACTTGTCTCACATAAAAGCTCCAGTGAATCCGTGAAATCGCCAAGTCTGTCTGCACGCATCTTTATCTGATGCAGTGATTCCTCACCTGATACATAAAGTAATGGCACCTTTTTTTGTGAGAGTTCCCTGCATACTTGGAGCAAAAGCGTGGATTTTCCTATACCGGGATCTCCTCCCACAAGCACAAGTGACCCCCTCACTATTCCTCCACCGAGCACTCTGTCAAACTCGGCTATACCTGTCACTATACGCTCCTCTTTCTCGCTTTTTACTGCCGAAAGAGGCAGAACCTGTGCCGCCTTTGATTCTTTTTTTACTTTTCCCGACGAGCTTATCGACTTTTTATCTACGGTTTCCTCTACAAATGTATTCCATTCCTTACAGGCAGGGCACTGTCCCATCCATTTTGCCGATTCATAACCACATTTCTGGCAGAAAAATACAGTTGTCTTTCCTTTCGCCATATTGTTCTCCTTTATAAAATACAAAAAGCCCGGCTTTCACCGGGCTAAAACTATGCTCTATTTTCTAGATACTTTGATATCAACCGAATCAACACCCTCAAGCTCTACGCTTAAGCTGAGCTTACCGCCAAGATTTGTCTTCATAGTACCTGCAACAGCTCCAGCTATACCAATTTCGTACTCCGTCTCCTCTTCAAGACCAAGAGTAATCTGAGCATCCTCTGGTCCCTCTACAGTAAATGTCACTGTATCAGCAGTCTCCTCGAAATCCATAACTGCAGTTCCCGGAACAGACTCGTATACAAAGAGTCCGTTTCTTTCAAGCTTTGTAATCTCTTTGAAGGTCTTTACCTTGTAGATATCTCCATCCTTTTCAAAATTGTCAAGCTTTGCCTTTGCAGCCAATGTATAATCTCCGAAGCTGAGCTTTCCGTTTTCCTCAGTACGGATTAATTCACTTATTACAGCCATTTTTATCCTCCCGTAGCTATATTTGATATATCAATTATAAATCCAATGCTACTCAACAGTCAATGAAATTTGTTTGTTTTTCGTAGAAATTATTACCTTGTCACCGCGCTTGATTTTACCGGTAATAATATCTTCCGACATGCGGTCTTCAATCTCCTCCTGAAGTTTTCGTTTAAGAGGTCTTGCGCCATATTTTCTGTCATAGGCCTTATCCACGATAAATGCTTTTGCGCTGTCGCGCACAGTGAGTTCTATATCAAGCTGCTCTTTGCACCTCTTCTGCAGCTCCTTAACAAGAAGAGTCACTATATGCTTCATATCATCCTTGTTGAGTGCTCTGAATACGATAGTCTCGTCTATTCGATTCAAAAACTCAGGCTTGAATATACGGCGGACCTCCTCCATGACGCTGTTCTTCATACGCTCATGATCCTGCTTTTCGTCATCACCTGCACCAAATCCAAGGCGCTTTGGCTCTATAATAGAAGCCGCTCCTGCATTTGATGTCATGATGATTATCGTATTCTTGAAATCAACTGTGCGTCCCTGCGAGTCAGTGATTCTGCCATCATCAAGTACCTGTAAAAGTATATTGAACACATCAGGATGTGCCTTTTCAATCTCATCAAACAAAATTACAGAAAATGGATTGCGTCTGACCTTCTCCGAAAGCTGTCCGCCCTCCTCGTGGCCCACGTATCCCGGTGGTGAACCAATCATCTTGGAAACACTGTGCTTTTCCATGTATTCAGACATATCAACGCGGATCATGGCATCCTCCTTGCCAAATACAGCCTCAGCAAGTGCCTTTGACACCTCTGTCTTACCAACACCTGTCGGTCCCAAAAACAAAAATGAGCCAATCGGCTTCTTAGGATCCTTTAATCCAACACGGCCTCGTCTGACTGCCTTTGCAACAGCAGAAACAGCCTCCTCCTGTCCTATTACACGCTTGTGAAGTATCTGTTCAAGCTTTGCAAGTCGTCCTGCCTCTGACTCCGTAAGCTTATTTACAGGTATTTGGGTCCATCCCGATACTACATCAGCTATCTCGTTTTCACCGACTACAGGCTGATTTTTGCTTCCTGTGCGGTGGTTCTTTCTGATAAGCTTCTGCTGCTTATTTTCGAGTCCTTCCTTTTCTGACATAAGTATGCCGGCACCTGCGATATCTCCCTTCGACAAAGCATCTTCCACCTGATTCTGCTTATCTGTTATCTCTTTTTTCAGAGTAAGAAGCTCGTCAGAGGATGTCAGGTTCTGAAGCCTTATCCTTGCTGCAGCTTCGTCCATCAGGTCTATCGCCTTATCAGGTAAAAATCTGTCATTTATATATCGTACAGATAGATTTACCGCTGCTTTCACACCATCCTCAGTGATGCTGACACCATGATGCTTCTCATAGAGACCTTTTAACCCAGTGAGTATCTCTATCGTCTCATCAATTCCCGGCTCTTCAACCATCACAGGCTGGAAGCGGCGCTCAAGTGCAGCATCCTTTTCCACGTATTTGCGGTACTCTTCTATAGTAGTGGCGCCGATTACCTGTACCTCGCCTCTGGCAAGTGCCGGCTTCAAAATGTTAGATGCATCTAACGAGCCCTCTGCTCCTCCGGCACCTATTATAGTGTGAAGCTCATCAATGAAAAGCAGTACATTTTTGGCATTTGAAACCTCACTTATTACCTTCTTAATGCGCTCCTCAAACTCACCACGATACTTTGATTTGGCGACAAGCCCTGACATATCAAGGGAAACAAGTCTCTTTCCCAAAAGAATATCAGGTACATTGCCACTGACTATATCCTGCGCAAGTCCTTCAACTATAGCAGTCTTGCCCACTCCCGGCTCTCCAATCAGGCACGGATTATTTTTACCACGGCGGCAAAGTATCTGGATAACTCGCTCCATCTCCTTTTTTCTACCTATAACCGGGTCGAGAAGCCCTGCATCGGCCATGTCTGTCAAATCTCTGGAATATTGATCCAATGTGGGAGTTGATGAACTGTATGAATTATTGTTTCTTCGTATAAACTCTCTGTATCTGGCCGGATCCTCTCCCATTGCAGTCAGAATCTCTATAAACATCTTCTGCGAATTGACACCCATCGTAGTCAGTAAGCGTGCTGCCGCGCAATCACCCTGTGACAAAATAGCAATAAGCAGATGCTCTGTTCCTATCTCTTCACAATCGAATTTTTCCGCCTCATCTGATGCAGACTCCAATGCTCTTTGTGCCCTTGGTGAATAGCCATCCCTGTCACACACTTCTACATCCTGCGCAGACGAAATCAGTTCTTCTATCATATTAATAAGCTTATCATACTCTACGTTAAACGCTGTCAGAATCTCCGCAGCAACTCCGGTCCCCTCTTTAAGAAGGCCTGCGAGTACATGCTCTGTTCCAACATAATTACAGCCCAATTTTTTAGATATACGTACAGCCAAATCTATTGCTTTTTTAGCCTTATCTGTATATTTTTTCAAGTTATGTCCTCCAGTCATAATTTTAAAGTTACTTTAAATCAATAAATTTCAAATCATCGCTATCATCTTTAATCTCTACTGTTCTTCTGACAATCTCTTTTTCCTTACTGTCTTTGACACTTTCCGTGCATGAGTTATGTTTTTCTTCTGTCATTTTTGAATCATCCGGCATATTTATTTCAATGTCATTGTTTTCAACCATCTCTGTGCTATCTGATTCTGCTTTTTCTGTTTCCATGCCGGTTGTATCTGTTTCAGCTGCATCAGTACAGTCTACACCACTTGATTCTGTACTATCCGTATCATTTTCTTCTGATACTGTACCATATGTATCTTCTGCTTCTGATTCTGTGCCGTCAATATTCACTTCATCTGCTTCTAAACTATCTGAAATCGTATTTTCTGTGGCCTGATCATCTGTATCTGAAGCATCTGATTCGCTGTAAATCTCTGCCACATCATCTTCTGATAATAATGGTGCAAAGTCCTCATCGTCATCATCCTGATTGTTGTCATCTTCTTCTGCTAATGCCTTGTACTTTATATTTTTTGCAGCACATAACACCAGAAGCAGTATCAATATTATTATCACAACAACCAGTATCGCCGCTAATACAAGATACTTATTGGCAATCCCTGAAACAACCTCATGCTCTGAATCATTATTTATCTTCTGTGAAACAGTTGGTGTAGTCACATTTGTCCTGATATATGTTCCCTCAGCACTGTCATAGGTATAAAATCCACTCTCTCCTCTGTCATTCATGGCATATACAAGATAAAAATCCTTTGTCATTTCATCGGATTGGTCATCCTTTTTCTGATAGGCTGTCGCTACTCCTTTTCCTTCTATAGAAAGTGATACCTCATTATATCCATCCGGCACATCATCCACCTTAGGAAGCAGCAGAACTATAAAATGAGACTCAGAATTGATGCGGACATACTGATATGCTGCGTTTTGAGCTGCATCATAGACAAAAAGACCGTTTCCGTTATCCGATTGCAGCATAACAAGTGTCAAATCACCGAATGTGCCATGAAGAGTATTATATTCAAGCCCATCAATTGCAGTTTTTGAATGTTCAAAGCCTTCCGGAACCATATCCTCCGGAATATCATTTACCATTGTCCATTCAGTACCGTTTACATCAAATTTCTTTAAATCCTGCTGTTTATCAGAATTGTCAGGGTCATCCTCTGCACGCCTTGTAACAACAATATTATATGTGCCGGTGCTTCCGTCTTCTGCTGTAACCACAACACTTACCGTATTATCTCCCACTTCAAGGGAATCATTGCCAGTAACTGATGTCACACTGGCCTTGGAATCTGACGGATTGGCTGTAACCGCAAGACTTGAACAACTGTAGTCTACTGTAGCTGTATAATCCTTTGTATCAGACGAAAATTCTGGTGAAAGGGTTCCGGCCGAGATAACAAGTGAACTAAGTGATGCATTTGAGGATTTCTTTTCCTCTTTGTTTTCATTATCTTTATTCGTATTGTTGTCATTGCCGGTATTGCTGCCGGAATTGTCATTGTTATCCTTGTTGCTGTTTGAATCATTGTTTGATGAAGCACTTGTTACCGTCACTGTTGCAGAACCAACTCCAATACTCGGGGTTCCACCATCCACATCTGTAGTATCATCCAATGGTTCTTGTATCGAAAAAGTACATGAACCTACAGATGTTGCCTTATACGAAAAGCTCTGAACATCACCTACACCAGCTCCAATTGTAAAATACTCATCACTGCTTCCGCCAAGTACTCCTGAACTTTTTTTTAAAACTCCCTGAGCTCCATATCCACTTGTAATCGACAACGTAACTGTTACAGTATCACCAACTTTAACATTCGACTTATTTACTGAAACACTAATATTGGCTGCCGCCAGTACCGGTACTCTACTAAATAATGTCGTCGTTAAAATCAACATCATTGTTAAAATAATACTACGAATTCTTCTCATCTCTATTAATTACTCCTATTGTGTTAATTTTGATTTACCTAAAATCGAATTATTTATTAGCATAATATCCTTTATAGTTACTTTTCCATCTTTATTTACATCTGCTGCCTTCAAATATTCTCCATTCAATGATATTTTTTTAAGAATATTTCTATTTGTAAGCATTATATCTTTAATGGTCACTTTTCCGTCACCATTTACATCACCAAATATAACAATATCAACTGTTTTTACCAAGTTTCCATTTGGATCATATACAGCTATTTTATTTCCAGTACCAACAATTCCATTATTTTCTACACCCGAACTGTTTAAAATTTTAATCGAACCTGCAGAAACAGAAATATTCTTCTTAATTACATCTGAACTAACATTAGGTTCTACGCCAGTAACATATGTATCTATTTTATACTTAGACGATGAGATACTAACAGATGAATTAATTATGTTGTTATTATTGTTTGTATTATTTGCTGCTGATGCCTGTCTATTTATATTAATAGTATAAGTTCTTGTGTCACCACTTTGTGACTTACAATTAATCTTGATTGCATTGTTCCCAACAGTAAGTGAATAACTTCCTGTGCCTGTTATTCCACTATTAGCTGATACAGGATTAGCGGAAACAACAACAGAACTAATTGAGTTAGAAACAACTGCTGAATAACTTGTTGTAGCTCCATTAAATGATGGAGTTAACGTAACTCCACTAATAGAAAGCGACTGTAAATAATTATTCGTATCGCCTGCTTTATTAAATCCAACTGCCGATGAAGGCATGTTATCGTATACTGGTATTCTAAATGTAAAAGCTTGATTTTTATCAGAGTATCCCTTAGCAACACTTTGTCCCTCCGTAAGCGCTGCCGTAACATTTGTCATATATTGATGTGAATAATATGGACAATTGTTTACAACATTAAATTTTTCAAAATATAACGTGTTTTGACCTTTATTTATATAATTTTTACCAAGCTTTTGAGCTCCTCCCTGAATTGACTTTACTCTAGTATTCCATCCCTGTTGTTTAGCAAAATACAAGCCATTTTTGTATATATCTTCCTTTGTTTTTCCATAAGCATTGAAATTGAAGAAATTATAATACCCTTTATATCCGGAATATGTTCCTGAAATAAGCGGACTAGTCCCATTTTTTCCTTGTTCTTGCTTAACTCGCGATGCTAAATGATATGCACTTACACCTGTATTTTTAGCTACATCTAAAAAAGTGTTCGCATAATTAATAGATTCAGTGGAATATTTTTTTGTTCCTTCCATAAATGTCCCTTTTAGAATCGCATTTACTCCTGATAAATTATCATTAGCTGAATATGCCAAGCTTTGGAATTGAAATATATTCGTTTCATCAAGGAAATTTCTCGGATCCATAATATATGCTATATATGCACTATTAGCTGATACCCAGCCTTTTTCATACTCCGTCCACGTGTTTGTAGCCCAATCATATGCTCCAACTGCAGTAGACTTTTTGGAATCATCTGCTGTCTTAGAAACGACATTTAATCCATTTCTACTTTCATTTTCAATCACAGTATTCCAGTCCAATCCTATCTTCACTGCCTCAAAGGTCCAGCTCGGATACTTATTGTGAAGTGCTGTCAGATTTGGAATATAGCTGTCAGGAAAACCTGCATTTTTCATGGCTGTAACAAAATCAGTATTATCTCCGGTATTATTGTAATTGACCTTTATATATGTACTGATAGTCCAGCCTGTAAAATCCTTGCCGTTTAATGTGCCCTTGACATTGTACCAGACCACTCCATTAACCTTTGTCTCCCCGATTATATCAACCTGATGGTTCCAGTTGAGAGAAACAACCTTTGTGGTGCCGGATGTACCTGCCGCATTGCGGACATATACATTACCGCCTGTAATAGTTCCTGTGGCATATGCCCCTGCAGCCGTTGCAAGTGCAATCTGATCCTCATTATTCTGCTGGACGTCTGCCTGCTCTGCAGTACCTGCTGCAGTGTCTGCCGTGGTCTCTGTTTCCGGTTTTGAAGCTGCTTCTCCTGCTGCTACAAAATCAGACCTGATATAGCTGACACACTCCTTGTTATTTGCAGCCAGATTGTACTTTGCCTTGTACCACACCTTGCCATCTGAACCTGTGGTCTGCTCAAGAATAGTGATATCCTTACCGTTTGAGAGCTTATGCTCAAGCTCATATTCTGTTCCCGGTCCGCTTCGCGCCGCTACCCAGTATCTCTCATCACACACAACCTTCGCTGTCTGGTCTGCATAGACTGCCATGCTGCTGTATGGCACCATGTCACCTGCGACTAATGACAATGTAACGGCAGAGACTGCCAGAAATTTATTTATCTTAATCATCAAATCCCATCTTTCTTATGTGCATTGTTTATAGCTATCTTTTATACATTATCCATTTAATTATAATAGAATATTAACTTCGTATCAATGTATTCGGCAGAAATTTATTATTTTTTTATCAAAAATATCAAAAACTCCCTTCAACGCAGCCTTTATGCTTACGTTTCAGGGAGTTGTCTGATTCATATTCTGCTTATTTTTGCTGTCTTCTGTCACTTCTCTAACTGAACAGGGATTTTATCTTATCCCATAAATCCATAAAGAAGTTGCCCAGCTTTTCCCAGAAGCCCGGATCATTTATCTTGTCGCCAAGCTTTGAAGCCCAGTCCTGTGCCTGATTGATGACTGAATCCCAGTCGATATTGGCATCCTTTAGCTTCATAAGAAGCGATGTCAGCTTTGCAATATCATCGTCAGAAAGCTTCAGGTCGTAATCCTTTGCAGCCTCCTTTATCGCATCCTTTATCTGGTTCTCATCCTTAAGTCCTCCATCGGCAAGCTGCTTCTTTAAATCTGCAATCATTGCCTCGATATCCTGCGAATCGCCGTCAATGCTCTTGTTGAGCTCTCCTGTTGTGACAAGCTCATCCATCGCTGCGTCTGTCACCTTCTCGTCAAGCTTCTTGCCTGTCATCTCCTCGTATGCCTTTAGTGTGCCTACAAGTGCTGCCGTTCCTGAAATAGGGAAAGGACCTGCAACTATGATTTTAGCATCAGCTATGCCTGCTGTGGCAAGCGCATTCTTGTACATTCCTACCGTACAGTAATTGATATTGTGCGTGGAAACACTAAGACCTGCACCCTTTTTATCCTCTGTAATGAGCACTGATGAGAGTGACCTCGTGCCAATCTCGCTCTTGCTGATGTATGAATCAAGGTACTTGTGCTCCTCATCGTTATTTACATATACCACATCGTATTTGTCCAGATCGGTAAGCTCGATTCCCATAAATCCGAGCACTGTCGCTCTCTGATCCGGTGTGAGGTCTGCTCCAAGACTTAAATATGGCTTATCGCTTTTGCTGATGGTCACCTTATCGTTCGCCTCACCGCCTGCTGCCGCGGCACTGTCTGTAGCACTGTCTGCAGTACTATTATCGGTTGCAGTGCTGCTGTCCCCCGCCGATGTTTCAGCACTTGCAGCCGGATCAGCCTGTGTGGCGTTCTCAGTGGCAAATACTGCCGGATTCATCGTAAACAGTGTAACCGCAGCAAGCACGCCACATACAATACTCTTTGCTTTTTTCTTTATCAATCTAATCATTTTTCCTCCAAATCCATATCATATGAAATTGTAAATCTGCTTCCGTCGAAGCTGACATCTGCCATGCTTCCGCATACCACAGGCATCATCGGCGACATATGACCTATATCCAGATCCATGATGATTGGCACATTAAACTCTCTAAGCAGTGATGAAAGCGCCTGTCTGTGGTCTATGCCAAACATTTCCTCTCCGAAGTGCGCCGGGCGTCCGATAAGAAAGCCCTTTACATTTGAAAACCATCCTGCATTTTTCATCTGCCACATAGCCCTTCTCATGCCCATCACATTAAGGTCACAGGCCTCAAGGAACCATATGATACCATCATCACTGTAGTGCTCATTAAATTCCCTTACATGGTCAAATGATGTGCCAAGCAGATTGATAAGGCAGTCCATGCAGCCTCCAAGCAGCCTGCCTCTCATGGTAAGCCTGCTTTCCTTTGCCACCGCAGGAATAGAACTGATACACGACTTTTCAGTCAGGTTGTAGCCCACAAACGGAGCATTCTCATCCTTTATCGATTCCCTCTCCCACATAGGGTAATTGGTAAATGAAATCTTCCTGCCACAAAGCAGATCAAATGCATCGGTAAGTGACTCATGCCACACCTCCATGCCAAAGCTGCCCGCACACGGCCCGTAAATACCTGCTGTATCTGCAATAGTAGCCTCCAAAAATGTGAAATTCGTGTTGTCGGAATAGCCCATGTACCATTTCGGCTTTGACTGCTTCACGCGCTCAAAATCAATATAAGGCACTACCTCGCACATCAGCTCGCCACCACCACAGGATATAAGCACATCACTGTCAGCAGAAGCATAGCTCTCGTTCAGCTCTTCTGCGCACTTCTCAGGTGTATTGCTGATACCTATGCCACTGTCGCACCTGCAGTTAGGTCCCTCTATCGTCTTATATCCCATGCTGTGAAACCTTTTAATGGCATTGTCAAAGGCACTCCTGTACGGCTCTGTTGTACAACCCATCGAAGGCGCCACAAAGCCTATTGTTCCTTTATCCTTTAGAAATTCAGGGTATCTCATGTTTCTATCATCCTATCACTATTATTTACATATCTAAGCTTCTGTCTGAAGTAAAACATGTAGGATTTTATCATTTCTGTCCAGGGCATTTTACTGTCATAATTAAATGTCGTCGTATACTGCACATGCTGTCTGTTGCACCAGTTGTATATATCATGCAGACTTATCGAATCAACATGCTTCATATTGTTCATAAACACCTTAACCTTTGAAAGCTCATCCTCACTGTCAATGTATAGATGAAAGATAGTATTCGGACATTCAATTATTATCTGCTGTTCTTCTATATTTTTCATCAATGTATCCTCTTATTGAATAATGTATCCTGTGTGATTAAAAACATTATCGTCTGTCACACCGGGATGTGAGTAATAACATAATATCGTTCAGTACCTTCACAGTTACAAAATATCACATAACCATAGTACTACAACGGCGCTACAAAATCCAGTCATTTTTGCCTGCCAATTCTTACTATTTTATTAAGAAAAACGGTAAATATTATACTCCCTCACAGTCAAATGCCGGGATAAAGCTATCCTTTGCCACGTCACCCTCCTGTATAAATGCATTCGTGATTCCTATTTTTATAGCATAGTCAACAAGCCTTTCATACTCTCTCCTTGTCACTGTGCGGTTTATCTCAGGATAATCCTTTAGTGCAATTGGCGTAAACTGGCTCATCATGCTTATATATACGTGATCATGATATGTATCATACAGGTACTTAAGTACAGCCTTTGCATCATTCACATGTCCCGGCAAAAGAAGCTGACGCACAATAACACCCTTTTGTATGAGTCCTGTCGCACCGTCAATCACGACATCCGGCTGCTGCCTGACCATCTCTGAAAGCGCCTGCTTTGCTACAGATGGATAATCCTTTGCCCTTGAATACTTCGCCGAAAGCATATTGTCCATATATTTAAAATCGGGAAGATACACATCCACTATGCCCTCAAGCAGCTTTAGCTCTGTCACATTTTCATATCCGCTCGTATTATATATAATAGGAAGCTTCATGCCACGGCTTTTTGCATCGTTTACCGCCCACACTATATCAGGGATATACTGCCCCGGTGTGACCAGATTGATATTATTTGCGCCTTTGTCAGCAAGTTCTATAAAGATATCACTCAGCCGCGCTTTACTGATTACCTTTCCCTCTTTTCCGTCAGAAATCGCCCTGTTCTGGCAGAACACGCAGTGCAGGCTGCAGCCTGAGAAAAAAACTGCCCCGCTTCCTCTTTTTCCTGATATGCATGGCTCCTCCCAGTAATGAAGCGCTGCTCGCGCCACCTTTATTTCAGATGAAACGCCACATACACCTGTTTGTCCTATGCCTCTGTTTATGCCACATTTTCTGGGACACAGTAAGCAATTTTCGTATTTATTCATATTTTTCATTTTAACCCTTGCTAAAAATAATGTTTGATACTACAATCTATATGATTATGCGGTGCATATGTCATGCACCTTCAGTAGTCATTTTAAAATTATATCATAACTATTCTTACAGAAGAGAATAGTTAAAATACACAATAAGGAGATTACAATGAATCAGTCAAACTGTATCGTCGCCCAGTCAGGTGGCCCAACTGTTGCAATCAACGCAAGCCTTGCAGGAGTCATCGCAGGAGTAAAAAGCTCAGAGAAATACGATATCTGCTATGGCGCCGTAAACGGAATACTCGGCGTTTTAAATGAGAATTATCTCAATCTGTCAGATATTTTTGCAGATGATGCTAATCTTGAAAAGCTCAAGACCACACCTGCCATGTATCTTGGCTCATGCCGCCACAAGCTCCCTGATTACAAGGATGATGATTCACCATATGTATACATCTTCCACCAGTTTGATAAGTTCTCCGTAAAGGCTTTCTTTTACATCGGTGGAAATGATTCGATGGATACCGTATTAAAGTTATCCGATTATGCAAAAAAAATCAACAGTGATGTGAAAATTATAGGGATTCCAAAGACCATCGACAATGATCTGTGCATGACAGACCACACTCCGGGCTTTGGCTCTGCCGCCAAATACATCGCATCGAGCATGCTTGAGATAGCCCATGACACCTTTATCTATGCTGTTAAGAGTGTGACAATCGTTGAAATCATGGGACGTGACGCAGGATGGCTCACTGCTGCTTCCGCTCTCGCACGTAATGAGTACAATACAGCGCCTCAGTTCATATATCTGCCTGAGGTGGATTTCGACAAGGACAAATTTGTTGCCGATATAAAAGAAGCCCTCAAGCACACTAACAATGTGATAGTTGCCGTATCTGAAGGAATACATGACGCAGACGGTTCATACATTACATCATCAAAGGCCGCATGTGACCAGTTCGGACACCAGCAGCTAAGTGGTGCCGGAAAAGCTCTTGAGTTCATCGTAAAGGAAAACATCGGTGTCAAGGTGCGCTCTGTAGAGGTAAATGTGCTCCAGCGCTGTGCCTCACATCTTGCATCATTAACCGATATCGAGGAATCTTTTGCTCAGGGTAAAAAGGGTGTCACTATTGCAGCAGAGGGTGTGACCGCATCAATGGTATGCTTAAAGCGCATCTCAAATAATCCTTATCAGGTGGAATACACATATTCTGCTATCAAGGATATCGCAAACGAGGCCAAGTCTGTGCCAAGAGAGTGGATCAATGATGCGGGCAATGATGTGAAGCCTGAGCTTATCGAATACTTAAAGCCACTTATTCAGGGAGAAACCGCTGTAGCCTACAAGAATGGTCTGCCTGACTATATGGATGTGTCACATCTTCACAAATGTAACTGATTTTTAGCTGCCGCCTACCCCCCGGTGTGGGCAGCAACAGCATATCTCCAAGGAGGTCGATTTACATGAAGAAAAAAGTGCTTATAACCTGTGCCGTTGTGCTTGGTGTGCTTTTGGCTGTTTATCTTGGCTTTGCCTTTTATTTTAGCAGCCACTACCTGTTCAACACAAAAATTAACTCTGTAAAATACGCAGGGAAAACTGCAAAAGAGGCATTAGAAAAAAATACAGCCCTAAGCCGCGACTATCTGCTCACAATCACTGATAGAAAAGGCAACAGCTTTTCACTTAAGGGACCTGATTTTTCCTATGAATATGTCTCAAACGGTGACGAGGAGCAAATCCTAAAAAGCCAGAATGCTTTTACATGGCCTGTCAGTCTTTTCAAAGCTCAAAACTATACTCTAAAGGGTTCGTCCAAATATGACGATGCCGCTTTGGCAGAAAAGCTCAAGGCTCTTGATATTTTCAGTGATGACTACATTGAAAATCCGGAGGATGCCCATATCGAGATAAAAGACGGCGAATACAATGTGATTGAAGAGAAAAATGGCTGCAAGCCGATATATGACAGCATCCTTGCCGAAGTAAAGGATGCCCTGGACAATGAGCTTCCAAAGCTTAGCTTAAACGATGACTGTTATGAATCTCCTAAAATCACAAAGGAAAGCGATACAATCAAAAATGAAAAAGAAGCCCTCGACAAATACACTGCTTCAACCGTCACTTACAAAATTGAAGGTGCCGACGAGAAGCTTGACTCAGCCAAAATCCTTGATATGCTAAGCATCTCAGATGACGGCAGCGTGAGCATAGATGATGCCAAGGTCACTAAATATGTCCAGCAGCTTGCTTCCAAGTACAATACCTTCGGCCGTAAACGCTCATTCAAGACATCGTCCGGTGACACTATTGAAATAGGTGGTGGAGACTACGGATGGGTAGTCAGCAAGAAAAATGAGAAGGCCCAGCTTCTTTCCGATTTAGAGGGAGGCAAGCCAGTGGAAAGAGAGCCTGTTTACGAGCAGACAGCACTCTACCGAGGCGCTGACGACATAGGTAATACATACATAGAGATTGACTACACAAAGCAGCACATGTGGTATTACAAGGATGGTGCTCTCCAGATGGAGTCTGATTTCGTATCAGGTAACCTCGCCCGTCAGAATGGCTCTGTAGATGGTGTATACAAGATTGTTTACAAGCAGAGAAATGCTACTCTTGTCGGCGAGGGATACTCTTCTCCTGTCAGCTATTTCATGCCATTTGCCTACAATATAGGTATCCATGATGCCGGCTGGCGTGATACTTTCGGAGGAACAATTTACAAAACCTCCGGCTCACACGGATGTATCAATGTGCCGCCTGCTTTTGCAGAGCAGCTGTTCAACGCTGTGGATAAAGGCACTCCTGTCGTTGCCTACTACAGAGAGGCTGTCACTCTGACAAACAATGCTGCAAAGATGTCCAATGCATACTCGTATGTGGCTCCTGATGCTGCGCAGTAAGTGTGGATTGCATTGTATCTTTTAATAATATGGAAAGGCGACCGGTGCACGGGGAATTTGCCCCCGGCAGAGGTGCTCCCGACGAGCTAACGAGAGAACGCCTCTGCTGCAGGGCAGTCACTCCGGCGGCTTACGCCCCGTATTTCCATAACCCTATGCTATGCAAACTGGCTATTGTAGAGGTTCGCATAAAATCCGTCCGCTGCAAGCAGGCTCTCATGATTGCCCTGCTCTATAATCTTTCCGTCTTTCATAACAAGGATAATATCTGCTTCCCTGATGGTGGACAGACGATGAGCCACTATAAAGCTTGTTCTTCCCTGCATCATGGTAAGGAACGCTTTTTGAATCTTAATCTCTGTACGTGTATCAATCGATGATGTAGCCTCATCCAATATCAGCATAGGCGGTAAGCAGAGCATGACTCTTGTGATGCATAATAGCTGCTTCTGTCCCTGTGACAGGCTGCCGCCGTCCTCACCGATTTCAGTGTCATAGCCCTTCGGCAGACGTCTGATAAAGCTGTGTGCATGGGATGCCTTTGCCGCTGCAATGATTTCCTCATCTGTGGCATCAGGCTTTCCCATTATGATATTGTCACGGATTGTGCCCTTCTTGAGCCATGTCTCCTGAAGCACCATACCATAGTTGTCACGAAGACTCTCTCGTGTGATTTTTCGGATATCATGTCCGCTCACCTTAATTGTTCCACTGTTTACATCATAAAATCTCATAAGCAGATTGATAATAGTCGTCTTTCCACATCCTGTCGGACCTACGATAGCCACGCGCTGTCCAGGCTTTACATGGAGATTGAAATCCTCGATAAGCTTTTTATCCGGCACATATGAGAAATAAACATCCTCTATGTCCACACGGCCGTCTGCCTCATCGAGTGTTACCGCATCCGAAGCATCCGGTATCTCCTTTTTCTCCTCAATCAGCTCGAAGATACGAGCAGCACAGGCAAGTGCGTTCTGAAGCTCTGTGATGACACCCGATATCTCGTTGAACGGCTTGGTGTACTGGTTTGCGTATGATAAGAAGCATGAAAGCTGTCCTACTGTAATTCCGCCGGTGAGTGCACTCATGGCGCCAAAAATTCCGACTCCGGCATACACAAGACTGTTGACAAAACGTGTACACGGATTTGTAAGACTTGAGAAAAATGTTGCCCTCAGTGAGCATTTCTGTAATCTGTCATTTATCTCGTCAAACTGATCAAGCGCCTCATCCTCATGGTTGAAGGCCTGTACGACCTTTTCATTTCCTACTATCTCATCGATGAGTGATGTCTGCTCTCCCCTTGTTCTTGTCTGCAGCTGGAACATGGAATAAGTCTTTTTAGTGATAAAACTCGCCACAAAAAGTGACAGAGGTGTGATGAGCACTACAATGCATGATATCTTCACATCTATTGTAAGCATGAAAATAAGCGTGCCTGCTATTGTTGCAATTCCTGTAAAGAGCTGTGTGAAGCCCATCAAAAGTCCCTCTGAAAATGTATCTACATCGGCGATGATACGGCTGACCATATCACCGTGTGAGTGACTGTCAATATAGGAAAGTGGCATTTTTTCAATGTTTAAAAATGCATCACGCCTTATATCCCTCACTATGTTGTAGGTCATCCTGTTGTTGCAGATATTTGTAAGCCACTGGGCTGCTGCCGCTATGACGACTATTATTGCTGATCTCGTGAGGATGGCTGTCATAGCCGTAAAATCAACCTTTCCTTTTCCTACAATCAAATCAATTGCGCGTCCTGTGAGGATTGGAAAATAGAGCGTAAGCGCCACTGTAACAACAGACAGGGCAAGTGAAATTACAAGCAAAGGAATATATCTCTTCATGTAGCTTAATACCTTGCGCATTGTGCCTGCTTTATTCATCTTCGCATTATCCATAGCCATACTCTACACCTCCTTTTGTCTAGTCATATCCGACTCTTTTTTAAACTGTGAATCATATATCTCTTTGTAGGTCTCGCATGTCTCAAGCAGCTTTTCATGAGGTCCGAAGCCAACCATCTGCCCGTCGTCGAGCACTATGATATTGTCCGCAAACTGGATAGATGAGGTACGCTGTGACACGATAAATATTGTCTTGTCACCATGCATGCCCTTTAATGCCGCGCGAAGACTCGCATCTGTAGCAAAATCAAGTGCCGATGCACTGTCGTCAAGTATCAGTATGTCAGGATCCTTTACAACCGCTCTGGCAATTGTAAGACGCTGCTTCTGACCGCCTGATAAGTTCTTGCCGCCCTGCTCTATCATGTAGTCTAGGCCTCCCTCTTTGCCCTTTACAACCTCTGTCGCCTGTGCTATATCGAGCGCCTTCCACATTTCCTCCTCTGTGGCATCATTTTTGCCCCAGCGCAGGTTGTCGGCTATCGTTCCTGCAAAAAGCACTGCCTTTTGCATTACAACACCGATTTTATCTCGAAGCTGCACTGCATCGTAATCATTTATATCATTTCCCTGAATCCTTATAGTACCCTTTGTGGCATCATAAAACCTCGGGATAAGGTTTACAAGGCTTGATTTTCCTGAACCTGTACCACCGATTATTCCGATTGTCTGCCCCTTTTGCACTGTAAAGCTTATATCTGTGAGTGTCTCATCGGCCGCTCCCTCATAGGTCATGCAGACATGGTCAAACTCAACCTCAGGTGCGCCATCCTTTGCACCAATGAGCTTAGGATTTTTCTCAGGAAGCTTTGATGGAATAGAAAGCACATCCGCTATACGATTACCGCACGCCACTGCCTTTGTCACCTGTACGATGAGGTTTGCAAGCTTTATCAGCTCGACAAGTATCTGTGACATGTAGTTTACAAGTGCCACAACCTCACCCTGTGTGAGGATTCCTGCGTATACCTGCTTGCCGCCTGATACGATAACTGCAATTGTTGCGATATTTATAATGATAAAAGTCAGAGGATTGGTGAGTGCTGAGATTCGTCCTACAACCTGCTGCATATTGGCTAAAAGCTCGTTGTCCCTGTTGAAGCTGTCAATCTCATCATTTTGCTTATTGAAAGCTCTTATAACCCTTGTTCCCTCTAAATTCTCCCTGGTGTGTGAAAGCACTGTGTCAAGAGAGCTCTGCACCTTTTTGTAAAGCGGAAGGCTTGCAGCCATAACTGAGAATACCACTATTGAAAGCAGAGGTATAGTAATAACAAAAACCATTGCTGCTCTTACATTTACTGTAAAAGCCATCGCCATAGCTCCGAATACAATAAATGGCGAGCGAAGGAAGAGTCGAAGTACCAGATTGACTCCTGACTGCACCTGGTTTATATCGCTTGTCATCCTCGTGATAAGTGTCGATGTGCCCACTGTATCCATCTTTGAGAATGACAGTGACTCTATCTTTTCAAACAATATATGGCGAAGCTTTGTGGAAAAACCAACTGCCGCCTTTGCCGCAAAATACTGCGCTGTGACCGAGCTTACCAGGCCAACTGCCGCAAGCAGCACCAGCACACCTCCCATCTTCCATATATATGGCTTGTCCGAAGCCGTAATTCCGTTATCAATGATTGCCGCCATGACAAGCGGTACTATAAGCTCAAAGGATGCTTCCAGCAGCTTAAATAACGGAGCACAGATGCATTCCTTTTTGTACTCCTTCAAATATTTTAATATCTGTTTCATCTTTTCCCCTTTCAGATTTTATGTCGCCGATTACAGCTTAACTATTATAGATGATTTTTCTCATATATACAAGAAAAACGATACACTAAAAAACCAGTACCCTGCGGTACTGGTTTCATATATCAGCTCTTATGTATATGCTTCTTGATTGCTTCAAAGCTCTCAGAACTGATGACATGCTCTATACGGCATGCGTCCTCTGCTGCAATCTCCTTATCAACACCAAGCTTCTCAAGACACTCTGACAAAAGCTCATGTCTTTCGTATATCATCTCTGCTATCTGTCTTCCTGACTCTGTAAGTGTGATAAAGCCTGCATCACTAACTGTGATATTGTTCTTCTCTCTAAGGTTTTTCATGGCTATACTCACGCTGGATTTCTTAAATCCAAGCTCATTTGCTATATCAACTGAGCGTACCACAGGAAGCTTCTTGCTGAGAATAAGTATGGTCTCTAAATAATTTTCTGATGATTCATTGTTTCGCATTTCGAATACCCCCGTGAGTTTATTTTCGTTCGTTTTAATTCAGTTATATTATTATAACATACATTTTATTGTTTGCAAAACTTTTCTTTTTGATTTGTACGTGATTTATAAAAATCCAAAAAAATATCAAAACCCTATATTTGTTATTGACTTCTAATTTGTGTTAGTGTATACTAACTATCGAATCATAAAACAAACGTATGCATGATATACTTCTAAATCTTGTATGCCATAAATGTTTAATTATACCAGATAAGACCGGCCGATCACCGGTCTTATTTATTTTATAAAAAAGGTAACTATTTAACTTATGCGAGGGCTCTCTTTAGCCTGTCAAGTCCTTCCATAAGCACTGAACCGGGGCATGCGATATTTAATCGCACAAAGTAACGGCCATTGCCTCCAAACTCAGCTCCCTCCGACAGATAAAGGCCTGTCTTTTCGCGAATCATCTGCGTAAATGCCACAGAATCATCTGTGAGTGCACTGCAGTCAAGCCACATTAGGTATGTCGCATCGGCATCCACTATATGTATCTGCGGCAGGTTTTCTGCCATGAAGCTGCAGACTGTTTTGCGGTTTTCCCAGAGATATTTTCTGAGCTCCTCAACCCACGGCTCACCCTTTGTGAATGCCGCAACTGCTGCCGTGATGGCAAATGCGTTTGGCTCTGCCACCTCGTCTGTATTTAATGCGCGCCATACCTTGTGGCGCAAAAATTTATTTGGCACCATCACTGCCGCAGTCTGTAAGCCTGCCATATTAAAGCACTTGGTCGGAGCAATACAGGTGATGCTTATATCGGCGCAGTCCTCTGATGCTGCCGCAAACGGCACGTATGATTTTCCCGGTGCTGTGATGTCGCAGTGTATCTCGTCTGATATGACCGTCACATTGTACTTCTTGCAGAGTGCACCTATTTTCGCAAGCTCATCCTTTGTCCAGATGATACCGCACGGATTGTGAGGGTTGCAAAATATCATAAGCGAGGTCTGTGGATTGGAAAGGTCATGCTCCAACCTGTCATAGTCCACAAAATATCTGCCGTTTTCGTACCCAAGCGGGCTTTCCTGCACATTTACGCCGTTATTAAAAATGGAATTAAAAAATATATTGTATACCGGTGTCATGATAAGCACATTTTCACCAGGTGTTGTGAGCTTTCGCACTGTAGATGATATGGCCGGAACGACCCCTGTGCAAAAAATCAGGCTGTCTCTTTCGATTTTAAGCCCATGGCGTCTGTCCCACCACGAAATATACGCATCATTCCACTCATCCGGAATGATGGAATAGCCAAACACTCCGTGAGAAACACGCTCTGATATTGCATCTATTATCTGGGGTGCTGTCTTGAAATCCATATCTGCTACCCACATCGGGAGCTCATTTTCTGCCACATCCCACTTTAGTGAGCCTGTATTTCTTCTGTCTACAACGGTATCAAAATCATACATAGATTATTTTCCCTCACATATTATCTTAGTCTTTGATGGGTCAACTCTGTCCTTTTCGATAGTCAGGGTGCCAATCTCCTTTGCCCTTATCACTCCGCTTGTCGGATTTAAAACACTGTCCACCTTACTGCAAATCTCTGCATCTACCGAAGAATACTCAAATGCCAATGTAGTGTTTATGAGCTTACAGTTTTTCATAACGAGGTTGTCGATGTAGCAAAGCCCCTGCAAGCTCTCGATTGTGCAGTTTATAAGTGTCAGATTCTTTGCGTTCCAGCCAAGGTATTCACCTGTAATAAATGAATCATAGACTGTGACATTTTCCGTATTCCAGAAGGCATCCTTTGAGATAAGCTTTGAATCGTGCACCTCTACATTTCTTGAGCCGTCAAACGAATAGTTGCCGACCAGCTGGAAATTCTTCATGATAAGATTATTTGTATTCATGCCAAAATAATCTCCCTTTGCCGAGACATTCTCGATATCGACATGATCACAGCTCCAGAGTGTCTCCTGGGCATTTGGAAATGTCACATTTTTAAGCTTTAGGTTATTACAGCGCCTGAAGTTCTTAGGTGCCTCAACTATTGAATCAGTGACAGAGATATTGTCAGTATACCAGACACCCGCACGCGCCATGTCAAACCATGTACAGTCCTTTACAGCTATGTCACTACAGTACCATAGCGGATATTTCCATCTAAAAAAACAGCCTGTCAGGCTAATGCCATGGCTCTCCTTAAGAGGTGACTCTCCGTCATCAAAAATTGTATCATATATATCCAGGTTGTTGCTTGCAAACAGGGCTCTTTCGCCTGTCAGAAACTCCTGATGGATTTGTTTTCTTTCGCTCATTATATATACTCCTTTTTCCCGGTAATTCTAAATAGTTATCTGCCATAAAATCAAATAACCGCCGGGCACATAATATATGCAGCCCGACAGTTATCATTATACCCCAAACCCTACTGAATTTATAGTATTTTATATAAGTTTAATATTACAAAATTAATATTAAGAGCCTGATATTTACAGCTCAAGCCCGTCAAGTATGCTCTTAAGTGCATCAGCAGACTCCTTGAGCTTTAAAGCTTCCTCACCGTTTAACTCGATTGGGATATCGCTCTCCACTCCGTCTGCTCCAACGATTGCAGGCATTGAGAGAACCACACCGTCGATGCCGTACTGTCCGTGCATCATGTGTGAAACAGGAAGAATAGACTTCTCATCACGCATGATTACCTCGCAGATACGTCTGACTGACATAGCGATACCATAATATGTCGCATGCTTTCGGTTGATTATCTCGTAAGCACTGTTCTTTACGTTTGCAGCGATTTCCTCTGTATTCTCCTTGTGCTTGTAGTGACCTCTCATCTCGCACATCTTGTGAAGCTCCACTCCGGAAACATTGGCTGATGACCATGCAACCACCTCACTGTCTCCATGCTCACCTACTATAAATGCATGTACGCTTCGGCTGTCCACCTCAAGGTGCTCTCCAAGCGCGTACTTAAGTCTTGCACTGTCAAGCACGGTACCTGAACCGATGACACGCTCCTCAGGAAGTCCTGAAAGCTTCTGTGCCACCTGTGTTAAAATATCTACAGGGTTTGCAACGATAAGTAAGATTCCACCGAAATTTCTCTTTGCAATCTCCGGAATGATGCTCTTGAAGATTGCAACATTTTTATTTACCAGATCAAGTCTTGTCTCGCCAGGCTTTTGGCCTGCACCTGCAGAAACAACAATGATAGCAGCATCTGCCACATCATCATAACCGCCTGCATATATCTTCATAGGTCTGGCAAAAGGAATACCGTGGCTTATATCCATCGCCTCTCCCTCAGCCTTGTCCTTATCAGCGTCAATGAGAACTATCTCAGAAAAAAGACCGCTCTGCATAAGTGCAAAAACTGATGCCGAACCAACGAATCCACATCCGATCATAACAGCCTTTCTTGGGTTTGTCTTAACAACTGCGCTAGTTTTATTGCTCATGTACGTTCCTCTCTTTCTTAAACTATAATTCAAATAGTTGCTTTTTATTATAACTATTCATTCCAAACACAAATTCTCAATATCTGCTTTGTTACCAGTAGTTCTGAATAATTATTTTTTATTTATATTATACCCGCATTGTACATATAATCCGTTGTAAAAACAACAAATTACTTGATAAAATACAATCAATAGCCCATTGTTCCCATTTTTATACAATTTTAATGCAGATTTTCACATAAAAAGTGCAATACAAAAAAGCAAACCGGACCAATACAGCTGAATGAATTGTCATTCAGCATATTGATCCGGTTATATTAAAATGCTGCATCCGCTTATTTTGTGCTTGAATTTCTGTACTCAAGTGGTGTCATTCCATACAGCTTCTTAAACTGTCTGTTAAAATGCTCCACGTTCTGATATCCTGCCTCGATTGCGATATTCTCAACAGTTGTGATGCTGTTTCTCAGCAGTGTACGTGCCTTCTTCATCTTGGCATTGGTGACCAGCTCTCCGAAAGTCTTGCCTGACTTCTCCTTTATGTACTTGGAGATATACGGCTCTGTCAGGTTGAACTGTGCAGCCATGTCTGCAAGCGATACCGTCTTGTAGTTAGCCTGGATGAAGTTGAGCATGGCAATATAGCGCTCATCCTTCACGTGACTGTCAGCCTTGGTGGCAAGGTAATGGTTTACCGCAACAACAAGTGCTCCGATTGATGCCTTGATGATATCCTCATCCACACCTGCGCCCCAGAACATACTGCCGTCAACTGTGATACCCACATATGCCATAGCCTTTGATGAAGATCCGTGCGAAAGCGCATGCTCCTCGTATACAGTGAGCTCAAAGCTGATGTCAAAATACTGCTTAATTATATTGCTGACTGCATCAAGACGGCCGTTTCCATTGGCATCTACCTTTCTGGTGCTGTCATTGTGTAAAATAACTGCCTCTGCGAAAATGCCATTTACCTGCTTAAAGTGGCACTCCGGTATAGTGAAATATGGATGAAAATCCACATAATTGTCTGTAAAGATACTGTGTACCCACTCAGGTGAAAGCTCCTTGTGCTCCTCGTCCGATACCTGCTTGACCATGTATCCGACCTGCTCTCTCATCTGCTGTGGCACATTGATACCGAAGCTCTGCTTAAGGATATATGCCACTCCGCCCTTTCCTGACTGACTGTTGATACGGATAACATCAGCCTCGTATGTCCTGCCGACATCCTTTGGATCTATAGGCAGATATGGAACAGTCCACTTATCAAGCTTCTTTTCCTCTCTCCATGCCATGCCCTTTGAGATTGCATCCTGATGTGAGCCTGAAAAAGCAGAAAAAACAAGGTCTCCCGCATATGGCTGTCTCTCGCCTACCTTCATTCTGGTAAATGTCTCATACTTCTCCCTGATCTCAGGCAGATTTGAGAAATCAAGCTGTGGATCCACTCCGTGTGAGTAAAGATTCATGGCAAGTGTCACGATATCTACATTTCCTGTTCTCTCACCATTTCCAAACAGCGTACCCTCTATCTCCTCAGCTCCTGCAAGCACACCAAGCTCTGATGTGGCAACACCGCAGCCTCTATCATTATGAGGATGTAAGCAAAGCACTACTCCGTCTCTGTACTTGAGGTGCTTGTTGATATACTCTATCTGTGTGGCAAAAACATGTGGCATGGCATTCTCTACTGTGGTAGGGATATTGATGATGGCCTTATTATCAGCCTTTGGCTGCCATACATCAAGCACAGCGTTGCACACATCAACCGCATAATCCACCTCAGTGCCCGAAAAGCTCTCCGGTGAATACTGGAAACGGAAATTACCGTCAGTCTCTGCTGCAAGGTCTCTCAGTAAAATAGCTCCGTCAACTGCAAGCTGCTTTATCTCTTCCTTTGACTTCTTAAACACCTGCTCACGCTGTGCAACAGATGTGGAATTGTACAGATGTACAACTGCTCTCGGTGCTCCCTCAAGTGCCTTGAAGGTCTTCTTGATGATATGCTCTCTGGCCTGTGTCAGCACATGTATAGTGACGTCATCAGGAATCATATCCCTCTCAATAAGAGCTCTCGTGAAATTGAACTCTGTCTCAGAGGCTGCCGGGAAACCTACCTCGATTTCCTTAAAGCCTATATCTACAAGCATCTTAAAGAAGTCAAGCTTCTCCTCAAGACTCATCGGCTCGATTAGAGCCTGGTTGCCATCACGTAAATCAACCGAACACCACAGTGGTGCTTTATCTATATAATCCTTCTTAACCCAGTCATAAGTGCATTCAGGAGGCAGAAAATAACTGCGCTCGTATTTTTCATATCCTTTCATCTTAAAACCTCTTTTCGTTTGAACTGATATAATTGTAACACATAAGCACAGTTATTGGAATGATTATATTTAATCACTTTGATTGATGTAATTTATTTTTTTATAAAAATATAATCAACTTTATTGATTTTGATTATTCTAATCAGATATTTAGGCTAAAATATCCGGCTAATCCTCTCTCTTATTACCCCAGAAAAACAATGCAACTGTTCCCGGACCGGTATGGCTTCCTATAGTCGTACCGATATCATTTATCTCTACTTTGCCCTTCATATTAGGGAAGGCAGCCTCAATCAGATCAGCTACGGCTTTAGCATCCTCATAGCATGCAGAATTTGATATATAGACCTTATCCGAATAATCGGCACCATCCTTGCAGAGTGCCTGCATCTTCACAAGCATCTCCTTTATTGCCTTCTTTTTGGTGCGGATTTTCTCACGCACAATAAGCTTTCCCTCATTGCTCACATTCATGAAAGGACAGATATTAAGCACATTTCCCACGAATCCCGCGGTCTTTGAGATACGGCCGCCCCTGATAAAAAATGTAAGGTCTGATGAGAAGAACCAGTGATTCACCTCAAGTCTGTGCTCCATGGTCCAATCAGCCAATGTATCAATATCCATGCCACTATCCCTAAGGTCAGCGAGCTTATCCATCAAAAGACCAAAGCCTGACGATGCTGCCAGCGAATCAATCACATATATCTTTCTGTCAGGGTATTCCTCCTCGAGAGCCTCCTTTGCAAGCCTCGCCGAGTTGACTGTACCTGATATACCTGAGCTTAATGTACAGTGAAGCACATCATATCCCTCATCCAGAAACTGCCTGAAGTACTCCATGTACTCCTCCTGATTGATCTGCGAGGTCTTTGTCATGGCACCTGCCTCCATTGCCTTGTAGAAATCAGGCAGTGGCATGGACTGTCCTAAATCATCCATATACTCTTTACCGTCAAGCTCATAGTGAAAGCATGCGTACTTAATATTTCTCTCGAGCATATGCTCCCTGGTAAGATCTGCTGTTGAACAGCAGCTAATCACATAATTTGACATATTATTTTCCTTTACCTTTTGACCCTTTATCATTATATGTAGTCAGATACATATGGTATCTCATGATATAAAATATCGTCAAGCTTTGCAACAGCTTCATACGTAGTCTGTATTTTGCCCATCTGCAAAAGCTTCTCAGCACTCTTGTAGCCTAAAAGCAGTGTGGTAAACGTGCCAATAGACATGCTTAAGTGATACTGTGGATTTTTATCGGTGAGAGCACAGTGCCCTTTCTCAAAATCAATGACAAATGTGCCATTGTTCCACGGAAGCAGGTCATCTGCTATCTCAAAACTAAAGCAGCCGCCCGGGCCATCCGGGTCACAGTTATACTGTGACATAAACTGCGCCACATCAATGATTCTGCCCATGGCGTATGGTCTTATTGTCTCCTTTATATCACTGTCATCGAGCTCAAAAGCAATGGGCTCGCTGTAATAGTTGTTGCCTCTGACCTCATCAATCATGGAATCGTGCGCATGAATGTACTCCCACAGCCCAAGCTGCGCCTCACGGTTTAAGTAGATGAGCTCCTTGATATGCATGACATCGGAGCTGATAAGATACACCATATAGCCACACGGTTCATCATCCTCGTTATAGTAGATGGCGACCATCGTATCGTCCTCATCCCAGCGGAAGTACTCCTCCCAAGCCAGATTGTTTCTGTACAGACAGCCGTGAGTCTTTGCGGCAAAGTGAGTATGAAGCTTCTTAAACTGCTCATCATCCCACTGCACACGGCGCACATAGCCCGGCTCCTTAAGCTTTGTAGGGATCTGTCTGTCCTTTATCACATATGTCATCTTGTTTGAGATAATCTCCCAGCCAAGCCCTCTGTAAAGAGGTATAGAGTATGGATACAAAAGAGCAAACGACTTGTTGCTATCGCGCATCCTCGTAAGACTCTTTCTCATAAGCTTTTTCATGAGACCATGGCCTGTGTACTCAGGATACGTGCACACACTTGTGACAAAGCCCACCTCGTAGCGCTCACCATATATATTCATATCGAGCGGATATACCGCAAACTGAGCCACAAGCTCCTCTTTTTTGTCTATAATATTGAAGCAGCCGAGCACATCAGCTCTCTCAAGCACCGGAAACTTCGACTGCTTGATTTCATCATCCTTCCAACCGGTCTCAGCAAGATCTGCCTCTGTTACCTGAAAAGCATAACGAAGCAGCGCATTGTATTCCTCTGCATCGTCCTTTGTCAATACTCTTATCTTAAATTCATCTGATTTAAAAGAATGCATAGTGTCCTTTCTCGCCTGTCTTTACTGTATACATCAGATCGTCCGCCTTCTTAATAAGCTCAGTAATCTGGCTCTCACTGGTGACATTTCTCTCAACTGGATAAATTATCACATGTAATCAGACTTTTCCGAAATAATTCTAAAACAATAGTAGTCCAAAGCTCCCAAAAAGTCAATCTTTTGACTCTATAATGATGAATTTTCCTCTATGGATATCAATCACTGCATGGTCATCAATTATTTCATTGGATATGCCAAGCGATGTAAAACGATCAAATGAATAATCAGTAACAGGATACTTAAAGCCCTTAAGGCTCACCTCATTGTCATCTGTCACTGCTATAAGAGAGACAAACCTGCCATACTGGGATGATTTTTCAATGGTTACAGGCTTATCTGCCATCCTAATACGATTGTTTGCATCAATAATCCTGATATCAATTCCACTTTCCAGTCCTATTCCAAGAAGCGAAATATTGCCCAATACATGGTCTATTCTGCTGCCTGTTGCACCAATCACCACTATACTTCGTGCACCATGCTTTATCGCAAGTCTTATGGCATACTCTGTGTCGGTATCATCTTTTACCGGATTAAGCCTATGTATCTCGGTCTGTCCCTTTCTCTCAAAAAACTCCAATGCCTTTGTTGTGGCTGAATCGAAATCACCTACAATTATATCAGGCGTGACACCATTTTCGTATAAGAAATCCATTCCGCTGTCAGCAGCAATGATAACGTCTATTCCGTCAGTCTTTATCTCATTTAAGCCAAATTCCTTATCTATTTTTCCACCACAGACAATCAAATAACGCATCTTATCTTCCCTCTCCTGAATGATATATCTTTCTGTTCTTATCACGGTTTAACCGGCAACAGCTACATCATAATATTAAGAAAACCGGTTACATTTTCTTCTATATCTCCGTTAAACACCGCACTTCCCGCAACAATGATATTGGCACCTGCCGCAAGCAGTGTCTCTACATTCTCCAGATTGATACCTCCATCAACCTCAATATCAGCCTTATTTCCTGATTTTTCGAGAAGAGCCCTTAGGTCGCGCACCTTGTCTACGGTGTACGGAATTAACTTTTGTCCACCGAAGCCGGGATTCACCGTCATGATAAGCACCATGTCCACCTTAGGCAGCACATACTCAATTGCCGAGAGCGGAGTAGCCGGATTTAATGCTACACCTGCCAATATGCCTTTTTCCTTTATTGCCTCGATTGTCCTGTCAAGATGCTTACATGCCTCCGCATGAACAGTGATGATATCAGCTCCTGCTGCCACAAAATCATCTATGTATCTGCCCGGCTCATCTATCATCAGATGCACATCAAACATACGCTCTGTGCACTTTCTGATTGTCTTTATGACAGGCAGCCCAATTGATATGCTGGGAACGAAGCTGCCGTCCATAACATCTATATGCACATACTGTGCTCCGGCCTCGTCAAGCAGCTTAAGCTGCTCTCCAAGTATTGAATAATCCGCTGATAAAATTGATGGTGATAAACAGTTCATGTTTCCCTCCGTTTGATTATGCTTTAGTTTTGATAATGCTCTATTTTGCTTTAGTTTTGATTATATTTTAGTTGAAATGTATTATCTTAGTATACTTTTAATTAATATCTTTGTCTGTTTTTCAGCTCCTCATACAGAAGTTTATAGTTATCATAGCGCACCTGCGATATTTTTCCATCTGAAAGAGCCTCCTTCACGCCACAGTCCGGCTCGTTTATATGACTACAGCCTTTAAACCTGCAATACGGTTCATATTCTACAAACTCCGGATAACAAGTCCACAAATCTTCCTTTTTAAAGCCCGGCACATCCATCGAACTAAATCCGGGTGTATCCATGATATATGTGCCATCCTTTATCGGGATAATCTCAGAATGTCTGGTCGTATGCTTTCCGCGCTCTATTTTCTCACTTATATGTCCGGTCTCCATCTGCACATCATCCTGCAGACAGTTGATGATAGATGACTTGCCAACTCCCGAGGGACCTGCAACCGTGGTCGTCCTTCCCTCTAAAATGTGCTTTATCTCATCTATGCCCTCACCTGTTTTCGTGCTGGTAAACATCACTCTGTAGCCAGCCGGCTCGTATATGCTTTTAAGCTCCTGCTGCTTTTGGGGCGTGATAAGATCCTTTTTGTTGAAGCATATGGTGACCGGCACATGCTGATACTCCATCATACACAAAAACCTATCAAGCAGGTTGAAATTGGGATCCGGCTTTGCGGATGCAAAAATAACCAGGGCCATGTCTATATTGGACACAGCCGGCCTGATAAGTTCGTTTTTCCGTGGCAGTATACGCTCGACATTGCCTATATGCTTTTCCTCGTCGAGGACTGCTATGTCAACTGTATCGCCTACCAGTGGCTTTATCTTTTGTTTTCTGAAGGTGCCTTTTGCTTTGCACTCGTATAGGGTGCCGCCTGTGGCATTTTCTTTTGCCCCTTTGGTTTCTTCTACGTAAACGTAGTAGAAGCCGGCAATTCCTTTAATAATTTTTCCTGTCATGGTTTTCCTTGTGTGCTTTTGTATTTGCGGGAGTCACGCTTTCGGCGGGGTGCATGCCACGCTTTAAGGTTGTGTGAGTGGCGGGGGCAGGCATATATTCCTCTTAAAAAATATGAAGCCAGCCCCGGGCTCTCCTACGGACAGGCTATGGCTTGCTCTGCCCTGTTTTTTCCCCGGTAGGTTTATGGCATCCCGGGGCAATTCATATTTTTTTCTCGGAACACATGCCTGCCCCCGCTTCCTTAGTTCCTCTCCGCGAGTTCAGGTTCTCGTCCGCGGGTTGGTGTGGTAGTGGGGTTCGGATAGCACCACTTTGTGGGTGCTATCCGGTGGCTTACTGTACTTCTACTGTTTCTGTCTTTGTTTGAATTTCACCCTCAACTTCATTTCCATCTCCATCCAATGATGGAACTGTATATTTCCATGTTACCGTTATTTTACCGGATGCACAATTCATTGTTCCGGATACTGCAACCTCTGCTGAAGTTACTGTTCCACTTGCGTATGTCTGTCCATCACTGCCTTTTAAGGTATATGAACCATCTACTACCTTTGCATTTTCTATTCCAAGTGACAATGTCTTATTTACGCTCTTTGAAACCTGCTGCTTTCCCTTACTGAGTGTCAGTGTGATTGTGGTGCCTGCGGCTACGGTTTCGCCTGATTTGGTCTGGCTGATTACGCTGCCGGCGGCTACTGTGTCGCTATACTGGGAGTCGGCGTAGGTGTACTTGAGACCTGCTCCTGCGAGGGCGCTTTCTGCCTGTGTCTGTGTGTAGCCTACTACGTTTGGCACGGTGATTGGCTTCTGACCAGGTGAGAGTGTGACTGTTACTGTGCTGCCCTTTGCGGCCTGGTTTTTGGCTGATGGTGACTGTGCTGTTACTACGTCTGCTGCTACACTGTCATTGTAATCTCCGTACTCAAAGTTGACATTAAAGCCTGCTGACTCAAGTGTGCTCTTTGCTGAGCTCTTTGTCTTTCCTATTACACTAGGTATCTTTACCATCTCTGATGTGTTATCACCTTTTCCTGCGATAATAACATTAATCTGAGTACCTCGCTTTACCACATCTCCGGCCTTTACGTCCTGCTCCAGAATAGTGCCGTCCTCCTCATCTGACTGCTTTGTCTCATATGCAAATACAGTAAGATCAAGCTTTAATCTGTCGACTCTCTCCTGAGCATCATCCACTGACATTCCTCTGATGTCAACCATCTGTCCTTCTTTCTCTGTTTCTGACTCTGACTCTGATTCTGACTCTGATTCAGACTCTGTCTGTGTCTCTGTCTGCTGTGACTCTGAGTTTTTCTTTCCGGAAAACTTGAACACGCCAAATACTGAAAGAGCAAGATAAATAATAACAATAACTATTATTACCGCTGTGACAATTCCCATAATTGTAATAGCCTTATCCATTTTCGGATTTAACAGCTTACCGTCATTCTCCTCATCATCATCTTCTTCATCATCATAATCCTCATCGTCAAGGAGTGAATCGTCAATCTCATCACTGTCATCATCTTCTTCATCATCCGTATCGTCCAGATTTTCAGCGACACCTCTTCCCTCTTTTATCTGTTCAAGCTCCTGTGGGCTTATAACTTTAGTTTTTCCATTATCAACCAATGGGGCAATTGTCACAAAATCCTCATCAGGATGTGCAAGCGAACGTCTTATATCCGCCAAAAGCTCTTCTATTGTCTGATATCTTCTGTCCGGAGTTTTCTGTGTACATTTCAGTATAATCTTTTCAAAGCTGATTGGCAGATCGGGTGCATATTTACTTGGTCTGGCGATCTCCTCCTGTAAGTGCTGTAACGCAACCGCAACTGTCGTCTCTCCATCAAACGGTACACGACCTGTCACCATCTCAAACATCACAATACCGAGTGAATAAATGTCACTTCTTCCGTCAACAAATCCATTTCTTGCCTGCTCCGGTGATGCATAATGTACTGATCCCATCACGTCAGAGCTTATAGTCTTTGATGATGTCGCCTTGGCAATTCCAAAGTCTGTTACCTTTACCTTGCCTTCTGTTGAAATAATAATATTCTGTGGCTTTATATCTCGATGAATGATATTTTTATTGTGTGCTGACTCAATTCCTCTTGCAACCTGAATTGCTATGCTCGCTGACTCTTTGAATGAAAGCTGTCCTTTCTTCTCAATATAAGTCTTGAGTGTGATTCCCTCCACATATTCCATAACAATGTAGTACAAACCATTTTCGCTGCCCACATCATATATGTTAACAATATTTGGGTGCTCCAGTCCTGCTGCTGACTGTGCCTCTGCACGAAACTTCGTCACAAATGAACTGTCCTCAGAAAACTCCTGCTTCAAAACTTTAATGGCAACAAAACGACTGAGGATATGATCCTTTGCTTTGTACACATCACTCATTCCGCCTGCGCCGACTTTACTTAGAATTTCATATCTATCCGACAAAAAACTTCCTACTTCTAACATTCCTTTACCTCGTTTTAAAATGGTTTAATAATCATTACTGTGATGTTGTCACGGCCGCCATTTGCATTGGCCATTCCAACAAGCTGCGATGCTGCATCCTCAATATTGTCATTTTTTCTGATAATATCAAGTATTTCCTCATCCCTTACCATATTGGTAAGTCCATCCGTGCACAGAAGTATTTTGTCATCATCCGAAAGCTCAACCTCAAAAAAGTCTGCCTCCACATGTTCTGCTGCACCGACTGCTCTCGTGATAATATTCTTGTCTGGATGCACTCTAGCCTCATCAGCATTGATTTCACCCATTCTGACCATCTCGTCAACCAACGAATGATCCCTTGTTATCTGTCTAATAGGTTCTGTACTTCCCACAATATACAGCCTGCTGTCTCCGATATTAGCCACAAAAAGCTTATTTCCTATTATAGTTCCAATAACCAAAGTGGTACCCATACCACTTTTTGTTTCATCCTCTCGTGATTCCGCCACCAAAATCTCATTGGCCTTATTTATGGCCTCTTTTATGATGGAAACAGGCTCATCCCCACCATTTCTGGATACTGATGCCACTACACGCTCTATAGTATGTCTTGATGCGTAGTCGCCTGCTTTGTGTCCTCCCATTCCATCTGCTACGATGAAAAGATTCGGAAGATTTCCTACTGCGGTATCTGATGAGAAGTAATAATCCTGATTCATCTCACGAATGATGCCTGCATCCGTAATGGAAAAAGTCTTCATCTAGTTTATTCCTCTCTCTTTATCTATATGCTTCTTGCGAAGCTGTCCACAGGCACCATCTATATCTCTGCCCATTTCCCTTCTAATAGTAACATTAATTCCGTTTTTTTCAAGTTTATTTTTAAAAGCCTCAATAATACCCTTGTTGGATTGCACGTAATCGCGCTCCTTTATAGGATTTACCGGAATCAGATTTATATGACAGTTCATGCCATGCACAAGTGCCGAAAGTTCTGCTGCATCCTCGGCTGTATCGTTCACTCCGCCTACCAGGCTATACTCAAAAGTGACTCTGCGGCCGGTCTGTGCAAAATAATATTTGCATGCATCCACCACATCATGTATATCATAGCTGTTTGCAACCGGCATGAGAGCTTTTCTCTTTTCCTGGTTGGAGGCATGCAGTGAAAGCGCCAGCGTGATAGAAAGCTTTTCATCTGCAAGCTGTCTCATACGCGATACGAGACCACATGTGGAAACTGTCAGATTGCGCTGGCTGATATTGATTCCGTTTTCATCAGTAAGAAGCTCTATAAAGCGCAGCAGATTGTCGTAATTGTCAAGCGGCTCACCTGTTCCCATGACAACAACATTTGAGATGCGCTCCCCTATGTCCTTGCCTATCTTATAAATCTGGTCAATCATCTCGGACGGCCTAAGCCCCCTGACGAGACCATCAAGAGTAGATGCACAGAATCTGCACCCCATCCTGCAGCCAACCTGCGAAGATATGCACACCGAATTACCATGCTTGTACTTCATAAGCACACTTTCTATGACATTACCATCATCGAGTGCAAAGAGATATTTTCTCGTGCCATCGAGCTTTGACACCTGCACCTCCTCTTTTTTTAGCGAGATGAGTATTGCATTGTCCTTTAATACCTGTATGAACTTTTTTGAAATATTGGTCATCTCATCAAAGCTGTCCACATGCTTCACATGAATCCACTCATATATCTGCTTCGCACGGAATTTCTTTTCTCCGAGCGATATGATAAACTCTGTGAGCTCATCCATATTCATTGATTTGATGTCAGTTAGTTGTTCTTTTATCTGTTCCATATTATTTTTATTAAGTCATCATTTAACTATTGTTTTATAATTCTACTAATTCGATCCCATTTATATTTATTAATTCATGATTTACTTTAATATCATAATTTGCTTTTTATAAATCTTGCAATAAAGAATCCGTCACTTCCATGCTCACCGGGCAGCATCTGTTTCATTCCGGTGCCCTCAGCAAAGCTCTTATCCAGCTCAAACTCCGGATGCTTTTCAATAAACCAGCTCACATTGTCCTCGTTCTCAGCCTCGTCTATCGTACATGTACTGTACACGAGCACTCCGTTTGGCTTCACGTATGTATGCACGGTATCAAGTATCTGTCTTTGAAGAGCGGCAAGCTCATCTACAGACTCAGGTGTCATCTTGTAGCGGATGTCCTTCTTTCTTCCGAGCACTCCAAGCCCTGAGCACGGCAGATCACAGATGAGTATATCTGCCTTTCCCGCCGAATCAGCATCAGGTACTGTGGCATCCCACACCTCTGCCGACATATTGTTAAGACCATGCCTTTCTATATTTTCCTCAATCATACCGACCTTGTTATCGGTCAGGTCACGCGCGAGCACATGTCCGCTTCCCTGCAAAAGCTCAGCTATATGGGTGCTCTTGCCGCCCGGTGCTGCGCATACATCTATCACATAGTCGCCCTTCTTTGGAGCAGCAGTCTGGGCGACAAGCATGGAGCTGATATCCTGCACATAGAAAAGTCCGTCTCTGAAGCTCTGCAGGCCATTCAAATAATCAAATCCAGATATAACAAACGCATAATTAAGTTCATCAACCGCTGTGACCGTCACACCCTCTGCCTCAAGCATTGCACGAAGCTCATCCGGAGTACACCTGGTCAGGTTTGTCCTGATGCTTATTGTGCTCTTATTGTGAAAGGCCTTGAAAATCTCCTCTGCCTTCTTCTCTCCGTATGCTGATACAAATCTGTCCACTATCCACTGTGGCATGGAGTATCGGATGCTTAAGGTATCAAACTGTACTGAATCTATATTTCTTGCAATATTTCTGAGTACACCGTTTACAAAGCCCGAAAGCTGTGCAAACTTATGCCTCTTTGCAAGCTTCACCGCCTCATTGCATACAGCTGAATCCGGCACCGCGTCCATGTACTTTATCTGGTAGACGCTCATGCGAAGAAGGTTTCTGATGAAAGGCTTCATCTTCCTTACCTTTGTCTTTGAAAAAGAGTCTATGATGTAGTCGAGCTGCAGCATATACTCGATAGTGCCGTCAACAAGCCTCGTCATAAAGGCTCTGTCCTGCTTTGACAGATACTGATACTTGTCAAGCACACTACTAAGCACGATATGTGAAAATGCTCCACGCTCATTAATCTCAATAAGCATCTCAAGGGCAAGTTCACGCGTATCTACAGAGTGCTCATTATGCGCTGCCACATTTGATTTTGCCGGTCTTCCCGATATATTATTTTTGTTTATTTGGCTATTTTTATTATTATGATTATTTTTACTATGATTATTTATATTCTTATTCGATGTCATATAGTTTAATCTACTTGCAGCTATTCTGAATCACTGAAATCAAAAAAACTTATGTATCATACTTTCATGTACGCAAAAGTTTTCAGTTACTCATGATGATGTTTCCGAATAGTTACATATACATTTAATTTTCTAACTAATATATCCAATTTGAACTGCCACCCTATAAAATCACAGGCAAACAGCAGCTACAACAGTATCAGTCGTCACGCCTGCGTCCGTTTGTGATGAGTATGATACGAAGGAGCTGTAAAATAGCAGCCGCCGCACTGGCTACATAGGTAAGTGCCGCTGACTTGAGCACCCTTCTAGTATACTTAAGCTCGTCATCTGCAAGTATGCCCTGTGTACGAAGCATGACAAGCGCACGTCTTGAAGCATCAAACTCTACCGGCAATGTCACGAGCTGGAAAAGCACTGCTGCCGAAAACAACAATATGCCTATATCAATAATAAGCCCTGACGAGCGTGTGTTAAAGAACAAGCCGATAAGTATAACAGGCCATGCAAGCATTGAGCCAAAATTAGCTATAGGCACAAGTGCACTCCTGATTGAAAGAGGTGCATAGCTTTTTGCATGCTGTATAGCGTGTCCACACTCGTGGGCTGCTACGCCAAGTGCTGCGACCGATGTGGCATTGTACACAGGATCAGATAAATTCACTGTTTTGGTGCGCGGATCATAGTGGTCCGTCAGACTGCCGGACACATGACGCACCTGCACATCATATATGCCTGCCGCCTGAAGCACTCTCTGAGCTACCTGTGCGCCATTCATGCCTGACATGCTTCTTAGCTGCGAGTATTTATTAAATGTACCTTTAACTCTTGCCGATGCAATCATACATATAACTGCACCTATCACAACGAGTATATATGTCGGATCCCAGTAATAATATCCCATGTATCATCTCTCCTTGCTGCTTATTATAATGCGTGTAGTAGTTTGTCAATAGTTACTTATAATGATAACTATAATGTGAAGAACGAGCCCTCTTCCACATGACAGCCTCTCAAAAATGAACCTGTATCCATGCGCTTCTTGCCCTGGAGCTGTACCTCTACTAAAGATAATGCTCCTTTTCCTGTCTGTACATACATATCATTTTTTCCGATATGATAAATACAGCCCGGCTCATAATCATCGCTGCCGTCAATCACCTTTGCACTCCACACCTTAAATGTCTTACCGTTTAGGTTGGTGTATGCGCTCGGCCATGGATTAAGCCCCCTTATAAGCCTCTCAATCTCAACAGCCGGCTTTGTCCAGTCGATAAAGCCAAGCTCCTTACTAATCATTGATGTATGTGTGGCCTCCTCGCTGTTTTGAGGAGTATACTCTGCAGTGCCATCCTCTATCATCTTCATGGTCTCCACACACAGCCTTGCTCCCTCTGCTGAGAGCTTATCAAACAGGCTGCCGCCGGTCTCATCAGGTGCGAGTCTGACTGTACTCTTTGCAATCATATCGCCGGTATCGACGCCCTCATCCATCCTCATGGTAGTGACACCTGTAAACTCGTCACCGTTAATCACAGCCCACTGGATAGGCGCCGCACCTCTGTACTTTGGCAAAAGTGAAGCATGCACATTGATACAGCCGTATCGAGGCATATCAAGAATACTCTTTGACAGAATCTGTCCAAAAGCAACCACAATTATTATATCTGCATTAAACTTTCTGAGATACTCTATATTAGCACTCTCTCTTATTTTAACCGGCTGGAATACCTCAATACCGTGCGAAAGCGCACACTCCTTGACAGGTGTATACTGCATTGTCTTGCCGCGGCCCTTTGGTTTGTCGGGCTGTGTGACAACCAGTGCCACCTCGTGCCCTGCCTCTATAATTGCCTCAAGTGTTCCCACCGAAAAGTCCGGTGTTCCCATGAAAATTACTCTCATCTTACTGCCTCCCAGATATTTTCCAAGCTCAGATAACAAATGTCATCCTAATGATTACTCCTGTGTATCCTCATATGTCACATCGTGAAGTGCGCCCTCAACCTTCTCCACATAGAGATGTCCGTCGAGATGGTCAAGCTCGTGGCATATACATCTGGCCAAAAGCTCTTCTCCCTCTATCTCATACTCATTCATATCCTCGCCCATGAAGCGAGCCTTTACATAATTCGGGCGGGTCACCTGTCCGGCCTTTCCCGGTACTGAAAGACAGCCCTCATCGCCGGTCTGCTCTCCGTCAGACTCGATAATTTCAGGATTAATCATCACGATTGGACCCTCGCCCACATCAATAACAACGATTCTCTTTAATATGCCAACCTGTGGTGCGGCAAGTCCTACACCATTAGCCTCATACATAGTCTCAAGCATATCATCAATAAGTGTTACTATCTTTGGAGTCACCTCCGTAACCTCTCTGCAGACCTTGCCAAGTACAGGGTCTCCCTCCACTCTAATAGTTCTAAGTGCCATAATTGCCTCCTTCTATATCTATCAAAATCCACTCATCGGATTGAAATCAAATGAGATATTAGCATGTTTCATTGCCGTATCAGTTTTCACCGCCTGCTCTATGCCATCTTTTATGGAAATGAGCGCCGCATAGTCAGATGTCTTCATATAAATCACCTTGCGGTATATGTCATTTACCTTGGCGATAGTCGCATCCGCAGGACCGATGAGCTGAATCAGATGCCTATCATCCGGGCTCTGATTTTCATCTGTATGCGATATCATTTGCGACGCTATATCGTACACTTGCTGTGCCATGCTGCCGCACTCACTCTCATCAGGTGATGTGACATGTACTAAAAGCATATTCCATACAGGTGGATAGTTCATAAGCCTCCTGTACTCTATCTCCTTATCGTAAAAAGCCTCATAATCCTGCTCTTTGGCAGTCCGGATGGCATAGTGGTCAGGGTCGTAGGTCTGGATAACCACATTGCCGGGCAGCTTTCCTCTGCCGGCGCGCCCTGCCGCCTGGGTCAGCAGCGCAAATGTGCGCTCCGCCGCATGAAAATCATTCACATGCAGTGACATATCCGCCGCCAGCACACCAACCAGCGTGACATTTGAAAAATCATGCCCCTTTACAATCATCTGCGTACCGATAAGTATATCGGCCTCATGATTGGAAAATGCCTGCAGAATCTTCTCATACGCATCCTTCGCCCTCGTGGTGTCATAATCCATGCGCAGTATGCGCGCCTGTGGAAAACGCTTTGCCACCATCGCTTCTATCTTCTGTGTGCCGGCCTTAAAGCCGCTAATGTACTTCGAGCCACAGCTCGGACACACCTTAGGCACCGGCTGTCTGTAGCCGCAGTAGTGACAGACCATCACTCCACCGCTATGTTCACTGAGTGATACATCGCAATGAGGACATTTTACCACAAAACCACACGCTCTGCACGACATAAATGCCGATTTGCCCCTTCTATTTAAAAAAAGCATGGTCTGCTGGCCATTTAGAAGCCTCTCCTCCATAAGCTCCTGAAGCCTGGTGGAAAGAATCGAGCGGTTTCCCTCACGAAGCTCCTGCCTCAAATCGACAACCTCACACTTTGGAAGAGGTCTGTCGTCCACACGCTTATCCAGCTCCAAAAGCCTGTAAACACCTTTCTTTGCCTTGTAATAGCTATCCACCGACGGTGTTGCAGAGCCAAGTACCACAATAGCATCGGACATGCGCGCATACTCTATCGCCACCTCTCTTGCATGATAGCGTGGCACCGACTCGCTCTTGTATGAATTCTCGTGCTCTTCATCTATTATGATAAGTCCTAAATTTGAAAAAGGTGTGAACAGCGCCGACCGCGGGCCAATCATGATATCAATATCACCATTCTTAGCTCTCTCAAACTGGTCATAACGCTCACCATTTGAAAGTCTTGAATTGATTATCGAAACCCTGTTCCCAAATCTGGCAAAAAAACGCATCACGGTCTGGTAAGTGAGGGCAATCTCGGGAATCAGCACAATCGCCTGACGCCCGGACTGTATACAGTGTGCGATAAGCTCCATGTACACCTCTGTCTTGCCGCTTCCGGTGACACCCTTAATCAGATAAGTATTTCTAAGGCCAGCGGCAATGTCGCCTTCTATCGCATCAACCACACTCTGCTGCGCAGCATTCAGTACCTTATCATAGGTGTCCACACTCATATGCTCCACAGGATTTCTGTAGCCGCTCTGTGTGATGACCTCGATAAAGCCGCTCTGCTCAAGCGCTCTTATAGTGGCAGCCGACACCGACAGCTTGCCTGTCACAAAGGAATACTCAAGGCGCGCCCCATCATCAGCATCAATCAGCGCACGGAAAAGCCTGGCCTTTGCCTTTTGTTTTTTTGCCTCGCAAAGCGCAAGCTGCGCCCTTGCCTTTACCTTGTCTATTTTCAGTGCAATACTGCGGCTCACCTGCTCCTTAGCCTGCTTCTTTACAGGTATAACAGTCTTAAGCGCCTGATTCATGGTAGAGCCGTAATTGCGCCGTATCCATGCCGCAAGTGCGATGAGCTTTGCCTCCACAGCCACAGAGTCTGCCTTTATCCCGATAAGAGGCTTTGTCCTTGCCGGGTCGTACTCAGGCTTATCCGTGACCTCAATCACATAGCCTGTGATAGTGCGGCTGCCAAATGGAATATCCACGCACACACCCGGACGGATGTCGCATAAAAGCTCATCCGGGATGCTGTACTGAAATGTCTTATCCAGTTTTTCGTGGGATATATCCACAATCACGTTGGCATACATAACTGATACTATTTAACTCCTTCGTATTTCTCCTCGCAGTACTTGCAGCGGTAGATTTCGTTTTTCTCATCGGAAAGCACGAAAATCTGGTCAAGCTCCTGCTCAATTGAAGTGATGCATCTTGGGTTTTTGCACTTGATGACATTTTTCACCTGATGAGGCAGCTTAAGCTCCATCTTGTCCACAATCTTGTCACCCTTTATCACATTTACAGTGATATTGTGGTCGATAAATCCAAGGATATCGAGGTCTAACGACTCTATCGGACACTCTACCTTGATGATATCCTTCTTGCCCATCTTGCTGCTCTTTGCATTCTTTATGATTGCAACTGTGCAGTCGAGCTTGTCAAGCTTTAAATCCCTGTAAATCTGAAGACTCATACCTGCCTTGATATGATCGAGCACAAAGCCCTCATGTATTCCACTAATATTCAGCATATTATCCTCCTTTAGTCCTCAGCCAGTCCAAGCAATGTCAGAATAAGCGCCATACGCACGTAAACCGCATACTGTGCCTGCCTGAAATAGCATGCTCTCGGGTCATCATCCACATCAACAGAAATCTCATTCACACGTGGGAGCGGATGAAGTACAATCATATCATCCTTTGCAAGCTCCATCTTCTCCTTTGTCAGAATGTAGAAATCCTTCAGACGCACATAGTCCTCCTCATTGAAGAAACGCTCCTTCTGGACACGTGTCATGTAGAGCACATCAAGCTCTCCCATGGCATCCTCGAGCTTTTCTACCTCCTTGAACTCGATATTGTTGGCACGAAGCACATCATCGCGCACATAGTCAGGCACCTTAAGCTCCTCAGGCGAGATAAGCACAATCCTCACATTGTCATATCTGATGAGTGCATTGATCAGTGAATGCACTGTACGTCCAAACTTTAAATCTCCGCAAAAGCCGATTGTGATATTATTCAATCTGCCCTTGATGGAACGGATTGTAAGGAGATCAGCAAGTGTCTGGGTAGGATGCTGATGACCTCCATCGCCTGCATTGATTACAGGGATACGCGATTTCTCTGAAGCCACAAGCGGTGCACCCTCCTTAGGATGACGCATTGCACAGATATCCGCATAGCAGGAAATAACCCTGATAGTATCTGAAACGCTCTCGCCCTTTGCCGCAGATGACGAATCAGCACTGTGGAAACCTAACACCGAGCCTCCCAAATTAAGCATGGCAGCCTCAAAGCTAAGCCTGGTTCTCGTGCTTGGCTCATAAAAACAGGTTGCAAGCTTCTTTCCATCACACTTGTGTGCATATTTCTCAGGATGAGCCTCTATATCATTTGCAAGATCCAGAAGCTTGTCCAACTCTTCTACAGAAAAATCCAACGGACTCATTAAGTGACGCATAATTTGCCTCCATTCTTTTTCGCGTAACAATTTTTATTACATTTTTTCTATCATATAATAACTTAGCGCAATATTCAAGTTGGCTTTTACACTTTTTTGTTGTAGAATATATGACAGAATATAACTGTTCTGAACGCTTAGCAATTGTATTGAAGTTTTCATACAATTACAACAATTTCAACATCAAAAAGGAGAATAATATGTCTGTAAATGAATCACAAATCAAAAACACCACAGCCGGCGCAATCGATGATGACGATGCCGTAATCTTTAAGGAGAGAAAGAGACTGCTGTTTCTCGGTCTGCCGTGGACTTTCACAAAATATACCGTCACACCGTCCTTTATCACTGTAGAGTCCGGACTCTTAAGCACCACAGAGGATGACTGCTACATGTATAAGGTAGCTGATGTAAAGCTCACCACATCACTGATGGAGCGCATTTTTAAGCTCGGCACCATAGTCTGCTACACAGGCGACGTCACAAACCCTGAGCTTAAGCTCGTTCACATAAAGCACTCACGCGAGATAAAGAGCTATCTGCTCAAGCAGTCTGAGGCCGCAAGACTTAAAAGACGCACCTTAAACACTGTGGATATCGGTGCGCACGGAGCAGACATGGCAGATTTGGATCATGATGGTATTGCGGATTCTATGGAATAATACAGCCGTTGCTGCGCAGCTGATTTTGCTCATATATATGTGGATCTGAATAGTTACTTATGTCCATAAATAAAAGGGGATGTGAAAAAACTCAATCGAGTTTTTTCACATCCCCTTTTATTTTTCAGGTAACTATTCAGAATAATTCACAGATTAATATACCAGTCCATCATTCTGCAAATAACCAGCCCAATAACTTGCACGAATTTCCATCTGTAACATCAGAAAAGCTTGACATCTAGCAGCAGAACATCTGCCAGCAAAAGAATGTGGCTAGCAGACTGCAGCACTCGCTGCCCCTGCCACTAGGGCGTCCGTATATGTCTCCCATATCCGAATACCACGAGCCACCATTTTCAATTATCTGCATAAACTGGCGGTACTGCATGTTGTTTGGCTCAAGCGACACTGCTCGCTGTATGTGTTCTATGGCAGTCGCTGTGTTGCCGAGCTTTTGGTTTGCGACAGCACTGTAGTAGTACCACCTTCCGCGTCTCTCAGCAAAAGGTACCTCCTCAAGCACCTTCAGTGCCTCATTGTAGTAGCCGTTGCTGATGAAATTGCCTGCTGCACGCACCTTTGGATTGTCATCCTGTGCACTGCTGCCTGCATTATTGTAGGTATAGCGGCCATAGAAACCACCAAACGGTCCACCTGCTCCCGGTCCACTACCATATGCTCCACCATAGGAGCTGCCGCCGTATGAGTTGCTGCTTCCCGCACTGCCATATCCACCGGCTCCGGCAGCACCGGACTGCTTTTCTTTCATTATCTGGTCATATGCCTGCTGCACCTGCTTAAACTTCTCCTCAGCCTGATCCTTGTTAGGATTGTTGATATTGGCATCAGGATGATATTTTCTGCTTAATTTCCTGTAGGCCTTTTTTATTTCATCGTCACTTGCACTGCGGCTGACACCGAGCACCTGATATGGATCTATCATTTATGTTTCTTCCTTTTCTTCATCTGAATATACTCATACTTGCTCCACACACCGGAGTATAGAACATTTCTGATTATATCCGCATGTAAGAGAATTGGCAACCTCTCAAATATTTTTGCTGCCTCTGAAAGCATAGATGTCATCATAAGCCGACAGGATTTGTCAAATTTTTCCTGATCATTATTGCAGCAATGCATGAGCTGTATAAGTGGATTATATGACTTCTTTTTCACATCATCCCCTATGTCCTCATACGCATCCATTATATAAATAAATTTGCCCATATAGCAGCCAAATTCCTTCAAATCCTTCTGCCACTCATCCTGCTTCCACGCAAAAAGTATGCCGAGCATCTCTCCTGTCAACCCTGCAACTGCATCAATATTGGTATCATTGCACTTCTCGCACTCTGCAAGCCTTGCAATGTAGTCCTCTATCGCTTTAGCCTGTATCGGATAGCCTTTTTTTGCCTTCTCAAAGTCCTTTTTCAGCATCTCTGCGTACGTCTTCTTCGTCAGGCTTTTATCGTCCTTCCAGTCATCTATCAGATTGTAGTATGCAAGCAGTATGTTCATAGCTGCAGCATACTCTGTAATCTCATTGGTGCGAAGTGTACGCTTCTTCGTAGGGTGCACGCTGCATACAAATCCATCCCGCGTCACACTATCCGGCTCATACAAGCCTGTCAGAAGCACTATGAGAAAAGTCATGTCATAGTTTAGTGCCATCTGTGCACGCCTGCCATACTGCGACTTCATTGTCTGGCACAGCCCGCAATAATAGCTTTGATATATTTTTTTATTTTCCTCGGACAAGGTGTCCTTATTGACAGTTATATATCCAAACATTTCTCTTCTCCATGCTCTTATGTACAGGTATATATATTGACATACTAGTATAGCGTTTCTTAAATAACTGGACCAAATACTTGCCCGTTTTCTCGATAGTACAATCCAAAAAGCCTCAGCGTAGCTAGCTGCGTCTCACGAACTGCTCCCGGCACTTCGGACAGGTTATACAGATCTTGCCATGTCCTCTTGGCACCCTGACCTCCTGCTTGCACATAGGACACTTGAAGAACTTGTACTGCTTCCTCTGTGCAAAGCGCTTTTTCCTGCGCTCTGCCTTTACGGTCCACTCATACCTGGCATTTAAAAACTTCTGATTCTCTGCATAGCGCTTGTTTACATTCCTTGAAAATACACGAAAATACATATGTATCATCAGTCCTATAGCCAGTATATCAAGTATCGCCGACCTTGTAAATATTGAAACCACAAGTAATATCATTACTACCCATGACTCAGCCCTTGCAAGCTCGTCCATCCCGTTTCTTCCATTCATAAATCTGATAAATTTTTCTCTCATATTACCGCCTCGCCCTATATTTTCATTATAGCCAAATTCTTACCTCATACAGTGTCCACGCTATGAATTTGAGGTTTTAAATCGCTCTTTACATTATTAAGATAATATTGAAGATAAAAACCGTCAATAGACCTATCGTCTTTTAAGAAACATTTTATATTTCGTTTATTAAAGTTGGTAAAAGGGCTTGATTTTTGGAAAAATGCTTGGTATATTAAATAAATATGCAGGACAGGTGATCGCGGCTGCAGGTGTCGAAAGACCGCAGGTGAGGAAAGTCCGGGCTTCATAGGGCAGGATGCCGGTTAACGGCCGGTGGAGGAAACTCTAAGGACAGTGCAACAGAAATATACCGCCACTTTTGTGGTAAGGGTGGAATGGCAGTGTAAGAGACTACCGCCTCACTGGTAACAGGGAGGGCACATGTAAACCCCATCCGAAGCAAGACCGAAACAAAGCTTTGACGTGGCCCGCCAGCTTTAGGTAGGTCGCTTGAGGCGTCTGGCAACAGGCGTCCTAGATAGATGATCACTCAACGACATAACCCGGCTTATCGTCCTGCGTATTTTAATAATCTAAAGCCTATTGGCGTTTCGTAAAATAACTTATTGGTAACGTGCGCCGCAAGGTGCACCATTAAAAATGCAACTGAGATATCTCAGTTGCATTTTGTTATTTCCCGGTAACTATCATTTGCTGTTGTATGTAATGTAATATATTATACTGGTAACTATCACTTGCTGTTGTATGTAATAAAGTCTACCGCCATCTCTATCTGCTCCTCGAAAGCCACATAAGGTGTACCGTCTCCCTTTTGCAGACCATAGCTTCCAAAATAAGAATGGCACCCGCCATCAATGACATACTCATATGTATCCTCCGGCAGGTTTGAGCGGTATTTGCGGTATTTGTCCATATCAAGCACACCATCCTCTGAGCCATACACACTAAAAACCCTCAGATTTGAATCCGACAGGTCAGCGGTAGAATATGCTGCAAAAAGATATAGTCCATCAAACTCATCTGCATGCTTTGACACATATTCTGCAGCCATGGCTCCGCCTAAGGAGTGGCCTCCCATGTACCATTCCTGTATGGATGGGTATATTTCCTTGTATTTTTCAATGATACCGTCCGCTGCATTCTGGTCCAATACTGCGAGGTTGCCCGGCATATGTACAAGTATGCACACGAAATTATTTTTTGCAAGCTCATGCATCAGCGGCGCATACGCCGTATACTGCACCCTGCCTCCCGGATAAAAAATCAATGCCTTTGTGGCTTTTTCCTTATCCTGCGGTGCAAAGGTTATCGTATAATTCTTATGCTTTAAGTCGTACTGGGTGGCCTGTATACGCTTGTCCTTCTTTTCTATGGTAACAGAAATCTCTCTGTCTGAATCGATTGCAGCCTTCGCAATTGAATCTGCACGATAATAATTTCCCACATAACAATTTACGGCAATACCGCCAATAGCCATGACTGCAATTGCCACAAGCAGCATTCTATACACAGCCGGAATGCGTGATTTTTTAGTTTTAAACATTAAAGCAGCTTCCTCCTACAAACTCACGAAGCAGTGAATTGTTTGGTATGCCATCAGCCGGCATCGGAAGGAAGTAGTCTAAGAGCTTAAGCAGCCTCTTTGCCTCGAGATACTCCGGGCAGTCTCTTTCTATGCCAAAAAGCAACGGCTCCGCATACACCTTGAGTACCGCAGGCTCATACACAAGTGCAGAGTTGAACATCACATCCGCCTGTTCCTGGAAAGGAAAGATATTCTCCCTTTCACCCTTTCTGACAGACGGCCACATAGCGATGGTCTCCATGGCATTGGTACCTCGTGTGCGCGCATCACGCACAATCCGGCGTATCAGTCTTTCATCTGTGGTGGAAAGAGGATTGTGCTCGTCAATATTGAGCTGTGTAAGCGCTGAGATATAGATTTTGAACTTGTGCTCAGGCGGGATAAGCTGTGAAAGCCTGTCATTTAGGCCGTGAATACCCTCAATAACAAGTATATCATCAGGGCCAAGCGTCAGCTTTCTTCCGCGGTACTCTCTCTTTCCTGTCTTGAAATTGAAGGAAGGCATATCAACAGCCTCTCCTTTAAGAAGCCTGTTCATATCCTCATTGAACAGCTTTACATCAATAGATTCAAGGCACTCAAAATCATAGCTTCCGTCCGGATTCTTCGGGCAAAACTCCCTGTCCACATAGTAGTCATCCAGACTTAACGGATGTGGCTTTCTGCCCTTTGCGATAAGCTGGATTGACAGTCTGTTGGCAAACGATGTCTTGCCTGATGATGAAGGACCTGCTATCATGACAAATTTCTTTTTGTCATCCGAAGCAATCTGCGCTGCAAGATTTCCTATCTTCTGCTCCATCAGTGCCTCCTGAAGCAGCATGATTTCCTGTCCCCTGCCTGCTGCAATCGCATCATTTAGTGAGCCTATCGTGCCTATTCCAAGCATCTTGCTCCATTCCCTGGAATCATCCAGCGTGTGAAACAGCTTATTTGATGTCACAAGCGGCTCAACACTCCTGCTGTGAGCACCCGGAAAAAGAAGCACAAAGCCACTCTCATACGGCACTATATCAAAATATTTGAGCATGCCTGTCGAAGGTGCCATAAATCCGTAGAAATAATCCACCACACCATCCAGCTCATAGAGATTGACTCTGGAGCTTCTCCTGTAGTGCAATAACCTCTCCTTATCATGCAGCCCTTTTTCCTTGAAAAGCTGCTCCGCATACTGTGTTTTTGCACTGTGCTTGATAATCGTGAGGTCTTTTTCCACAAATGAGTACATGCTGCATACTATCCTGTCGATATCATGCTCTGTAACGCTTTTCACACTGTTTTCTCTGCTGCCTTGTAAGTCTGTATCTTCATTATATTTTTCCTGTTGACTGTCCGCACACTCTACCGCTTTCTCAAGCTGACAATAATAGCCTTCTCCGAGCGAATGCATCACATGAAGCTGTGTCATGCTGCCATATACATCGTATATAGCCCTCTGCAAAAGCAGCACAACACTTCTTCTGTATGTACGCCTGCCATCCCTGTCAGCTGTCGTCACAAAGCTAAGCTCACAGTCACTTTTTATTTGCTTATTCAGTTCACGAAGCCTGCCGTTTACAATTCCAAGGATTATGTCATCCTCATAATAATCCTTGACTCTGTCTGCTACGGCTTCTAAAGTATCACTTTCTGATGCTGTCACTGCCATGACCTGTCCATCCGGCAAGGTCACCTTCACACTATATTCCTGCATTTCTTATTGCCCCCATAGTCGAATATGCTGCCTCATTGTATGCCATCATCTCGTTTATCTGCTCGATTCTGTCCATGATGGAATCACTCATCTCCTGTGTCCTTAGCTGCTGCATGATGGCAGCCAGCTTGTGATGTTCCCTGACAAGGAACTTTCTAAGCACCGGATTGCCGTTTTTGATAAGTACCGGTCCGTACAAATCGCATACAGTAACCGTCGTCTCGTCCATATTGTCCCATGCGGAATTGTCCGCACACGGCACACATCTGAACATCGGATAGTATTTTCCGTCCTCCAAAATCATATCCTCATCAACTATCTTATAGCCTGTGTTCCTTACATATTCACGGACTTTGCTCACTTCCGACTGTGGTTGCAGAATCAGCTCCTTTGCCGACCTGCACACTGTCTCCCCTGCGGTTAAAATGTGAATAACAAGCTCTCCTCCCATTCCTGCTATGACAATAGAGTCAACCTCTCCGTCGTGTATCGCTTCAAGCCCATTGGAAAGCCTTGTGGTAATCTGCTCTGTCAGACCGTTTGCCCTTATATGCTCATTGGCGCGCTCAAGCGGTCCCTTATTTATATCAACAGCAATTGCCTTCGGTATTATATTCCCCTGCACAAGGGCAATAGGCACATAACCATGGTCGGTTCCCACATCACACAGCGTGTAGCCGGCCGTGACCATTGATGCCACTGCCTTCATTCTTCTGGATAGCCTAATCATCTTACTCTAAGTAGTCCTTAAGCTTTCTACTTCTGCTTGGATGACGAAGCTTTCTTAGCGCCTTTGCCTCAATCTGGCGGATACGCTCACGAGTGACGTTGAACTCCTTACCTACTTCTTCAAGTGTTCTGGCTCTGCCGTCCTCTAAGCCAAAGCGGAGTGTGAGTACCTTCTGCTCTCTCTCTGTAAGAGTGCCAAGCACCTCCTCAAGCTGTTCCTTAAGAAGTGTGAATGCTGCCGCATCAGCAGGAACCGGTACATTATCATCCTTGATGAAATCACCAAGATGTGAATCCTCCTCCTCACCGATTGGAGTCTCAAGTGAAACAGGCTCCTGCGATATCTTGAGTATCTCACGCACACGCTCTACCGGCATGTTCATCTCCTTGGCAATTTCCTCCGGTGAAGGCTCTCTGCCAAGCTCCTGAAGGAGCTGTCTTGACACACGGATGAGCTTGTTGATTGTCTCAACCATATGCACAGGGATACGGATTGTTCTGGCCTGATCAGCTATGGCTCTTGTGATAGCCTGGCGAATCCACCATGTGGCATATGTAGAGAATTTGTAGCCCTTCTTGTAGTCGAACTTCTCAACTGCCTTGATAAGACCTAAGTTTCCCTCCTGAATCAGGTCAAGGAAAAGCATTCCTCTTCCCACATATCTCTTTGCAATGCTGACAACAAGACGCAGGTTTGCTTCTGCAAGACGCTTTTTGGCATCCGCTCCCTTGTCCACATCCCTCTGCAGTGTCTTTATTTCTGCCTTTATCTCAGCCTTTTCCTCTTCCGATGCACCATCAAGGCGGCCCTTTAGTACATTAATCTTCTCGGTTGCTACCGCTCCGTCCTCCATATTCTGGGCGAGCTCAATCTCCTCATCTGCAGAGAGAAGAGGTACCTTACCTATTTCCTTAAGATACATACGGACAGGATCCTCGACGCTGACTCCCTCCGGTACTGAGAGATCAATCTTTTCAACCTCTACCTCATCCTCATCATCGAGTATGATATCATCATCCACGTCATCATCATTGCTGATTTTAAGCACGTCTATGCCGTTTTGCTCAAGATAATCTATTACCATCTCAAACTTCTCCGGATCCAGATTTAAGTCCTTGAAAAAATCTGCAATTTCCTCATATTCGAGCATATTCTTTTTCTTTTTTCCAAGCTCAAGAATCTCAATAAGCTTCTGCTGGAATTTCAGTCTCTGCTCCTGCTCCTGTGCCATGTCTTTTTGTTCCTTTTTCTTTGCCATTTTATTTTCCTCTTTATTCTGGTATTTTTTGCAATTCTTCGAGTGCACGCTTATCCTCAATAATCCTCATCATGCCCTCCATATCTGTAGGTGCCAGATGCTTTGAACGGTAGTCTATGCTGTTTTGCTTGATACGGACAACGGTTTCCCTGAGTGCGGTTGCCTTGTCATTTTTGCCCTCCACCTGATGGATTGTGGCATTGAAAAGCCCTGCCACCTCACGCTGTTCGTCCTCATCGGTAAACATGCTTACTATCCTGGCTGGATTTACTGTATGCGTGGTCTCGTACTGTGAAAAAACCTCCTTAGCCACCTTGTGGTACAGCTCTTCGGTAAAGTCATCTGCACTGATAAGCCCCTTTATCCTGTCAAAAAGTGAATTATCCTCTATGAGCCATGTGAGGAGAAGCTTCTGCGACTGCTTCATGCCATCCTCCTTTTTATTTTTCTCATTGATTCCACTTTTAAGTTTGGTCTGTGGCTTTACGATACCGCCCTTCATTGCCATACTGTTTACGAGCTTTCTTAAGTCGTCGTATGGTATGCTGTACTCTCTGGACACTGCCTGCGTATAGTTTGTCCGCTCAAGCTCCTCGGTAAAACCAAGCAGCTTCTTTGCGATTTCATTATAAAATGCGGTTTTTGACTCGGGATCGTCCATATCATAGCCTGCCTGCATGATCCGTATCTGAAACATAAAGCTGTTTTCAGCCTTTTTGATACGCTCCTCATACTCCTGTGCGCCAAGCGCCTTGATAAACTCATCCGGATCCTTGTACGGCCGCATGTTAATGACCTTTGTTGTGATGCCTACCTCCTTGAGTATCGGAATAGCACGCAGCGCTGCCTTTACCCCGGCGCCATCACTGTCATATGTCAGATATACCTCATTGGTGTATCTCTTTAATAGTGAGGCATGTCCGCTCGTGAGCGCCGTGCCAAGCGACGCCACCGCATTGTCAAAACCCGCCTGATGCAGTGCTATGACATCCATGTAGCCCTCACACAAAAGGAGCTGGTTTTTCCTCGTGCTCCTTGCTATATTAAGTCCGTAAAGATTACGGCTCTTATCAAATATCTTTGTCTCCGGAGAGTTTAAATACTTTGGCTCTCCGTCCCCCATCACTCGGCCTCCAAAGCCTATGACACGGTTGTGCACATCCATAATCGGAAACATCGCACGATTCCAGAACTTATCGTGCCCGCCTCTGACCTCATCTATCGTCACAAGACCTGTCTCCTTAAGTATCTCATCATCATAGCCCTTGCTGCGCAGATACTTGTACAGATCATCACTGTACTGGTCCGAGTAACCAAGCCCGAACTTCTGCATTGTCTCATCGGACAGCTCTCTCTTTTTGAAATACTCATGTGCCTTCTGTCCTCTCGGTCCACGAAGCAGCATATAAAAATACTTTGCAGCCTCTTTATTTATCTCAAGCAGCTGTGTGCGCCTGTCTGCTTCTCTCCTTTGTGCTGATGTCATCTCCTGCTTGGGAAGCTCAATTCCCACACGGTCTGCAAGCTCCTGCATGGCCTCTGGGAAGGTAAAGTTCTCATACTGCATGAGAAATGTAAATACATTGCCTCCGGCTCCACAGCCGAAGCAATAGTACATCTGCTTATTCGGTGAGACTGAAAAGGATCCTGTCTTTTCGTTATGGAATGGGCATAATCCAAAATAGGTACTTCCCTTTTTCTGAAGATGCACGTAGCTTCCTATAACATCGACTATGTCATTTCGCGAACGTACCTCCTCTATAAGCTCGTCAGAGTAGTACGGCATTTTATCATCCCCTTACTGTTCTTCTTTGTTGTCGCCCGGCGAGCGCGTCTGCAGTGCGGCACTTAGCTCTTACAACCGGCTAACGCTACGCTGCTAAGAGTCTGTACGAATTATGCCTGCAGTTTTTCTATGCTTGACGAAACCGTCGATACTCGCCATCCATGGCTCGATATCTCCTTGCCCCGGCTTCCATGCCGGTGCATTTCTGTGCTTCATGTGCATAATTCTACAATCTCTAAGCAGCTTCGCTAGTCGCCTCTGCAAGAGCTAAGTGCCGCACTGCAGACGCGCTCACCAGGCGGTTTTTACAGAATTATAAATAATCTCAGTAACCATCGATTTCCCATGCTACCGGTACGAAATACTCGTGGAACTTCGTGGTGGCATACTGATCTGTCATGCCTGATATATAGTCGCATATGATGCGCCCCTTGTCATCACCCTGTCCTAGCATGACGAGATACTTCTGCGGCAGCTCCTCTATATGCTCCATATAATAGAAATAAAGCTGCTTGAGCATCGCCTTGGCCTTTTTCTCCTCGCTTTTTGCGACTGGATTGTTGTAGAGGTTTGCGAACATGAATTTACGCAAATCCTGCATTGCCTGCGCGGACTCTTTTGACATGCATATATCGTCCTTTCCCATGCTGTTTGTGATGATATTGTGCACCATATGATTGAGCCTGGCCTTGGTGCTGTGTCCAAGCGTGTTTCTTATCTCAAGTGGTATATCATCCTCGCACAGAAGCTGTGCGCGGATTGCATCATCAAAGTCTGAATTTATGTAGGCTATCTTGTCTGAAAGCCTGACTATTTTGCCCTCTAAAGTGTGAGGCATGAGCGAGGTCTGGTGATTTAGCATACCATCTCTGACCTCCCAGGTCAGATTGAGTCCTGCTCCGTCCTTTTCGAGCTTCTCCACTATGCGCACACTCTGCTCATTATGCTTAAAACCACCCTCGTATATTTCATTGAGGATGCGCTCACCCGCATGTCCAAACGGTGTATGCCCCAGGTCGTGCCCCAGTGCTATAGCCTCCACCAGATCCTCATTCAGTCTCAGTGCCTTGGCTATTGTCCTGGCATTCTGCGACACCTCAAGCGTATGCGACATACGTGTGCGGTAATGGTCGCCCTTTGGCGTAAGAAACACCTGTGTCTTATTTTTCAGACGCCTGAATGCCTTGCTATGCAGTATCCGGTCCCTGTCCCGCTGAAAAACAGGCCTGATATCGCACTGTGGCTCATCATAGTCCCTGCCTCTAGAGTTGATGCTCAGGCATGCGAACGGACTAAGTATTTCCTGCTCACGTTTTTCTATCTGCTCGCGAATAGTCATTTATCTGCCTCCTCGCTGTCACAGTCGTTATGTTCTGCTGCTATTCACACACAAATGTAACAAATAGCGTTACATTCCACTAATAGTGCTCTACACTAGTTATTATTCGACGTGATTTTTAAAAATCCTTTTTTTATTTCTTTTTACTTTAATTTTCTTTCGGCAAAAATTAAATGCTATATCAATTACCGCCGAGCACATGGCGCAGCATCTGAAGCTGTCCGCCTGTGATTTCATTGTCGTAGCTTCCATAGTAAAATTTATCGTCTTTTGCCAGTATGCAGCCCACCCAGGTGCCCACATGACTGTCACTCTCTACGGCATCCTTCATGGATTTGTAGCCCTCTATTGTAAAATAGGCATCATAGCCCTTGAAGTCTGCTGGATTTATTTTCACTGCACCAAAAGTATCCTCAAGACTTTTTATGAAATCCTCATTGCACTCCGTATAGCCTGTGACATCCTTGCTGTAGCGCGACTCTGACTGCCACTCCTCGTCCCACATGAGAAAAACGCTGCAGTCCCTCCATGAATTGCTTTTTTCAACTATAGACAGCTTCTTGTATGAATTTGATGCGTTGCCCGCCATCTGTAAATATGTATCGTCACCATTCTTATTCATATATAAGAGGTTTGATGCTGCAAACTCATAGTACCTGCTGCTATAGTCCTGATCCTTGTATACAATATAGCCAAGCGGACTGCCAGTCCCTGCATAGTCAAGCTCTATGTTTATCGGAATATACACCTGACTGTCATAAACCATAGGCCCAAGCCTGTCATCATTTGTGATACAGCTTGCGACCTTTTCATACTCAGCCGGCTCGTTTGAAGGCGACATGAAATATGTGTAAACAACAATAATTGCAATGACAACGACCGGCACAATGACTATTACAGCTTTTAATGTTTTCCTTCGGACCCTGCGTCTGTGAATGCACACTTTCCTGTCTGCATGCTCATCGCAATACCTGTATTTCACCAGTCTGTATACAACGAAAAGCTCCAGCACAAGCAAAAGCACAGCAAAGGCCATCATACAGCCGGCCTGCCACATCACCTTGTGATTGACAAATTTCTTATCTATAAACCTAAGCGGTATGAGTATTATCGTCCAAAAAAGCGTATTTCCCAACACATACCGTGCATATATTTTCCTGCTTTTTATTACGGTAAGCGGAAAAAGTGAAACAATCACTGTCAGCATGAGCACAATTGCAAAAAAATATCCCCATATCTCTGACAGGGTTGAGCCGTACAGTGCCTTGAAATACCGCGCCGGACCAAGCTTTTTGATATTGCCCCAGCCTGAGTATTTTGAGATAAAGAGCACTACCGTGCCGATAAACCATGTCAGTATATAGATGCCCATGTAGCATGCCATATTTTTCCTTGCAAAGCTGCCATATCTCATAACGGAATATGACACAAGCCCCCCTGCAAACACAGGAAATCCGCCCACTCTGCCAATCAAAAGATTTACATACTCCATAACAGCAAAGGACAAAACAAACACACATATTACATTAATATAAGATAGATTCAATCTCTTCACGCTGCAATCACATCTCCAATATAATAATCAAATTCCTGTGACAGCTGTACCCCTCAGTGTGGCAGGCAACGGTTACAGACCATTAATAGCCAATAGGCTTTCAAAATTATCTGCACAAAATAAAATAGGAAGTCGTTCACCGACTTCCCTGTTAATGCAGGAGATGGGACTTGAACCCACACGATATTGCTACCACAGGCACCTGAAGCCTGCGCGTCTGCCAATTCCGCCACTCCTGCGAACAAGCATTATTCTACCAAAAAGTTTAGAATAATGCAAGCAAAATTTTTAAAAACTATACGAAAAATATAAATTTGTTACTACACCAGCTTTGATATATCTAAAACCAGTGCATCAACCTCCTCCTGTTTTGTGGCCCAGCTGGTGCAGAATCGTACTATAGTGCCCTCTTTTTCTCTTTCCATCTCTTCAAAATAGTACTTCTCGGCAAGTGTCTTCTTCTGCTCATCCGATAAAATCACAAACTGCTGATTTGTAAAGCTCTCAACCCAAAACGGTACCTTCTTCTGTTCAAATGCCTCTTTAATCTGCATGGCAAGCTCATCAGCACGCTTTGTCTTTTCAAAATAATCGCCATTCTCAAGCATAGTGGCAAACTGTAAGCCCATCAGCCAGCCCTTTGCAAGCACTGCACCGTTTTGCTTCATATAAGCCTTAAAACGATACTTGATATCCTCAGCATTTATAACCAGCGCTTCGCCAAAGAGCGCACCACACTTTGTGCCACCGATATAAAAAACATCCGAAAGCATGGCAAAATCACAAAGTGTAAGGTCATTTTTATCTGAGCCCAGTCCATAACCCATTCTCGCACCATCAACAAACAGGTACATGCCGTATTTCTTGCAGACAGCACTGATATCGCAAAGCTCTCTTTTCGTGTAAAGAGTACCCTGCTCAGTCGGAAATGAAATATAAACCATCTTTGGCTCCGTCAGATACTCAGGCTTTGCATTGTCATAATACTCTGCGGCACACGCCTCAATCTGCGCAGCACTGATTTTACCATCCGTGTTAGGAAGTGCAAGAATCTTATGACCTGTATTCTCAATAGAAGCTGCCTCGTGGCAATTGATATGTCCCGTATCCGCTGCAATCACGCTCTGCACCGGTGAAAGCGCCGCCGCAACCACAACATAATTTGCCTGTGTCGCACCCGGAATAAATTTAATCATGGAATCATCTCTGCCAATAAGCCCCTTAATAATCTGCTCAGCCTTATCGCACCACTCATCCTCACCATATCCCGGATAGCTGGTTGTATTTGTATCCGCCAGTGCCTTCAAAATGCAATCAAATGCACCGCGGTTATAATCGTTATTAAATCTAATCATAAAAATCCTACCTTTCCTGTCTTATCAATCAATATAGGGCGCCTGCTCTACCACGACCGTAGCCTTGCGGAAGATGGGGCGCAAGACATCCGGGGGATGTCTGCTCTGCGCCGACCGAAGCGGAGCGGAGACCGAGTGAGGTCCGGGGGACCTCATGCCACGAGCCGACCGAGCCGGAGGCGAGACCTTGAACCATGGGTTCAAGGCTCGCTTCGGCTTTGAACAATAAGACAGGGACCAAACGCTTTGCTTGGCCCCTGTCTTATTGTTCAATGCGGAAGATGGGACTTGAACCTATTTCCGACCCCCGAAAACACTAGAAAAATGGAGGATGTAGAGCCGGCTACCTCTGGGGGTCAATCAGGGGGTCAACCATTTTTCAAATCTAATCCACATCTAAATATCTAATATTCACTTGTCATACATGAAAGAAAGGAAATGTATGACAAAATCAATCAATCCATCAACAAAAAATCCTATTGTAGATGCAATAGGTAAACTCAATTTAACCGGAAATATCATTCCGGAATCATGGTATTACACCATCGTAAATGACAAAGGAAAAACCAACCCTCTTGCCATTCTTATTTTGGCGGATATTGTGTATTGGTATCGTCCTACAGAAGAACGAAACGAAACCACCTTATCCGTATCCTATTCTAAAAAATTCCACGATGAAAACTATCTGCAACGAAGCTATGAACAACTAATGGAGAAATTCAACATCTCCAAGAAGCAAGCTCGTGACGCGCTCATCTTTCTCGAAGATCTCGGTGTAGTCAAACGACATTTCAAAAACATAGTTGTTGCAGGGCTTTCTCTCTCAAATGTGATGTTCCTTGAACTCGTTCCGGATGTTTTAGAAAAGCTCACTTTTCCATCCGGACAATTTTTAGGCCTAGGTGGTAACAAAAATGTTACTACCCCCTTCCCTAAAAGCAACGAGGATATGACACAAACGAAATCACCCCATGATGAAAAAGTAGATACGTATACAAAGACTTCATCAAAGAATACTACAAATATTTCTACACAGAGTTCTTCAACAACACTTGAAGACAAAAATTTGGCTTTTGTTGTTGATGAAGCACAGGAGTTATTAAAAGAGTTTGATTTACCAGAGAAGGATATTCAATCCATCTTATCGGCTGCGGACCACGATATCCTCCGTGTAAAAAATGCAAAGGCTATCTTTGATCAACAAACAGCAAAGATTAATAACGTAACCGGTTGGTTCATCAAAGCCATTAAGGAAGGATATCACCCCATTAGCAAAACTCCTCGCATAAGGAATGGAATTCACAATTTCCTGGAACGTGAATATAGCGATGACTTTTGGGAACAGTTGGAACGCAGAAAGCTAATGGAGGATTAGTAATCCATTCCTTCAACATCGGCTATGAAATATAAGTCCGAGCGAGGACTTTTATTTCGAAGGCGATGGTACAAGGGAAAGGCGTCGCCTTGGGAGTGTAGCTCCCGATGAGACCAGGGATGGCATCGCCGGGGCAGAGCCCCAAAAGATTGGGTTAGCCATCGGCAAGGGCAAAGCCCTTATGAGATGCCCGTCATGGCGAATGACCGCTAACCGCGTAGGTTGGGGTCCCCGAGTTTGTTCGGACGAAGTCTGCGACAAACTAATACGGGGTATTTCCTTGACGCGACAAGGTGTCGCTTTAGGAAATATCCCGCAGGAAATTTAAACAGCAACTTGTGGTCCACTGGACTACAAGCTCTGGTCCACTGGACCAGAAGTGACTTTGAAAGGAGAATTAATATGGCAAATTATAGACAAACAAATCATAATGGCAGAGTAAATGCTAAGACCGGAAAAGCATATTCCCGTAAACATAATGACAGACAATATGACATAACCAAAGCAGAAAACATCAATGAATCCATGGTTATCAAAAACATAATCCTTCACTACGACAAGGATAATGTTCCCCATGTTATAGATAACACTGATGAAAACCGCACTTCCATCGATGAGCACGAACACACTATATACCAAGAGTTATTTGGTGAAAGTTTATCCGCTCAACACAGGCGCAACGAAGCTGCAAGACATCCGGAGCGAAACAAATCCATAGATGACCTATTGGATTCCAAAAACACTTGTCCAGAAGAAACCATCTTTCAAATCGGATCTGTAGACGACGGATTCCCGGATTCCTCTATCCTTATGGAGATATTTGAGGACTACCAACGCGAAGTAATTGCGCGATTTGGTCATAACATTCACTTCCTTGATGCCGCCTTACACTTAGATGAGGCTGTCCCGCATATCCATGTCAGAAAAGTATGGGCATATGATGGAAAGGATGGATTGGATATCTCTCAGAATAAAGCCTTGGAAGAAATGGGCTTTGAAAGACCGGAGCCGGACAAAGCACCTAACAAATGGAATAATGCAAAGATTACATTCTCCGAGTGGGAACGTGATATCAAACTAAAGCTTTGTCAAAAATATGGATTAGATATCGAGCTTGTTCCAAAGGTTCCGGGAAAAACATCTATGACAAAAGAAGAAGCTATCGCTGTTAAATTGCAGGCAAAAAATCGCGAAGCCGAAGAAAAGCTTAATGCTACCGAAAAGAAACTGGCAAAAGTTTCTGCTGAGCTTGTAACCGAAGAAATGAAAAACAAAGAAGTCTCCGACACAAATATATTTGGACGTCCTCGCAAAATCGAAGTCACTGCCCAGGAATATCGGAGTTGGCAAAAGTCAGCTGAAACCAAAGAGCATAATGAACTTATTCAAGCTGAGTTGTCAAAACGAGAAGAAGAACTCAGCTCCAAAGAGCAAAGTCTTTCGCAAAAAGAATGTCAACTTAATAATCGTGAATTAACACTTGATTATGAGGTGAAAAAACAGGTAGAGGCAAAACTTCCGTCAGAGATTAAACAATGGCAGGATTTTATTTCAAAATAATCCAAAAAGCTTGAATCCAAAGAAAAGAAACTAAATTCCATTGCAGAGAATCAACACGATACCGAAGTTTATCTCCAATCCATATCAGACAAACTAAACCGTCGCAAAAAGGAATTGGACGAAGAAGTAAAACGTTCCGTTGCAGATATCATCAAAGATGCCTTCAAAGACTTCTTTACCAAATTTAAGGCAACCTTCTTTAAACGATTCGAAGGTAAGCATCAGGCTGAAGTGATTTCCGTTATTCAAGAAATGCCTATAGATGATGTCACCGCAGAGCGTTTATTCAAATACGGATTCTATGATGCAGAAAAATTTACGGTTGGTGAAATCCTTGAGCGAGCAGAAGCTGAAGATATCAAAGATGCTCTTCACGAGGCAGGTGCCGGATATCGTCAGATTAAGATGGCAGATATTGATTCCGTAAAAACTTCCGTTGATTCCGGTCATTATATGGAAGATATAATTACAGAAATTGCAAAAGATGCGGCATGCAGAGTTGTCGGAAGACATAGATAAAGGGATGACGTCATTTTGACGTCACCCCTCTTATTATCTGACGCCATTTTGACGTCACGTCGCTATTATCACAAGTTATTGCTGCGTCCCCAAGTTGGGGACTACCTTAAATAAAATTACTTCTACTCAGAAGTTTTCTTTATTGTCTGTTGAAGTTTATTGGCATATGTCGCAAGCGCTTTTATTGATGTATCTTTTCTATCCAATAATGACTCTACATCATATTGGAATTCAGACATTCTCTCATCTTGATTAAAGAAATGAAATCCCCAAATAAAATAGTCATTATCATCCTTAAATACTTTTACCGGAGCAGCAACTTCTTTCATATATAACAGAAGCCCTCATTAATTTTACTGTAACATGGTTTATGGATAGCGGAAAAGCGTTGGAAATTATTGCCATGTTAATTGATAGGATCTGAACCTGCTCAGCAGTTTCAACACCTTCTGTAAGGCATTCGATTCCCATGTCAGATGCCATAGCTGTTATGTGCTTATATAGAACTGTAGAGCGATCTTTTTGGTCGGTTGAAGATATCGGAAGTAGACTTCTGTCAATCTTCATTACGTTCCATGGCAACTCCCTGATAAGATTTAAGGAAGAGTAGCCGATACCAAAATCATCAATGGATGTATGTATACCTATCTTTGTAAGACCTTCGACCAGCTTTTTGAGTTTAAGATAATCGCCTTCTGTAGTTGTCTCGGTTAGCTCTATCTCAATGTATTCATATGGGATATCATATCGGTTTATTATACTGACGATTTTATCCAAAAGTTCCGGATCAGCCAGGTGCTTACGGGAACAGTTAATAGATATCCGAACCACGTTTTTCCCTTCATCCAACCATTTTCTTATATTCTTACAAACAAGATCAAGCATATAGAAATCCAGCCGGAATATATCCGTGTTACGATCGAGTATCGGAATGAAATCCATAGGTGGTATTATCCTTCCATCCCTGATCCACCTGCATAGAGCCTCTGCGCCTATGATCCTGCCCGTTTCAACATTTACTTTTGGCTGATAGTATGCATGGAATTCATAATTATTTAGAGCTTCTTCAAAATGTCCGCGGATTTTTGAAACATTCTCTTTATCCTCTATATACTGCATACTCGCATATACAACATCAGTTTCATCGGATATTTTTGCAGTCTGACAAGTGGGCAAGATCATTTCAACAATGTTGCCCGGCCTTTCATATTTGAAATCACTCGGAATGATAAATACTCCGGCATATGCTGATACGATTGCGCTGCTTGAAGTCAGCCGGTCATATATGATAGGTGTGCCTTCAAAAAAAGCGAGAATTTTCTCCAACATTTCATTTGGGAATATAGCTGCGAAGCTATCCCCGCCCACACGACACACAGTACCACTATTTCCAATCATATCCCTTAAAGTATCGAAATGGGCTTTCATAACGGCGTTGCCTTCTTCGAATCCCAGATCATGATTTATGACAGAAAAACCCTTAAGGTTATACATAATGGCGGTAAAGCCGTTAAATCCACCTGTTTTATTCATTTTTTCAAGATGGCGGAAGAAATATGCAAAATTCGGATATCCATTGTTGTCATGAAACGCGAGATTCTCGATTGCTGTCTGCATACGGTTCCGTCCTATGTAACTCATCATGGAACGCAGACAGATGTCAAGCTGCTGTTCTTCTTTATTGCTCAAATGTTCTGTGCCTTTGGCAGAATATGCTGTGGCTCTAATTATAGCCCCTGTTCTTGAAATGAGTTCTTTTTTGAGCACAACAATGTCCGCAGAACCTTCATTGAAATCACAGAGGATTTCTCCCTTGCCGTCTTTTTCATCCACACTGCTCTTATAAAACTCTGTGACAACTTTGGTCAGACGAAAAGAACGAGCCAATCTGCAAAGAACATCAACCAGGGTTTCTCTGGAAAAATGTTCAAAATCAACCATGGCATCGATGTATTTTATGAATAGTTCTGAAAAATCATCTTGTGTTGTCAATTTTTCATCAGTATTATCTAAGTTGGCCATTATTTCTCCTTTGGTTCTCAGTCCGAGATTGATATAAATTGAAAGAGGATGACTTTATTTGAGTATATCATATAAGACAATTAATAGCATCCAAAAAGGCTGCGGGCAGTGGCAGGGGTGAGCCGTGGGGACGGTGTCACCCCTGCCACTGCCCGCAGTTCTTTATGCTTGCAACCGACTTACTTCTTCGTAGATATTGTTCAGTACATCATTAAATGCTCCAAAGCGATCCACCGCATTCTGCGCATCCGTCTCTCCCGTACTGGAAAGGGATGCCACCTCTTCACTGGTGGCGGAAAGATTTGTAATGCTCTCATTGATCTCCGCTGCGGATCTCCCGATGGCGCTGATGCTGTCTCCGATATCATCGGAACGCTGGATCAGGTTGTTTACGTTCTCGTCGATCCTCTGGAAGGTCTCTGCCGTATTCTCGATGAGTTCGTTCTGATCCCGAACGGAATCCGCTGCTTCATTGGTACTGTCCATGGCTTTTTCCGCATCCTGAGTCAGTTCTTTGATGATCTCGGTGATCTGGTTGGAAGCGGAAGCTGTCTGCTCCGCCAGTACCCGGATCTCATCCGCCACAACGGCAAAGCCCTTGCCGGCTTCTCCCGCTCTGGCTGCTTCGATGGAAGCATTTAGTGCCAGAAGATTGGTCTGGCTGGAAATGGAAAGAATGGTATCCACAATACTTTCCACACTCTTTACCTTTTCCGTCAAAGCCTTTGTGGCATCCACTGTCACCTGACTTAAGTCTACCACGCTGGCTGTCTTGGCTCTTAAGTCCTGGATCACACCAACACCGTTTTGTACTGCCTGCTGGGTCTCTCCGGAAACCTCCATCATCTGGTTTCTCTTTTCCTCGGCAGCTTCCGTCTGCTGGTTGATATCGGCGATCATATGGGACTGTTCCGTAATGGACTGGGCAGTGTTTTCCGTACTACCGGCGATCTCATGCATTCCGTCACGGTTATTGGTGATGATCTCTTTTAACTCCTCAACGGAATTCTTTGCGTCGTTAAAAAGCTCTGTAATGTTCCCGGCTACCGCCGTCATCTGTTCCGTAGCCTTTTCCTGCTTGGATACGTTCTCTTGGATCTCCTCTTCATCCTCCATGGTCAGCTTTTTACGGAGTTTCATGCTCTCGATGGAAGCAATGCCGGTAAGGATGATGATAAATCCCGCCACGATATGTGCTCGGTTCGGTTCATGGGTGCCGATCACTCCCCGGATCAAAACAATGAGGGGAATCACGGTAAAGATGGCCTGGCCCTCGATGAGGAGCCTCAGGTCCAGATAGGTCACACAGGAAAACATCACCGGAACGGCAAATGCGTAAAACATCATATCATTCTGGATCAGCATCACCACGATATACATCACCGTGGAGCCAAACATGATCAAAACCGCACCGAGTCTTTTGTCCTTAAACTTAAAGTACCCGAAGGTCATGATCCCCAATCCCGCCAAGCAGAATAATAACTCAGCGATCAGTGCAGGTCCCACTCCGTGTATGGCCATATCCAGAAATACCATCAGTGTGGCAACCACTACGATGATCACATTGACCCGATATACGGTCTTGTTCGCCCGCATAAAATGTTCTCTACTCATTATATGTACCTCCATATACAATCTGTCATATGTAAGCCGCATTTCTCAGTGTGCGAACTCGCTCTTTAATTATAACAATAATTTAGGGAATTGTAAATACAAGATGGCCCCCGGCTGTGAAAAACAAAAGATTATTATGTGTGTTGGCTTATTCCTATGTTGCGATTCTATACTTCTTTACAAAATCGAAAATACGTTCTGCAATATCTTCAGGAGAGGTGAAGGTATTATGGCAGCAGAACTAAAACCCATTGATGTTATATACCAGCCTTCCCGTGATGGGAAGATAACCCCGATGAAAATAAGGGTTATTGATGAGGATGGCGAATATCAGGAATACAAGATAAAAGGATATAACATCATTAGAATAACATAGGATTAAATAAAAAAAGAATACTGGCCGCTCGCTACGCAACGCGGCCGTTTAGCTCCGCAAAAGCGGCCGAAGCAGGGCGCCATATGCAGTATATGAGTGTAGTGAATTTCATTCTATGGGTGAAATGCATGAGAATATAGAATCAGTGGATGAAGCAATCAAAATCTGGGAGGGAATCCCGGCAACAAGGATGAATGGCATTAAGTCCATTTCTGTAGTTGTTGGTGAAGGCTGGGATTCTACGGAATTTGAGGCGGTAGTCGGGAAAAGGATGGATTTGGAGATGCTTAACTATTATTCGGAAGTCACAGCAAATCACCGAGCTATGGATATGATTAAGGAGCTACAGGAAAAGATTGCTGATTTAGAGGTAATTGGAGAGATGCCAAATCAACAGGAAGCCCCTATTGTAAGACCAAGACGCCACAGATAGTTTTTGTAGAGTTCCCCCTGGGAGATGGGAAGGCAATGTCATTAAGATAACTAGAAAAGTAATACAAGATATTATTTTTTTGTATAACAAAAGCGGTTGTATGATACAATTCCTATATTTTATCACATTACAAATAGACAGATGTTTTCATCTGTCGAAATTAAGTGTATAGTATATTTGTGTTTAGGCTACACGGTATAGAAAACTAACTGCTTTCTTGTGATCGACTTTGCGAGGGTCGTGACGTCCAGGACGAACAGGTAGAATTTCTTTACTGATTAATGCTTCAACATCTGGCGGAGACTTCTCCGCCATTTTGCTTATGAAATATCTACAAATATGTATTGCAAACGTATAGTTTATTTGATAGGTATGCTTCTTGGTACATTTTTTAATTACTACGTGAGAAGTAATAATCTCACAGAAGTTGTATAATATCAGGCGAGACCATATTTCTTGAATAATGTATTCTTTTTTTTTCGCATGAAAGCTTGTTAATCCCACAGCATATTTTAATTCTCTAAATGAGGTTTCTATTCCCCATCTCATCGCATACAACTTTTTAATTTCATTTACTGAAAATTCGTTCTGAGGAAGATTAGTCAAAATACATTCATATTCTTCTTCGGAAATTTTAAAACGTAACACCCTTAAATTCATATGATAAAAAATATGTTCTGTTAGATCTAAATAATCGAACGTATCATTATTTCTAAAATGCCTATATTTATCTCGGTTATTCAGTATCTCTTTTGTCCATTTTCGAGTTAAAATCAAAGAAATATTTGTATCAAACTCATCTTTATTTGGTAGTTTATCCTTTGAGAATGCTACAATTCCATTACTATTAATATCCTTGCATCTGAAGAGAAAGAATGCTCCCTTTTCGATTACATGAGCAAGGTTGTTGTAAGATTCATAGCCACGATCAACAATGAATACCGTTTTTTCTGTTCCATTATATCTATCAACCATTTCACAGAAAGCAGCATGCTCATTTTCTGTTCGTGCTGGTTGAATCACAATGTCTGTATATATACGATTCATCAAATCATACATTGCATTTAAATGTAATTGGTTAAATCCCTTGGCAGTTCCTTGTTGAAAATATGTTTCTTCATCGCACGGATTATGTGAAATATTAATATCTGAACCATCACAGGCAAGAAGTTTATATCCCTTAAAAAGTTTAGGTGTCTTATTGTAATTAGATGTAAAACTATTAAATAAGTATTTAAATGCATCTGCTTTAACTTGTGATCTTCTCTGATTAAACGAAGAGTTAGATGGACATTCAATCGTGTATCCAAAGTATTTATGAAGTTCATTTTTTAAAGATTGCCCTTCCATTGAAATAATAAACTTCATTAGTGTTGGAAAATCCCATTTCTTTTTTCTCGAAAAATCTTTTTCTGGATTTACGATGAATTGTGATAGATTCGTTGACATTTGATCAATCATGCTCCATAACGTTGTTTTTACTTCTTCTGAAAATTTCATATGCGTAACCTCCTGAAATGTATATATTTCAAGGGCTTCGCCGCATTTTTTATTCGATTTGTCAAGTGTTTTTTGAGGAAAAAGTAAAAAATAGAGCAGACATTTTCATCATAATATCTGCTCTAAAGATTCAAATTTTCTTATCTTAATGACATTGGATGGGAAGGGGGCTAGGGGGTAGGAATGGTACCATGATAAAAACAGAATAAAGATTGCAGCTTAAACGCCTGCGAAAGCAAATCCTTCAGGAAGAAATCTTCTTGGAGGATTTTTTTTGAAAAAATTTTAGTAATCAGTTCTGACTCGTTCCAAATAGTAGGTAGAAAGAAAAAATTTTTGCCTTGATTTAGTAATGAGACATTCTGTGACCCAAATGTATTAGTAAAGGGATAAAAAAATTTTTTCTTCCCGGTTTAGTAATGGGACCGAAAGCACCCCAAATGTATTACAAAGAAATTTTTATTTTTCAAAAATTTTTTCGGATTAGGGGCTTATGTGTCCCACATACTTAACAGAAGCAAAAGTAAAGCACCTTGACAAGTGAATAATGGTATTTGGAATTGTTGGACAAGTTTTAAGAAAAGGAAGGAGGTGATCTGCATGAACAAAGACCTAACAAAACCGGCTAGCGATGATCTTAGTATTGAGATTCAGCAGTTAAAAATGCAGATCGCCGCCTTGAAAAAATCCAAAGATGAAGGTACACTTACAGAAGCCGGCTCTACGTATTTAGACGAAATGACTAAGAAGCAGTTTAAATTAATAGAGCAAAAAGTATTATTGGTTCACGATAATGCTATCCAGACCGGCACTCTCAAAAAACGAGGGAAAGAAAAGACTTACTATCAGACGAGGCTTAAGAACGATAACTCTGTTCCACGTTCTTACTCTTACGAAGGACTAATCGAAAAGTTATACGCTTATTACTTTGGCGGAGATATCTTAAATGATTATTCCTTTAAGTCACTCTTTGAGTTGGCACTTGATGAAAAGGTAAGAACCGAGGCTCCGAAGGAAAAGACCATCCGTGATTATGAAAGTTCATATAAAGCTTTTATCACAGATGAGTTCGGTTCCAAGGACATCCGCTATATGACAAAGGCGGAACTTATGGAGTACATGCAGGTTATCACTCAGACAATGCATCTGACCAAGAAGCGGTTTTACAAGTTCAAAGGAGTATTAAATCTGGCTTTCCGATATGCTGCAAGTGATGATCACGGAATTATCCAACGCAATATCATTCCGGAGGACAATACACCTTTCATCAGAAACTGCAACGTGGGCAATGACAGACCTGAGGAGAAAGCTTTTCAGCCTCACGAGATAGAACGAATCCGTACATACCTTTGGAAGCGCGTTAACACGCTCAAATACGATGTAAACGGATACGCCATACTATTTTCCTCACATACAGGAGTAAGGCAGGGAGAGATACCTTCTCTGCGTTGGGAAGACATTACCGACAAGATGATACATATCCATTCTCAACAGAATGATCATATCACCGAAAACGGTAAAGAATATTACTACAACCCAACCACAAAGAATGAGAAGGGCGATAGCAAGAACGGACGATACATTCCTCTTACAAAGGATGTAAAGTACATCTTAAGTGAACTAAAGAAAAAGCAGGAAGCCTTAGGCATTCATTCCGAATGGGTATTCTGCAAAGAAGATGGTACTTGGACTACTACCGTAGCCTACTATGAAAGTCTTTATAAGATTTGCATAGAAAAGCTCGGACTTGGTCTTAGCAACAATCATGCTTTCAGAATCGCACTCAACTCTTATGTATTAATACCTATGGGATTGAATCCGGCTGAACGCGCCAGAATACTTGGACATTCTGTAAAGACAAATCTAGAGAATTACACCTTTTCAAGAGACAAAGAATACCTTAATGAGATTGGTGACATTTGGGACGCTTTTAACGAAAACGCAGGAATATCAAGGGTTTCGTAGGGGTCAACCGGGGTCAACCACTTTTCATTAAAAAGCAAAACCCCTGAAAGCCAATACTTTCAAGGGTTTCACCAAAAAAACTTAATGCGGAAGATGGGACTTGAACCCACACGATTGCAATAATCACAAGATCCTTAGTCTTGCTCGTCTGCCAGTTCCGACACTTCCGCATATATTTTGTTTCCGCCGCTTGTCTCACGCGACTTGTATATAATATCAGATTGTTTTCAAAAATGCAAGCACTTTTTTCAAAAAAATCATATTTTTTTACAGACTCTTTTCATAGCACAAAAACGGCTGCCCAAACAGGCTGCATTCACCCACTGTATCAAATCCAAACACTGCATACGAGCGCAGAGCCTTCACATTAAGCTTGTTGACTAAAAAATGCACACTTTTGTATCCTCTCCTTGCGAGCTCTTCCATCCCAAATACCAGCATTTGTCTCGCAATTTTCTGATTCTGAAAATCCGGATGAACCGCAAGTCTTGAAAGCTCAGCCCCGGGTGCCAGCTTATGGCTCCAGCAATCAAGCCTCTCCACCTGTGGATCATCATCAATTGAAATTGCTGCGATAATTCTGTCCTCTTTGCTTCCGGCATCAGCATTAATCTCCTGCCCATCAATCATTACAAACAAAGATTCTCTACCAAGATCAAACTCAATTTCCTTCATTCCCGGATATGAATCGTCCCATGGACAAAATTCCCTGCCGAGCTGTATCTTATACAATTTTAAAATTTCTTCTTTATTTTCTTCTGTAGCTGCTACTATTTTTCTCATTCTGTTTCTCATTTCCAACTAAATATAATGGTCAAAGGGATTCAACCTTGCAAGCTTGAAGTTTGTACTCTAATGAACATGAAACTACCTTCTTATAAATGAAAAATCATATACATTTCTGAACTTTTGCGTTACTCTCTGATTGTGTGTATAACAATTATAATACGATAACCATACCCATTGCTTCGTTTCTTTTTCTAATCGACAATCCTCCATTTGACAAAATTTCACACCCCCATTTGGTAGACTGTTAGAATTTAATACTTCTGTCAATGCTCTTGAAAATGTATTTTTACATTCTCTAATTTCTTGAATATGTTTTGTTTTTTTCATATTTTCTTCCGCAATTGCTACTTTTTTAATCCGAATGGAATCCCAGATTGTTGATAATCCAACGTATATCCAAGGCGAATATAGTAAATGATACCATCTCGTTCAATAAAAGCACTTGATTTAGTCAAATTCGTCTCTCAGTATTACTGAAATTTATTGTTTAAAACTTCTAACAATAAAGTAAACCAGCCATTCTACCACTAATATGCCATAATAAAAGAATTCTACTGCATGTAATGTTATAAAAAACTGACAGATAATCTACTGCCCATTTCTATGCTTATTTAGCAACAATATACTCCATTTCTTCGCTTTTAGAAAGAATATCTAAAAGCCTGAACACCGGTCCTGTCGGATGAGTTCTACCACCTTCCCATGCTTCCACTGTTTTAATTGAAACCCCCATATATGAAGCAAATACACTTTGAGTCATCCCCGCCTTTGTCCTAATATCACGTATTTCTTTTCCACTATACTCTTTGACCGGCAAAATCATATATGTTTTTACTCTCCCCGCTCCATATCCTTTCTCATAAGCTATAGCTTCCTCGAGTCCTTCTTTTAAATCCTCAAATAATGAGCTCATAGAAATCACCTCCTATTTTTAGCAGCTTCCTCTCTCAACGATTTAACTAATTTCTTTAAAATGCTTTTTTCTTCCTCTGTAAGATTTTCCTGACTCTTTTTTTGGAATGCTGTAATCAGATATATTACTTCATACTCCGCAAAATCAGTATAACAAACTCGTACGCTACCACTTTTACCTCTATTTTGGAGAGGAAATCTGACCTTGCGAATTCCACCAGTTCCTTCCATTATAGGTCCTGACACAGGATCTTTAAGTAACATTATCTGAAGTGCTCGTAATTCATCCTCACCTAATCCAATCTCTTTCCATCTTTTTGAAAACAACGGAACCTCTATAAAAGTTCTTGTCATTTGTAATTTTCCCTTCTCTTTTTAACTATATTACACCCTATATTATAGGGTGTCAACACAATTCATCTTTATATATATGCCATCCCTCCATTACTTCCGATTTTCTCTACTAATACCAATAAGTAATATTACTTAATCTCAAAAAATTCACTACAAGCATCCCTTAATTCTTTTGGAGCTTTCTTTTCACCAATTCCAACAACTTTCTTACCTTGTCTTCTTAATTCTTTAACAGTATCCGTATAACCTTTGTCAGATGCTTTCCTTAACTCATTATAATGTACCCATAACAGTGGACACATGAATTAGTGTAGTACCTGGTTCTCAGACACACTCACTAACCCTTCCCCTGTTTTCAAACACCGTTCCTAAGTGAACCCAGTTTCTTGGACACTACCTCTCAAATGTGATATTCTAATCACAGAAATGGAGGATTTTCATGAGCAGAAAATTATTCACAGAGGAACAACAACAGTTACTTCGTCAAAACCCTTACATCTACAGTGTTACTGAAACAAGAATCACTCTTACCAAAGAATTCAAGGAGATTTTCATGACCGCCTATAAAGCCGGTGAGTCACCCAGAAAAATCCTTGAAGATCACGGTTTTGACATCAGCATCATTGGAGAACGCCGCATATGGAGCATTTCCCAACATATCCGTACAGAATACCAGAAGTACGGCGAATTCCATGAGGGATATGGTTCACGGGGTACCTCAGCAGCCCATTCGGTTCCCGCTGATACTGACACCCCGGTCTCTGAGGCTGACGAAATCCGTCAGCTCCGGCACGAAGTAGATTATCTGAAACAGGAAATGGAATTTCTAAAAAAAATTTCCTCGATCAGAACTACAGGGAAGTAGGTGCACTGCTCATGAACGATTCTTCCTGTATTTTTGAAATAATCTACAACACCATGCAGCAAAGCCATAACACCATGTCTGTTAAGACACTCTGTGAGATGGCAGGCGTTTCACGAAGCGGTTACTACGCCTGGCTCAAGGCTGCTCCATCAAGAGAACGCAGAGAGCAGCAGGACCGGGATGACTTTGAGCTGATACTTGCTGCCTACAAAATGCACGGCTATTCCAAAGGTGCAAAAGGCATCTATATGGCTCTTCTCCACATGGAGCCGCCCGTGGTCATGAATCTCAAGAAGATCCGGCGTCTGATGGACAAGTTTAATCTGTCCTGCCCCTACAGGGGACCGAATCCTTACAGGCGGATGGCCAAAGCCCTTAAGACAAGCAATGTTGCAGACAATCTGCTTCAGCGGGAATTCGAGGCATACGGTCCACGGATTGTCCTGCTGACAGACATCACTTATCTGCCGTACAACGGCACCTTTGCTTATTTATCTACTGTCCTGGATGCCTTTACCAAGCAGATACTGTCGTATGTACTCAGTCCATCACTGGAAGTGGATTTCGTTCTGGAAACCATCAACAAACTGGTGGAGGATCACGGAGTGTCCCTTCAGGCGGAAACCATCATCCATTCGGATCAGGGCTGCCATTATACCAGCCACAAATTTATAAACATCTTGTATGATAAAAAGCTCCGCCAGTCCATGTCACGCAGGGGCAACTGCTGGGACAATGCCCCGCAGGAAAGTTTCTTCGGCCACATGAAAGACCATATCAAACCGAAACTTGCCGAATGTACTGCGTTTGCTGATGTTCAGGTCATCATTGATGACTATATCGATTATTACAACAATCGGCGGTATCAGTGGCATCTTGCCAAGCTGTCGCCTAATGAATTCTACAAATTTGTTACTACGGGGGAATATCCTCTGGATATCCCGAATGCTCCTGCCCCGCCAACCATCCGGAAGGATCCGAAAGAACTCGGCAAAGCGGCAGTTGATATAGATTCTAAAAAATAAAACCAAAAAGAATATCACACCAACTGGTATGTCCATTTCCGTGGGTACTGCAAATGTCATGTGCCCACTTCTGTGGATACCCCAACGATGGAATGTCCAAAATCAGGGATATCATCTTTGTGTAGGTGTCTAAAAAATAGGCACTACACTAATTCAAAATGTCCTTGACAAGGGGTACAGTTTACATCTGCCACAAAATAAATTTCATCCTCATCCCATCCATCCTTGTTTTCCTTATGACATTTTTCTAAATCTGATCTTGTTTGAAATGCCACATCTCCGATCAGAATACAACCACCCTCTTTTAATAATGTTTTTAATAATTGAATAAATTGAATTTTCACATCATCTGTTAGGTGATGTAAGGAATACGTTGCTATAATAAAATCATATGCATTGTAGCATTTTTGTAAATGGAGATTGATTCATCTAAAATTATTTTATTGTCGACTGTATTTTACTGCTTTCACGACTGTCTCAATGCAATTAATTGTTAATGCCAAAATGATGATTGAGAGAAATACCTTATTATAGTGTATAAAAACATGTGAAATACCTTCTGCATCCGTTCCAAGTAACTGCTCAATACCATCAAAAAATCCACTATTCATGATCCTATCATTTAACAGCCAAATGCTTGTTAATACTCCATCAATAATATTGGTGATAATGGTAACAAGCATCACCCTTTTGGTATAGCTGCCATCAATAAGTCTCACACTGTCCCTTGTAACACCCAAAATTCCAAATGCAAGAATGAAATACCATGTTTGTCTGATATATTCTAAATTAAAAAGCGGTTCATACACACCTACCCCATTTTTTACAAATGCAATGCATAAAATCTGTGGGCATACAAGAAATACAAGAGTGAAGATAACCGAAAAAACAATTCCTACAATCGCATCTACTTTTGAAATCCTATAAGACTTTTGTGGAACAGGAGGCAAATTATCTATTCCATCATTTAACCTATCCACCTTAATTCCTTTTTTATAAAAGAATGCAAATAATAATGTCACAAATGCAAATCCTGTCAATATACCGCCAAAAATCCCACCGATGGTTCTATAGATAGCTATATACCAGATTGTATGCGATGTTAATGCTGCCATAATTTGAGCAAGTAACATTCCTCCACTGATGCACACTGTCACAATTTTCAATACATACACATATAAACTATAATACGGCTGTCCAATCAAACAATCCTGTGTTTCACCTTTATATTTCGAAGCCAACTCATTCGGGGTTCCCAGTTCCGTTAGAACAACTTTGATATCACGCTCCGTTGGAGTAACATCCTCACATCGTTCCTCCAACATATCTTGTATGATCGTCTCTAATTCCGCCGCCACGTCTTTTTTCATGGCGGATTTCATATGTTTTGTAACTGCATAAATGTATCTGTCGATCAAATCATTTTTTACCATTTATTCTTCCTCCATTAAAACATTGATTGACTGTGAAAATTTTTTCCAGTGTTCTTTAATTTTTTTATAAACCAGCTTCCCATCTTCTGTGATGATATAATATTTTCTTGGCTTCGTTGCCTCAGTTTCCCATTCACTTTTTAGCAGACCTTGACTCTCTAGTCTTCTCAGTAGAGGATATAATGTATTGCCTTCTATCGAAATACCTTTTCCTTCTAATTCCTTTACCAATGAATATCCATACATTGGTTTATTTAGTTGTGCTAACACTACCATGATGAGTGTGCCCCGTCTGAATTCTAAAATTAATCCTGAAACAATTTCATCACAATTCATCAAATCTCCTCCCTTCAGTATCCTTTATTTAAATTCACTGTGTTTATTGCACTGTATTGTGTGTTGCACACTATATGTTTAACATAGTATACTGTGTATCACACATCATGTCAACAAGTTTATCCTTTGCATTTTAAATTTTGCATATTATACCCTATATTATAGGGTGTCAACACAATTCATGTGCTCCTTACATTTAATACAATAACGCTGAAAAATGTGGTGTCAGTGATGGGAATAGCCAAGGATTTTGATATAGGATTAGCGATAGTGTAGATAATACAAAAAGGACAGTGTCCTCTCAACACTGTCCTCCCTAATTTACATGATTGAATTTTCATAATCTTGTAATTCGTGATATATACCTTCTATGATAACCCTATTTCCAGCCACTCTATAAACCAATAAATATCTATGCTTTGCAAAACTTTTTTATCATATTGCTTTTCTGCCAACTCTGAAAGTTCTACATCAAACTTCTCATTTTCTTATTTCACCAGCATCTCATAAGTAACCCCGTACTTCTGCGCAATCTCGCTTGCATAGGATTTGCCCTCCGGAGGCGCCATTTCAATCTGATATGAGCGCTCTGTCCCCTTCATGTGCACGATCATGGAAAACGCTTTCCCATCTGTGTGCTCTGCCTTCTGCTGCTCTTCATTCATTTCCTCCACATCAAATGCCAGCTTATGCATATGTGTATTATAAATAGTCCTCATTCCCTTATGTAAAATCGCCCTGACACTGTCCTTGGCAATGTAGTATCCCTCTTCAAACGAAGTGGTAGAAAATGATTCATTCATCAAAAGCAGACTCCTGCTGTCAGCATCCTCATAGATTGCCTTAAAACGCTTACACTCTTCCCCAAGCCTTCCTAAATCCAATGTCTTGTCCTCATCTGCCGGGAAATGGGTGTAAATACCTGTAACAGGGGAAAATGTAAATGCTTTTCCCGGAATATATATGCCACCCTGCGCCAACACAAACAACTGCCCAACAGCCTGTGTAATTGTCGTCTTTCCACCTCGGTTGGCACCTGTTAAGATATACACTCTCCTGTTATGAAGTGACTTTTGTCAAGAGTTAATTTCAAGAAATTTTTCTTAACCCCAGTCACATTTGTTTTCCTGACAGCATTGGAAAAGAGC
>ONHG01000036.1 GCA_900317585.1 uncultured Lachnospiraceae bacterium | reverse complement strand
GCAATCAAACGAAATATAATGAAGAAAAAAGAGGAGGCGATATCTATGGCAAGAACAGCAAATGTATTTGCACGTGTTGAGCCTGAAGTAAAAGAGCAGGCAGAGCAGGTGCTTGATCGACTTGGCATTCCAATGTCCAATGCGGTAGGAATGTTTCTGAGACAGATTGTACTCCAGAGAGGAATTCCTTTTGAAATGAAACTTCCGGCTTATGAGGAACCTGTTGCGTATGGTTCTCTTACAAAGGAACAGTTCGATGCAGAAATAGAAAAGGGCATGGAAGATATTAAAGCAGGCAGAGTATATTCAGCAGATGAAGTTGAAGCAGAAATGAAACGGGAATTTGGTATATGAAATATAAAGTGATGTATACAGCAGGAGCCAAAAGAGATCTGAGAAATATTTTCAGATATATTTCAGAGGAACTGTTAGCTCCAGAGAACGCTGCCAGACAGACAGACCGAATTATGGTTGCTATTCGAAAGCTGGACACCATGCCGAATAGCAACCGGCTTTATGAGGAAGAACCATGGCACAGCAGAGGACTTCGGTTCTTTCCGGTGGACAATTATTTGGTATTTTATAAGACAAATGATGAAAATGAAATAGTGTATATAGTTCGAATTATGTATCGTGGACGTGATGTTCGCAAGCAGTTAAGCCGGACAGAAGACATTTCAGAAAATTAAAATTTAATATGGAACCAGAAGTTTGAGCACTCCGGAGCCTTTCCTTTTATCTTAATAAGGACAGTATAATGGTCTATGGCTGGACAATCAAGAGGTCAGGTGATGGACAAGATAAGAAATCATAAACAGTGTATAAAGAACAGGATAATATCGTAGGATATGTTCGACAGACTGGAATTGATGTGGTGAAATATGAGGCATGGATTATGGAACTAATACAGCAGCAAGGCGGAAGGGTTACAAGAGATAACGTTGTAGAATTATTAAATGTTATTCCATCACAAGCTTATCGTTTGTTGAAAAAGATGTCTGATAAGGGTAGGATTAAGCTTGTTGGAAATGGACGGGCAGCACATTATGAATTGATTTAATAAACGCACGATAAACGCACGCGTGCGTTTGTTATATATCATGTATATTCTGAATTACGCAAGAGATGTTAAATATGCACTGCGTTTTTATCTAGAGCATAAGGCTGATATGAAAGATGAAAATATCAAGACTTTTTGTGAACACGAATTGATGTTTTACACAAATTGTTTTAACAATCCGGAACAATTTGAGGAGGAGCGCAAAACAATATTATTTTATTGGACTTAAGATAATAGCTATGTTATTATAGTGATAAGGTACTATCAACCACACAAAAGAAAGGATGGACAAATGAAGGGGAAAAAATTGACAGCGCTGTTTACATGCGCATTTTTACTGACTACCTCCACGATGAGCTATGCGTGGGCCGATTCAGATTCGTCTGGCAAAGCAGGTGAGCAGGGGACAGCAGCTAGTGGTTATATTGAAAGTGATCTGGATCAGGACACACCATTGTATGATTCTGGAATTGCTTTGTATTCTGACATACCGGCTTCATATCCGGATGGTGGAGTAGATGCTATCAGACAGCGATATCCGAAGAACAGAAATCAGAATCCGTATGGTACATGCTGGGCATTTGCATCAACAGGATTGGCGGAGTTTGATTTGATTAATGATAGTCTGGCAAGTAAGGATACAGTTGATTTTAGCGAATTGCAATTGGCGTATTTTGCATACAATTTTGTTACTGATCCACTTGGAGGTACAGAGGGCGATGTTGCAAGGTACTATAATGATAACGCGACTTATTCCTATCTTGACAGAGGAGGCAATTTTGAATATTCACTCCGCCGATTAAGTCAGTGGATTGGTGTTGCAGATGAGTCAGATGTGTCATATGCCCAAGCTGGTGCAACGATTAGTGGCTCATCAATCGATGATAAATATGCGTATGGATATGATAAAGCACATCTTGAGAATGCATATGAGATCAATATAAGGCAGCAGCCTGATCAGGTTAAAGAAATGATCGAGCAAAACGGAGCTGTCGGGGCTATGTATTATGATAGAGAGTCGGCTTGGGGATTTTATGGAGCTGATTCATATACTTATTATGATACTAATAGAGCAGGTAGTGGACATGCCATTATGATTGTCGGTTGGGATGACAATTTCTCAAAGGACAATTTCAAATATGGTAACAAACCGGCTCATGACGGTGCGTGGCTTGTGCGTAATAGCTGGGGAGATTATAAGGATTATTTCTGGATGTCATATGACACTGTTTCATTACTGGATACAGCCTGGGCATTTGATTTTACAGGAACAGATAATTATGATAACAACTATCAGCTGGATGGTGGAATAGGTACATATAAGGTATCAGATTATACGACTATGGCCAATGTCTTTACGGTTGGTGAGAAAGATGGTGTTACATCAGAGAGCCTTAAGGCAGTTTCACTCTCTATGACAAGAGAAGCAAATGTTGGGTATAAAATCGAGATATATACAGATTTGTCTGATATTAATGACCCAACAAGTGGTACATTGCAGGAGAGTGCGACTACAGAAGGTGAAAGTGCATTTGCAGGATATTACACTATACCTTTGAATGATGAAGTTAAGCTTATTCCGGGTAGTTCATTTTCTGTTGTTGTCACATTAGATAAAGCGGCGCTCGATCATGAGTCAGCTCATTCAGTAGCAAATGGAGATAATGTGATATGGGATTGCCATGTGAACCGGGACAATTCAAGAAGCTTCTACAAATATGCAGGAAAGTTCCGTAATATTACTTATCCAAAGGGGAATGATGGAAACCTATGTATTAAGGCATTTACAACTAACAACACTAATGAGACACCGGTAGAAGAAAAGCATACTGTTACATTTGATGCCAATGGTGCAAATGTGACAATTCCAAACAAGGAAGTTATTAAAGGACAGACGTATGGAGATTTGCCAACACCTGCGAGAGAAGGATATACATTTGCAGGATGGTTTACAGATGCTACTGCCGGAACTCAGGTGACAGCTTCTACTATAGTAGAGCTTACAGCAGATCAGACGCTATATGCACACTGGACACAGAATCCGGTAGTAGAGCCGGAAAAGACAGATTCTGAGAAAGTTTCCATGGTAAAAGAAGCGATTGAGGCGGCTGTAAATAAAGCAGATGCATCTAACAGCTTGACACAGGACGATATTCAAAAGCTTGCAGATGCAGCACTTACATCAACCGGAGTGGAAGGTGTGACAGTATCAGTTAGCGATTTTGCGAAGAAAGATGCAACATCTGCTTCACAGGGAAGTGTATCAGCAAATATTGTTATTACATGTGATAATGTAGCTGATAAGGTAGTATTCAACAAGACAATAGCACAGCTTCCGAAATCAGAGGCAGAGAAGGTAGCGGATGCCAAGGCTGTTGTTGAGGCTGCTGTTAGTGCGATAGATGCTACGAATAATCTTACAAAAGATGATATTCAGAAAGCAGTAGATGATGCTCTTACTAAAGCAGGCATCACAGAGTCGAAAGTGGTAGTAGAAGATTTCACAAAGACTGATGCGACTACAAGTGCATCAGGAAAGGCAAAAGCCACAATAAGCATTACATGTGGAACAGCTAAAGATAGTGTGATATTTGATAAGACAATAGCACAGCTTCCAAATCCGAAGCCGAGTGAACCGGATAAACCAAGCCAGCCGGATAAACCGGGTGAGTCGGATAAGCCGGGAACACAGGGAGGCAATGTTGATTACGAAGCAAATGTTTCAATAGGTGACACAAAATCAGATGTATCTGTGGATGAGTCAAAGCTTAAGGATACAGTTCTTAGTGCAGAGCAGAAGAAGCTTGTAGATGATGGTGGAAAGGCAGACATCACTCTTACTATGTCTGATATTTCAAAGAATGTTTCAGATGAACAGAAAGAGCTTATTAATTCAGTACTTAAATCTGATGATAAAGTTGGTATGTATGTAGATATTTCTGTTCTGCTTACAATAACTAATGCAGAAGGCAATGTTATCACTGATAAAGCTTTGGTATCAGAGACTGCAACTAAATTTACTGTAAAGATGAAACTGGCAGATGAACTTTTACAAAAAGATTCATCAAAGATTCGTACTTATCAGGTAGTAAGATTACATGATGGAAAGTCAGAAATCCTTGATTCAAAATGGGATGCATCAACAGGAACACTGTCATTCGAGACAGATAAGTTCTCTACGTATGCTATCTCATATAGCGACAAGGATAAGGAAGCTGTCAAAGAACCAACAAAAGATCCTGTAAAGAATCCGACAAAAGATTTCGGTACAGATATCAAGGATGGAAACAAAATAGATAATAGTAAACCACAAGTAAATAGCAACGTAAAAACAGATTCAAAACAGCAGACAAAAGATGCTATAAAGACAGGTGATGATAATAGAGTATTATTTATGTTTATTGTATTCATAGTTGCTGTAGCTGGCGTATGTGTTACTGTGAATAGAATTGTTAAGAAGAACTAGTGGTAGGAATGACAAGGCGAGCTTAGGCTCGCCTTGTGTATTTGTGCGCCTGGCGGCATTGCTTTTTGCAGAAAGAGATGCAGGGTGGCAGGTGAAAAATTATAGATTCGGTTGAGATGGATTTTTATGCAATTTTACCACTTCACCGCATTAAAATTTAATGCTTTTTTTATAAAATATACAAAATGTAACAAAAAGTACTAGACAAAATGTCCTATATTAGGTAAAATGCATATATGTAATCAAGCAGCACATTTGAAGGTTGTGCAGATAGTATTGGGTATATTTTACAAATTGGTGGGATTTTTCATGAGAATATATCATGCTAAGGATTATGCAGATATGAGCAGAAAAGCTGCAAATATCGTATCGGCACAGGTGATTATGAAGCCTAATTGTGTATTGGGACTTGCTACAGGCTCTACGCCTATCGGCTTGTATAAGCAGCTCGTTGAGTGGTTCAAGAAGGGGGATTTGGACTTCTCAGAGGTTATGACGGTGAACCTTGATGAGTACAAGGGATTAAGCCGTGAGAATGACCAGAGCTACTATTATTTTATGCATCAGAATTTGTTTGATCAGGTGAATATTCCGGTTGAGAATACTCACCTGCCAAACGGCATGGAGCCGGATTCACAGAAGGAGTGCAAGCGCTATACAGAGCTGATTCAGTCTCTTGGCGGTGTTGATTTACAGCTTCTTGGTATCGGGCACAATGGTCATATAGGTTTTAATGAGCCGGGCGAGTCTTTTGACAAGCAGGTACACTGTGTGGATCTGACAGAGTCTACTATTGAGGCTAATAAGCGCTTCTTTGCATCGGCTGATGATGTTCCGAAGCAGGCTTATACAATGGGCATCAAGACCATCATGCAGGCTAAGAAAATTCTTATTATTGCAAGTGGTGAGGATAAGGCAGAGATTGTTCACAAGGCTTTCTTTGGACCGATTACACCACAGGTGCCGGCTTCTGTATTGCAGCTGCACAATGATGTTACGCTTGTAGCGGATGAGGCTGCACTGAGCAGCCTGTAGATGTTTTTTTAGTTGAGAAGGTGCATGTATATGATAATAAAAAATGCAAGGGTATTTACAGAGGATGGCAGCTTTATGCAAGGTGATGTTGTCGTTAAGGATGGTCGTTTTGACAGTGTTTTGGAGAGAACAGCTGACACGGACGCGGCTAATGACAGCGCACCGCAGGAGATTATAGATGCATCAGGTCTTATCATGATTCCGGGACTTGTGGATATCCACTTTCATGGCTGCAGGGGAGCAGACATGTGTGACGGCACTGTAGAGGCGCTTGATGTGATTACATCATATGAGGCTTCTGTCGGAGTGACGAGTGTTTGTCCGGCAACGATGACCATACCGAGGGATGAGCTCTTATGCGTTATGAAAAATGCAGGTGATTACACATATCACGGTGGAGCGCATCTGGTAGGAATCAACATGGAGGGGCCATTTATCAGTCCGTCAAAAAAGGGAGCGCAGGCAGCAGAAAATATTATGCATTGTGATTATGAATATTTTCGTCAGCTTCAGGATGCAGCCAATGGTCTGATTAAGCTTGTTGATATAGCTCCAGAGGAGCCGGGGGCGTTTGAATTTATAGATAAGGCAAAGGATGAGACTGTTATATCAATAGCACATACGGCAGCAGATTATGATACGGCAAAGGAAGCTATAGAGCATGGTGCAAGCCATGCCACACATCTGTACAATGCCATGCCGTCTCTTCACCATAGGAATCCGGGAGTTATCGGAGCTGTGAGGGATTCACAGAAATGTCATGTTGAGCTGATATGTGACGGAGTACATATTCATCCATCGGTTATCAGGGCAACGTTTGCCATGTTTGGTGCAGAACGTATGATTTTAATCAGTGACAGCATGAGGGCTACAGGTCTTGAAGACGGCGAATATACACTTGGAGGGCAGCCGGTGACAGTAAGGGGCAATCTTGCCACACTTCATGACGGTACGATTGCAGGCTCTGCAACAAACCTGATGGACTGTATGCGTTTTGCGATAAATGAAGCCGGTATTTCGCTTGAGGAGGCAATTATGTGTGCGACAGCCAATCCGGCAAAAGAGATTAATATATTTGATGAAGCAGGAAGTATTTCTGTCGGTAAAAAAGCCGATTTTGTGCTTTTAAATAATGCATTGGATATTGTAAGTGTGTATATCGATGGAAAGGAGATAACATGTTAGGTTTTTTTAAGAATAAATCAAAGGAGATAATTATTTATTCTCCTTGCAAAGGAAAAGTGGTGCCGATCACAGAGGTTCCGGATCCTACATTTTCAGAAAAGATACTGGGAGATGGATTCGCAGTAATTCCGTCTGATGGCAAAATTTATGCACCGGCAGATGGTGAGATTAAGGCAGTTTTCGATACACTGCATGCAATCACAATGGCGACCGATAAAGGAACCGAGATTCTGATTCATATCGGATTGGATACGGTGATTTTAAAGGGAGAGCCTTTTATAGCTCATATCTCGGCCGGAAGTCAGGTAAAAAAGGGTGATTTGATGATGGAAGCAGACATAGAAAAGATAAAGGCTGCCGGTTTCAATCCGATTACACCTATTTTGATTGGCAATACAGAGAAATACAATAAAATTACTTTGATTAAAGAGGGTGAAGCTGAGCCGGGGGATGAAGTGCTCCGTCTTTCGTAAGAAATATAACGAACTTTATTGAAGTATCTCCAGTTTAGTATATATATAATGTGAATGAGGGGAAATCTATGAAATTTCTTCAAAAACTGGGTAAAGCTTTAATGCTTCCCGTAGCAGTACTTCCTATCTGTGGTATCCTCATGGGTATTGGATATTATTTATGTCCTGCAACCATGCAGGGTGGTGACATCGAGGGAGTGCGTAATTTAATAGGTCTGTTTTTAGTTAAAGCAGGGGGAGCTTTGATTGACAACATGGCCATCCTTTTTGTAATCGGCGTTGGTGTTGGTATGTCGGAAAAGAACGACGGTACCGGCGGTATTGCAGCTTTAGCTTCATGGCTGATGATGACAACACTCCTGTCTACAGGTGTTGTTAAAACATTCATCCCATCTATCGCTGACAGCGCTATAAAGACACTTGCATTCGACAAGATTGCAAACCCATTTATCGGTATCTTAGCCGGTATCATTGGTTCTTTGTGTTACAACAGATTTAAGGATACAAAGCTTCCTGACTGGCTGTCATTCTTCAGTGGCAAACGCTGCGTAGCAATTATCGCAGGTGTTGTTTCTATCCTTGTATCTGTAGTGTTATTGTTTGTATGGCCATTACTTTTCGGCGCTCTTGTAGCTATCGGTAATGCAATCGTTAAACTTGACATAGTTGGCGCAGGTATCTATGCATTCCTGAACCGTCTGTTAATCCCTACAGGATTACACCATGCATTAAACAACGTATTCTGGTTCGATACTATCGGACTTGGAGACCTCTCTCATTTCTGGAAAGGCGAGACATCAAAGGATGTTTCATGGAGCCTCGGAATGTACATGTCAGGTTTCTTCCCATGTATGATGTTTGGTATTCCTGGTGCAGCACTTGCCATAGTTAAGTGTGCAAAGCCTGCTAAGAAAAAGGTTGCCATCGGTATCCTTGCTTCTGCAGCTATCTGTGCATTTATCTGTGGTGTTACAGAGCCTTTTGAGTTTGCATTTATGTTCCTTGCTCCTGGTCTCTATGTGATTTATGCTTTACTTTATGGTATTTTCACAATGGTTACAGTAGCTCTTGGATTTAGAGCAGGCTTCTCATTCTCAGCCGGCGCGATGGATTTATTATTCTCATCTTCACTTCCGGCTGCAGCAAAGACATGGCTCATCATTCCTCTTGGAATCGCAGCTTTTATCGTATTCTACATCGTATTCTATTTCGCTATCAAGAAATGGAATCTTAAGACCCCTGGTAGAGAGGACGATGATGTCGAGGCAGAGAAGAAGGCAGTGCTTTCTAACAATGACTACACAGCAGTAGCTAAGACTATTCTTGAGGGCTGCGGCGGCAAAGACAATATTGCAAGCATTGACAACTGCATCACAAGACTCAGACTTGAGGTTAAGGATATCACTCAGGTTGATGACAAGAAGATTGAATCTGCAGGTGTTGCAGGAGTTATGAAGCCTGGCAAGAATTCTGTTCAGGTCATTATCGGAACCAAGGTTCAGTTTGTTGCGGATGAGTTTTCTAAGCTTTGTGAGTAGATTTGTTCTGCAATATAGCAGTGTTGATTCACATTAGGTGATTCACATAATTTCATAATACATGATTTAAAGCCACACCGGGTGTTATGCCTGGGGTGGCTTTTTTTGAGTTCGGGCCGTAAGCTCCGACCGGTCGTGGTGCACACGGACTCTCGTTTTCGCTACGCTGCGCTGTTAAGATACTGTACGGATTATGCTTTTTGGTTTTCAATGCTCGACGAAACCGGCTTTTATGTGCCGTCCGTGGCGCATAACGCCTTCCCCAGCCGTCAATGGCTGCGGATTTCTGTGCTTCATGGGCATAATCCTACAGTATCTAAACAGCTTCGCTATGCGCTCTCATGAGAGTCCGTGTTCACCACGACCGGGCGGGGCTTACGGCCCTTACGCTGTGGTGGTAATCCACCTAGTATAGCGTTCGCAAAATAACTGGTTTAATTGGTTTAATACGTAGAACGTTTTTTTGAGAGTGCAATTCAAAAAACGTAGGCGTAGCGGGCTACGCTGAGGCTTTTTGGATTGTACTATCGAGAAAACGGGCAAGTATTTGGTCCAGTTATTTAAGAAACGCTATACTAGGAGAGCGTCGCTGGTCATACTGTTAGGTGTGAACAGTAACTGTCCAAATAGTGGGGAATGTATAGCTTTACAGCAAGGGTTGAAAAACAAACAAATGTTTGTTATAATAAACGAAGAGAGGAAATGAAAGTATATTAAATTTAGAAATCTAAGTAATCATTTAATTAGGGAAAATCCAATATCAATCGATTGATAGAAAGAGTGATTTTATATGAACATATGGCTAAAGTTAAGGAAAACAGCTGCAATTACACTATGTGAATTACTTGCAATTGCTACAATTTTTACAGGCTGTGCCTCCGCTGATTTATCCGGCACGGAATGTGCCGGTCATGCCGCAGGAGCTGTTGTAGCAGATGAGGATTCTTCCGGTGCTTTAGGCCGCACGGATAATGTGGATGGTGCAAAGGGCGGAAGTGACCTGTCGGAAGCTGATTCAGGTGCTAACGTTACAGGACAGGCGGATGCAGGGAAGCCGCAGGAAGATCTTGTAAACAAAAATTCTTATGTTTCCCTTGATGCTATTCCTGCATATGATGGCAAGGCATACGTGGCTGTCAACAATAATGAGCCTTTTTTTACGGACAGCGATATGACTACCACTGCTTTTGAAAATTACAGTGATTTGGATTCACTTGGCAGATGCGGTGTGGCTTATGCCAATATCTGCAAGGATATCATGCCGACTGAGGAGCGTGGCAAGATAGGCATGATAAAGCCATCAGGCTGGCATACGGTGAAGTATGATGTGATAAAGGACAGGTATTTATATAATCGCTGTCATCTTATTGGCTATCAGCTTGCCGGCGAGAATGCCAATCCGAAGAATCTTATTACCGGTACGAGATACCTGAATGTGGAGGGCATGCTGCCGTTTGAGAATCTGGTGGCGGATTATGTAAACAATACAGGAAATCATGTGCTTTACAGAGTGACTCCGATGTTCTCGGGCAGCAATCTAGTTGCAAACGGCGTTCTCATAGAGGCAAAGTCGGTTGAGGATGACGGTGGCGGCATACTTTTTAATGTCTATTGCTATAATGTGCAGCCCGGAGTCGGAATAAACTATGAGAATGGTGACAGCTGGCTGGATGGCACCACTCCGCAGCAGAGCGCTCAGACGGATACACCGCAGAATGAAGTCTCGCAGAGCAGCGCTGGAAGCGGGGCAGGAGAATCCGGCTCTTCAGGCAGTACGACAGGAAGTGCATCATCAGGCTCAGACAGCTCAGCAGCAGAAAACAGCGCTGCAGATTCCTCAAACAGCGAGACAATGGTTCATATCACTGCAACGGGCAAGAAATATCACCGTGCGGGCTGTCGGACCTTGAAAAAGAGTGACACAGAGGTAACGCTTGATGAGGCAAAATCCATGGGCTTGTCTCCGTGCGGAATTTGCAATCCACCACAGTAGATGTGCATTTGCATTTGCAAGACGCCACAGTATATGTGCATTAGCATTTGTAATTCACCGCAGTATATGTGCATTAGCATCTGAAATCCACCACAGTAGATACACATTAGCATCTGAAATTTTCCATAGTAGAAGCACATTAGAATTTGTAACCTTTCACGGCAGATGTACGTTATTTCTGCAGTTCACAAGGTTTATTGAAGTAACTTGAAAGTAACCAGGTATATGAAAATACTGTCACAGAGTAAGGGCTGCAAGCCACGGGACCGCCAGGGCACACGCATATGGTTTGATTGAGCGAATAGTGAAGCCGCTTAGATACTGTAGGATTATGCACATGAAGCACAGAAATGACTTGCCATGGAGGGCAAGTCAAGGAGAACCGCGCCACGGAAGGCGCGTTTCGACGGTTTCGTCAAGCATAGAAGAATAAAAAGCATAATCCGTACAGTATCTTAGCGGCAAAGCGTAGCGAAAGCAAAGCATATGCGTGTGCCCTAACGGTGCCGTGGCTTGCAGCCTGTCCTATAGCACATACAGCAAAATCCCCTGTAACCCTTGACGATTGCAAAACCGAAAAGTATAATAGAATAGCTAATGAATTCAATATTTTAATATAGATGGAGGAAACCAAATGGCACTGAGCAAAAAGCCGGTCAACGGCATGAAGGATATATTACCTGCAGAGATGGAAATCCGTGATTATGTGACAAGTGTGATCAAGGATACATACAGAAGCTTCGGATTTACACCGATAGAGACACCATGCATGGAGAATATAGCAAATCTCACAAGCAAGCAGGGCGGAGAAAATGAGAAGCTGATCTTCAAGGTAATGAAGAGAGGCGAGAAGCTGAATCTGGAGACAGCAAAGGAAGAGTCGGATGTAGTAGACTTTGGAATGCGCTATGACCTTACAGTGCCACTTTCAAGATATTATTCAAACAATGCCAACAACCTGCCATCGCCGTTTAAGGCACTTCAGATGGGCAGTGTGTGGAGAGCAGACAGACCTCAGAGAGGCCGCTACAGACAGTTTACACAGTGTGATATAGATATACTCGGAGAGCCAAGCAATCTGGCAGAGATAGAGCTGATTACAGCAACCACTACAACAATCGGCAGACTCGGCTTCGAGAACTTTGAGATAAGAATCAACGAGAGAAGAATCCTAAAGGCAATGGCTGCTTACAGTGGTTTCGCTGAGGCGGATTACGACAGCGTATTTATCACACTCGATAAGATGGACAAGATAGGAGTGGAAGGCGTTGCAAGTGAGCTTGCACAGGATGGCTACCCACAGGAAAATATTGACAAATATCTTGATTTGTTCAAGCTTTTGGAGCAGACAAGGGATGTCACTGAAGGGGTAAATATACTTTCAGAAAAGCTCGGTGAATATTTAGACGAAGAAGTGGTTACAAATATGACAGAGATAGCTACTGCTGTCAATGCCACAAAGGGAGCAAAGTTTGAGCTCGTATTTGACCCTACACTTGTTCGTGGAATGAGCTACTACACAGGAACTATTTTTGAGATATCAATGCCTGAGCTTGGCGCAGCCTGTGGCGGTGGCGGACGATATGACAAGATGATTGGAAAGTTCACCGGAAATGATGTACCTGCCTGTGGTTTTTCAATCGGTTTTGAGAGAATTATCCTGCTTCTCATGGAGAGCGGCTTCAAGATTCCTGAGAGTCCAAAGAAGGTGGCTTATCTGGTTGAGAAGAAATATCCGGCAGACAAGCTTGTTGATGTCATGAACCAGGCAAAAGACGCAAGAGCAAACGGACAGCAGGTGCTTGTTGTGCGCATGAACAAGAACAAGAAATTCCAAAAGGAGCAGCTTATGAAAGAGGGCTACGAGGAGTTTGTTGAGTTCTTTAACAGATAGGAATCTGATAAGCAGCAGATTAGCTGTGTAGCAGCGGTACCAAACAGTTATTAGAATAAATATATAGTAGAAATATAAGGAGCATAAAATGGCAGAATCAATGCAGGGCTTACATAGAAGCCATAGATGTACAGAGGTATCAAATGCCAATATCGGTGAGAAGGTCACCGTGATGGGCTGGGTACAGAAGAGAAGAAATTTAGGAAGTCTCATTTTCGTAGATTTAAGAGACAGAAGCGGAATACTTCAGATAGTATTCGGTGAGGAAAATGTAGGTGCAGAGGGTTTTGAAAAGGCAGGCACCTTAAGAAGTGAGTTCGTCATTGCAGTTGAGGGAACTGTCCAGAAGAGAACAGCTGCTGTCAATGAGAATTTAAAGACAGGTGATATCGAGGTTATCGCTACATCAATCAGAGTGCTTTCAGAGGCACAGACACCTCCATTCCAGATTGAGGAGAATTCAAAGACCAGCGAGGACATCAGACTTAAATACCGTTATCTGGATCTTCGCCGTCCTGATATCCAGAGAAATCTCATGCTCAGAAGCAATGTGCTTCGAGTGATGCGTGACTTTATGGCAAACGAGGGCTTTTTGGAGATAGAGACACCAATCCTTTGCAAGTCTACACCGGAGGGAGCCAGAGATTATCTCGTGCCAAGTCGTATACACCACGGACATTTTTATGCGCTTCCACAGTCACCACAGCTCTTTAAGCAGCTTCTGATGGCTTCAGGCTATGACAGATATTTCCAGATTGCACGATGCTTCCGTGATGAGGATCTGCGTGCAGACAGACAGCCTGAGTTTACACAGGCAGATATGGAGCTTTCATTTGTAGATATCGATGATGTAATCGAGGTAAATGAGAGACTGTTAAAGCACCTTTTTAAAGAGGTCATAAATGTGGATGTTGAGATTCCGTTTAAGCGTATGCCTTGGCAGGAGGCTATGGACAGATTTGGTTCTGACAAGCCTGATACACGCTTTGGTATGGAGCTTTGCGATGTTTCTGATGTGGTAAAGGACTGTGGCTTTGGAGTATTCACAGGAGCTCTTGAAAACGGTGGCTCTGTCCGCGGTATCAATGTAGAGGGACAGGCAAAGATGCCTCGTAAGAAGATTGACAAGCTTGTAGAGCATGCAAAGGGTTGTGGAGCAAAGGGACTAGCTTATCTGTGCATCAATGAGGACGGCACATACAAGTCATCATTTGCCAAGTTTATGACAGAAGCTGAGCTTGATGCACTTGTTGCAAAGATGAACGGAAAGCCGGGAGATTTACTCCTTTTCGCAGCTGACAAGAATAAAATCGTATGGAATGTACTTGGAGCGCTTCGTATCATGCTCGGAGCAGAGCTTGGCCTGATTGATGAGAACAAGTACAATTTCCTCTGGGTAACAGAGTTCCCACTCCTTGAGTGGTCTGATGAGGAAAACAGATTTATGGCAATGCATCATCCATTCACTATGCCTATGGAGGAGGATTGGGACAAGATAGACTCAGATCCGGGCGCAGTTCGTGCAAAGGCATATGATATCGTACTCAATGGTACAGAGCTCGGTGGAGGCTCAGTGCGTATCCATCAGGATGACATCCAGGAGAAGATGTTTGAGGTGCTTGGTTTCACAAAGGAGCGTGCACATGAGCAGTTTGGATTCCTGCTTGATGCATTCTCATATGGTGTACCGCCACACGCAGGACTTGCCTTCGGTGTTGATCGTATCTGCATGCATATGCTACATACAGACAATATCAAGGAGGTTATTGCATTCCCTAAGGTAAAGGACGCTTCGGACCTCATGTCAGAGGCACCCGGAACTGTAGATCCAAAGCAGCTTGAGGAGCTTGGAATAGCTATAGCTGCAGAGGAAGATGAGGAATAACACTATAATATGAATTTGAAAAAAAATATTTTCAATGCGATTACCATAATACTGCTCGCCGCACTTATTGCGGGGGCAGTATTGCTTAATAACAGGATAAAAAAGCTTGAGACACAGATGTCATACACCTCAGACAACACATCGGTGATACTTTCCGATGTGCAGACCATGCAGGATGATATCAAGTCAACTCTTGAGGAGGAGGCCAGCCTCATAACAGACTGGGACATTTCTTTAAAAAGTGCAGACTTTACTGATATGACATACACAGTCTCTGTCTCGGTGGTGCCAAAGGAGTACACAGAGGATACAAAAACCAGTGTATTTTTCGGTACAAACGAGATACCGCTCGAGCTAAACGGCATCAAGTATACGGGCGAGGCCACACTTCCATTGTCTGAGGACTATGCAGGCAATGTGACATTTCTGTTTGTTGACGGAAATAAGAGAAGCACAGAGGTGCTCGATGAGTTTAAAGGTGTGACATCAGTGTTCAAAAATGTAGCATCAGGCATACTTGCCGATAAACCAACTTTTGACAATGGCAGCATAAAGCTTGGCACAGATGTAGATGTAGCAGTCATGGGAAATGATTACTTTGACTTTAACAGTGTGCAGCTCGTGGTTGCAAGCACAGATACAGAGCTAAAGACATACGATATCCGACAGCTGTTGGCAGAAAACGGCACAGACAGTGCAGACTCTGCAGATACAGACTCCATCACATCCGCCTTAAGCCGGAAGGATGATGCCCAAAAAGATGGCTCAAAGAATAACACGGAAAATGATACCTCAGATGCCTCAAAAGAGGACGACGGCAAGCTCCATAGCCTCGACGGCACAGTCAAAATCGAAGACTTAATCCCTGTCACAGCCGCAAGCAATATCAAAATATATGTCAAAGCAGTATCGGCACAGGGCTACACCTTCACATATGACCTGTTCGATGGTACCGTAAATCAGGACATCACAGACTTTGAAACCATAGCCGACATAACCGGCGGAGACTACACAGTAACCGACAAGGCCGGCAGTAAATATGAACCATAAGAATATGATATAAAATAAAGCTCATTTCGCATAAGTGAAATGAGCTTTAAATTTAAAAAGTAAAAAGTGCCGGACAAAATTTCACGCCAGTGAAATAAGTCCGGCACTGCCAGAATGCAAGGTAGCAAAGCGCCTCGCTCGTAAACCTGAATTAGCCGGAGAGTACACAGTGTGTTCCGAAGGAAAATGTGAACTGCCGCGGAGTACCATAAAGTAAAGAAGAAAGAAAACATAAATAAAATCGTAACCTGTCCGGACAAATAACCGCGGCTGACTTCACATTTTTCTGAGGAATATACTGTGTGCTATGCCGGCAGCCTCACAACCTAAAAAGCGAGGCGTCACAAGGCGCCTCACCCTTCTTTTTTGCTGAGCGGCAGCGTAAATATAAACTCAGTTCCTACACCCTCAGTGCTTATCACATTTATATTCTCACCATGTGCCTGCACGATTTCTTTAACTATAGACAGGCCAAGTCCAGTACCGCGCTTATCCTTTCCGCGGGATAAATCACTCTTGTAGAAACGTTCCCAGATCTTTGAAAGGCTGTCCTTTGGTATACCGATGCCATGATCCTTTACTGATATAAACACCTTTTCATTTCTGATACTTGTCTCAATCTTGATACTCGAATCATTATTTGAAAACTTCACAGCGTTGTCAATCAGGTTGTAAAGAATCTGCTGGATTTTGACCATATCACCGCGCACGAAAAGTTCTTTTCCGGTGAGCAGCAGGTCAAAGCTTAAGCCCTTTTCACTGCATTTACCCTCGAAGGTGAGGATTGTCGTGCGGATCATTGTATTGATGTCAAAATCAGCAATATCCAGGTGTATGCCGTGATGACCGAACTGGTTCAGATCAATAAGACTCTTGGTGAGCTTATTAAGCCTCTCGGTCTCAAAAAGGATGATGTTTAAGTATTTATACTGCATCTCAACAGGGATGGTTCCGTCCAGCATAGCCTCCACGTAGCCCTTTATCGAGGTAAGAGGGGAGCGGAAGTCATGTGACACGTTGGATACAAACTTGCGCTGATCCTCCTCAAGCATATCAAGCTCCGTTGCCATGTAGTTTAGTGTGTTTGCCAGATAGCCGATTTCGTCATTGGAATGTACATCAATCTGGGCCGTGAAATCACCCTTTGCATACTTCTTTGCGGTCTTTGTGATTCGTGTGATTGGCCGGTAAATGGAGCGGCTCATCATGACAAGCAGAACAAATGCAAAAGCAAAAATGAGCGCTACAGTGTAAAAGGAGATATTCATAAAACCGTTTACATCTGCCGTGATATGGCTCATTGTCTTGTGAATGACTATGTAGCCGATATTCTGGTACGAGACATTTACCGGGGAAAATACGGACAGCATCTTATGCTTGAAGGAGCCGTAAAAATCTCCAATCATATAGTTGTCGCTGCCAAAATCGGTGACATCAAAGCCATTTATCACTACAGGCTTAGAACTGTTATTTTGGATATCAATGCCTATTGACGGATCATCTGAGTCCATGAGCAGCTCACCGTCAGGGCTGACCACCCATACCTCGGCATCCATATAGTCGGCTACAATTTTCATGTGATTCTGGAAATCGCTAAGCGACATGGATGAGCCAAAGTATTCGTCGGCGTAATCACCTGCAATGATGGATGCTTCCCTGTAGAGATTGGAAGCCTCCTGCTTTTCAATATAGTCTGTGGTGAGATGCTGTGTAAAGGTGCATATAATGAAAAAAGCGATGACACCGTAAATCAGATAGCTGATTAACAGCTTAGTGTAGATGGTATGCTTCATTATTTATTTTACCTCAAACTTGTATCCGATGCCCCAGACAGTTGCGATGCGCCAGGTTGGCTTGTCCTTGATTTTCTCGCGGAGACGCTTTACATGCACATCGACAGTGCGTGTGTCGCCAACATATTCATAGCCCCATATGTTGTCCAGAAGCTGCTCCCTCGTAAACACCTGATTTGGAGATGAGGCAAGAAAATATAAAAGTTCAAGCTCCTTTGGCGGCATATCAATCTGCTGACCGTCATAAGTGACAGAGTAGTTGGACAGATTTACAATAAGCCCCGGGTACTCCACACACTTGATATTTACGGAAGCATAGGCCTCCGGCTTTGCAGGCTGGAAGCGTCTGAGCACGGCCTTGACTCTTGCCACAAGCTCCTTTGAGTCAAAGGGCTTGAGTATATAGTCGTCGGCGCCAAGCTCCAGGCCTAAAACCTTGTCAAATACCTCGCCCTTTGCGGAGAGCATGATAATCGGCACATCGGACTTTGCACGTATCTCACGGCATACCTGATAGCCGTCTATGCCCGGAAGCATGAGGTCCAAAAGAAGCATGTTTGGCTTGTAGTGCTCAAACGCGATAAGCGCCTGCTCACCGTCATTTACGATTTTGGTGTCATAGCATTCCTTGGTCAGATATAGAGATATAAGCTCTGCTATATTGTTGTCGTCGTCTACTATCAGTATTTTCTGTTTAACAGCCATTTCTAATCTCCTTCTTAAAAATTATTTATATTCCGTAAAAGTAAATTGTCGTTATTTAAAGGTTGCGATGGTTACTCCGGCATCGCCTTCACCAAACTCACCGAGATGGTATTCCGCAATAGTTTTTGTCCTCTTAAGGAGTCCATGCACAGCCTTTCGCAGTGCACCGGTGCCTTTTCCGTGGACAATGCGCACTGATGAAAGATGAGCGATATATGCGTCGTCTAAGTATTTATCTAAGAGAGCAAGTGCCTCATCCGTGGTCTTTCCAATCAGGTTGATTTCTGATGAAACTGACAGCGATTTGCTCATCTTTATCTTGCTTCCGCTGCCGCCGTACTTCTTGGCAGGAGAGACATCGTCGTTTAAGAGCACGAGGTCATTAATATTAACCAGCGAGCGCAGTATACCCATCTGCACATACAAATCGCCCTTGGCGTTTGGCAGAGTGTGGACAGTTCCCTTCAGATTGAGGGAGAGCACAAGCACAGAATCACCGATGCGTAGCTTCTTGGGCGCCTTGTGATTTGTCTTGGCAGTGTTTTTCTTGATGTCTGACAGCTTCTTTTCCTTGTCATTCATCTTGTCACGAAGGGCAGAGCGCTCTTTTTCCATCTGACTCATAGGAGCCTGCCCCTGTCCGTATTTGTTGAAATTGCGGATGGTTTTGTCGGCAAGTTCCTTTGCATCCTGCAGTATCTTGTAGGCTTCCTCATTTGCCTCGCGTAAAATCTTGTCTTTGCTCTTGTCTATGCGCTCATTTTTCTCTTCGAGCTGTTTCTTGAGCTTTTCAATCTCGGCCTTGTAGCTGTTGATTTCAAGCTGTTCCTTTTCGATAGTTTGTCGCTGTGACTCGAGGCTTGCGATCAGATCCTCAAAATCAAGGTCGTTATCATTAATTCTGCTTTTTGCATCCTCGATGATGTTTTCGTCCAGACCAAGCTTTGATGAGATTGCAAATGCGTTACTCTTTCCCGGAATACCGATTAACAGGCGGTAGGTAGGGCTTAAAGTCTCCACATTGAACTCACAGCAGGCATTTTCCACACCTTCTGTGGAAAGCGCATATACCTTCAGCTCACTGTAGTGTGTGGTGGCCATGGTGATGGCGCCATACCGGTGCAGTCTGTTTAAAATTGAGATGGCAAGCGCCGCACCCTCTGTCGGGTCGGTTCCCGAGCAGAGCTCATCGAACAGGCAAAGGCTTCTGTCATCGGCTTTTTCAAGAATTTTTACGATATTGGTCATGTGAGACGAGAAGGTACTGAGACTTTGCTCAATACTCTGCTCATCGCCTATATCCGCAAAGACATCCTCAAAGATGGCGAGCTTTGACCTGTCAGCCGCAGGAATGTGAAGACCTGCCTGACCCATGAGAGTCAAAAGTCCGACAGTCTTTAGTGAAACCGTTTTACCGCCGGTATTTGGTCCGGTGATGATGAGCTGCTTATATTCCTCGCCAAGCCGTACATCTATAGGGACCACATTTTTAGCATCCAAAAGCGGATGACGGCCCTTTCGGATATTGATATGCCCCTCGGCGTTGAACTCAGGTGCCACACCGTTATATGATTTAGCCAGATTTGCCTTTGCAAAAATGAAGTCAAGCTCTGAAAGAATCTCATAGTCCTGCTCCAAAGCAGCCGCATTCATGGCAACCTTGTCGCTGAGCGCTGCAAGGATTTTTTCAATCTCCTCCTGCTCCTTTATGAAAAGCTCCTTGAGCTCATTATTCAAATTGACGACAGCCATCGGCTCGATAAAAAGGGTAGAGCCGGTAGATGACTGGTCGTGCATCATGCCGGGTACATTGCCCTTAGCCTCAGCCTTTACAGGCAGACAATATCTGCCGTCGCGCATGGTCACAACCGCATCTTGCAGATATGTCCTCGTTGTGCTGTCGTTCATGAGCTTGGTGAGCTGCGCATGGATTCTGTCGTTCATGCCGCGTATGCTCTTTCTTATCTTAAAAAGCTCAGGACTTGCATCATCGGCAATCTCTTCCTCAGATAAAATGCACCTCTTAATCTCATCACAGAGCGCAGAAACCGGTTCAATTCCTGCAAACAGACCGGAGAGAGAATCCTGCTTCTCATTGTCCATGCCGCTTCTGCCATAAGCCTTCACGCGCTTTGCAACCTCCAAAAGACTGCAGATGCGAAGAAGCTCGGTCGTATTCAGAGCTCCGCCGATATCAAGCCTCTTTAGGGAAGCATGTACATTGTGTATGCCGACGAAGGACACTCCGCTGTCCTTGTACAGGCGGCTTAGTGCATCGGCAGTGGTGGTTTGCAGATGTCTGATTTCGTATAAATCGGTGATAGGCTCAAGCGAAAGACACCGCTTCTTTGTCTCATCACATGCTGCGTAGCTGCTTAGCATGGTGAGGATTTTGTTATATTCCAATGTTTTGTAAACTTTTTTATTCATTTCTATATCCTTATATTGCTGTATCAGATATTTATTGAAAATATCTTAAATAGATGGTTGAGGTTTAAACTCATATTAACACATTATATCCGAAAATTGTTAAAAAAACCACATTAAATTATATCTAAATGTAAAGGGATGTTATTGGTCTTTAAAGGACACTTTTTGTATGAAAAGAAATTTACGATATATTGGAGCATATTCGGTTAAACGAGCCAAAAAAGTAAGGGCTTGCGACATGTACCCGCCGGACTGCTGCACTGCTCCCACCGGTGCGAATAGCGCAGTGGCTTAGATACTGTAGGATTATGCTCATAACACAGAAATGCCACGGCATGGATGCCGGGGCAAGGAGCTATCGAGCCATGGAAGGCGAGTAGCGACGGTTTCGTCATGTATAGAAAAAGTAAATGCATAATCCATACAGAATCTTAGTCACGCAGCGTAGCACCGTTGGGAGCAGTGCTGCAGTCCGGCGGGTACATGCCGCAAGCCCGTACTCAAAGCCAATACTCAAAGAAAAAATATGGTTGCAACGCAATATAATTCAGAATATAATGTAAGATAGTAACTAAAGACATCTAATCAGGGTGACAATATGGAGCAATTTATCAGAGAAAAGATAAAGGATAAACCGCTGAATAAAAAAAGACTTGCAAAAAAAGCAGGCACAGCAGCACTCTGCGGAGTGGCATTTGCAGTGGCTGCAAGCATTGTTTTTGCTATATTTCTGCCGGTTATCAACAGACAATCAAAAAAAGCTTCAGATGGAAAAAATAATAATGATGTGCAGACAGCCACACAGCAGTCAGGCATAGATGACAGCAGTGATGCATATAGTGAAAATAGTACACAAAGCACAGAGTCCGGCACCTCTTCGGAGCCGTCTTCGCAGACCTATCAGCCTACACTCGCAGATTATCAGGCAGTGCAGAACCAGCTTTACAGAGTGGGAGCCACAGCTACGAAATTTGTAGTAGGAGTCACGGGTGTGACAGATGCCACTGATATTTTCAACAATTCCTATGAGACCGAGGGTCAGGGAGTGGGAGTGATACTGAGGGACAATGGAAAGCAGCTAATCATTCTGACAGAGAAAAATGTAGTGGATAAGGCGGATAAGCTTAGTGTAACCTTTGTAAACGACATGATGGCTGATGCTGCGCTGGTCAAGTATGACAGCAATACAGGTATAGCAATTATTTCCGTGGATAAGTCACTTCTGGACGACGCCACAACAGGGGCTATAGCGGTTGCGGAGCTTGGTAATTCAAATATTGTTTCAAGAGGAGCATCTGTCATTGCGCTTGAGGCAAACTATGCCATTCTCACAGGTCTTGTAACGTCAACAACCAACGAGCTGTCGGCGCAGGACAACAATTACTCGGTGCTCACCACAGATATCGCAAGCAACAAGTTGCAGAGCGGTATACTGATTAATACAGATGGTCAGGTCATAGGGCTTTCGCTGCAGGATTTCAATCCGGCGGAGGAAAACAATACGCTCACGGCTGTCAGCATAAGCGACCTGTCACCTGTCATTGAAAAGCTCGAGAGCGGCGCAGATGTGCCGTACATAGGCATCACCTGTACTACAGTTACAGAAAAAATAGCAAACAGATATAACATCCCAAAGGGTGTTTATATAAAGCAGGTTACCATGGATTCACCGGCATTTGTCTCGGGGCTTCAAAGCGGAGATGTGATAGTTGCGGTAAACAATACAGAGGTGTCGAATGTGTCCGCGTACAACACACAGCTTATGCAGCAAAAGCCTGAGGATACCTGCAATCTGAAAGTAAAGAGAAAAGGAAGCAACGGCTACACGGAGATTACCTGTCAAGTGAAAATCGGAGTGATGAATTAGCCGAAATAGGAGGATATATGAAGTATATTTCAACTCTCCGCGAGGGAGAGAGAATCAATGAGATTTTTTTATGCAAGAGCAAGCAGACAGCCATGACCAAAAGCGGAAAGCCTTATGACAATGTTATCCTGCAGGATAAGACAGGCACGCTGGATGCCAAGATATGGGATGTTGGCTCAGTAGGCATTGAGGAATTTGATGCAATGGATTACATAGCCATAACCGGTGATATCACAAGCTTTCAGGGCAATTTGCAGTGTTCCATAAAGCGTGCGAGAAAGGTAAACGAGGGGGAATATGACCCTGCGGATTATCTGCCGGTCAGCGATAAGGATGTCGAGGTCATGTATAAGGAACTCATGGGCTTTATCGGCTCTGTAAAGAATCAATACCTGTCACAGCTCTTACATAGCTTTTTTGACAATAAGGAGTTTGAGCGCCGTTTCAAGTTCCATTCAGCCGCAAAGAGCGTGCATCACGGCTTTGTAGGAGGTCTTTTGGAGCATACACTCGGTGTGACGAAGAACTGTGATTATTTTGCAAAAATGTATCCGGTTTTAAACCGTGACCTGCTTCTTACAGCAGCCATTTTCCATGATATCGGAAAATTAAAGGAGCTTTCTACTTTCCCGGAGAATGACTATACAGACGCAGGCCAGCTCCTCGGACATATCATGATTGGTTCAGAGTGGGTAGGCGATGCGATTAAGAGCATCGACGGCTTCCCGGTAGTGCTCGCAAACGAGCTGAAGCACTGCATACTTGCCCACCACGGCGAGCTTGAGTTTGGCTCTCCGAAAAAGCCGGCACTTGTCGAGGCACTTGCACTTAGCTTTGCAGACAACATAGATGCCAAGATGGAGACCTTCAGGGAGCTGCTTGTAAATGTGCCTGAAAACGATACAAAGTGGCAGGGCTACAACAGATTTATGGAGACAAATTTCCGCAGAACAAGTGTGTAAAAAGCGGACAAGATTAAATATAGCTACGGTGTGATTTTTGGTGTGAAAGCTTGCGCCGGATACAAACATTATAAAGAGTAATTATATGATTAAAGGGTCAAAAGGTATCATCGATGCATGCTTGCATGCAATTCGATGTATACCTTAGTGCCCCGCACTACACCGAGAAAGTAGCAATTTGCTGCGGAAACGCAGGAAATTAGCGGATTTCGAGGTGGAGTCAGATTACGGGGATGCGTAGCATGTAGTAATCTGATTAATCATAAATGAGGGGCAAAATACCTTTTGACCCTCATATCATTATATATAAAATAAAGAAGAGAAAAGTATGAAAAAAAATGACATATTTGAACTTGAAATAACAGATATGGGAACAGATGGCGAGGGTATCGGACATTATGATGGCATGACCTTTTTCGTAAAGGATGCACTGATTGGTGACGTCATAACAGCCCGCGCAACAAAATTAAAGAAAAACTATGGCTACGCAAGAGTGGAAGAGATTAAGACCCCTTCCACTTTTCGCGTTGAGCCGCAATGTGAGCTGCACAAGAGGTGTGGCGGCTGCCAGATACAGGCGCTCTCCTATGAAAAGCAGCTTGAATTTAAAAATAATAAGGTGCGCAACAATCTCATGCGTATAGGTGGATTTTCCGAGGCAAAGCTGGACAGTAAAATGCAGCCGCCTGTTGGCGCAGACAATCCATACCGCTACCGCAACAAGGCACAGTTTCCGGTGGGATATGACAGGGATGGCAATATAGTGACAGGCTTTTATGCATCGCGAAGCCACAATATCATCCCGGTTGAGGACTGCAGGCTTGGGGTGCCGCAAAACAAAGAGATACTGGATATCATAAAGGAATGGATGAATGAGTGCGGCATCACACCGTATGACGAGAACACACACAAAGGGCTCGTGCGCCATGTGCTTATCAGATATGGTTTTACATCAAAGCAGATTATGGTGTGTCTTGTGATAAATGGGGACAGTCTTGAAGCAAAACGCCGAGCCGGGAATGCAGCAGATATACTGTGCGAAAGACTCTCAAAAATCCATGGAATGACTTCCATTTCCTACAATATCAACAAGGAAAACACAAATGTCATCCTCGGCAAAAAGACAGTCTGCATATGGGGAAGACCATATATTGAGGACACCATCCATCTGCTTTCTTACCCTGATTTCACACCACAGGGGACAGGCATCACATATCAGATTTCTCCACAGTCGTTCTATCAGGTAAACCCGAAGCAGACAGAAAAGCTTTACAGCACGGCACTTGCATTTGCAGGGCTCACAGGAAATGAAAATGTCTGGGATCTCTACTGTGGTATCGGTACCATATCGCTCTTTTTGTCACAGAAGGCAAAGCAGGTGTACGGAGTGGAAATAGTGCCTCAGGCAATCGAGGATGCCAAAAACAATGCGAAGCTCAATGGCATCACAAATGCACAGTTTTTCGTAGGAAAGGCTGAGGAGGTGCTGCCACAGTTTTATGAGAATGCAAAGAAAAATGAGAAAATCACTGATGATACAGCATCCACCGGACATACAGATATGCTTCGCCCGGATGTGATAGTCGTTGACCCTCCAAGAAAGGGCTGCGATGAGAAGTGCCTGGACACAATGCTTGCTATGTCACCGGAGAGGATTGTATATGTGAGCTGTGATTCGGCAACATTGGCAAGGGATTTGAAGATACTCTGTGAAGAGAAGTATGAACTCATGAAGTGGCAGGCATTTGATCAGTTTTCTCATACGACGCATGTGGAGACCGTCGCATGTCTACAAAGGGTGGATATGTAGAAATCCTTGAGTTTACGCACTTTTCACGGGTTTTTAGATTTAATCATACCGGCGAAATCGGACGTAAAAAAGAGATTTTTCACGAGATTAAAGTTTCAGTAGTTATGGAACTGGTATGAGTGGACACAAAAATCTACAGTTCACAATTAAGGTTATTTCGGAGATTATTTTCATCAACAACTAAATATTAAAAGAGTCGCAAGACCGTTTGTTTTCAACATCTTTGTATGTGAAAGCAGGCGGTCTTTCCTTTTTTGTCAGCTTTCATATCTAAGATTTCAGAATGGAGGAATGCGAGAATGAAAGAAACAAAGGAAATGTATCCATTATGGGGTGACGACCATGGTGTCAGGTTGGGAAACGTCAAAATCAGTGATTTACACGACTTTAAGGAACATCCATTCCATGTTGTAGAAGATACTGCGTTGTTTGAACTGGCAAGAAGTATTGAGGATAAGGGAGTACTGGTTCCATTAATTGTTCGTGTCAATCCTTATGGAGAAGGGTATGAGATTATTTCCGGGCATCGTAGGAAAGCTGCTTGTAAATGGGCAGGGCTTTCAGAGGTCCCTGTAATGATTGTGGAACTGGATGATAATGAGGCTGTGATTGCTATGGTGGATAGCAATTTGCAGAGGGAGCATATCAAACCAAGTGAAAAGGCTTTTGCTTATAAGATGAAGCTGGAAGCAATGAAACAGCAGGGGAAGAGGACGGATTTAACTTCTTGCCAAGTTGGCAAAAAGTCAGAAGAAAATCCAACGCTGTCTCTTGCAAAGGTGGGATGCGGATATGATGAAAACGGCAGATGGCAAGTGACGAACGAAGAAGTTGAACAAACGCCTATTGATTCTAATAAACAGCTTGCAATGCAGCTGGGAGAAAGTCAGAGGCAGATTGCCCGTTATATCCGCCTTACCAATCTTATCCCTAAGATTCTAAATATGGTGGATGAAGGAAAGATTGCTTTTACGGTGGCTGTGGAGCTTTCTTATCTAAAGGAAGAGGAGCAGTACGAGCTTCATGCCATTATGGATTTGGAACAGTGTACACCATCCTTATCACAGGCGTGTCGCTTGAAGGTAATGAGCCAGCACGGAACCTTGAATATGGATGCGATTTGTATGGTTTTGGAGGAAGAAAAGCCAAATCAGCGTGAGCAAATAAAGCTTCGTGCAGATTCTTTGGCGAAGTATTTCCCAAAGGATTATACACCCAAGCAGAAGACGGACTTGATAGAACAGCTTCTGAAGGAGTGGTATGAGAAGCAGGAGTACAGCAAGCAGGAGAGCCTTGGCAGCAGTCGGGGTAGAGCAAGATAAATGAATGGAGGTAGTGGCAATGAGCAGAGAATTATCAACGTATGAAGCAATGGGTGGTACTTATACAGAGGTGGATGGTGTGCTTTATCCGAACATTGTGGTTTCGGAGGAAGCAGATGTGTGGGTTGGAAAATATGGTTTGTTATGGATGAATTATATGAAATCCAATCATGCAGAAAGGTACAGACACCATATTTGTATGGGAACCTTGAATAGTAAGGCATTTGAGGTAAATGAAGAGGCTTATGAGATGCTGGAGGGAATCGTGGATCAGTATCTGGCAAGGCACAAGCCACAAAATTTGGCTTCCACAATGGAAATGTGGAGGCTTCGGGAACAGGCAAAACAAATGGCGGAAGAGGTCGTGTTAAGCGACATTGTTCGCCAGTATCATTAGAATTTGGAGGATTTTAGTATGAGAGAGATTAGAGAATACAATATGAACGGAACCATTATTTTGGGTGTAGATAATGGTTATGGTAATGTGAAAACCGCCCACAGAGTATTTCCTACAGGGATTGTGAAGTGTGACAGCGAGCCGGTGCTGAGTAAGGAGTATATCGAATACGATGGCGCTTATTATATTATTGGCGAAGGTCACAAGGGCTTTGTTGCAGACAAGCAGGAAGATGATGACACTTATATCATGACTCTTGCAGCCATTGCAAAGGAGCTGGAGGCAAGAGGACTTACAGAGGCAAGGATTCATCTGGCGGTGGGACTTCCCTTGAAGTGGGTACAGGCACAGAGGGAGAGCTTTAAGAAGTATCTGACCAGAGAAAGAGATGTTTCCCTGAAATACAAGAATATGAGTTATCTGATTGAAATCGTGGATTGTACGGTTATGCCTCAGGGCTATGCGGCAGTTGCTGAGAATTTGAGGGATTTTAAGGGAATGAACCTGCTGGTGGATATCGGAAATGGTACTATGAATGTGATGTATCTGAATAACGGCAGACCAATTGAAAGTAAGTCTTGGACGGAAAAGCTTGGTGTAAATCAGTGTTTTATCCGTATTCAGAACCACATCATGAACCAAACCGGAGTGAAGCTGCCGGATGAGATTATCAGCCAGTTTCTGCAATATGGAGAAATTGATGTGAATAATAAGTATCTGAATATGGTAAAAGAGATTGCAGAGCAGTATGTAAAGGAGATTTTTGAAAAACTTCGTGACTATGAATATAACGAGGATTTGATGAAGCTGTATGTTATGGGTGGCGGTGCCAAGATGGTTGAGATGTTCGGAAAGTACAACCCGGACAGAGTCACCTTTAACCATGATATCTGCGCCAATGCCAAGGGTTATGAATACTTCTGTTATATGATGCTTCGTCAAAAGATGCGAAAGTAGGTGATTAAATGGCTGTAAAGAACCATAATTTTCGCTTCAATGAGGAAAAAGAGGCGGAACGACAGGCGTGGGAAATCCTTCACTCTAAGGAAGTGAAGGAGGACTTCCGTTCCCAGAATGAATTTGTAATTGCAGCTATCAATGACTACTACGCAAGGCATCTTGCCACCAAGCAGGATCCTTATCTGGAATCAAGGGAAAAGGAAGATGCTTTTGTAAAAGGAATTGTGGAGGCGGTGGAGCAAAAGGTGCTTGATAACCTGCCGGGGTTAGCTGGTATGTATATGATGCAACAGCAGTCTCTGTTATCTTTGTTGGGATTGCAGGGGATGGTGCCTGTACAGCAACAGATGCAAGCTCAGATTCCTGTATCACAAATGATGGGAATGCAGATGTCGGGGCAGGGAGCAACATCCGTGAAGGAACCGGAGCAAGGACCAGAAGCTATGGTTAGTGAAACTACTCGTGACAATCGGAATTACACGGAAGAAGATGTGAAGAAGCATGAAATAGAGCCGGAATTAAACGAGTTGCTTGATTTCAGTTTCTGTGGTGATTGATAGCAGATGGCTATAGAACTTTTACAGATAGGTGTGTTGTAGCATCATTTGTGGAAGTAATTGTAGCCGCAATTACAGAAGAAACAAGTGGTGCCGGAAACGGCACAAATTGTAGCCAATTTAATATAGTTATTAGCTTAGTTGAAGCCATGTATCTTTTTGAAGGTATGTGGCTTTTTCTTTTTTGAGTTTAAGACAAATTTCTTTATCAGCCCTCGTGCGCTTAAGCGAGGGCTAAGCCTCGCAGAGCGAAATACACCCATCGCACAAAACTTCGTTTTGTACTCTGTGTATTTCGCCCTTGCAGGGGGATATTACGCCGGATACGGCGGTGGGTTCGTAAACGGATGCCTATGCATCCACTCACATTATGCAATAGAAGGGAGATGATTAGAATGCCAAGAAATTCATTTGTACAGATGAATAAGCTGACTAATGTATCAGGCAGAATTACTTATATTTCAAGTAAGGCAAAGCAGGAAAATCTGTATGCTACCTATACTACGATTCCGGACCGGAGCTTTTGGAGGGAGTTGGCTAAGTGTAATCAGGAATGTTTTCAGAAAAAAGGAACCGAGGGAAAGTGTATTGAAGCGAGGGAGCTGATTATAGCTTTGCCGGAGTCCTTTGTGCATTATGAACCGGAGTATCTGTTGAAGCGATTTACAGACCATTTTAAGCAGAAATATAAAGTGGAGTGTATCTCAGCATTGCATCATAACAAGCGTAAGACTAATTACCACATTCATCTGATATTTGCAGAGCGTCAGCTTCTGGATAAGCCAATTGAGAAGATTGCCACCAGAAATATGTTTTATGACGAAAAGGGTAAGCACCGGCGTACCAAGAAGGAAATCTTGGATGAAGCAGGGAACATCCTTAAAAAGTGCAGGGTTATCAAGAAGGGGGAAGTGTATGAGCGGAATCTGTTTACTACGAAAAACGAGCTATTTAAGGCTGATGGATTTCTGGACGAGGTAAAGCGTTTATACACGGATCTGATTAATATCTGTGCCATAAATGAAGAAGATAAGCTCCATGTATTTGACAGGAATGGAATGTATCTTGCTACCAAGAAGATTGGTAAAAACAATCCTAAGGCAGCAGAGATAGAAGCTGACAATATGGAGCGTGTAAGATGGAATCAGACTGTGGACAGAGCATTGATTTCAGGTGTTGCAGAAGAGGATATCTTGGGCGTGAAGAGAGAAAAGATATCGGAGGAAGTTAAACGTTCCATTGAATTATATGGGAATAATCCGTCTTTTCTGGCTGAGATTATCAGACTTGCAATTAAGGCATTGGAATTGCTGATATCAAAAGTATTACTTGTAGCAGCTAAAGTGGCTGAAAAGATTGTGGATGTGGTTCATGAGAAGGTTGTGGAGAAAGAGGTTCCAGTGTTGGAGGAGGAGCCTGAACAGGCGGTTGAGATTCGGGAAAAGGTACAGCTTCCTAAGAAGCCGGAGGAACCGTTATTGCTGTCTAAGTATCCGGTGATTATGGAACTGGATACAGAATTGAAGCGTAGGAATAAGGAAATCTTTGCGGTTGAACAGGAGCGGGGCAATCTGGAGATTGAGCTGTCTGAATGTACCGGAGTATTCAAGCAGAAGCAGAGGAAGGAATTGCAGGAGAGGATTACACTGTTGGATAAAAAGGTGGAGAAGATGAAGGCTGAGCTTTCAAAAGTGCTTTGGGATGCCGGATATGCCAATGCTGCGGAATTCTTTACAGAGCTTTTTGCGGTGCGTGAGGAGAAGCGGCAGTATGAAGAGGCTTGTAAGGTATGGCAGGAAGAATGTGTTAAGGCGGAGATTAGTATCAATCGTGAAGCATTCTGTAATGAGGAAATAGCAAGGAGAAGTGAAAAGAGGTATCGTTAAAGGCGGTTGGTGCTACTGCATAAGTGGGTAGCACCAGCTTGGCTGTTTTTATATGTAGTGTACATTTTTTGTAAAATAAGAATGAAAATTAGCACGTTATATAGTATAATGTGGTTAAAGGATAATTCTTAGTTATCCATCGTCGGAACTATACTGAATGAATTACGCTTCCAGGGAGGAAATATGCCTAAAATTAATATAACAAACTTAGACTACTATGAAAGAGAAGAAGAAAAACAAATTATAGATTATTTATCAACTTCTAATATATATCGCAACATTTTTATGTTGGGAGATTCTGGTACAGGAAAAACCGAATTAGCTAAAAAAGCAATTAGTATTATACACGAAAGTGATTGCTTTAGTCATTTCACAATAATTCATCTAGATGCTGTTCAGATACCAGAGAATTGTGAGAAAGATACTTTTTATAGTTTTTTGACATATCAACTCTTAAAAAAGACAAAATATAATGAAAGTAACGTGACTTATGTAACAGAAGATAATACCTTTCTGTCTTTTTTAGATAAAAGTACGTATATTGAAGAAGTGTTAGGGTCGGGCAGAATCAACCACCCGCAGTCGCTTAGAATCAGCCAATTAAAGTCGGCTACAAAAAGCCAATTCCAGTCAGTCTAAAAAAGCCATT
>ONHG01000014.1 GCA_900317585.1 uncultured Lachnospiraceae bacterium | reverse complement strand
CACAGCATTTATTTTTTGACCTGTCAAGGATGGCGGCAGGATGGCGATAACCTAAAACATTGGGGCTAAACCCATAAGAAAAATGATTGACCCAAAAAAGTATCTTGATCCATTGTAACCAAAATTTCTGCTCCATTTTTAATGGCTACATCACATCCAATTGATAATGCATTAGCCAATCCTGTATTTTTTCCCAATGGAATATAACTAATTTTATCTTTTGTATCAAATTCTGTTCTAGTTTTATCAGAATTATCAATACAATAAAGGAAATCCAAATCATCAATATAGGAATTAATATTTTCAAGTACTTCTCCAATCACCGGATTATATAAAACTACTATTCCTGCGACAATACAACTATTAATCATTATAAATTTTCTCCTCTAAAGCCGAAACTAACTAAATTCACATAACTATATTTTAGTAATATTTTTGTAAGCGATGAATAACCACACGGGTATCCGAACCAGGGAACCCTAAATTGGCAGGTTCCCACGATTCTCTGGAAGTTCCAGGCTATCATCTATGATTCCGGAACACTTATCCTGTACAAATGTACTCCACGGTAGCAGCTGTTCTATGCCTGCGGGCTCATTTTTGTAGTCCGGCATATACAGAAGCAGGGTGTACAGATACTTGTAAGCATTCAGGTTGTTTGCTTTTGCTGTCTCGACAAGACTCATAACGATTGCAGTTGCTTTCGCACCGTCAACAGAGTCGTGAAACAGGAAGTTTTTACGCCCGGTGGCGTAAACCTTTGCCTTTCGCTCAGCGGAATTGTTTGAAATTTCACATCTTCCATCCAGAAGATAATTCATTAACGATTCCTTATGATTCAAGGCATACTTAACCGCTTTCTCCAGTTTGCTTCCTCCGGATGGATCCAGCGTGTCAATCCAGGACCAGAATTCATCCCAGATTGGTGTTTCTTCTTCAAGACGTTTTGCTTTTCTTTCTTCCGGAGATAACTCCTTATACAAACGTTCCTTGAAGAACAGACGATTGCAGAAGGCGACTCCTTTTTCAGCAGGAAGCAGATTTTCATCTTCCTCTGTAGAAATGGGTTCATCCAGTGCCTGCTCCGAGTTGATATCCAGAAGCCGGATTCTTTTTTGCCTTCCTTTTGGAACGGCATCAAAAAATTTACGGCGTGCATGAGCCAGACAGCAGATAAGAATTACATCTTCAATGCATCCGTATGCTGCATAACCATCGCACTGTATCATTCCATGAAAGCCTTTCAGGAATTCAATCGGATAGACGCTTGCCCGGCCTGGCTGATATTCATACAGTGCCACCGGAGGCTTCCCATCGCTTCCACTTTGATAAATCCACATGTAGGATTTCTGAGTTGCCTTTCGGCCATCCTCATGCAATACCTGACATGGAACTTCGTCTGCGTGAATAAGGTCTCTTCTTAAGAGTTCCTCATGCAGCCGGCTGTAAATCGGCTCCAGATATTCAAGAGCTCCTTTGATAAACCAGCGAGCCTGTGTTTCACGGGGAATGGGAACACCACTCATGCCAAAATCCATCTCCTGCCGATAAAACGGAAGATAAAGTCCCGCTTTCCGGTACATAATCATTGCTACAAGGGATGGTGATGCCGGACTGTGTGGAAACAGAGACGCTGGAGCAGGTGCTGCAACAATCGTTGTTTCATCTTCTTCATGACAGCCGGGACAGCGCATCTTCTGCTGAAGGTAACGGACCCGGAACAGTTTTGCAGGGATTACTCTTAATTCCTCCCTGACAAATGTGTATCCCATAGGTTCAAGCGGGGTACCACAGTCCGGACAAAACTTCTGATCATCCGGCAGTGGACATTTGACTTCACAGACCGGAAGCGAAGCATAAAGTTCTTCTCGGGAAGCCTTTGGCTTGCGAGGTTTTGAACTCTTTTGGGTTTTGGCCGGTGGCTCCTTTGCATCATCCTCTGATATATCTTCAGCCATATCAGACTCCTCATCTGCTGGCAAAGAGATATTTTTGGAATGCTCGCTTGAAATACCAAAGAATCTCCGGTTTAACTCGGCAATGGTTTCTTCCAGATTTGCAATGGTCTGGCGCAGATCCCGGATGGTATTCTGCATGTCCTCGCCGTTTTTTGTGAGGAGCGCAATCGTATTATTCTGTTGTTCAATGATTGTCAGAAAAGTGTTGATATCACTTTGCCGGTTGCTGCTGTTTGACATGATTTACCACCTGTTTATTTCTACTGTTATTATAAAAATAAATCAGGTTTTTCGCAAACCGGCTGATTTTATGCATGGTCATTTTGACCAATAAAATCCTGTGGATATCTAACCTGAGAACCTGTAATTCAATGGATAATTCCGGATTTTCAGGTTAGATATCCACCGTGGAATAAGAAAACGGGAGGAATCCGTTTCGTATTCCACAGGTGGAACGAAAATAGAAAAAATGCTGTTGATAAGCCTGGTATGAGTCGCTTTATGACCAGAAAAAAGTTTTTATTTTTCTCTGTTTTGTACAAACATCAGAAGTCTTTTTTTCGGCTTCCAGCTTTGATTGCCTTGGGCTGATCGATTGACAGACCTTCCATGAGCCATCGGAATTCCTGCCTTGTAAGCTGGCGTGCTTCCGAGGCATTGCGTGGCCACTGGAAACGACCGCTTCCATCTAATCTTTTTTGCATCAGGACAAAACCATCCTTGTCGAAGTGTAAAGCCTTGATTTTTCGGCAGTCTCTTCCGCAAAAGAGAAACAGGGCATTGGAGTATGGGTCGAGGTCGTAGCTGTCCCGCACGATAGCCATGAGTCCATCAAAACTCTTTCTCATATCGGTGCGGCCGGTGATTACAAAAATCTTGGAAACACCGGACAGGTCGCCTAACATAACTTTTGCAGAGCCGTTAGTGTTTGAACGATTGTAGACTCTGCCGCAGCATTGGTGATTTCAATCTGAATTCCATGCATTGAGATTTTAATCGCAGTTGCAGTAATCTCCTCTGAACTACAATTCATTGGTAATTCAGATACAGGATTGAAATTCAGTTCCACAACTTCCTGCTTCTGACAGGGAATCACGGCACCGACAGCAGCTGGTGGAATACTGCATGCTTTATTGCGAAGTCGTTTGACATGGTAATAAAAAGTACTGATTCCGATTTGGTGCTCCATGCACCAGTCCTTGTCAGAGAGCCCGCTTGACCGGCATTCGCTAATCAGGTCCAGCCACTTTTCATCAGAGTAGTGCAGTCTTTTTGAACTCATAGTAATTCACTCCTAAAGGTTATTCAGAGTGAATTCAACCGGAATCAATCACAGTTAGAGCAAACGGCTCCAACTACAAATGTAGCTGTTCCAGAGATGTCCTCACTCCTGAAGTGATTATCTCATGAAAAGTCGGTGGCGACAAACCGTGCGATTATACATCGCTTACATATTTTTTATTTTTAGAAAACATTGGCACGATATATAAATCTATATTCAAAATCCTCTCTAATAATTCATAAAGCAATTACTGATTTTATTATCCACTTTTCCTATTTTCTGCTAATTTTCTATTATTACATTCCCTAAATAATTTTATATATAAAACAATGTATAACCATATACCACCATGTGTATAATTGCCCATTCGCATTATAATCATAAAAAATAATGATAATAATGCATAAGCAAAAACCTTTTTCTCTTTATCCCTCGGAAGATATTTTAACAGGAAAACGCATATCCCTAGAATTCCAAATATTCCAAGCTCTGCGCCAACCCTAAACATCATAGAATTACCGTCTTCTCGATTAAGATTCAACCCTGAATTTCCCCATGCGCCAATATTATACATATCAAAAAGATATCTATATGAGCCCAAACCAGTACCTAAACCATATGTATATCTAATTGATTTATCAACAACATTAAAATTTGCATAATACGTATATGAACTCAAATTTATACTTCCAGTATCAGAATTGTCTTGGAAAAAAATATTGTATGTATCATCAACTCTCATTTTAAAATCAGGAACCTTAATATATAAAAACAAAACACAAAAAACAGCTAAAATAGGAATAATAATTTTTTGCCATGATATACCTTTATCTAGCCATATAATAATAAACATAAATATAAGCCCCATATATGAAACTGTTGAAAATGTCATTAAATATACTGTTAAAATGCATATAGCTTGAATAAAACGTTTTTTTTCATTGAAAGTGATATACTCAGATTTCTTGTTTATAAAACTATAAACAATTAAAAATACTGCTGGTGCTAGGAAGTATCCTAAAAATGACGGTTCATTACAAAGAGCCGCTATTCTTGGAAAAACACCAACAACCTTACTTGTAAATGTTGTATTAATAAATAGCAAAGGAATTCTAGTAGCTATTGATGCATTAATCATCGAAAAGAAAATCTCAAGACATCCAAAAATTGACATAATAAATGCCGTTTTCCAATAATATCCAAATATCTTTCTGTATTTACACTTATCAATTGCACAAGAAAATGCCAAATAACTTACAATAATAGATCCTAATTGTATTATAAATGTTGTAAATCTATTGTTTCCTAAAATACAATTTATTGTTCCATGTAAAAATATGATTGTAAAAATTAAAACAAATCTTCCATTTATATATTTTTTTATTCTTCCTATATTGTATATCAATAATAATCCTAAAATAACAAACTGGAAATTCGGAAAGTTTTGTTCTATTAAATCCCAAAATAAAATTGTCATAAAAGCAATTATTAAAGATATATCATTTTTTTTAATTCTAATTTTCATTAAATGCTCCAATTATCTTCTGAATATAATTATCATCTAAAGTTTTTCCAAACGGAGTTAAATTATAAGTTAATGAAGCTTTATTTATTAAATCTATAATATCTCCCTGTTCAAAAATAAATCCATTCTCTCCTTCAATTACATAGTCCTCTGCTGCTGTATTTGATGAAACTAGACATGGAATTCCAGCATTTAAAGCTCTCACTACATTTAGCCCAAAAGTTTCTGGCCATAACGACGGAAATACTAGTATCCTTGATCTATTCAAATAATTATCAACCTCTTTCTCTGATACCCATCCAGTTATAAATACATTATTTAATTTTGATTCATAATTACCTACGATCAAAAATTTTTTGTCAGTTAGTCGTTCTGCCATCTTAATAAAAATGTCTATTCCCTTTTCTTTTGATGTTCGTCCAACATATATAAAATCATAATCTTTTTGATTATTAGATTTTTTTAATGGCATAATCGGATTTTCAATAATAAATGAATTATGTACATTAAATTGTTTCTCAACTATATGTTTTTCAAACTTACTGATAAATATAGTATTAATATAATTAAAATCTATGTCCCTTCTATATTGTAACTCACGTATATATCTATATATCTTAAATATATAATTACGTGAATCACAATTACTTAATAAACAATCAATACTGCATCCTTTTTTATTACATGCAACATTTTTTTTATAATTGAAATATGCACCAGTACAACAAAACGAAAAATACTCATGTAAAGTAAGGAATGTTTTATATTTATTTTTTTTAAGTATTGTAAAAAAATCTGAAGAACAAGCCTTAGTCCATCCATGTACATGAATAATAGTTTCCTCCGGATTATACTTTTCAATCACATTTTCAACAAACTTTGTAAATTTTCTAAATCTTAAACCATCAAGCATTCCTTTAATCTTATTCTTATATTTCAGAAATTCTATACCATTAAATCTATATTGAATTATTTTATTACTCAATGTGCTTTTACTATCATCTGATACAGCCGATATAAAAATACTATTAATACCACATTCAGCTAACATATTTGCAGTATCTATGGCTACTTTAGATGCCCCACCTTGAGAATAATTAAAATCATTTATTGTAATTACATTTTTTATCATTATTTTCTCCCGATCAAACTATTTTCCATCCCCACTTTTTAAAATAGTATTTTGTACTTTCAACATGATATTTAAAAAGTGTTTTATTTGAATGTGACCCTCTTTCCCATCTATGAATTACCTTTGCTTTTGGATAATACATCAATTTTGAAACCTGATTCACACGTTTACATAAATCTGCGTCTTCTACATACATAAAAAAATTATCATCAAATCCACCTAAGTTCTTAAATAATTTTGTTCTTATTACTAAAAAACTCCCCTGTCCAAATGGAACTTGAAATGGTCTTGTATAATCCATATTTCTCATAATATGTTCATTAAATCTACGCTTAAATAATCCTTTAAGAAACATTCTGTTAAACATATCAAATAAAGTAAGCTCTTTTCTATATACGTCTTGTCTATTGCCATTTTCATCTGTAATTAATGGAATGGTCATTCCAATCTCATTATGTTGATTCATCCAATTAACTATCTTACTAAATGCATCCTCACAGAAAAGGATATCTGGATTAACAATCGCATGATATTCACTATCAATACAATTTAAAATCTTATTATGTCCCTTTCCGAAACCAAGATTTTCGCCAGCATCAATATACTCAGCATCACGTATATTTCTTATATACATCTTAAAATCCTCAACCAATGTTTTTTCAGACACATTTGCGCCATTATCAACAACATATATTTTTTTTTTCAAGTCATGAGAAGTACATTTTTCCATAGAATTTATAGCTTTTTTAGCTTCTTCATAATTTTCATATACAACTATGCATATCGACAACACAACTGACATCTAAATCTTTACTTCCTCTCCATTCATTAAAAATACGGTCATATTTTCATACTTGATATAATTCAATATACTTTTATATATACATGTGTATCTACATTGCTCCATCATTCATAAACACACTTTTAATTGTCTGAAAAATAATCTTAAAATCATTTCTCAGGCTCCACTCACCTATATACTGAGTATCCAGCTTCACCACTTCCTCAAAGTACGTGATATTACTCCTGCCACTCACCTGCCACAGCCCGGTCAGTCCCGGTCTGAATGACATTCTGGCTCTATGGTGAGGTTCATATTTCTCCCACTCATCGAGTGTTGGTGGTCGTGTTCCTACCAGACTCATGTCACCTTTGAGGATATTCCAAAACTGCGGCAGCTCATCTATTGATGTCTTCCTGATAAACTGTCCTATGCCGGTTTTCTTTGTTCCATCCGGTAGTATCTTGTTGCCTATGATTCGCGGGTCGAAGTCCATCTTAAACATCATTCCGTCGCTCACCTTGTTTTGTGCCATGAGCTCCTTCTTTCGCTCCTCGGCATCCATGTACATGCTTCTGAATTTGTACATCTTAAACTTTCTTCCGTTTCTGCCGATTCGCTCCTGTGAGAAGAAAATCGGTCCCGGCGATGCGATATAGATTGCCGGAGCAACAAATATGGTTACAAGCATTGTTATAAGACAGCCAACCAGTCCACCAAGTATATCCATTGCTCTTTTTGCAACAAGCTGTGATGTGCTCGCATAGTTCATACTTGCTGTGATGACTGTGTAGTCACCTATTTTTTCTATCTGATTGAAATTGCCTGACATAGCCTTGTTTTTAGTGATGCCTCTGTGAACAGCTATGCCCATCTCAAGGAATATGTCTGCCATTTCGTAGGGATATTCGCTCTCCGCACACGGTGGGATAAGCACCTCATCCACCCATTCCTCACAGGCGTAGTCCACTATCCCGTCATGGTTTGTAACGATTGGTATCTCGCATATTGTTTTGCCCTTCATGTCGGCATCTGTTGCCGCTGCCACAATCTGTGTATATCCAAAGCTCTTTTCCTTTAGTCCGTGAAGTGTCTCCCGAAGGAACTTTTCCGGAGCTACGACTAAGAGTGATTTTTTGGATGTGGCAAAGCTTATTTTTTTGATAATTTTCTTTAGTACTACCCTGCCTATATACGCTATTAGCACATAGACCGGAATCATGATGTAATATGACGCCCGCGAATATATCTCACCCATCTGTGTGGTAAACAGGAAGAAGGTCGTTAATATTTCCACAAGTGCAACATGCTTACATGTAACTAGAAATTCATCCAGATAGCCACGCTTCAACACGTTTTTGAAGGCATCGAATACTATTTCCACGAAGAAATCTATGAGTAGAAATGCCACTGCCAGTATCCTGTAGTCTTTATCTATGTATGGATTGCCAAGTCCAAAGCGCCATATGTATGAGACTATGAATGCTATCTGCATACACAGGACATCCATGAGCATAAAGTCTATATGCTTTGTCCAGCCTCTTCCTTTCTTTCTGTACATTTTTTCTGTGTCTCCCTGTATTTTTTGATTACCCTATTTCCAGTTCATTCCTATACTGTCGAGCCTTGCTATGCGCTCTGTGTCGAGCACCATGCCGCTGGCCTTCTGGTTTTTTCTTTTACATCTGATATTTGATATCCAGCGCCCCAGCTTCACTCCGTCTATGGAGTATGATACCGGTACGTCCAGATTGCCGTTTTTCTCGTAATATGTTTTCGCAAGCTCAAACTTTCTGTTCCACTGTATAGCGGTCTTGCTTTCTAACCTGTAGCCTATGCTCTGCAGGCGCTGTAGCTGCTCGTCTGTCATTGAGTGGCTATTGGTCTGGTTTGACAGCCACCGTCCAAGCGGTATGCCGTCTGCTGTGACGTATTTTGCAGGTACTTCGAGATTTCCATGCTCCTTGTAGTAGGCTTTGGCTGCACTGAAGTACTCTTCCCACTTCTGCTTGTTGTGGTCCCATATCATGCCAAGCTCCTCGAGTTCTTTTCTCTGCTCATCGGTAAGAGCCTGCTCTATGCCATATTTTTTTACCTTGAAGCGCATGTTGTTGATCCATGAGCCTAGCCTAAAGCCTGTAGGCGATACGTATTTGGCCTTGATGTCCAGATTGCCGTAGGTATTGCGGTAGCTTTTAAGTTCCTCCAGTACCTCCTGCCAGCTTGAGTCCGTGACATCCCATATCATGCCTATGTCGTTTAGCTTTTGTATCTTTTCCCATGTGAGATTTCCGGATATATTGCCTGACTTCACACGCCTCTGGGTGTTTATCCATGCTCCCAGTGTGAGTCCTGACTCAGTGACATAGCTCTTTGGTATCTTGAGATTTCCATTTTCCTTATACCACTGCTTTGCTGCCTCATAGTATGTGTCCCATGCACTCCCCAGATTTTCCTGCAGGCGCATAAATATCTCTCTGCTGTCCTTGGTCTCGTCTATGATGCGGAATCTGTCGTCAAAGTGCTCTCTTGGCGAGTGAGTGTCAGGATACAGTAAAAATGCTTCCTGCATTTCGTTTTTCAGGCAGTCTATGCAGTATAGACTATCGAAGTTGTTGACCAGGTCAAAGATGACCGGCTGGTTTTTGCTTCCTGCTGACAGGGCTCTGCCTATCTGCTGCAGATAGATGATTGGTGACACCGTAGGGCGAAGCAGTATTACTCCGTCCACATCGTCCACATGTATGCCCTCGTTCAGCATGTCTATGCAGTAGAGGAGCTTTAAGTGGCTTCCTGTGTCCTTTTTGAATTCTGCAAAGGCTTTGCTGGTTGATGCATCGTTGTAGTACGCTGTGTATATGTGTGGCTTTTTGTCCACCTTGCTAAACCAGTCGGCAGCCTGCTCCTTCATCTCATCCATGTGCTCTCTGCCCGAGCAGAATACTATGTATTTGCCATCCGGCTTTGTCATCTGTCTGGCAAAGACCTCTGTGAGGCCGTCTGCCTGCTCGAGTGCACGCTTTAGCTGCTCTAGAAGCTTTTCGTTTTCCGATACAAGTCCCGGGTTTGATAAGCCCTCGATTCGTTTTTTCAGTTGTTCGAGCTCTTTCTTGTATGAATACATGGCTATCACATATTTAGGCTCCGGAAGTATTTCCCTCACGATTGCTTCTCCGAGTGTCATCTCTGAGGCTATATTGCCCTCAAAGAGCTCCTCTGCCATATTGCGCTGGTTGTCCAGATAGCGTATGTTTGTCGCTGAGAGTCCCAGGCGCTTTGCCTTCGGATATGCTTCCAGAAGCTTTCTCACACTCTTGCCCCACTCTGCGGCTCCACAGCGGTGGAACTCATCGAGTATGATATAGTCAGGGTGCAGGGTGTCTATGCTGTCCTCATGCTTCATGAGCCTGCTGTATGACATGTATTCTATGTTTGAGAACTGTGTGTCTATGTTCTCAAGCTGTGTCTTGTAGATGTACTCACTTGGCGATAGCCATAGAAAGTGTTTGTGTGGATGCTGCTCCACGATCTTGAAAGCTATCATCGACTTGCCCGTGCCGGTCGGATGGATGACGGCTGCCATCTGCTTTTCCTCCAGCATGGTTTCGACTGCTCTATATGCATCTTCGTTGTGTTTGTAAAGATGTATGCTCATTTGCTGCCTCCGGGTGAAACACTACATTAAAGGGGAGGTTGGATTTCGCAGATTATTACAATCTGCGAAATCCAACCTCCCTTATGTATAAAATAAGCATTTCATATAAATATGACCATTTTTCTGACCATTTATGGGATAACTATAGAATTGATTGCGGAGCGCTTGGTCTCCAGATTTGGATGCACATAGCGATTCAATGTAATATTTACATTGGAATGTCCAAGAATCTCACTTACACTCTTAGCGTCGGCGCCGCTGCTGATACAGTTTGTGGCAAAGGTGTGGCGCAGAGCATGAAAGTGAGTATTCCCGATACCTGCTTCTCTTAAATAGATATGAAATCTATTCTGATAAGTGCGGGGATCCATAGGCTGATTTTTCTTTAGAAAATAAGAGTCACCTTTTATTGAAGTGTTATAATAATCTGACAGCTTGTCATATATAAAGTCCGGGATAGGAATCTCACGAAGTGAATGTGAAGTCTTAGGTGAATCTATATATAAAGAAGTCTTTCTCGTGGCTGTGTGGTTATTTTGTGATGAACCGGATGTGTGTACCGTATCTACCGGAAGTCTCTGCACTGTGCGATTGACATGCAGAGTGCGACTAATCATGTCGATATCTTCCCATTTTAGGGCACAAATTTCTCCTAAACGCAGCCCCATAAAAAGGCACAATAAAATACCGAGCTTATAGATATCAAGCTCGGTAAGAAGATACTCGGTTAGCTTTTGCTGGTCTGTTGTATTGATTGTATTTATGTTGTTTGAGGATGTGACGGATGAACGTTTTGCCCTGTATGACAGATGAATTTCTCCGGTGCCATATGTGGCAGCTCCATATGCAAGGATAGAGTTGAATATACAAAGTATGCTCTTTGTAATGCTCTCACCGGCTGTCTCAGGCAGCTCCTTGAGTATTTCATTCTGATTTAACTGATCTATGACGCTTTCTCCCCAGTTCGGTTTGATATATTTGTTGTATATAGTAGAATACTTTTGAATGGTAGAGCACTTCCGGCTGGATGCTATACTTTCAAGCCATTTCTCAGCAACTTCTTTTACGGTGATAGCGGACTGCTTGTGGGCTGCTGTTTGATTAAGTGAAGCAGCTTTTGCTGTAAGCAGCCTTTCTGTTACTTCCTTATAGCTGTGGCCGTATACCGATTTGCACTTTTTACTGCCGGCTGTGTCTACTATGTAGTAGCGCCCCTCCCAGCGTCCGTCGGCTCTCTTTCTGATGTTGGTTCCTCTTCTTGACATGTCTGTTTCCTCCTTAAAATATATATGTATATATATAATTTATAGGAAGAAGAATATTAACTCCATATAATATCTTCTGTTTTATCAAGTCTACAGTCACGATTAAATTTATCAACTATTTCATAATAGGATTCAAACAAATCAGCCACATATAATGAAAGATTTTTTTCCTTAACACCATCAAGATCTTCACCTATCTTGATTTTTGTACCTATTGAATCAATTAAATACCCAGCGTCTCTGTTATAATAATAAATCTTACCGTTATTATCTTCAATTTTACACATATTATCATTATCTATCGGTAACTGGTTGGCAATTAATTTTATAATATAAGGAGTAGGCGAGCTTTCTCCCTGCTCCCATTTTTGCAATGTACTTATTGGTATATTGAACATCTTTGAAAAACTACGTTGCGAAAGGCCGGTAGTATTTCGTATTTCCTTAATGTTCATAATAACAAACCTCCCATAAAAAATATATCCAATTTGGTTACTTTTTTTGTTATTATACCCAAATCGGATATATAATGTCAATATAATTTAATTTATTTCTGACCACAATTTTGACCATCTAAAAATAAAAAATATATAAAATACATCCCAATATTCCCTTAAAAATGTAAAAAGATACAAAAAAAGATACAATAGTTGACATAAAATGACTAAAGTTTTATTATATATTTAGTGTTTTTAACCGAGGTGATTTTCGCAGATTGTAATAATCTGCGAATTTTTTATTACATTCTTTCTGATTAGGCAATAGCAAAAAAACACCTCCATTGCACTGCAATAGAGGTGTTTTCTTGTATCTTTACTCTTCAATCATCGAAAGACGTTCCTTAGCAATCTTAATGTCTTCATCTGACGAATTAAGCATTTGTTTTGCTGCAGCTACAGTACCATCATTTTTGAAGAAGGTCACCAATGTAGAAATTCGCTCTTCTCTTCGTCCTTGTTCGATTCCTTGTTCGATTCCTTGTTCTTTTATTCCTTGACTAAGATTACACATAGATTTCAACAACTCCTTTCTGTCACCTTCCATTTTGATATCAAACTCATTCTCCAGCATATCGTTTTTTTCCTCAGCACTTAGTTCTGGCAGAAATAAAGCACCAAGAAACCGATGAAGTTCATGTTCTGTTTGCAAGTCCAATGTTTTAGCCAGTCTAATAATCACAACATTAACAATCTCATACATATCTTTCCATCGTGATATTCCTATAATATCATTCTTTGTTAGATATATCTTTTCCAGCATATTATTCTTTTCATTCATACAAATCCAAATCGAATATACTTTCTTGATATCATTATAATTCTGAGAATCAAACTCTCTGTCCAACTGCGATGAAACCTCTCTAATCGCATAATACAGACCTCTCATTTCAACATCATAATCTATTGGTTCAGACTTTTGTGCCTCAATATTGATTATTACCTTTGATAATCCATCTGATGTACGCACATAAAATAATATATCAAAATATGCAACCCCTTCATTTCGAACCTTATTTTCAGAATTCATCCCCTTAATCTGCACTGAATTTGTAAATCCTGGCTCGACCGGTATTGTGCTTATATAAGGTTCTCCTTCTATAAGCTTCTCAACATCACATGGATTTAATCCCATATAATCCTTTACTGTACGCACTAAAATATTTGCTAGAAATGGTTTCTGTGCTAATAGCAATTTCGCTTCTGCATCATACTGAGCTTCAAATTGCGTTTCATCTATAATTGCTTTTTTGTCAGCCATCATATTCTCCTTTCTGTTCTCCCAGGCAGAAAGGTTTAGGTATTATTTTCTTCCTCCTCCCTAATACTCTTATATTTATAACCTATGACATATATATTATATAATAATAACTCCATACAATGCAATAGCCCAAATGTCATTAAAAAGAGAGCGGGCCGGCGAATGGGAAGTTCGCCGGCCCAGATTTACACTAGGAGCAAAGTTTATACTTTGCGGAGATAAAATATATTTATAGAAAACCAAATATTTGGTGATCTATCATTTTGTTTTGTGGCCATTCCTGTTGTCGCGGCCACGCTATAGTTCTGATTTGCTTATACCGCTGCCAGCTTCTTTCCAAGCTCCTCGCAGGCTGTCTTTGCATCATCGTCCGGTGCATCCTGGCAGATAACACCCTCGCCGCCTACTACTGTAGCTCCGGCTGCTGTCATTCGCTCTACCCAGTCGCGCATCCACTCACCATCGCCCCATCCGTATGAACCAAACAGACCAATAGTCTTGCCTGCCACGCAGCCCTCAAGCTCTGTGACAAACGGCTCCATCTCGCCCTCCTCAAGTACCTCTGCACCCATTGCAGGGCATCCGAGTGCGAATGCTGTCTCTGATTTAAGCTCATCTATTGAAGCTCTGCTTACGAATACGATTTCTGCTTCCTTTCCGGCATCTGTGACACCCTTTGCAACTGCCTCTGCCATTGCTGCTGTATTGCCTGACTGTGACCAATAAACTACACTGATTTTGCTCATTTTAATTCCTCCTATACCGCTATCTGCTGCGGTTCTTCTTTATATATTTCCAGTATCAGCCTCATATCTATATCCTCGGCCAATAGCTGTATGACACTTTCCTTCGCCTTTTCAAAATCCTCAAACATCTTCTTTTTGAGTGGTACGTTGCGGTACACCTTCCAATATCCTGAATACAGGCAGCCGCATCCGTTATGCTCTATAAAGCCTCTCACATCCTCTATCGGATATCCCAGCAAAAGCCCCATCTCATGTGGAAACTGCTTGTGTTCATCATTCAGATACGCTTCGTAGCGTTTTTTGAATCTAAGTAATATCTTGCCGAATGAAAAATCCTCATATCCCGCTTTCTTTAGTATGTCCAAAGCCTCTGAATTATTCAGATACGCTTCTAAGAGGCTCCTGTGGAATAAGAGGAAGGCGGTTTTCTCATTCCTTGCTGCGAGCCTGAAATGCGATATCCCGGAAGCCCTCAGAATCACTCTCATGGCACTCTCATCAACGCTGTCTATCATGAGCATATTTGAAATTCTCGCTCCTGTAATTAGTGGGGCACACTGGAGGGCAAGCTGCATTTCCACGCTCTTTAAATCCATGCTCATAGCAATCTGAAATACTTCCTGGCACATTTTGGCTCCTTTCGTGTTAGTTATCTCTAACCTGAGTTAAATATATCTTACTTACACCTATATGTCAAGTGTTTTTTATCTTTTTTCATATTTTGGGTATAAAAAAAGCATACTAAGATTTTTTATTTCTTAGTGTGCTTCTATTTACCATACTTTTCTTCCCTATAAGATGCTAATTCAGCAGCATCATCAACAACGGTTCCTTTTTTTCGCAATTTTTCAAGTCTTGCAAATGCAGCCTTCTTTTCCCTATTTGAATCATCATATAATCCATTTACCCCCTGCATAATCTGTATCACAAATGATAATTTATCTTCCGGTATTTTTTCAAGTTCCATTATGGCGCTCTGTCTAAGTGCTGTCATTATATATCCCCCTCTTTCCAATTAATTAATCGGTTATATTCTTTTATAGTATAGCGGATTTTTCTAAAAAATGCAATTACTGTAATATAATACTCCAAAGCACCCCACCGAACCGGTGGGGTGCCTCATAAAACCAGGCTTATGACACCTGCACTCTATACATATTTTTGCGGTCAATCGCTCCAATCTCTTCGAGCGTATTGATCATTCGATACACCGTAGCAGTCCCGATAGAGTGGTCTATCTTTGATGCCCGGTAATATATCTCTTTGCAGCTTCCGCACTCGCCCTCAAGGATTACATCAAGTAAAATAAGTCTCTGCTTTGTAATCCTGCATCCGCTGTCCTTTAGCTTGCCAACGATTACCTCTTTTTGCTCTATTGCTTCTTTCGACATACATCCTCCTATCGTTACCGATGCCGGCAGATGCAGCTTAAGCGGCAGATGAGTTATTTCCATGAAATGCCCATCCTGTGCTTCATACACACCATGCCGTGGATTAATGACAGCCCTTGCAATGGCTGCAGTCCATTCCACACTGCAGGCTCTTGCCTGCTTTCTTTGATTTGATTATTGTCCTGATTACAAGTGCAACTATCACTACGAGAATTGCAATTACAATGATATCAGCCAGCATGTCATCATCTCCTATTCACTACAAATGCTACTAAATATACTACTGCATTATTTCTTTTCCTTGAAAAATCCTATTATTATCTTTACGGCAAGCCCCAGCAGGCATAGAAGAACTATGACTGCTATGAGGTCTGCTGTGTTAAATTCCAAATTGATTCTCATTTAAACATCTATTACACGTTTGATGCCGCAAATGAAGTGCTCTTTACTGTTGCCTTATTAGGGTCTTTTCTGAACAATAAGTATAATACACCTGCAAGGAGTACAAATGCAACTACTGTCCAGAAGTTGAAGGCTACCTCACCTATGCAAAGTCCCACAATCTGGTAGAACATAAGTGTTACACAGTAAGCTGAAACGTTCTGGAATATGATTGTAAACCAGAAGAACTTACGGTTGTTAAGCTCCTTTGCTGTTGTTGAGATAGCTGCAAGACATGGTGAGTCAAACAGGTTGAACAGCAAGAATGATACTGCTACCATTGTCGTTGGGAAGAATGCTGCAAACTGATCATGCATGCTTACTGCATACTCCTCTACCTCTCCAAGTCCTGAGAGCACACCCATTGTTGAAACGATACCCTCTTTTGCTACAAAGCCTGAGAGTGATGATGCTACTGCCTGCCATGTATCGAATCCAAGTGGTGCAAAGATAACTGCGATTGCAGATCCGATTACTGCAAGTAAGCTGTTTTCTGTGTCAACAAGTCCGAATGCGCCATCCTGGATGCCAAAGCTTGAAAGGAACCACATAACTGCACAGCAGAGGAAGAGGATTGTTCCGGCCTTCTTGAGGAATGCCCATACTCGCTCCCATACGTGTAACAGCACACCCTTTACTGAAGGGATATGATACTGTGGGAGCTCCATTACGAACGGTGCAGGCTCGCCTGCAAATGCTCTTGTCTTCTTTAAAATGATACAGTAGATGATTGTGAGGCCGATTCCTGCAAAGTACATAAGAGGTGCCATCCACCAGCAGCCGTCACCCATTATAAAGCCTGCGATAAGTGCGATAACCGGAAGCTTTGCTCCACATGGGATATTTGTTACTGTCATCATTGTCATACGACGGTCTTTTTCGTTCTCGATAGTACGTGTTGCCATGATTCCCGGTACTCCACACCCTGATCCGATGAGGAATGGGATGAAGGACTTTCCTGAAAGACCGAATCTACGGAAGATTCTGTCCATGATGAAGGCTACTCGTGCCATGTATCCGCAGTCCTCAAGGATTGAGAGGAATAAGAATACGATAGCCATCTGTGGTGCAAATCCGATAGGTGCACCAAGACCTCCGATGATACCGTCAACTACAAGTGATACGAGCCATTCAGAGCAGCCTACATTTTCCATGAATGTCTGTACTGCCGGCTGAATCCACTCACCAAAGAGTGTGTCGTTTGTCCAGTCTGTTACAATTCCACCGAGTGATGATACTGCAACATAATATACAGCCCACATGATAAGTGCGAAAATAGGCAGTGCCAAAAATCTGTTTGTAACAATCTTATCAATTTTGTCTGATACTGTCTCTTTTCCGGCGCGTGCCTTCTTTACACATGAGCCGATGATTGAAGATATGTACTGATATCTCTCGTTTGTGATGATACTCTCTGTGTCATCATCGTATTTGTCCTCGAGAGCTTTAATCTCTGCGTCTACATTTGGAGCACTCTTTAATACCTCAGAAATCTTTGAGTCACGCTCTAAAAGCTTGATTGCAAAGAATCTCTTCTGATTCTCTGCTACTGCAAGACCAAGCTTATCCTCGATGCCTGCAATTGTGCTCTCCACATCATCTGCGAAGTGATGTACCCTCTGAACGGATTTACCTGACTTTGCAATCCGGATTGCCTTCTCTGCGGTCTCCTTGATTCCTGTCTTCTTTAAAGCTGAAATCTCAACAACCTCACAGCCGAGCTTCTCTCCAAGTGCTTTGATATTGATTTTGTCTCCGTTTTTTCTTACAATGTCCATCATATTGACAGCCATAAGCACCGGAATGCCAAGCTCGATAATCTGTGTTGTCAGATACAGATTACGCTCGATATTTGTTCCGTCCACGATATTGATAATCGCATCAGGCTGCTCTCCGATTAAGTAATTTCTTGCAACAACCTCCTCGAGAGTATATGGAGAAAGTGAGTAGATACCCGGTAAATCCACCAGGTCTACATCCTTGTGACCGATAAGCTTTCCCTCTTTTTTCTCAACTGTAACACCAGGCCAGTTACCAACATACTGATTGGCACCTGTTAAGGCATTGAACAGTGTTGTTTTTCCGCAGTTCGGGTTTCCTGCGAGAGCAATTTTTACTGCCATGTTTTAATCTCCTTATTTTTGTTTGCTCATTCTGTCTATAGTTTGTATTCACTAACCTATAGTCAAAAAAAATTTACTCTACTTCTATCATAGAGGCATCGTCCTTACGAAGTGATAGCTCATAGCCTCTCACTGTCACCTCTACCGGATCGCCAAGCGGTGCCACCTTGCGGATAAATATCTCAACACCCTTAGTAATTCCCATATCCATGATACGTCTCTTGACTGCACCCTGGCCTGTGAGCTTGACAACCTTGACTGTCTCGCCTACTTTGGCTTGCTTTAATGTCTTCATGCTGACTACTCCTTTTTTAATTTTATTGTTGTTTAAAAATTTATATAAACGTTTGCATAATATCATATACAAAGTCGTTTAAATCTTAAATGATTACAGCTTATACAGCACATTGCTGCATGTGTTATATGTGTTGTATGTGTTATATGTGTTATATATGTCATACATGCTATATATACATGCCTGTTATATACATGCCTGTTATATACATGCCTGTTACATTGTTATATCAGACCATTATCTTATTTGCCATATCCTTGCCGATTGCTACTCTGGCGCCCTTTACATTGACTATCATATTGCCGGCTATCTCTGAGATGACAGTCACCTCTGTGCCTACTACAAAGCCCAGCTTCTCAAGGAAAGATCTCACCTCTTCCTTTCCGCCGATTTTCTTGATTATCTGTGCCTCCCCGGCACCACTCATTGATAATGGCATCATATTTACCTCTTTTCACGTCTTTTCTTCACGTCTTTTCACGTCTTTAATGATAAAAAACATTATTCGGTATCTCTTACGGCTGTTAGTATACTCTAACGTTACTTAGATGTCAATAATATTTTTTAGATTTTTCTTACTTTATTCAGTTGTGGCTAATAGGTTGGGTCCCAAGACTCGGTACCATCGGGCTTGCTCGCGGAGTCTCACCAGCTTAGTACTCTCGCGTTCGCTGCTAAGATACTGTACGAAATTATGCTTGATAGGATTTTCTGCAATTTCAGCTTCTTTTTCACGCAATTTTTCTGGCTTATGGGCTGGGTTTGGGAGCTGTTTTGGAGATTTCTACGGTTTCAGCTACTTTTTTCTCGGATTTTTTCCGGCTTTTGTGTTGGTTTTGGGAGCTGTTTTGGGAATTTCTGCGGTTTCAGCTACTTTTTTCTGGATTTTTTTCGGCTTTTGGGTTGGGTTTGGGAGCTGTTTTGGGAATTTCTGCGGTTTCAGCTACTTTTTTCTGGATTTTTTTCGGCTTTTGGGTTGATTTTGGGAGCTGTTTTAAAAGTTTTATGGATTACAGCTCCACAAGGGCCTGCCTACTATGCTATCAACCTATGGCTATTGTACATTATGCTAATTTAGTCCTACTTAATAAATATACTTTTTTGACTGAAGATCGGTACGCGCGCCCCGGGCACCGGTGGCGCACACGTACTCTCCTGCAGGCGCATAGCGAAACAGTTTAGATACTGTTAGAATTATGCCCACGAAACGCAGAAACGCTCCTGCAAGAACGCAGGAGCGAGGAGAACCGCGCCATTGACGGCGCGGTTCGACGGTTTCTTCAAACATAGAAACCCTAAAAAGCATAATTCATACAGTGTATTAACTGTAAAGCGTAGCCTGCAGGAGAGTACGTGTGCGACACCCGGTGCCCGGGCCGCGCGTACCGACCTCAGTCAAAAAGTATATTATAATATTATATTACGTAAAACCAGCTCGAATCAGTCTCCATCTCGCTGGCCACAAGCTCCTTTCGCTCTCCTGTTCTGATGGAAAGCTCCTGGTTTTTGATGCTCACACGAGCCCCCGGCTCGATAGATGAGGTAATAAATGCATTACTTCCGATGACAGCACCTCTTCCGATGACAGTCTCACCACCAAGTATAGAAGCCCCTGCATAGATGATGACATTATCCTCGATAGTAGGATGTCTCTTCACGCCCTTTAGCTTCTGGCCGCCTCTGGTAGAAAGTGCTCCGATAGTCACACCCTGATATACCTTGACATTGTCACCGATAATCGTGGTCTCACCGACCACGATACCTGTTCCGTGATCAATAAAGAAATTCTTGCCAATAGTGGCACCCGGATGGATATCAATACCGGTCTTGCTGTGTGCGTACTCTGTCATCATACGCGGGATGAGCGGTACTCCAAGCAGATGCAGCTCGTGGGCTATACGGTTTGTAGTGATTGCAAGCAGTCCCGGATAGCAAAGGATAATCTCATTGTAATTGTAGGCTGCAGGGTCTCCATCAAAAAACGCAGCCACATCAGTCTCCACCAAAGCTCTGATTTTTGGAATCCTTTTAAAGAAATCATTGCTGATTTTCCCAGACATATTTACAAGCTCGTGATGTGATAAGCTCCTGTATTTAGGATTCTGCGGCAGGGCAAGCACCACCTGCTTGCGCAGATTGTACATGATATCCTCCAAAAGAACAGCAATCTGGCTGTCCAGGTTGTAATATCTGAAGCTCGTGCCCTTGAAATAGCCCGGATACATTATCTTAATAAGCTTTGAGAGCAGATCACAAACAGCCTCCTTGTCTGGCTGTGAAAATAGTGCCTGCTGATTTATGATTTTGTCATCATGATAATCGTCAAGTATCTGTGATACAAGCCCTTCTATCATTTCTTTATTATTATCCATATATTCGAAGCCTCCGAATTTACTATTTATTGTAACTATTTATTATAATATTTTTTGGCATCCATACGCTCCTCCCATGTGCGGTTTATTATACCGCCTATGAAAAGCACATACATGCAACCATACAACCAAACCATTATAAGCGCAATAGTGGTCATTGTGCCATAAAATGAAGAATAATTATTGTATTTATCCACGTACACAGAAAAGATTCCCGAAAAAATCATCCATGCAGCAGCCGCAAATACCGCTCCCGGCAGCTGGTACTTTGCCCTATGCTTCTTGTTTGGCAGAAACACATAAATCACCCAGAAAAATAAAACAAGCACCGGCAGGCAGATTACCAGACGATAATCGACCACACTGCCTATTATACTTCCAATTATATGATGAACATTCGAAAAATACAGCTTTCTCAGCTTATTTCCAAACACCATGATACCCAGTAAAAAAATGAGCGACAGTGCAAAAACGATACTGTAAATCACCGAATATATGCGCCGCAAAATAAAATTTCTGTTTTCCTTCACATTGTACATATCATCAAGCCCAAGCTGAAACGAAATAAAAGCCTTTGAGCTTAAGTACACGGCTGTAATCATCGTGATAGAAAGCCTGCCTGTGCCGCTGGCATACACCTCACTTGCCAGATCCTTCATGATGTCACCAAACGACTCCGGAATAAACGAGCTGGCCCACATCAAAAAATCAGCCTCTGTAAGCGGTGTCCAGCTCAGCAACGAAAAGAAAAACAATAAAAACGGGAAAAACGACAGCATCAAAAAGAAGGCTGCCTGCCCTGCGTATGCAGAAATAGAGCTCTCTGAAAAATTGGTCACAAAATCAAAGGCTGTCACAATGATATCCCATCTTCTGCTGTATTTCCTCGCACTTTTTCCTTCGATGTTAGATTCTTTACAATCACCACCTACGTCCTTACGTTTCTCCGTTTTGATTTCCGGTGTTTTACTTTTTTCTGCGTTTATTTTTTCATCCGTACTTTTATCAGTCGCTTTATTATGTGTTTCACTATCTAAATCCGGTCTACTTTGCTTTGTCATCTGCCTTCTTCTGGAATTTCTCCTCAAATACTATAAAACGCTCATGAGTACCCTCACCAATGAGTCCTGCATCATCAAAAGCCTTTACAGAAAAAGTGAGCGCTCTACCATCCACCTTCATGAGCTCCGACTCACAAGTCACCTTCATGCCAACCGGTGTAGCCGAAACATGCTTAATATCAAGTGCAGTACCGACAGTACCACTTCCCTCCTCAAGCTCAGACGCAACACTCTCAAAAGCTGTATTTTCCATCAGCGCAATCATAGCCGGAGTAGCAAACACATCCATCGTGCCGCTTCCCATAGACTTCGCTGTCTTATCCAAAGTCACTGTAATCTCTTTCTTACCTTTAATACCTGCCTGTAACATATCAGTCTCCTTATATCATAGTGCGGGTCACTAATGTATACATCGAATTTCATGCAAGCATGCATCGATGATACCTTTTGACCCTTTAATCATATTATATAATAAATCCTAGCATTTTTACGCCACAATGTCTAGTGAAAAATAAGTTTATAAACTTTTCACAATTCCAAAAATGCCCAATTCACGCGGTTTTCTGTTGTTTTGTTAGCACTCACTATTTTTGAGTGCTAATTTTCTATTGACTTTTCCGATAATGCGAACTATTATTTTATTATGCTTATTTTCTCTGAGGAATTATTGGCTGCTACACCGCAACCTCACGGCCCATAACCGCGGTGTAAAACATTTAACTAAATCTACATTCGCGGAAATAAGCTAAAATTGCGAGCAGCAGACAGTTGTTCCGAAGATAAAATATGAACTGCCACAGGGTTCCATTACCGGACAAAGTGGCACAACCAAAAGCATGCCACAAACTATCCATACAAAATCCTGTGGCTGACTTCATATTTTCTCTGAGGAATTATTGGCTGCTACACCGCAACCTCACAGCACATAACCGCGGTGTAAATATAAAATAAAAAACAAGGAGTGTGTAAAAATGACAGAAAAACACGGCAATCTTTCAATTGACAGCGACAACCTGTTCCCTATTATAAAGAAATGGTTATATTCAGACCACGATATCTTCTATCGTGAGCTCATCTCAAACGGCTGCGATGCCATCACTAAGCTCAAAAAGCTCGACATGATGGGTGAATATTCCCTTCCTGCAGACTACAAGGGCAAGATTCAGGTACTCGTAAACCCTGACGAAAAAACAATAAAAATTATAGATAACGGTCTTGGTATGACAGCTGATGAGGTTGAGGAATACATAAGCCGTATTGCTTTCTCAGGTGCTACAGATTTCATTGAGAAATACAAGGACAAGTCAAATGATGACCAGATTATCGGTCATTTCGGTCTCGGCTTCTACTCAGCATTCATGGTAGCCGACGAGGTAACAATCGATACTCTCTCTTATAAAGAGGGCTCTACACCTGTACACTGGTCATGTGACGGTGGCACAGAGTACAACATGGAGGATGGCGACATGGACGACGTCGGAACAGAGATTACTCTCTACTTAAACGACGACTGTCTCGAGTTCGCAAACGAGTACCGCGCACGTGAGGTTATCGAAAAGTACTGTTCTTTCATGCCTACAGAGATTTACCTTGCAAAGGAAAATGCTCCTGAGGAGTACGAGACAATAGACAAGGACGACAAGCGTGACACTGACACTGTCATCGAGGAAATCCATGAAGACGCCAAGTACGAGGAAAAAGAAAATGACAAGGGCGAGAAGGAGCAGGTAGAGGTATCTCCTGCAAAGGATCAGCTCAAAATCGTTAAGCGCCCTGTTCCGCTCAATGATACAACCCCACTCTGGACCAAGAACCCGAATGAGTGTACCGACGAGGAATACAAGGAGTTTTACAGAAAGGTATTCTTAGACTACAAGGAGCCTCTTTTCTGGATTCACCTGAATATGGACTATCCTTTCAACTTAAAGGGTATCCTCTACTTCCCTAAGATCAACACAGAGTACGACTCAATCGAGGGAACTATTAAGCTTTACAACAACCAGGTATTTATCGCAGACAATATCAAAGAGGTCATTCCTGAGTTTTTGATGCTCCTTAAGGGTGTTATCGATTGTCCTGATTTACCGCTTAACGTATCACGTTCTGCTCTCCAGAATGATGGCTTCGTAAAGAAGATTTCTGAGTACATCACCAAGAAAGTAGCTGACAAGCTCATCGGTATGTGCAAGACAGATAAGGAAGCCTATGAGAAATACTGGGATGATATCAGCCCATTCATCAAGTTTGGCTGCTTAAAGGACGAGAAGTTCTGCGACAAGATAAACGACTATATTCTTTTCAAGGACATCAATGACAAGTATCAGACTCTTCCTGAGCTGCTCGCACCTGTTGCGGAGGATGAAAAAACAGATGCAGAAGGTGCCGATGATTCTGATGATACAAAGAAAGCTGACAATACTGATGCAAATGCAGACAGCTCAACCAACACTGATGAAAACAAGGAACCTGAGAAAAATACAGTTTACTATGTCACAGATGTAGTACAGCAGGGTCAGTATATCAAGCTGTTCAAAGAGCAGGGCATGAACGCTGTTATCCTTGACCACAATATCGATACATCATTCATCACACAGCTTGAGCAGAGAAATGACCACTACAAGTTCATGAGAATAGATGCAGACCTCACAGAGTCTCTCAAGGATGAATCCGGTGCAGACCTCACAGAGGCAACCACTACTCTCTCAGAGGTATTCAAGAAGGCTTTGAACAACGACAAGCTTACTGTAAAGGTAGAGAACCTGAAGAACGCAGATGTAGCATCTGTGCTCACACTCTCAGAACAGGGCAGACGTATGCAGGATATGATGAAGATGTACGCAGCCGGAGGCATGGGTGGAATGGATCCAAGCATGTTTGCCGCTGACCAGACACTCACATTAAATGCCAACAACGAGCTTGTAAAGTACATCTTAGACAACAAGGATTCTGAGCATGTTCCAATGTTTGCTGAGCAGCTTTACGACCTTGCAATGCTTTCTAACCAGCCGCTTTCAGTTGACCAGATGACTAAATTTGTAAAGAGAAGTAATGATATCATGCTTCTTCTCACAAAATAAAAGCATACACTAATACTCTCATATACAAATTAAAACAGGAACTAATTTTTAAAATGTTAGTTCCTGTTTTTCTGTTTATCTTACACTGTAATTTTGTAATTCTATAAATTTATAAACTTATCAATCGTTATCTTCTGTTGTATCATCTTCCGCTGTACTATCTTCCGGCTCTTCGTCATCATCCGATTCCAAATCATCCTGGTCTTTATCATCATCTGATATGAAACCCTTAAAATCTATCTCACGTTCGAACTTATCTTCATCTTTCTCATCATCCGTGTTTGATTTAAAATCATCAAAATTCACATTAACTCTGAAATCGTCCTCATCCGAATCATCATCCGTTATCTCAAACTCTGCGGCATACGGATCATCATCGTCATCATCATATTCCAGCTCATCTTCATCATCATCATCAAAGTCTAATCCACGTCTCTTTTTTACTGCTTTTATTTCTTTAATCACAAAATACAGTGCAGCCAATATGACAAGAATAAGAACTACACCCAAAGTAGCTTTCTTTATTATTGTAATTTTAGTGTTTTCAGGCGTTTTTTGTGAATTCCAAATTTTTAGTTTTCCAGATTCAACCGTATAAAAACCAGTTTCACCATCATTTTTAACCGCATACACAATTCCGTTATGGTTAATAACACGGTCAGTCATTCCCTTTGGTAAGTTATCACTTGCATATGGGGATGTATAAATATAGGTTGTGCTGCCCATCTGCAAAGACTTGCAATCAAATAGCTGTTTTTTTGAATTGCTGTAGCTGTACAGACTAGTCTCTCCATTTGCATTGACCAATCCAAGCAGAAAAATATCATTTTCTTCATTCGAAATAAACATCACATCCAGATTTCCAAGCTTCCCCGGAACAAGTTTATAGCTCCATCCTATTTCCTCAGATACTGACTGATTAGAATCAACAACATAATATTCTGTGTTGTTCATCTTTATTGCAGGCTCAATATGCGGCACATCCGTTTCAAACGGACCTGTGTACTGTGTTTGCTGCGTCTGTTCCTCCTGTCTTGGACTTCCTGTGTCCTCTCCTGAAATCTTAATTGCTGCTTCCGGTAGCTGTGCAATCTCAAGCTTCTCTGTACTTCCTGCGGTTGATGTGTATATTATTGCATTTTTAATCTTTACATATGCATCTCCACCGCTCTTTGTCTTAAATGAAAGCATGTATTTGACTTCATTTGAGACAGCGATTCCTTCCATTGTAATCACGCCATTTGCCTCTGATTCTGCACCTGAAACGTAATCCATCCGTGAATTATCATATTCAAGCTCCACATGGTAAGAACCCATGCCGGAATCAGCTTTCAGATATACGCCAATCTGAAACTGTGAATTATTTTCTGCTTCATAGCTTTCTGAACCAAATGTCACACTCCCTGATGCTGCATATACATCTGCCGGATTATAAAATAATATGACTGTCAGACAGAAAGCTGCTATTATTAATACTATTTTGTTTAATAAATTTTTCATTTTTTGCCTCGTTTAAAATTTTTATTCACCCTGTGGGTCTTCCGTTGCCGGAGTTGGATCTGGTGTTGGTGTTGGATCTGGTGTTGGGTCCGGTGTTGGTTCTGGATCCGGTGTTGGTTCCGGTGTTGGTGTCGTATCAGGTGTTGGTTCCGGATCCGGTGTTGGTGTTGGGTCCGGTGTTGGTTCTGTTATATCATCAGTCTTATTCTGCGTTTTTTTATCTGTATTATTTTTATTAACAGATGATGTCTTCTTTTTATTATCAGCTGCTGAATCATTGTCTGACTCATTATTATCATCTGTATTATCTACATTATCCGTATCATCTGCTGCTGATGATACGCCGGCTCTATCCGCCTCCACATATGCTGCACGTCCGTTATAATCAATCATCAGCCAGCCGTTTGCATCAGCCTCGCCAATTGCCTTTACTTTGGTTCCTTTATCAAGGCTTCCAAGCTGTGAAGCATTTGCATCGGGTTTTGTGTATATCACAGCTGATTTTTTCAATCTGACATTCTCTGTCTGCACATCACCTAATGCTGCATTGGAAAAATTAATATTATCATTTGTTTCTGCCGAATCCGGATTTTCAGTTGTCATTGTATCATTTTCAACAGTATATCCGGTTAAGACAAGCTTTGTATCAGAAGCCGTCTCTGTCCCATCCGGTCCGGCTCCGCATGCACATATCATGCAGCCTGCTGCAATAATCTGTGCTATTAAATAACTTTTTTTATTCATAATATACCTCACTTTTATATTAAACCGTTTCCACAATATTTGTGTACTAATATTATTTTTCCGGTATTTTGTGCTTAAACACATAATTCATAAACACAGCCGACACCACTCCAAGCAAAGCTCCCGCAAGCACATCCGTCGGAAAATGCATGAAGTTGTACATCCTTGAAAAAGCAATGAGTATCGCCAGCACAAGCGCCGGTATTCCCATTCTCTTATCTATAAACATCAGTGTTACTGCTGCTGTTATGCCGTTTAACGTGTGGCCCGATGGAAATGACGAATCAAACGGTATCATTACTATAAGGCTGACCGTTTCGTCTATCTGGCAAGGTCTTAATCTGTTGACCAGGCTTTTTATTATCAGATTGCCAACTATAAAGCTTAAGAGCTCTGCTGAAAGCATCTGCATGCCACCGCGCCGGTATTTTTTTGAGATGCACAGCACCACTCCTGTCACAATCCACAGTATTCCTGCGTTTCCAAGAGTGGATAAAAGTGCCATGATTCTGTCCAGAAACGGAGTCCTTATACCCTGAAGTGCATATAGGAAGTCAAATTCCCATTCCATATTTATACGCTCCTATTCTTTTGAAGTTTTGCATAGCAGTCAGAACCTACTGCTTATCATCAGCTTCAAAGTATTTATTATATATAGTAAAAAATGAGTTGGTTTTCAGATCGTTTTCATTTTTAATATCTATCGAATCCCATAGCTGGCTGTTAAGCTCAAAGTCTGCATTTTTGACAAAGCGGTTATAGTCATCGTTAAACTGCTCCTGTTCTCTCTGCTGCAGTATTATTTCTTTGTTTTTCTCTGTCTTTTCCTCATCAAGCTTGGATATGCATTTGATAAAATAATATCCATCATCGGTCTTTATCATATCAGAGATCTGACCATCGTTTAATTCAAATGCCACTGCCTCTACTTCATCCGGAAGCATGCCCTTGTCCACATAGACATCTGTCTGGTTATCCTCGTTTGTGGTACCTGCAACCGTTGCGAAATCATCTCCAGACGCAATCTTTTCCTTTACTGTCTCAGCCTTTTCTGCGTCTTTTACAAATATTTTCTGAATGTGCATAACTCTCGCATCATCATCGCTCACTTCCGTATCCACGCCCTTTGCAAGGGAATTGTACAGCTTTTTTGCAATGGCATAATTGTCATATGCTTCCTCAACATCAGCCTGCGAAGCCCCGATAAAATCACGCTCAGCATCCGAAAGAGATTTATAATATTCCTTTGCTGCATCTGAAACTGCCTTTTTTTCTTTGTCAGTCAGAGCTATCTTTTTCTCACCGGCTATCGCAACCATACAGTATACTCTGGCAAGCTCGTCTACAGTGACATCCTTTACGTATTTTTCGACCTTCGAAGCATCCTTTGTTTTATAAAGGTTCACCCCATACACATCTCCGTAAAGATTTTTGTAGTTTGCCAGATACAGCTTTGCCTCGGTTATATTACATTTTTTCTTGTCTATCACCAAAAGCGTGTGCCCGCTCGAGCTGTTGATGTCCATCACAATCTCCCTGCCGCCGATGCTGCAGCCTGTAAGAACTGTTACGACTGTAAGCAGTACACACGCAATTTTCTTAAAATATTTCATCAGTCTCATTTATCCTTCCACGATGAGAAATCTGCCGCTCGGAAGAGAAAACACTTCGCTCTGCTCAATAAGCTCATCATCGGACATGCCTGATATGTCAGCCCCTGCCTCATCGAAATAGTCTCTTACATCCTTTATATTTTTACATACGACAGCCATACAGTCCTCGAGAAATTCCTCTGCGGCCTCCGGTGTATCTGCAACATTCTCCGGAAAAAGCTGTGACTGATTCTCCAAAAATGTATCTAATACCTCATCATCATACTCGTACATATAAGTTCCTCCCTGTGAATATGTTTATAAGCTTAGATTATTATATAATATATTACTTATCAATGCCAATACTTTTCTGCAATCTGAATGAGTATATAAGCTTTTCCTTAATCTCTGCATTTTTGTCACCCGCAGAAAATATCCTGCCAAGCGCATCCGCATACAAATCAAGCTGTGTCTTGTAGCGGTCTACAAGCTCATGCTCTTCATTTACTCTGTCTGTTTTGTAATCAAGAAGCACTATTTTATCATTTTCCAGCCAGAACGCATCTATAATTCCCTGCACCAGCACTCCGTCATAATCCATGACAAATGGCTTCTCACGAAACAAATCGCCTCTTGCAGCAGCTTCTGCCATGCGTTGTCCTACCTTTGATGCCACAAAACCCTCTATCAGCTTTGGATTTACAAGCCTATACAATTCATCCGCGATAAGCCCCTTTTCAAGCATTCTGTCCAGCTCCTGCTTCACGAACGTGCCTACACCTTCTCTGTCTGATGTATCAATGCCACATATACTCTTAAAGTCCAGGCATTCCATCACGCGGTGCATTGCAGTGCCTCGCAATGCTCCGGGATTGATATCTGTCGTATTCTGCTCAAACGATGGGACATATATGTCCTTCTCTTCCTGCAGAAACTCAGGAATTTCAGCCTCTTTTTCTGTGCTGTCATATTTTTCCACCATTGAATCGTGCTTGAGCTCTGATACTGAATATTTGCTCTTTTTACTTATATCCGAAGCGTATGCATATTCAAAATCAAAGTCTGCTGCTATTTTCTCTGTGATTTCCTTACTGACTTTTGATATTCTGTCGGCTAGAGTAGCCTTTGATATATCATTTGAAGCCATATCAACAGCCCTTCTGGTGGCAAACTCTGTGGCATCTACCGTTGAAACCGTGTATTTATCAGGATAAGACAGCATTGCGGGAATTATCCAGTCCAGATAGCAGCCCGCGCTCTCCCTCTGTCCAAAGCTTATCGGCTGCCCCTTATTGACATTTCCGCGATATTTTTCAAATGCCTTCTGCGCATTTGAAATACCACCTGTCAGTATAATTTTTTCCTTTGCTCTTGTCAAAGCCACATAGAGTACTCTAAGCTCCTCACCTGAGTCTTCTCTTTTGATGCGGCTTTCTATTTCATTTCTCACCAGTGATGGTCTTTTCGTCCTTGGACTTTTTGTCTTTTCGACAAGCCCAAGCCCCAAATCACTGTGTATGACAAGGTCTGATTTAAGCTCCTGTGTATTAAAGCCTTTACCAAGCCCTGATACAAACACTATCGGAAACTCTAATCCTTTACTCTTGTGTATGGTCATGATGCGCACCACGTCATCATTCTCACCTGCCGTATCAGCCTCACCGTAATCTATCTCATATTTCTGCTGTATATCTATATATCTCACAAAATGAAACAGTCCCTTATAGCTTGTTTTTTCATATGACACAGCCATTTCTATGAGCATATCTATGTTTTGTCGGCGCTTTTTGCCTGCCGGCATGGCAGAGGCATAGCTGTAAAAGCCGGTCTCATCAAGCATCATATACAAAAGCTCATGGATTGGTGTATCAGCAACTGCCGCGCGCAGCCTTCCATAAACCTCATTAAAGTGCCTAAGCTTTTCGTCCTCATAGTCAGCTTCGCCTGCCATTGCCCTGAGTGTCGCCTGAGCAAAACTCTCCCCGGGATAAAATGCCTTAATCTGTGCAAGCTCCTCATCATCAAGCCCGACAATAGGAGATGCAAGGACTGCTGCCATCGGAATATCCTGCAGTGGATTGTCCAGTATACGAAGCATCGACAAAATCACCTGTATTTCATAAGAAGAAAAATATCCCGTATTTGACTCAACATGTGCCGGAATGTCACAGTCCTTGAGCACCTGTGATACCGTATTGCCCCAGCTTGCAACGCTTCTGGACAGTATGACAATATCCCTGTATTGCGGACTTCTAAGCGCCCCTGTCTCCTTGTCTGTTACTTTGCCGCAGGCCATAAGCTCCTTTATGCGGTTTGCTATCATCAAAGCCTCTATCTGAACCTTATCCCCCTCCTCATCCTCTACAATATCTGAAAGCTCCTCGTCCTTGTAATCCACCAAAAGAAGCTCCGGCTTCATATCCTCATCTGCCTCAGGATAGCCTGCTCCCGGATACAGCGCTGCGTCATCATCATACTGCACATTGCCCAAATCTGCTGACATAATTTTGTAGAAAATGTCGTTAGTGAAATCTAATACCTGAGTTCTGCTTCGGAAATTTTTGTGCAGGTCAATCCTCTGATGCTCACTGTCATCAGTCGTGTACAAATTATATTTTTCCATAAAAAGCTCTGGACGGGCCATTCTGAACCTGTATATACTCTGCTTTACATCGCCCACCATAAACATATTGTTTTTGCCATGCCGCTCTCCCGATACAGCCCTTAAAATATCCTCCTGCACCTGATTTGAATCCTGATACTCATCTATCATGATTTCCTCAAAATGAGCCGAAAAATCCTTCGCCGTCTCTGTAGGCAGGAGTGTATCTTCATCAACAAGAATACGCAGTGCAAAATGCTCAATATCAGCAAAATCAAACACTCTCTTTTTTATTTTTTTTGCTTCCATCACCTCATAAAACTCAAGGGAAAGTCGAATCAGCTCATCAATGAACGGTTTCTGTCTCACAAGCTGCTCGTACATAAGCTCAATAGACATGCCAAAATACTTCTTCTGTATGCCATCCACCTTCTTTTTGGCTTCATCGCGCATAGTTTTTATTCTATCCTTGAGCTTCGCATCGCCGTCAAATTTTTTTATTATGGCAATCCTGCCAAATGCTATTTTTTTCACAAGTGCCTGTAAGCTGCTGTAATCCTCTGCCTCATCCAGACCCTCAAAAAGCTTTAAATCATCCGTTAGTGTTATGGCATATTTTTCAAGTCCTGCGGTACTTAACGCAAGACTTCTTGCCTGCTCAAGCTCCTGCACCACCTCATAAATCAAAACCCTGCAGTAGTCTGTAAGCTCCTTTATCACCTCTGACCTTTCAAATTCCTTTACAGATGCCACCTCATATAAGCCTGACAGGCCGCTAATCCATTTCTTAGGCCAGGATGAACTTCCTGCCTTATAGTATATAGCCTCTATCATTTCTCTGACTGCTGCATCACTCCGTCCCTTGCTGTATGTATCCACCAGGTTCAGAAATGCCTCATTGTCCTGTCTTTTATAATTTTCCTCAAACACCTCCGAAAGCGCATCCTTTAGCATAAGCTTAAGCTCCGCCGGGTCCGCTATCCTGAAATCCGGGTCCAGATTAATCTGCGAAAAATTGTTCTGCACTACAAAAAGGCAAAATGAGTCAATTGTCGTGATAAGTGCATTGTGGACAAGTGTCGCCTGTTTTTGCAGATTTTCATCGTCAGGTGTCTTTTGCAGTCTTGCTTCTATTGCGCGGCTGACACGCTCTCGCATCTCTGCTGCAGCCGCCTTTGTAAAAGTCACCACAAGCATTCTGTCAATGTCCACAGGGGGATTGTCCAAACATATTCTGTTTACGATTCTCTCAACAAGCACCGCTGTCTTGCCGGAGCCTGCTGCCGCTGAGACAAGTATATCCCTGTCTCTTAAATCTATAACCTTTTTCTGTTCACTGGTCCATTCTACACTCATGACTTGTCTCCATACTCATTTTTGTGTTCAAGCGCCGCCGTCTGTGTGCGCATACGGTCAAGCACATCATCCTTTTTATCACCGTTATATGTTCTGTCGGCAAATCCCGGCAGCCTTGAATCATGCCTGCATATAGACTCAAACGCGCAATATGCACAGCTATCCATCTTTTTGTTCTTTATAGGATTGACATCCACACAGCCGTCATAGATGTCTTTTGCAATCTCCTTAAGCTTTGCGCGCGCAAAGCGCGTTATTACCTCAAACTCCTCACCTGATGCAACCTTTGAATATGCATTTGGCGTCTGATCCTTTTTTAAGGTGACAGGAATGACATCCGAGCTTTTTTCGAAATCGCTGTCCATGCCCCTATATGCCTTTTCATCCGAATTGATGAGTCCGTCCGGCTTTAGCTGCCTGAGTATCATCTGATTGATATCATCCTCTGATAGTTCCTCGTCCGGCGGAACATCCTTAAGGTCTATCACAGGATCATCTATGTGATAATACAGCATTCCTCCAGGCTCCACAGAAAGAGCAGGCAGTGCCTCCTCCTTTTGCGACATCACTGCATCCATATACACAGCAAGCTGCAGTTGTGTTCCATAATATAGCTTTACCAGGTCAAATACTGTCTTTCCGGACTTGTAATCCAGCACCTTGATAAACATCCTGCCATCGTCGGTATAGGTATCAGTCCTGTCTATCCTTCCCTTTATATCAACTCTGACGTCCCCCTCCATATCAAGACTCTCGTAAAAGTCAAACTCAAACTTCTCCGGCACAAAGCTACCCTTGCGTATCTGAGCCGTGAGTGCCCATACCGTCTGTCTGAAAACTGCCTTCATATGGCTGACCGTGTGCAGGCTTTCCGCCGTATCAAATATTCCATAGGCTGCATACTCGTTGATCACCTCATCTATCGACTCATCGGAAAGCTCCTTTCGCAGCTCATCAGACACATTAAACCAATCAACATTTTCTTTATCAAGCTTCCTGCTGTATTTTTCCAGTGCCTCATGATATATATTTCCCATATCCAGTGATGAGAATCCGCTCTCCTCGCGCTCCTTAAGTCTCAGTCCATAGTTCAGGAAATGAGCATATGCACACCTTGCAAACTGCTCAAAACGCGTGATGCTGCCCTCCATATGCCTGCCATATATGCTTCTTGCCACATTACGGCTTATCGGATCCTTGGAATAATGTTCAAACCTTGCCTCAATGAGCCGCTCCACTGCATTTTCCTTAACATACCCTTTATCATATTCTTTATCATCTGCCTCATTACCGGCCTCATCATCCGCAGCTGTATCATCATAAAGCAGCAATGCTGCCGCAATCTCACACCATCTGTCATCCACCTCGTTTGACAGCAGATAGTCCATGGCACTTCTTTTGCTTGAAAGGTCCACAAACTGCTCTACATCCTCTGTTTCCGTAGCCACAAGCTTTGGAAACATTCCCTTTAATATACCTATGAGATACGAAGGCTGGGCAGCCTTTTTCTCACTGTCAAGCCTGGTGTAGCTGATATAAAGCTCTTTAGATGGCTTCGTCATGTTCAGATACAGATAAAACCTCTGTATAAACGCCTGCTCCCTGGCACCCGGCGCCAGCTCTATATCCATCTCCTTAAGCGCCTCTCTCTCATACTGTGATATGATGCCGCCTCTTCCTGCTGCCTTTGGCACAATCCCATCATTCACACCTGCAAAAAACATGACCTTTATATTGGTCAGACGCGTTCTCTCAATATCTCCAATGGTCACTGTGTCGTATCCCGGCGGTATGACTGCCACCTCTGCTGCATCAAGCCCTGCATCCAATATCTGTGTAAATTCCTCAGCATCCATGCACTCGTCACCAAGCACCGCCACATATTTTTCAAAGAGCTGCATGACTATTTTGTATATCTGTCCGTATTCCTTTGATGCGGTCTGATTTCCTGCTTCAAGCAGTGTCTGTTCCTTTTTTGCAAGCTTATCTGGTATATCAAGTGAAACTGTCAGATTATATATCCCCAGCACATAGTCCTTAACCTTTGAGTTTTTATCGGAAAACACCTGATATACCGGCTTTAGAAGCTCAATTATATACTCCCTGCTTTTGTTTAAAAGCTCAAGGTCATAGCACGCCTTATACTTTGGCAGCCTGACCCACTTTTTGTCCCATGCGCTTTTGCCTCTCACACCACAGGCGAGCACGTAGTTTTCAAGTATGTCTATTTCACTGTCCGAAAGCTCACAAAACCCGCACCGCAAAAATCTAAACACCGAATCAGCGGAAAAATTCTGTGCCGCAATATCCGGAATGGATCTGATAAACTCAATAAACGGATGAAAAAGTATCTCCTGTGTAGCATCGATAAAGTATGGAATATTGTATTTGTCAAATATCTCCCGCACATAACCGGCATATGTATTCACATCTCCCGTGACTATCGCAATATCACGATAACGCAGGTTTTCGTTTCTGACAAACTCATTTATAGTTCTGGCTATCTTTGTCAGCTCCTGCTTTGGATCACGCAGACAATCTATATGAATGTGCTTTGGTGTTTTTTCAAAGGCATGCCTGCTTTTTCTGAAAAGCTGCTGCTCCATAAAGCCTAGCTCTTCATTTTCTGCCAATCTGTAGTTTTTATCAAGTATAATTGGCTCCTCAACCTCTATTCCATAAAACGCTGCCATTTCAGTGAGTGATTTTACTGTCCTTTTGGGCATGTCAAACAGCTCATGCATGCCCCTGCTCTTAAAAATGTCCTCACGACAGTCAATTGTGAGTGTGACATATATTTTCTTTGAAATGACAAAGAGCTTTTTCATGAGCTGATTCTGTATAGGTGTAAATCCTGTAAATTCATCAAATGCAATGACTGAATTCCTAAGAATAGCAGACTTCTCTGCCACATCACAGAGCACATTAAGTATTTCCTCTGCCGTGATATATTTGTCCTGCATGAACTTCTCAAATGCCTCATACAGCACAAGTACATCCTTAAGCTTACCGGAAAGCGTATCTGAAAGCCTGCCGGAGGCAATATATTTTTCCAGATCCTGTGGCGATATATTGTACTGCACAAGCTCAGAAAGGAGCGACTTCACCTCGCTTATATAGCCGATACGGTTTAAGTTTCTGCCTATCACACCAAGCTTATCCGCCTCCTGGCCCGCGAGTTTCCTGAGCACCAGGTTTTTACCGGTCTCCTCCAGCACCGTAAGCCTCGTGATTCCAAGCTCATCAAACACTCTGTATGCCAGACGCTTAAAGCTTAATACGTCTATATTCATTATGGCTTTGTTCTCCGACAAATCCACAAGCTGTCTCTGCGTCTGCATTGTAAACTGCTCAGGCACTATGACGAGATAATTATCCCTCGGATTTGCCTTTGCCTCTTTCAATACCCTGTTAAATAGATATTTTGTTTTTCCGTTTCCTGAATTACCTGTGATAAACTGTAATGACATAAAAAGACTCCATGATTAACTACTGTATAAAATGTATACTGTAATTATATCATGAAGTCTCCTATTATTGAATTACTTATTGTGCTTCAATTCAGTTTAATAACCGCTATACCTTGTGATTAGTGATGGAAAAGTCTGATTCCTGTAAAGCTCATTACCATACCGTACTTATTACATGTATCAATAACATGGTCATCTCTCACAGAACCACCCGGCTGGGCTACATACTTCACACCACTCTTGTGCGCACGCTCAATGTTGTCACCAAATGGGAAGAATGCATCAGAGCCAAGTGCTACATCTGTATTCTTGTCAAGCCAAGCTCTCTTCTCCTCTGCTGTAAATACATCCGGCTTTACCTTGAAGAACTTCTGCCACTCTCCCTCTGCAAGCACATCCATATAATCCTCACCGATATAAAGGTCGATAGTATTGTCGCGGTCTGCACGTCTGATGCCATCCACGAACTGAAGTCCAAGCACCTGTGGAGACTGGCGAAGCCACCAGTTGTCTGCCTTTGAGCCTGCAAGTCTGGTACAGTGGATGCGAGACTGCTGGCCTGCTCCGATACCGATTGCCTGGCCGCCCTTTACATAGCATACAGAGTTGGACTGTGTATACTTTAAAGTAATCATTGAGATTGCCAGATCGATCTTAGCCTGCTCTGTGAGTTCCTTGTTCTCTGTCACGATATTTGAGAAGAAATCATCATCAATATGAAGCTCGTTTCTACCCTGCTCGAATGTGATGCCAAATACATCCTTTCTCTCGATAGGTGCCGGCTCATATGCCGGGTCAATCTCGATAACACAGTAATTGCCATTCTTCTTAGCCTTTAAAATCTCAAGAGCCTCGTCTGTGTAGCCCGGTGCGATAACACCGTCTGATACCTCTCTCTTGATTACAAGTGCAGTACTCTTGTCACATACATCTGAAAGTGAAATAAAATCACCAAATGATGACATTCTGTCAGCGCCTCTTGCTCTGATGTATGCATTTGCAAGTGGTGTAAACTCAATATCCATATCATCAACCCAGTAAATCTTTTTCTCCACATCTGAAAGTGGCTGTCCAACTGCTGCACCTGCAGGTGAAACATGCTTGAAGGATGTTGCGGCTGGAAGACCTGTTGCCTTCTTAAGCTCTCTTACAAGCTGCCATCCGTTAAAGGCATCAAGGAAGTTGATATATCCGGCTCTGCCGTTAAGCACTTTTATAGGAAGTTCTCCCTCCTTCATAAATATTCTGGCCGGTTTCTGATTTGGGTTACATCCATATTTTAATTCGTATTCCTGCATTTTTCTGTTCTCCTGTTTTTATCTGCTTATCTTATATAGTGTTTTATTTGTTTTTGTTTACGATTCTGCTCTCATACTCGCCTGTTGCGATATCAATATATCTTACAAAAAGTGATACCTTATTGTCCTCGTTAAGGTTCTCCCATACCATATTGGTAAACTCGTCGATATCTCCATCGATGTCTACCCATGTAGGCTCACCCTCAAAGCTTGGCAGTGGATTTCCATCGCCCATATATGTATGGATGAAATGTCCCTCTCCCGCAACCGGTGCTGAGTATGCAAATGTATATCTGTTGCATGCATCAGGATTGCCGTTGTTGCTCTTTAAGATTGACATAGCGTAGTTGAACTCGCCATTGTCAATATGCATGATTCCTGAAATTCTTGGTGTATAGTTAGGAGCGTCAGGCTCAAACTCTCTTGTCCTTAATGCCTGCTCAAATGTCTGCTGCTTGTCCATCAGCTCATAGATAGTATCTGTCTGGTCACCGTTTGTGACAATTGTCTTGTTGCCGAGCACTCTTACAGGTGCGTAAATGATAAGACTTGGATCCTCAAGCTTTGAAGGGTCAAATGCCTGTGTTCTGATGCCCTCGCCATCCTCTACAAATACTCTGTTGCGGCTGTTTTCGCTTCTGCCCATGATAAAGTATGCTGTTACAGCCTTCTTACCATCCTTTGTGCGGCCGATTACGATACCTCTGCCAGGGTATGTTGTGCTTGATAATTCCTTTGCTAATGATACTCTTTCCATGTCATCCTCCATGTTTTCTGATAATGTGGTCTGCATCCCCAAATTACTCGGGCCTGCCGGAATAAAAAAGACCGTCTGAACACACATAATAATATAAAGCTCTGCAGAAAACTTATATAAATGTGCGCCCAGACGGTCGGCAATCAACTGTTATACTCCATGTGGTTATCCACTTCCGTCAGTCATATAACTGTCTTTATTTAAGCATGTATTTTTGTCATTGTCAAGTACCACTTTAAAATAAGCATGTACTTATAAGTTATTCTTATAAGTACATGCTTGTAAACAATGCCATTATTTACTAATTTTTAAAGCTGTGAATAGGTGCCGGGATTCTTCCACCGCGGTTTACAAATGCATCACAAGAGAATCTGTTTACCGGCATAACCGGTGCACTTCCAAGGAGTCCTCCGATTTCTACCACATCACCTACATCCTTTCCGATTGCTGGAAGCAGTCTGCAGGCTGTTGTCTTCTGGTTTATCATACCGATAGCCATCTCGTCTGCGATAATTCCTGAAATTGTGGTGGCCTTTGTATCGCCCGGGATTGCAATCATGTCAAGTCCCACTGAGCACACACAGGTCATAGCCTCAAGCTTTTCGAGAGTGAGTGCGCCATCGTTTACGGCATCTATCATTCCCTGATCCTCTGATACAGGAATAAAGGCACCTGAGAGGCCGCCGACATATGAGGATGCCATGATACCGCCCTTTTTCACCTGATCGTTTAAGAGTGCAAGTGCTGCTGTTGTTCCCGGAGCTCCGGCTCTCTCTAAGCCTATCTCGCAGAGAATATCTGCTACAGAGTCTCCGATAGCCGGTGTAGGTGCAAGTGAAAGGTCTATGATTCCAAATGGTACTCCAAGCTTCTTTGAAGCCTCCTTTGCCACGAGCTGTCCTACTCGAGTAACCTTGAAGGCTGTCTTCTTGATTGTCTCACAGAGCACCTCAAAGTTCTCGCCTCTTACTTTTTCAAGGGCAGTCTTTACTACTCCCGGTCCGCTGACACCTACATTGATGATGGCATCTGCCTCTGTCACACCATGGAAGGCTCCTGCCATAAACGGATTGTCATCAGGAGCGTTGCAGAATACAACAAACTTGGCACAGCCTGATACAGGAAGGTGCTTTGTCACCTCTGCTGTCTCCTTTATCATCTCGCCAATCAGCTTTACTGCATCCATGTTGATTCCGGTCTTTGTAGAGCCAACATTTACAGAGCTGCATACCAGGTCTGTCTCAAGCATTGCCTGAGGGATTGATTTGATTAAAAGCTCATCCGCCTTTGTCATGCCCTTTGACACAAGTGCTGAGTATCCACCGATGAAGTTGACACCTACCTCTTTTGCCGCCTTGTCGAGTGTCTTTGCTATAGTAACAAAATCCTCTGAGCTCTTGCAGGCCGCACCACCGACAAGGGCGATAGGCGTAACTGAAATACGTTTGTTTACGATAGGGATACAGTAGTTGTTCTCTATCTCTTTTCCTGTTGCTACAAGATCCTTTGCAAGTGTTGTAATCTTGTTGTAGATATTCTCATTTACCTTTGCAAGGTCTGAGTCTATACAGTCGAGCAGGCTGATACCGAGTGTGATTGTACGCACGTCAAGATTTTCCTTCTCCACCATGTCATTGGTCTCAATTACTTCACCAATATTAATCATTTTGCTGTTCTCCTTTAACTGTGTATGACATTTTTATGCTAAACTAGATTCGATGCATCATCTCAAAGATTTCTTCCTTCTGACACTTTATTGTTACACCAATTTCTTCTCCAAGTGCATCAAGCTGGTCAGAAATCTCTGCAAATGATGCTGTAGCATTTGCCATATCAACAATCATCATCATGTTGAAATAACCTGAAACGATAGTCTGTGAGATATCAAGCACGTTTACACTGCCCTCTGACAGATATGTACATACCTTTGCGATGATTCCTACTGTGTCTTTTCCGACAACTGTGATGATTACTTTGTTCTTTGTGTTATCCATAACAACTTATTCTCCTGTTCTCTTATTCTACGGCTATGCGGTCTGATGCTCTGTCTCTCTTGGCCACATACATAGGGAAATCATTTGCCTTATATGGATTGTCTCCCATCGTGACCTCAAGCCTGACGGCTTCATACGCCAGCTTTTCGTAGTTGTTTTCTTTGCTAAGGTGTCCCAGTATTACTGAGCCAAATTTATCATGAAGAAGCTCGCATAACAACTGCCCGCTTCTCTCATTCGACAAGTGCCCGCTGTCACCCATGATTCTGCGCTTGAGCGGATAAGGATACGCCCCTGTCTGGAGCATATTTATATCATGATTGGCTTCAAGCAGAAGACCATCCAGGTTCTGAAGCTTTGAAACCAGTGTGTCATCATACGTGCCAAGGTCTGTCACGACCGCCATCGCATGATTTTCGTTTTTAAATCTGTACGCGACAGGATCAGCCGCATCGTGTGATATGTGAAGCGGCTCAAACTCTATATCGCCTATTGTAAAATCGACGCCTGCCTCAATAGGATGAAATAGCTCATCATCTATATTTCCAACGGATTTGGCACATTTTATGGCCCCGATTGTGGCCTTTGTGGCATAAATCGGAATATGATAGCGCCTTGCCATGACACCAAGCCCTGCGATATGGTCTATATGCTCATGCGTCACAAGAATGCCCTGCATATCTGTGGCAGTCATATCAAATTCATTCAGTCCGTTTTCTATTTTCTTACCGCTGATGCCCGCGTCTATGAGCACATGACAATCATCTGTGCCCACACATATACAGTTTCCACTGCTACCGCTGGCAATGCTGCATAATTCTAACATGTTAATTCTCTTTCCAGTATAATTCTATTTGGTCTCCCTCATGAAGCTCCTCGGAAAACTGGGCATCCCTGCCATTTATTATAGTGGCTATTGCCCTGCCCTTTCCTGCCTGTAAATCAAATGAGATATGGGTAAATATATCGACAAATATATATGTATCCTTGCCGGACAGCTCTACAGGCTCACCGTTTACAATTACTGTAATTGTATTTTCTGATGAGTCTTCTTCCTGTATATCATTTTTTGGCAATTCATTTTCCGGCAGTTCGTTTTCCGGCACAGCAGATGCTTCAGCTTCTTTAGCAAAATCATCATGCAGCTCATCGAGCACCTGATTCATCATCTGCTCTGATGTTCTGGACACTGTGTTGTCTGACTCTGTGCTGTTTGCATCCGGCTCTGCTAAGACCGAAGCATCATTTGTATCTGCATCCGTTTTTTCGTGAACTGAGTCAGCATTTTCATCATGTTCAGCCGTGACCGAAGCCTCATCTGTATCAGACTCTTGTGTGTCATTATAAGTGTTATTGTCGATTCTTGCAACACCATATTCATCTGTTTTCCACTCAACAGAGAAATTTTCATATACAAGAGTGTCGAGATCCGCCTCTTCATTGTTTACAAATATCATCTGGTCTGTATCAATAACGAGATCCATAAACTGCGCAATCTGACGCACTGTATAGTAATTTCTTGTCTCAATCACATCGTTTTCCCTGATGCTGTAATCCTCCGGCTCAAGCCTTCCGTTTACCTGGACAAACCTTGGACATGATACCTTTCTGCCATTTATGACAAATGTAATGACAGAATGATTGTACTCATCAAGCTGCGATATCTTATACACTGCTGCCTCTCCTGCTGTGGACGGCTCGATGACTATCTCACTGTTTGGCTCAAGCGGTGTGTTGATGCTTGCTGGCTTTCCGTTCATGGTCACCACTGCGCCCTCTCCGGCCTCGCCTCTTACAAGCCTTGCCACGCCGTTTACCGTAAAGTTTATCGGTGTGCCGCGCTTTGGAAACAGCTCATTGTTTGGAAATCCCGCCTGAAGCGCCGCATCGACTATTGTAAGCCTGTTATTGTCATAGAGCTTTATTCTCTCACCGTTGAATCTGACCATGATAAAATTGTTTCTCTGGTCATAATAATTCAGACATATACCAATTGGAGTGACAAGAAGCGGATCCTTCTTAATATCCTCCTGCTCAAAAGTCACATCGCCAAGCACTTCCTCACCTCTTAGAGCGACTCTTTCCTCCGGCAGGTCAAGGTCTTCCGCAAGCTTTTCCGTGAAGCCGTGTATCTTGCCTCCGCCTCCGACTACAAAGCAGGCGCTTACTGTCTTATCACCGTTTAACTCTATTATTTTAGCCGATACCTCATGAGCAATATTGTCAACAACAGGTGCCACCACCTCCCACACATCCTCTGCCGGAATCGTGTGCTCGATACTCATGATATCCTTGTATGTAACCGTATCCCCGGTCGTAGACTGAAGCTTTATGTGCTCAGCCATGTTAAAATCCACGAGAAAATGCTGCACAATAACCTCTGTCAGCTCATCTCCTGCATGCGGTATCATGCCGTAGGCAATAATACTTCCGTCTCTTGTGATTGATATATCACTTGTTCCGGCCCCCACATCGACAAGTGCGATATTAAGCATACGATAGTTCTCTGGAATTGCCACATTGATAGCGGCGATAGGCTCCAGCGTCATATTGGCTACACTAAGCCCGGCCTGTCCCACTGCCGCATACAGTCCGTCTACCACATCCTCAGGCAGAAATGTAACTATGATATCCTCGCCTATTTTGTTTGCCTTATGACCCTCAAGGCTGATAAACACCTCATCATTTAAAAAGAATTTTACTGTAGAATATCCCACACAGTAAAACTTATAGCTTGTATCGTTAACCTCCTTGAGTGCCTCCTGTGCCTTTTCTATACCAAGCAGATTAAGCGTATGTATATCCTCACCTGTCACCACAGACTCCTGTGCATACTCATACTCCACATGTGTCGTGACAGTCTTTAATACTCGTCCTGCGGCCGCTATACACACCTCTTCAAGAGGCTGTCCTATCTGTTTTTCAAGCTCATCCTTTACTTCCTTAATGGTTTTTGCCACCCTGCCTATATCATGTATCTGACCGTCAAGCATGGCTCTGGTCTCATGCTCCCTGACATACTGTGCTGCAACCACAAATTCATTATCATCAGTCTGATAACCAACAGTTCCTACGACATTTCTTGTACCAATATCCAAACCGAATACATTGTTCATTTCCACTACTCCTTGTATTTGCTAAGCGCTTTATTTATTGAAGCTATCGTGTTTTCGATATCTCCGTCATTATCGATAACCTCCCTGCAGTGCCTTCTGTACTCATCTTCTTTAAGCTGGCTTGCAAAGATGCTGTCAATCTTCTCATCTGAATAGCCTCTTGATGACTTAAGTCTTTTTCTTCTGACTTCTTCACTTGCATAAATATACCACAGCTCGTCGCATATTTCACCATATCCCTCCTCTATAAGGAGTGCTGCTTCAAGCACAAGCATGAAAAGACCTTCTTTTTTTGCCTCTTTAACTGCATTAAGCACATATTCCTTTACTGCCGGATGTACTACTTCGTTTAGGAGCTCTCTTTTTTTATTATCCGAAAAAATCACTCTGGCAAGTGCCGGTCTGTCAAAATGCCCGTCCTCAAGCCATATCGATTCGCCCGCAAACAATTCCTTTAATCTGTTGTAGCAGTCGCTTCCCGGCTCCATCAGCTCATGTGCTATCTCATCGGAGAGCATGACCCTTACACCATCAAGTTCCTTAAGATAGCCAAGCACTGCCGATTTTCCGGCACCTACACCACCTGTTATTCCTATAAAAATCATACTGTTTCCTTTTCTGTCATCAATGCGCATCATACCAGTCATAGCCACACTCGGTGCCCACCTCCATGGATACCTTCATGTCCACCGCACCACGCATCTCTTTCTCCAAAAGCTTAATCACTTTATCCTTCTCAGCTTCCTTTGTCTCAATTAAAAGCTCATCATGCACCTGAAGGATAAGCCTTGACTTTAAGCCCTCATCAAGAAGCCTGTCATGCACACGTATCATGGCAATCTTTATGATATCGGCTGCTGTACCCTGAATAGGTGAGTTCATCGCAACTCTTTCTCCAAACTGTCTCTGCATGAAATTGCTCGAGTTCAGCTCGGGAATCGGTCTGATACGCCCAAACATGGTCTTTGTATAGCCATTTTTCCTGGCATCCAAAACCGTCTGATCCAAAAACTCCTTAATCTTTGGATATTTGACAAAATAGCTGTCTATATAGCCCTGTGCCTCTTTCCTTGAAATCCCCAGGTCGTTAGACAGGCCAAACGCACTGATGCCATATACGATACCAAAATTTACAGCCTTTGCATTTCGTCTTTGAAGGTCTGTGACCTCATCAAACGGTGTGTCAAACACAAGGGATGCTGTACTTCTGTGGATATCCTGACCATTCTTAAAGGCCTCTATCATCCTTTCATCCCCTGAAAGCGCTGCCAGCACCCGAAGCTCGATCTGCGAGTAGTCTGAGTCAACAAACAGATCTCCCTCCTCAGGCAGAAATACCTTTCTGATAAGCTTGCCCAGCTCAATCCTTATCGGGATATTCTGTAGATTAGGCTCTGTGCTTGAAAGACGACCTGTCGCAGTAATTGTCTGATTTAAGGTAGTATGGATTTTGCCATCGGATGCAATATATCCCGAAAGTCCGTCAGCATATGTGCTCTTTAGCTTTGTGAGCTGTCTGTATTCCAGAATATCTGCAACAATCGGATACTCCGGTGCCAGCTTTTCAAGCACATCTGCCGCAGTAGAATAACCGGTCTTTGTCTTCTTTTCATTTGGCAGACCAAGCTTCTCAAAGAGAATGACTCCAAGCTGCTTTGGCGAATTTATATTAAACTCTTCACCTGCTGCCTCATATATTTTCTTTTCAAGCTCAGCTATTGAAACAGCAAGCTTGTCTCCATACTCTTTTAGCTTTATTCCATCAGCCCTTATACCCTCATTTTCCATATCATAAAGCACGAAAACGAGTGGCAGCTCGATATCTCTGTAAAGAGTAAGCATATCCATTTCCTTTAGCTTCTGCAAAAGAACCGGCTTTGATTTCCAGGCAGTATACACCTCGTAGCAGGCACAGTCCACTGCCTTTTTCTCATCTTCCTTCATCATCTGAGTAAAATCAAGCTTTCCCAGATAATCCTTTTTAGATGAGAGCATAAGCCCCAGATAGTCCTTTGCAACCGCATCATAGGGATACTCCCCGACAAGTGGATTGATAAGGTATGCAGCCACCATCATGTCAAAATATCTGCCTCTGTCATCTGCCTTTATCTCTTTGCTCTTAAATCTGTGCAGATTTGTCTTTAAATCCGGTGATATCCATGACTTTACTTCCAGGGTATTTAATTTTTCATCCAGGAAGCTGCTTGAAATCTCATCACCTGTACAGATAAAATAAATGTCCTCCTCTGAAAAACAAATCGAAACAGCAAGATAATCGTTCGAAACCGGCTCCGAAAACAGACTTAGCTGTCCATCACTTTCGCTGTTTCCCAAAGACTCTCCCGGTACTACCGCAAAAGCGACCTCCTTGTCCTTTGCCTTCTCAAACACACTCTCTGCAGTCTTTAAGTCCCTTACTACCACAAAATGCTCCTCGGCATTGTTTTTAGGAGCCTCCACATTAAACCTTGACAGCATGTTTTTGAATTCGTATCTTTTGCACAGTAAAAAGGCTTCCTCAGTGTAGAGTGACTCTACTCCGCCACTAAGCTTTGCATCAGAAAATTCATAGTCAACCGGCGCATCAAGTATGATTGTCGCAAGCTCCTTGCTCATAAGCGCCTGCTCCCAATACTCCACTATATTCTTTGAAGCCCTTGGCGGCTTTACATTCTCAGCGTCCTCATGTACTGCCTCTATACAGTGATATTTTGCTATAAGTGCGCCTGCTGTCTTTTCGCCGATACCGGGTACCCCGGGAATATTATCAGATGTATCTCCCTGCAGAGCCTTTACATCGATAAACTCCTTTGGAGTGACGCCGTACTTTTCGATAACATCTGCTGTATTGTAGTTTTCTATCTCGGTTCCTGTCTTTTTGTTCTTTGGAATCCTTACCATGACATGGTCAGTCGCAAGCTGCAAAAGGTCTCTGTCTCCGGAAATGATGGCGACATCCATACCGGCCTTTTCTGCCCTGACAGATAAGGTTCCAAGTATATCGTCGGCCTCATAGCCTTCCTTTTCCACGATTTTTATGCCCATGGCGTTAAGCATTTCCTTTATCATAGGCACCTGCTGCCTGAGTTCCTCATCCATAGGCTTTCTCGTGCCCTTGTACGCATCAAACATCCTGTGGCGAAACGTCGGCGCATGCACATCAAATGCCACCGTCAGATAGTCAGGCTTTTCCTCGTCAAGAATCTTGAACATGATATTCAAAAATCCATAGACTGCATTTGTGTGAAGCCCCTCCGAATTGGTCAGATCAGGCAGTCCGTGATATGCCCTGTTTAAAATACTGTGTCCGTCTATAAGTACAAGCTTTTCACTCATTTTGATACTTTCCTTACTGTCAATTATAATATTGTTGTAATCGCTGCCGGTCACACTGCAGTGCAGGCAGTAACGTTAAATAGCTCTTGTATATTTCTTAAGCCACTGGGCCTCCTCATCATTCAAAAATGGTGAAACAAGCTCATAAACTCTCGCATGATAAGCATTCAGGTATCCTTTTTCCCTGTCTGTCATCTGATTTGGATCAATCGCATCTAAATCTATAGGCACATATGTCAGATTCTCAAAATACATAAACTGGCCATACTCATTTTTCTCGCCCTTTCGGCAGATAAGCTCATTCTCTGTACGAATACCGAATTTACCCTCTAAATAGATGCCCGGCTCATCTGTAGTGACCATGCCCTCTTCTATCACACGCTCTGCAGTTCTGCCCGGGTACTGCTTCCAGTGAAAGCTGTTTGGTCCCTCATGCACATTGAGCACATAGCCCACACCGTGTCCGGTGCCGTGATTGTAGTCCATGCCAATCTCCCAGAAAGGCTCTCTTGCCAGAATATCAAAGTTTAGTCCCGAGCAGCCCTCCTTAAACTTTGCATTTGCCAGGTTCATATTTGAGCGGCACACTCTCGTAAACATATCCTTCATCTCGTCAGTCACCGGGCCTAGTGCAAAGGTTCTCGTGATATCTGTGGTTCCCTCCAGATAATGTCCTCCTGAATCAACCAACAGAAGACTCTCAGGCTTAAGCTGCCTGTCAGACTCCTCCGTTGCAGAGTAATGCACAATAGCACCATGATCAGCATATCCACATATTGTGGCAAAGCTCAAATCAAGAAATCCCTCCTGCTCAGCTCTAAGCGACGCAAGATAATCTGAAGCCGAAATCTCTGTCATAGGTATCTTACCTATATTTGTCTTAAGCCAGTACATGAACTTGCACATCGCAACTGCATCCTTTAAATGCGCCTTGCGCAGATTTTCAAGCTGTACTTCATTCTTTACGGCCTTCATGACAACTGTAGGATCCTCCGCATCAATCACCTTAACACCATCCGGCAGGCTGTCGCAGATGCGGTAATTTACAATCGATGTATTTAAAAGCACTGTCTCTTTTTCATCAATATGCTTCACATATTCATAAAAATCATCATAAGGTCTTGTCTGTATACCATTCTTATCGAGGTATGCCTTAAGAGTCTCTGTCACAACCTCCTCCTGCAAAAACCATATGCAGCTGTCCTGTGACAGTGCCAGGTATGAAAGCACTACAGGCACATAGCTTATGTCGCCTCCCCTGACATTTAAAAGCCAGGCGATATCGTAAAGTGATGACATCAGATGAAGGGTTGCACCCTTTTGTGTCATCTGCTCTCTGACTCTTTTAAGCTTTGAACTTATATCCTCACCGGTATATTTATTGTCAAAAATCATGACAGGTGCCTTTGACATAGGAGGCCTGTCTGTCCATATAAGGTCAATCAGATCCTCATTTACATACATGCTGCCATGCTTTTCTTTTGCAATTTCAGAAAGCCTTTTGCCCCATGCGGCATTTACCACTCTGCCGTCAAAGCCTATTACACCGCCATCCGAAAGAGTATCCTTTATATACTCATCAACTGTCGGCACGCCCTCCTCGCCAATCTTAAAGAGCTTTACAGTGGTATCCTTAAGCTGCGCAGCCGCCTGCACAAAATATCTGCCGTCTGTCCATAGACCTGCCTCATCCATAGTGATGACTGCGGTTCCTGCTGAGCCTGTGAAGCCGGTAATATATTTGCGGGATTTAAAATGCTCTCCTACATACTCTGACTCATGAAAATCAGCAGTAGGTACCACATACAGCGAGATGCCCCTCTTTGCCATCTCGCTTCTCAATGCTTTTAATCTATCCTGTATCATTTTATTATGCCTCTTTAAATTCAAAAAATTTTGTATCTAATTCCGGATACATTCTCTTTAATGAGATTGGTTTGCCGGATTTGTTCAAAAAGCAATGGCTGCTTTTTGCAGTAGTTCGAAGCTCGCCTGTCTCTTTGTCCTTCATGACATACTCAAGCTCCATCTTGATTCCGTTATACTTAAGCAGCTTTGTGTAGATGACGACCGTATCATCGAAATGTACCATACTGTGATACTCTACCGATATCGACAGCACCGGGCTTATGATTTCCATCTCCTCCATCTGCCTGTAGTTGAGTCCTATCTGATCCATCAAATCAAGTCTTGCTTCTTCCATCCACTTGACATAGTTTGAATGGTGGATTATACCCATCTGATCTGTTTCATAATACTTTGCGTGGTGCTCGTAAGGACGAATTCTAAGTTCACCTTGTGAGCCGGCAATCTGTAACTCATTGTTTGCCATAAAAACTTCCTCCATTCATATTTTGGTCTTATTTCTATTATGCCACATTGGACAGCTAAATTCAACGACTTGACCGTAAAATATAAACCGGCTGCTACCTGCGTATCATGCTGTAGCAGTCTCTGCATATATTGCGTGAATTTCCAATCGGAAGTATTCTGCCGCAATACCGGCATCTGATAATATACTCATCCTTGTTCTTTGATAGAAGCTGCATAATCTTTGCCTGTGTTTTGTCGCGCTCGTTTTCAAGCCAGTCCTCCTCAACAATTTTGCCCATGCGGACTGAAAACTGATAGTACAAATCAAGCTTTTTGTAATAGGATTCGTATTTCATGAGCCCCTGATACTTTGAATGCTTATCAGGTTTGTCGAGAGAGATATCAGATGTATACGACATGCAGTAGCGCAGCCATTGTCTGACAAGCTCCCTGTCCTTTATATCTATAGGACATGTAATCATCTTATAAAGCAGATATTTGTCATCAAAATCTGCGATAAAGTATCGCTCCTTATACGCATATCCATACAAAAACAATATCTCATCGACATTGATTTTCCTAAACGGTGCTGATGGCTTTGCCTCATGCCAGAGCTTAATTATCGCATCAAGCGGCGCACCCATTGTAAGGAGCACCTGCGGGAAGCCAAGACTTACTATATCAATATCCTGCTCCGGTATATTTAGCGTATTCTTCAGATAATTCAGATTCTTTTGTCCCAAAGCTGTCACATAGCCTGTATCATACAGACCAAATCTGCCTGCACGGCCCGCTATCTGTTTTATCTCAGAGATGACAAGCGGACGTCTTGATACTCCATCAAACTTTTCCACCTCCAGAAATACAATTCTTCTGACCGGCAGATTGAGTCCCATTCCTATCGCATCTGTTGACACGACAACCTGTGTCTTTTTCTCATTAAAAAGCGTCATCTGCCTGCGCCTTATTTCCGGTGGCAGACTTCCGTATATGACACTTGGCTTTATGCCGTTTTCCTCAAGACGCCCTGCTATATTGAGTACCGACTTCTTTGAAAACACGATAAAGGCATCGCCCTCTCTCACATCCTGCGGAAATGAAAACGGCTTATCCTCCAGCTTTAGCGCAGTCTTTCTCTCATACTCCCTTATCTCATACTCGTCGTGGCACAGATTAATCAGATGAATGACTACATCCTTTGCCACCGGACTCATGCATATATGAATCTCTCCTGCAAGTGTACCAAGAATTGCCCTGGTCCATGAATGTCCCCTGTCATCATCTGCAACCATCTGTGCCTCATCAATCACTGCGATATCATATTCCTTATCACAGTCAAGCATCTCCACTGTCGATGCTATAATTCTGCTGTCTGATACCTCAAGACACTCCTGGCCTGTAAGCATGGTGCATGGTATACCTGCATCATTCATCTTCTCATATACCTCAAGTGCCAGAAGGCGAAGCGGCCCCAGATAAACTCCATTTTGCGCCAGCTTAAGCCTCTCAAGCGCCTGATATGTCTTACCGCTGTTAGTCGGGCCTATATGGAGTATGAAGTGCCTTTTCATGCTCTGTGCTTTTGGAAACTCAAGCTCCGGCCGTGCCGGAACCAGCGTGACAATCTCTCTTCTAAGCTCCTTGCTGCGGTACTCATTATAAAGCTCTTTCATGCTTCTGGTACATATCGCCCCTATATACTCCTTGCGCAAAAGCTTTAGAAAATCCTCTGTGAGATACTCTGCCTCCTTCTCATCAAACTGCTCCATATCCACCCTGACGAGCTGCGGAAGGATTTCTCTATTTAAAATCTGCCTTGCATTTTTATTGTTGGAATAATAGGAAATCAATGCAAGCCTTTTTATTTCCTGATGCAGCTTGTTGAGTGCCACAGTCTCATTTTTTGAAAATCGCGCATATTTAATTGATTTTGCTTTGTTATTGAGCCTGTGAATATAGTGTGCCAGCTTTACAGGCTTACCTGTACTTCTCTTCGCATTCTCCCTGTACTGGTCAACATAAAACTGTACCAGTACCTCTTCAAACGATTTTTCCATATATGTGTGTTATCCTCTTTATTTATATACACCGTTAAGAGTCACCTCAAACGTAACATCCTTTCCGGCTAGTTCTGTATTTGCCTTATAATCATCCGGGAACTTCAGGTTTAAATCAAAGGTTTCTCCCACCTTGTGACCTACCACTCCGTCCTCAAAGCCATCTATATAGCTGCCTGAGCCAAGCACGAGGTCTGTACCCTGTCCATCAGTGCTTCCACCCTCGAATTTTTCTCCGTCCATATATCCGGTGTAATCAATATTTACCTTATCTCCGTTTTCTGCAACCGTGTCAGTCTCTGTATTCAGTGTTGCTGCCTCGGTCTGTGAATCACTGCTTTGTGTCTCGGATGTTTGTGATTCTGTGGTCTGTGATGCAGCTTCTGTACCATCAGTGCCCTTTGACGATGAACCGCCCGATGTCGCAACAGCCCAGATTAGCACTATGACTACCACAACGACTGCCACTACCGGCACCCAGAATTTCAGCAGATTCACAACCTTTGCCTTCTTTTCTGCTTTTTCTCTTTCGATTCTTCTTTTTTCCTGTGCGATTTTTTTGTTTTGTTTGTTCATTTTTTTAATCTCCTGTTTTATTTTTATTATTGAATTATACTATTACAATTTGAACATTCTGTGTTTCGCATAAATGAACAGTAAGCGTTGTCTGTCAGTGCATTCGCTATCTGTCACTGTTCACTTTAAACTTTAAACGGTTGCGTCTCTTAACTATTTGACGCAACAATAAAAGCAGTAGAAAGACGCCCACACAGCCTGCGCTTATAGCTGCACCTGCCTTAAGCCCCGGTGTCTCATAATAAAGCTCTATCTCATGCTCTCCCTCATCCAGATGAATGCTCACAAAGGTATCTGAAAAATCCTCATACTCTGCATCCTTCCCATCCACCTTCATAGTCCATCCCTTTTCACTCGGAATAGAAAGCACAAGCTGTCCTGCCTGCTTCACATCAATGTGTCCGCTTATGTGTGTATCTGAAAAATCATCCACCGAGAGTGTCTGCTCATTGAGTGTATTGTAAGCACTCTCAACTGCAGCAATGGAAAGTTCGTATACATTAAACCTCACAGCATCGGCATCAGTGTTTGTGACGGAAACTGTCTCCCCCGCCTTCACATATCCCAGGTCAAACAGATACCTGTGAGTGGTCTTCGAGTATGTGGTCTCATACTCTCCGTGGCTGAATGTCAGACTGTCAGTGCTGCACGAATCGTATGCTGCATAATAATATCCGTCATGGTCAAAGGTGAGAGTCGTAGTTCCCGGATTTTCATCCTGAGTGCACTCTGTCAGGGTCAGCGTATCATCTGCTGCGCCAAGGAGCCTGCCAAGGGAATTAATCGAATAGATTTTCGATGACGATGATGGCTTCCACTCATCAATCACTCCCTCATCCATCATAAAGCCAAGCGGAAGCGTGTAGTTATTCCGATACAGATAGTGATTTCCACATTTTCCCACAAGTGTAGTCAGCTCATTCTGTGGCTGTATGGATTTTGTAACCATATATCTGACCGAAAGCATGGCTGACGTGACAGGTGTGGCACCGTTATAACAGTAGAAATTCTTGCCTCCCTCCATATAAAGAGCCTGATAAAAATGGCTCACATTTATATTCATCAGGGAAGAAAACTGTGTTCCAGAAGCATAACCGTATCGCGTGTCATCATTTTTAGTAAGTCGGCCTGTATCCTCAACCCTGTAAAATGGTACATCGTTGTCAACTGCATCCTCTTTTGCCAGCTCCAGTGCCTTTTGCATATCGTCCACATTGGCATTGTAGCTGCTTCTGCCGGTACATCCAAGTCCTGTCACAGCCATATTGACAGCCAGCTCCACAATCGCAATACCGCATGTTATGACCATCAAAAGCTCCCTGTTTTTCCTTGCTGCAAGCTTTAAAAGTACTGTCATAATGCCGTACAGCGCAACAAACAATATGCTTATGATAACTGCATAATACTCTGTCACATCCTCATCGGTAAACATCGTGCTTACTGCTATAAGCGCCGATGCAAATACCACTGCCACGCCAATATGCCACAATCTTATGCCACGCCACTTTCTTACTGTAGCATAGCCTATGGTCAATACAAGAAATGCATACAGATACGACTGTCTGCCAGGCAGCGAATCCGGAAAATGCAGTCCGTGCCATATAAAGTCAAGCTGTTTATTGGCAAAGCTTGCCATGAAAAACAACACAAACAATACAGGAGCTATTTTTTTCTTCCAATTAATCCTTTTGTTGAGCACAAACAGTATCAAAAGCATCACACTAAAGGCTCCGGCATACAGATTCGGCCAGTTCTCTGCACCCTCATAGACGCTTGCTGTCGTACACATCCTGCCGACCTCTGATAAAAGATTAAAATACCACTCTATCTGCTTTGGAAACTCGATGCCCGACGAACCGCTGTAGCTTAAAATGATAAGCTCCGGGATGATTAGCACCATCGCAGTGCCTCCAGCCAAAAGCGAGTAAACGGCAAATCTCACAATTGCAGCCATTTTACCGCCCTTTTGCGTAAAGAAAAGCCATGCAAACCAGAATACCAAAAAGATGCAAAGCATGATGCTCAGATAATAGTTTGACAATATACAAAGTGCCAGTGATACATAGTAAAGCACCGGCTTTTTGTCCCGCACAAGCTTCTCAAGTCCTACTATCGCAAGCGGTGCAACCGCCACAACATCCATCCACATGACATCCCAGCTATACGCAGCTACAAAGCCGGAAAGTGCATATGCTGTAGAAAAAACAAATGCCGGCACAAATGTATTATCGTGATATCTGTTATCCTTTCCAAGAAGTACAAAGTGCTCCTTCAAAAAATAAAAAAATGTTGCTCCGCTTAACGAAATTTTAAAAATAATTAGCAGCTCGATAAACTCAATAATATGGCTCTTTGGAAAAAGCACCACAAGCCAGTTTAACGGACTCGCCAGATAATAGGCAAATACCGATACAAAATCACTGCCAAGCCCGATATTCCATGTATACATGAGGCTCGCACCATTTCTTAGCTTCTCCCACAGCTCATTAAAGAAAGGCAGATACTGGTGATACAAATCCATATGCAAAAGGCAGTAATCACCAAATGGATATACACCATTTCCTATACAGATGATTATACATATGAAAAACGGAATTAAAAACGCTGTCAAAAGTGGATGCTTTTTAACAAAATTCATCACTTATCCTCCCAGTCAAACAGTCTGTAATATTGCAAAAGCTTATAATCGTTTAGCATATCCGAATCGGCCTGCTTCTTTTTGCTGCCGGTTGCCTTGTCTGATTTATTTGATGCTTTATCTAATGTCTTATCTGCAGTTTTATCCGTGCGTACCGCTGATATAATTGGATACTCCTCCTGCAGCTTTAGCAGAAAGCTCTGATAGTCATTTGTCGGCACACCTGCCGCTTTAAGTACGTTTGCAGCCAGATAATTAACGCTCGTGTCTTTTCCTGCAGCCTCATCAATATCATAATTTGCCCAGATAACATACGGCACCTGATAGCGCAGCTTAAGCTCTTCATTTGATAAATTATTATAATCCATGCCGTTTGCTGCAAGAACAGAGCTTGCCACAGTATCATTTGGCTGATGATCACCGAAAAATACCACTATAGTTTTCTCATCCACATTTGAGAAATATTCAATGAGGCTCTTTAAATCCTCATCTGTCAGCTTAATCAAAGAAAGATACTGGTCAAGCGCAGAATTATTGAGCTTATCAGCTGTCACCGTATTGTCAAAGCCGTAGTAGGTATCCGTGTATCCACCATGGTTTTGCATAGTGACATTGAATATAAATGCCGGCTGACCATCCGGTTTGTTCTCATAGGTCTCAATAATCCTGTCAAAGGATGTCTCATCACTTATATATTTGCGCACAAACCTCTGATTAGAATAATCCTGCATAAACGAAAGATTGTCAAATCCCAAAAGAGGATAGACTGTATCCCGGTTCCATCCACTGCCATAGTACGGATGCTGTGCATACGTTGCGTAGCCTATGCTTTTTAAATAGCTTGCAAGGGAAGGTGTCGTGCTCTTTATATACTGCTGATAAGGAATACTTCCTACCGGAAGAAAAGCCATCGTATTGCCTGTCAGAAACTCAAACTCGGTATCGGCGGTATTTCCACCACATACAGACGTATTCAGATATCCTGTTATAGTGTTCTCATTGCCCTTTTCAAGACTGTGCACAAACGGCATATAGTCTGTATTTGTATCAAAATCACCGAGCACTGACAGGTCTGAAAATGCCTCATCCATCACAACTATAATATTCGGATAATCACTTGAACTATCATCTGTACCGGCATAGCTGTCAAGCAGCTCCCTAGCCTTCTGTCTGCTATACCCATCAGGCTTATCAACCGCCACAAACTTAAGATCCATCGCAAAGGTCACTGCCATTCCATTCACCTTTGTCATATATGCAGGTGTAAATAGAAACGGATACAGGTAATTGTCCGTCTGGAAATCCTCATCCTGCAGGGCATTCACAAACAGACACAGCGCAAGTATTCCAAGCACAGTCGGAATTAGTCTGAACCTGAATTTCCACTTAATTCTGAAATCAACAAAATGCATCAGCATAATAAGAGCTATAAATATAACTGTAACAACAACTACTCCTGCAGTCGGTGCGAAATCATAATTGGATGCAACACTTGTCGCCGTACCAATTGAAAAAATATCCCATGGAACAAAAGGAGTCGAGCGGAAAAGCATAACATAATGATTAATCAGTCCAAAAACCATGGCCACGATAAAAACTGCACGAAGTGCCCATTTCGCCCTGCCCGTAACAAAATAAAGAATCCAGGCAATCAGCTCAAACAAAATAATATTAAAAAATCCCGCCATAAATCTGACTTCTTCAAAAGGATTATGTTCGTAGAACTCCATAAGATAAAAAGCCGTAATCGGGAAAATCGAGAAAAATATAACATTGAATATAATTTCATATTTTTTATAAATTTTTTTTATCATCATAATGCTCCTGTTTGCTATCTGGTATTACAGCCTATATGGCAGATTTTTGGGTACCTTTTTGGGTACAATTTTTGGGCAAATTTTTCTTAAAAGTACCCTAATTTCTTTAATTTTTTGAAAGATTGTAAGTAAAGAAAAACCCCGCAAGCCCTTGATTTTACTGAAAATCTTGGATTTACGGGGTTTTACAAATAGTGCCGGCAGTGGGACTTGAACCCACACGGGCTTGCGCCCAACAGATTTTGAGTCTGCATCGTCTGCCATTCCGACATGCCGGCGTCTTACGAACAGTCAATATTCTATCACAGTTATTGACTTCATGCAACTAAAATTTGTAAATTCATTATGAATTTGTAATTTCAATATAAATTTCATTATAAATTTTATTATAAATTTTATTGTTTCGATAAAATCTTTAATATGTGTCTTTAACAATATATATGAAGACCTTGAATTATATCTCAACACACAACCTTATTCTTACCTGTGCATTTTCCAACATAAAGCTGCTTGTCAGCAAAACTGATCCATTCCTTATAATCCTGTCCAACCTTATACTTCCCCGCACCGATGGTTACGGTCATCTTGCCACTGCCCAGAGAAGTCCAAATCGTTTTGTCATTTATAGCAATCCTTATTTCATCAAGATAATCCTTTGGAACCTCTCCGTTCACACATTTTCCAAGGAGCAGGAACTCTTCTCCTCCCCATCTGCAGTATTTAAGCTCTGTTCCACGGGCCTTCTCCACAATAGTACGTGAGAGAATCTTAAGAGCATCATCTCCCACATTATGACCGTAGGTATCGTTTATCTTTTTGAAATCATCAATATCAATCATCGCAAGATAATAACCCCCCTGCGAATTAGTCTCAAACAAATTTTTAAGCTGTGCCATCATGTAAAAACGATTCGGCAAATCTGTCAATGCATCAAACTGCGCCTTCTTTTCCATAGCACCTTCTGTTGAGGCGAGAAAATTAGATAAAACAAGCATGGTAATAATAATTGAAAACAATACAATTGATACAATCGCTATTGAAAGACACCTGGTAACCATTGGATCCAGCTTGTAAATCGGATTTACCATGTCTTCAAATGTATACAACAAAATAATCGTAATTGAATAAATACAGCTTAAGATGATTGCGCTGTAGCTTTTCTTTTTTTTTCTCTTAATCACATAATCCAACAAGAAAAAATAATACATTACATCTATCAAAAAAAGCTGAAAATTGCACTCCATACCAACACTAATAACTGCTAATACCATATGAATAAGCACTTCTACAGCCACTAAATACAGATATATATTTATTTTTTTGAATTTTGCAATATTAAATCCCAGAAAATAAAAACATATACTAATCATGTTCACTCCTGCCATCAGGTTAACACCTATAGATGTAAACAGGAGGAAAAACATAATATGTATGGCAAGAAATATTTTATTCATCATGAGAACAAAGGATTGTTCCTTTGTTGATGAACTGCTGTACTCCATTTATAAAAACCCTCTATCTACTTTTCTACATTTCATAAATATAATTGTTACATGTCAATAGCTATATTAGAAATAATATCACAATTACCATGCTTTAACAACCTTTTTTTGCACAAAAGTACCAAATTATTTTTTCCTTACTCTTCTTAACATGTATCCAATTAAAATAATAAATGCACTTGTCAATACACTTCCATAAAATGTTACTCCTCTGCACAACAACTCCATATTAGCTGCATTGTCTCCCACAAGCTGTTTAAATCCATCAATCATGATATAATCAGCAACCCCCATTGCCCCCGGAATCGGAACACAATTAGAGCCCATGGCAACAAAGCATTGTATCACACTGACGTCTATAGCCTTTTTCACACCCTCTCCCATAGACATAAATATCATAAATGAGACTAAAAGCTGTGACATACGCTGCATCAGATTCCAGAAAAAAATCTCTGCAAGAAACCCTGTCTGTCCTGTAATGCTGTTAGAGCATTCCTGATACTCAGCCATTGTGTTTTTAAGTTTTTTTCTAAGTTTATCACCGTGTCTGATGACATGTATTTTTTCCATCAGACGAATTATTGCATCACATATGCCATACAATATCTTTCCTTTCCTCAGCAGCATGTAAAAAACCAAGGCAAGAAATATAAGCACTATGATTCCAATACCTATAAACACTCTGGATAAAACAGAAAAATTTTCAAGCATAGGATATTTAAATATTATAGAAAAAATTCCGACTGTCAAAAGCGCAAGTGTATACATTACAAGATTGATAAGTAATGCTACTGTTGTCGCATATCCTGGAATGCCGTCCTTCATCATAAAATACGCACTTGCAGGCTGTCCCCCGGATGCAGAAGGTGTAATTGCAGAAAAATACACATCAGCTCCACCATAAACCGTTCCATCCAAAGCATTGGTCTTATATCCAAAATGTCTTGCAATTCTGACAAGCGCAAATCCTTCAAACCATATAAATCCAAATGTACATACAAAGCTTGCAAGAAGCCAGCCTTTATCAGCTCCCGAAATAAAGCTTTTTAATGTATCAAATGAAAAATTCCTGCTTTGTGATATAACAGCCCATATACTTAAAGCAGCTATAAAAACTGACGCAATTGCCCAGAATATTTTTTTCTTATCCATGAAACAGATTACCTTTCCAATAACAAAACTGGTGTCGTGACCTATAAAGAACACCACACCAGTTTATTGTAGATAATATACCTGATTTTATCAAGTAAAATATTGTTAATGACTTCTTAATGTTTAATGAAATTTGTAATAAATTCCTATTCTGATTTGTTTATTTCATCGTTATAACTTTCTTTTTATACCTCATCGTCATCATCATCTGTATTCATCATATATACTCCACGGCTGGCATCCCCATCCGGATTCTTACCAAATTCATAATTATTTCCCGGTAAAACGGCATTGAGGAAAATTCCGGCAATTGCTGCAATGGCAAGTGCTGTCAGAGTAATTGATGTTCCTGCTACTGTAAATGTAAGTCCATTCCCAAAGCCCAGACCACATACAAAAATCACACCCGCAATAATCAGATTTCTTGATTTTGTCAGGTCTACCTTGTTTTCAACCACATTTCTGACTCCTATTGCTGAAATCATTCCATAAAGCATGAATGAAACTCCACCAATGATTGCTGAAGGCATAGTGGAAATCACGGCTGAAAACTTTGGAATAAATGAAAGTGCAATAGCAAAAACGGCAGCAATACGGATAACTCTCGGATCGTATACCTTGGACAGCTCAAGTACTCCTGTATTCTCACCATATGTTGTATTAGCCGGTCCACCAATGGTCCCTGCAAATGCAGTCGCAATTCCATCACCTATAAGTGTCCTGTGAAGCCCAGGATCAGCAATAAAGTTCTGCTCTACTGTAGCAGAAATAGCTGACATGTCGCCAATATGCTCCATCATTGTCGCAATAGCGATAGGTGCCATAACAAGGATTGACGTAATATCAAACTTCATAAACTGAAATTTAGGTATTCCAACCCAGGCAGATGATGCAATTGATGTAAAATCAAGGATTGTTGAACCATCAGGATTTGTAATCCCGGCAGCATTCATGATTAGTGCAAACACATATGAAATAATTACGCCCATTAAAATAGGAATAATCTTAAATAAGCCCTTCCCCCAAATATTAAAAATAATTATGACTCCAAGCGCAATAATTGCAAGCACCCAGTTTGTTGAAGCATTATTGATAGCTGACCCGGCAAGTGAAAGACCTATGCATATGATAATAGGACCTGTCACAACCGGTGGAAGAAAGCGCATTACACGCTTGATTCCAACCAGCTTAATAATCAGTGCAAGCACAAAATAAAGCATACCTGCAACAAATATTCCACCACACGCATACGCTGCTTTATCATTGACAGCCATATCCGCATACATGCCACTGTCAAGATTTGCAACAGTATAAAAGCCGCCTAAAAAAGCAAATGACGAACCCAGAAAAGCCGGTACCTTAAACTTTGTACACAGATGAAATATAAGCGTGCCAAAGCCTGCACAAAATAGGGTAACCGATACAGAAAGACCTCTGGTAAGCGGCTCCCCACAAGCCTTCTGAAAATATCCTGATACAAGAATAGGCACAAGAATTGTAGCGCCGAACATGGCAAACATATGCTGCAAACCAAGAATAAGCATCTTGGCAGTTCCAAGCTGTCTCGCATCACGAATTGGCTCCTGTTTCTTTTGTTCCATAACAACCTCCTTAATAAATTAATATTTTCGATAAGTAGCTGAAAACATTATAGCAGTTTTTAATTATTATTTCATTATTTTTATTATTTTTCACAAAAAAAGACATCTCATTGGATGTCTTAAATAATTCATATTTAATAAGTTTGTACCTTCAAAACTTCATACAAATTTGATTTGTTTTTCTGTAATCCACACCGAAATATCATCTCGATTCAAATCCAAATTTATGCAGACACATCTGCAAAATCCGTATTTCATTGTACTTGTTTTTCTCAGTTATTAACCAGATTAAGCCCTCGACCTATTAGTAACAGTCAGCTC
>ONHG01000005.1 GCA_900317585.1 uncultured Lachnospiraceae bacterium | reverse complement strand
TGTATGCGGTAATCCCTGTTACCTTTGTTCTTATCAAACTCTAGTATACAGGTAAATCCACGTTGCTACAAATGTGGGGTCACTTCATATTATCTATTCTCTTCTAAAAATTTTCTGTTTTTTTCGTATCTGAGTTAATTTTATGTTCTAGCACACGATTTGTCAATTGTTTTCATGCTTCGAAACATATTTTTGCCACTTTTCACGTAAAACGCTATTGATTTTTGGTACAATTGCCTACGATTTCATGGTTATTTTTCGAAAAAATTAGTTTCGAAAATATTGCCTATTTCTTTATCTGAATGTATAATCCATATATACTGACTACAACCATTTTCACACATTATTTTTTTCATATATAGAAAGGAATATTATTATGGCAACAATAAAAGATATAGCCGCCAGACTGGGTGTTTCAATAAGTACAGTTTCAAAGGGACTAAACGGTGCCAGTGATATCAGTGAGGAGCTGCGGCAGACTGTTTTGGATACCGCTGTCGAAATGGGCTACAGCACAAAACGCTCCAGAAAGATTGAAAACAGAAAGCTCTGCCTTCTGATAGAAAATATGAACTACGAATCAATAGATGAATTCGGATATGATATCGTGCTCGGCTTCAAGCAGAATGCTTTCAAGCACAAATGGGACGTAGATGTCATTCCTGTCACACCACAGCTTCAGGCAGATGAAAAGTATGACACTTTCATTTTAAAGAATGGTTACTGTGGCGCTTTTCTCATGGGCTTTGCTCTGCATGATGAGTGGATGAACCAGCTTAAGACAACCACAATGCCTACTGTTTTATTTGACAACTACATAGAGCACAACCCAAATGTGGCGTATGTCGGCACTGACAGCTATGAAGGTATCGACCTGGCAATTAAGCATCTGCACAACCTCGGCCACAAAAAGATTGCATTTATCAACGGTTCTCTTTTCTCACTGGTTTCCGACCAGCGTCAGGAGGCATTTGAGAACTCAATGCATGATTCAGGTCTTGAGGTTTATCCGGAGCTCATGGGACACGGATACTACATTCCTGAGACAGCCCAATACTATGTTTCCAATTTCATTGCTGCCGGCGCAACAGCCATTGTATGCGGAAGTGATGCAATCGCAAAGGGTGTTATCAGCGAGTGTACTCTGCACGGCTTTAATGTGCCAAATGACATCAGTGTGGTAGGCTTCGATGATGTAAAGATGGCTGCCTCTCTCACTCCTCCTCTCACGACTATCCGACAGGAGAGTAACGATCTTGGCCGCTGTGCATATATTATACTGAACTCGCTCGTGCACCACATTCCTATCAGCCGCACCCAGCTTCGTCCTAAGCTTATCGAGCGTGAGTCAACCGCCCGTGTATCAACCGCACACCAGAGCCAGAAATAGTGTTACCACCGTCAAAGGAGACTAAATGTTTAAACGTAAGCCTGCAACTATATTAATTACATATTCGCTGGTGCTTTGCAGTGCGCTTTCCCTGACAGCCTGCTCTCCCCGGGATATTTCTTATTTTTTCAAAAGTCCTGCGGAAAAGCAGGCTATTCTGCATAAATCGCCGGCTTTCTGGGATGACACAGCTAAAGTGGAGGACAGCAGTAATCTGTCTATTCTGCACAATGTAGCCTTCGAGGGTCACCCTTACAATGACATAAGGCAGTTTGGCGACAACATTCTGATGGTCGGACAGGGCAGCTACAACAATTCCATTATTGAGGCCGAGGGACAATCCGTCGAATACTCATTTGATGTTTATAATCCCTGGTCAAACAAAATCACCGCAAGCCTTGCCCATGACAAAACTGACTGCGATGATTATCTTATTAAAGGTGATAAGCTATGGCTCATCAATTCATCCGCCAAAAGAGCAACCATCTACGATAAGGATTTAAAGGAAATCAAGACCTGTAAATATAATCCTGAGGACTATGAGGACAATGGAGATTCAGATGATGACAATGTGCCTAATCCCGGCAATTACTATGATGCCATGCAGATTGCCACCTCAGATGACGGAAAATATGCTCTTGTATCCGGTGTCACTCCAGACACGTACAAATATGTGGTCTCCAATGTGAAGCTGAAGGATAACTCAGTGGTTTCAACCTTCGAAGGGCAGAGCTATTCCCTCTCGCGTGTCGATTCGCATGGCTTTGTGGTTGAGACAGATGCCTCTAACAATGTCTGGAGCTATCATTCATCAGATGGAAAGGATACCTTTTTTACCTTGTCCAATGTGGTTGATATGAGCCTTGCAAAAGACGGCGACATGCTGATACGCTGTCAGAAACTTTCCTCCGGCAATGACACCAATGACACTGACGGTGAGGCAGCAGGCAGTGATACCATAAGCTGCTATAAATATTCACCGGGCACCGGTGTCACCTCATCATTTTCATTCAATCCTGATGCACGATATGCAGATGCCCAGAGCACAGTCAGTCCGTCTGATGCAGACACACAGACCTACTACTCTGCAAACTCTGTGTATCTTGCCGATGCCGGCTGTATGATGATACTTTTGTACACAGCGCAGTGCAATCCTGAAATCCTTGTATGGTCTCTTGATAAAGGCCATAATGACACCCAGGCTTCAATCACGTCATACAGTGACAGTGATTCCCTGTTTCAGGCTTTACGCGATGCCGGTACATATGTCTCACCTTATGACACCGCAAACATTGGTGAAGGCACAGATGAAAACGAGGAAGCCCTGAAAGAGGCCGGGATGGATTCCGACTCGGACAGATATGGTGATGAAATAACCCTGATACCAGATGTATCAGCTTATGACTGGGGTGATTTATCAGAAATCAATGCTCATGCCACAAGACTCGAGCAGAAATATGGTATATCAATTTATCTGGGCCCGGAGGTTCCAAAGAAAATTGATTACTATAAGATAAAGCAGACCCTCAAGGTCCAAACTCTTTCAGATGCTCTTAATGCTCTTGAGCAGGTTCTGGCATGCTTTCCTGATGATTTTTTCAAGCAGCTTGATTATGGTGGCACTAAAGGGCTGAGAATCTATCTTTCCGGAAATATTACTGCCGAAAATTCTGACATGATTAATGACCCAAGCGGCTTTGTAAATATAATCAATAACTACAATGTGATGGTTTTAAACTGCAGCTACAGCTGGGATTTCAGCTACACCGTAGGTCATGAGATTTCCCATCTGATTGACCAGAGGCTTGCTTTCATACATACCTATAATGACAAGAGCGAGTTTTCCGAGGAGAAATGGAACAGCTTTAATCCTGACAGCTTCTCCTATGATGACACCTACGCGAACTACAATCCGGATGATTCATCGAACCACATATCAGGGTATTTCATTGATTCCTACGGCATGACCTTTGCGACAGAGGACCGCTCTGAAATTTTCGGAACCGCTATAGATGATTATATTAACGGCATCTATGATGATGCAAGATTCACAGATGATTCGCCGATACGAAACAAGCTCGACTACTACAGCAGATGTATCCGCGATGGCTTTAACACAAAGGGCTGGCCTGATACGATGGCGTGGGAGACTGTACTTACGGCACCGAATGCTCAGGCCGATTAAACGGTAGGGTGGTAAAAACCTGACAACATGCAAAAACCTCAAGTCATACGACTTGAGGTTTTTTAATGGGCAGAGATGGATTCGAACCATCGAAGCAAGTTGCAGCAGATTTACAGTCTGTCCCCTTTGGCCACTCGGGAATCTGCCCATGTATTCAATTACGATACTTGCATAGTTTATCACAACAAATGTGATTATGCAAGCATATTTTATCGTAACCAAATTATTTTCTTTAATACGGGGATTGTGCGCCCGGGACGGTGCTTTATAGCTATAATATAGAAATTAAAAAAGACAGCCTACGATCGGCTGCCTTTTAGGAGAAGGTATTTTTACTATGGGGTATAGCAAAAACTATATAATGTATTGGGGGGTTTTTACGGTTATTATAGTATCATGATTGCGACGATAAGTGTTCACAAATTGCATAAAAATCACGGTTTGTTTTTATGCAATTTGTATAGTACTTTAGTCATATTTGATATTTTTCATATAGTGATTGTGCACAAAAGTATAGCTGTTTTTTAAATATCATGTCCAACTGCTGTTTTGCTGTCCTCGTCAAACAGTGCTTCAAACTCATCTCTTGTGATTTTCTCCTTCTCAAGAAGAAGTGCTGCACATCTGTCAAGCACATCGCGGTACTCTGCTATCATGCTCTTTGCCTTGTCGTACGACTCGTCGATGATGCGCTTTACCTCGACATCGATTGCCGATGCTATGCCCTCGCTGTAGTTCTTTGCATGGGCGAGGTCTCGTCCGATGAAGACCTCCTCCTCATCATCGGCATAGCAGATAAGGCCGATATTGTCTGACATACCGTATTTGGTAACCATCTCGCGCGCAAGCTTTGTAGCCTGCTTGATGTCCTGTGATGCACCTGTGGTGATATCGTCAAACACAAGTTCCTCTGCGACACGACCTCCTAAGTCTACTACGATTTCCTGAAGCATACGTCCCTTTGTATTGAACATCTCATCCTTCTCAGGCAGAGGCATGGTGTAGCCTGCTGCGCCTGCTCCTGTAGGGATGATTGAAACTGTGTATACAGGTCCCACATCCGGAAGCAGATGGAAAAGGATTGCATGTCCTGCCTCGTGGTAGGCTGTGATGCGCTTTTCCTTGTCAGAGATTATACGGCTCTTCTTCTCAGCTCCGATACCAACCTTGACGAAGGATTTTCTGATATCCTCCTGTGTGATATATTCTCTGTTTTCGCCCGCTGCACGGATTGCTGCCTCATTCATCAGATTCTCAAGGTCTGCACCTGTGAAGCCTGCTGTAGTCTGTGCAATCTGCTTTAAGTCTACATCCTCTGCAAGAGGTTTTTTCTTGGCATGGACACCTAAAATTTCTTCTCTGCCGCCCACATCCGGTCTGCCTACTACAACCTTTCTGTCGAAACGTCCCGGACGCATGATAGCAGGGTCAAGTATATCCACACGGTTTGTGGCTGCCATGACGATAATGCCCTCATTGACACCAAAGCCATCCATCTCGACAAGCATCTGGTTCAATGTCTGCTCACGCTCGTCGTGTCCGCCGCCCATTCCTGTGCCACGGCGTCTGGCTACTGCATCAATCTCATCGATAAATACGATACAAGGCGCATTTTTCTTGGCATCCTCAAACAAATCTCTCACTCGTGAGGCTCCGACTCCGACGAACATCTCCACGAAATCAGATCCTGAAATGGTGAAAAACGGTACCCCTGCCTCTCCGGCTACTGCCTTGGCAAGGAGAGTCTTACCTGTTCCCGGAGGTCCTACAAGAAGGACACCCTTTGGGATTCTTGCTCCAAGTCTGGTGTATTTTCCCGGATCACGAAGGAAATCAACTATCTCTGCAATCTCCTCCTTTTCCTCCTTTAAGCCTGCTACATCGGAAAACTTGATATGGTTTTCCTCCTGTGTGGTGAGCTTCGCACGATTCTTGCCGAAGTTCATCATCTTGCCACCGCCGCCCTGTGCTGCTGCGTTGTTATTCATCACTGCAAAGAGTATGAACATGGCTCCGAATACCAAAAGATACGGAAGCAGTGTCATAATCCAGCTCTCAGCCGGAACATCCGCAACTGTATAGTCGGTGTACCCTGCTTTTGTCATGGTCTTTTCGATATTGTTTACATCTGATACATAAAGCACCTTTGATGTGCCATCCTTGAACTTCACCTCCAGACTTCCTGTCGGTATCTCCCTGTTTTGCACTACCTTTACGCTCTTCACCTGATTCTTGTCAAGATCCTTCTCGAACTGACTCTGTGTGTAAGAGTTTGATGTAGCCCCGGCGCTCAGCCAGTACCAGATGCAGATTACTGCAAATACAATGATAATGTATACGCCAATTCCGCGCATACCGCTTTTTTGTTTATTCAATTTACTTCTCCTTTTTATTTTATTTCGCCCTCGACGAAGCCGATGTAAGGCAGATTTCTGAACCTCTGATCATAGTCAAGGCCATAGCCTACCACAAACTTATCAGGAATCACAAAGCCCACGTAGTCTACATTTACATCATCAACCACACGGCGCTCAGGCTTGTCCAAAAGTGTACAGATTGTGAGACTCTTCGGGTTTCTTTTGGCAAGGAGCTTTGAAAGCCTGCTAAGAGTATTTCCCGAATCAATGATGTCTTCTATGATGATGACATTCTCTCCCTCGATAGAATGCTCAAGGTCCTTTTTAATCTTGACATCGCCTGATGACTCTGTGCCCGAGCCATAGCTGGATACCGACATGAAATCCATAGTCATAGGCAAATCAATTCTCTTTGCAAGCTCAGTGGTAAAGAATATTGAGCCCTTGAGTATGCAAATGAGATATACTGACTGTCCCCTGTATTTTTCTGTGATTTGCGCTCCAATCTCTGCAATACGCTTATTGAGCTGCTCCTCTGTCAGGTAAACCGAAATATCATATTTTTTTGAAAAATCCATTTTGTTTTCCTCCGTAAAATGTGATCTTAAGTACTTTTCCTGTCTGTGGCGTGACAAGTGCGCCACAGCCGGATCTGTATCCGATAATGGCATGCACCAGTGATTCATGGGCTATAAGCCACAGCCCCGCTCTCTGCTGTGCAGGAATTTTATCACCTGTAAATACCTGCTTCAGCTTCTTATGATGACCCTCGTCATCCACAATTATATAGTCACCGGCTTTTCTTGTTCTTATTTCAAAGCCTTTCTTCATCTTATCATAATCAAACCATTTCGTATATGGTTTTTTTGGAATTTCGTCCATTTTACCATTAAAATCGTGTATACAAAGTGTGACATATGAGCCATCTGCCGAAAGCCTGATGTTTTTTTGCTCTCCCGTGGCACTCAGTGCCTCAAGCTCTTTTTGCGTAATGTGAATTTCTTCTTTTTCATCGTCACACCTTCCGGTGCAGAGTATCACCTCGCCAAATGATTTTTCCGCAATAATTCCATACGGCAGATTGATTTTTCTGCCCGACTGCTGCCCTGCAAGCTTCACAAGTGCACCGATATGCGTGCTCGTAATGTCCTTGAGCCGCCCTGACGCCAAATGTATACACTCGCGCGCCACTCCGCTTTTTAATGCCGGATGCAGACTCTCAAAGCGGCTGATTTCAAGTATCACCCTGCCTTCTTTTTTTGAAACCATGCTGTCACACGCCTCTTTAAGCTGCTGCTCGTAAAAATCATTCATCACCGCAAGCTGTCCTGCGCTCTCATTGATATGCTCTATCGCCCTGTCATTAATCTGCAAAAGCAGTGGAAACACATCATGGCGCAGCTTGTTTCTGGAGTAGGCTGTGTCAGTGTTTGTGGCATCGGTGACAAAAGCCTGTCCGTTTTCCATTAGATATTCCTCTATCTGTGCGCGTGTTGCTGATAAAAGCGGCCTGATATATGTGACACCATTCTTCACGGAAACCGGATGCATGCCGGCGAGTCCCTTCGCTCCGCTTCCGCGAAGCATCTGAAAAAGAACTGTCTCTGCGTTGTCCTCCATATGGTGCGCAACCGCAACGACTGCCTGCCTCCTGTTATCCTGATTTGGGTCTGCTGCATAGGCAGTTTCGCAAGGATACCTGCCTGCCTCCTCTTCAAACGCCTCATAGCGCAATATCCTGGCGACTTCCTTTTCAAACGCTTCATAGCGCAATATCCTGGCGGCCTCCTCCAGCCCGAGTCCATGACTTTTTGCATATTGCGGCACATCCACAGAGTGTACACGGCACGGTATGTGAAGCCTTTCGCAAAGGTCTGATGCAAATCCGGCATCCGCCCTGCTCTCGGCACCTCTGATGCCGTGCTCCACATGTACTGCCTCCAGCGCAAAATCAAGCTCATTTGCGCACTGTCTTTTTATCTCATTTAAAAGCAGCAGAAGGCAGACCGAATCCGCACCGCCCGACAGCGCAACAAGCACCGTGCTGTGATTGTTTATCATCTTGTTTTCCAGAATATAATCTTTCGTCCGTCTAATCATTATTTTTCCCAGATTCCTATTGCAACTACAGTCATATCATCCATGGCGTATCCGCCTGTGTCAAGCAGCACCCTGTCCAGAATTTCCTGCGCCATCACGCCTGCATTGTCACTTTTGACGCCGGTAATAATATCCATAAGCTTTCCCTGCCTGTCCTTCGCATGCAGATATTCTAGCACACCATCCGTCACCATGACAAGAAAATCGCCACTTTGAAGCGTATTTTTTGAGTGCATGCTCTCCTGCGCGTCATCGACTCCCGCCGGGAGGGATTCATTTTCTATAGCACTTACCGTTTTCCCTGATTTGATAAATGATGGTGCAGCACCTGTTTTGGTCAGCTCAAGCTCACCTGTGTACATGTCTATTGTGGCAAAATCAACCGTGGAATATGACTCCTCGCCCGCCGATATGACCATGGCAGAGTTCATCAGCTTTAGGGCGCTTTCCCTGCTAAAACCGGCCTCCAAAAGCTTTTCAAGCAAATCCACCACCAGTGTGCTCTCCGCCTGAGCCTGCTTGCCCGAGCCCATGCCATCGGATACACACACATGATACATGCCATCATCCAGCTGAAACATGCTGCAGCTGTCGCCATTTGCCTGAGAGCCTGTCTTCTTCTTGGTTGCCACTCCGGATAGTGCATAGAACTGATTTTCCTCGTACAGCACAACTGTTGACAGCTCATCTGTAATAATGGAAACCGTTTCATGCGCCTGTCTCATTTGGACTCCCATAGCCCGCGATACTGACTGCACATACTTTACAGCTTCGATTCCTCCATCCTCTTTCGTGTATACATCTGCCTTTACACATAATCTGTGTCCTGCCGTCTCATAAATATGTGCATTTTCGACTATCAAGCCTTTTTCCCTTGCAGCAACATATATTCTTGACAGTCTGAGACGGCGCCTTTTATCTATACATTTTTCCGCTTTGCCCCAGTCATCCATGAGCTTTGCCATGGCATCAAGCTGTGACGCTATTATGCGCCTGTTCTCTGTGAGTCGCCTGTACCAAGCTTCATTCAGTTCAACGCGGGCAAACGCCTCAGTTGCAGCCTCAACCATTCTCGTGTAGTGCGGACAGCCTTTTACATATCTGTTTTGCACAATTTCCTCGGTTTTCATACGTTTGCATACTGCTTCAACGAGCATTTTTATGCTATCTGAAACCGAGGCATCGCTTGTCCAGCAGACGCTGCAGCCCTCACAGCAGGCACAAAGCCTGCCCGTCACCTCACGACTGATTTTTTCGCCGGCATCCGGTAATTTGCTTTCATTTTCCGCTGCTGTCATGGCATTTGCTCTTGTGATGATGCCTGAAAGGCCAAAAACAGCCGACTTGAACGCTTCCTCCCTGTCCGGCAGCAGACCACCTGTCTCCTCACGGACCTTAAAACGAAATGCCGATATATATTCATAGCCCCTGCAAAATACAAAAGCTACCGAAAACACAATCAGGCCTTCTGATACCGCCAGCACACATTTCGCACTTTCAAAGGATGTAAAAGCTGCCACAGACATATTCATCGCAGAGGTGCTGACGGCCGCCGTGATTGATGTCATGAGGCATATATTTTTTTCATTTTTCCACTTATAAAGCCTGCTCACAAAGCTAATTACAGCAATAATAAAGAGATACTTACACATCGACGGTATCGATATAAAGTATCCCATTCCTGCAAATAATCCTATGTAAAACAAAACCGTATGCTCACTGTCAAGACAATACACTCCATACACTGCCGGTATCAGAGGATAATACCCCATCACCGACAATACCGTGGAGACAAATGCCAGACAGCCCCACATAATTTTTTTCAGATTCAAAAATTGCATTTTTCATTCCCCGCCTTCATGTTTTTTCCACGATTATATGTGGACAAAATTGCATGATTTGACGAAAAAAGAAAATTATCTTTTAAAATCAGTTCTTATCCTTTTCCTTAAAAATTATCTCATTGTCATAAGCGAGCCCAAGCTTGCTCTTGGCAATATCCTCTATGTATTTGTCACTTTGCATGTACTGCTGCAGCCCTTCTATCTCTTCGGCGCGCTCTGTCTCATTTTCATACTGCTTTTCGAGCTCTGCCTTTTGTGCGGCATATGCAGATTCCTTCTGCTTTAGCTGCACTACCTGAATTGTCATAATCACAAGAAAAGCAATAACTATGATAGAAATGCTTAACGTTCCGCTTTTTTTCTTTGCACGACGTCTGCTCATTATTCCTCCTTAGGTGCTTATCTGAATATCCTGCCAAACATTTTTTCTTTCTTTCCGGTCACCTCAGGTACCTTCGAATACGTAATCATGTCTATTTCACCTTCTATATCGGCTTCTCCCTTCTCAAGGTTTAGCCTGTTCACGTGAAGATCCTTGCCCTTTAGGTCAAGCATGCCAAGCTCCGTCTCCAAAAGTATCTCCCCCACATCAAAGGAGAGCACATCCAAAATGCCTGTAAAGCTGCCTGTTCTGCGGTTGTTCAATATAAGCTTATGACTCTTTGTGCCTGATATTTCTTCCATTTCCTGTCCCTCACATATTTTTTATATGTCCCAAAAACAGCCTCTCATATGGCTGCCATCTGTGGAATCACATATGTAAATATATGCCTGGATTCATGAAAATATAACCTATATATACTCAAAAAGATCTTTTGCTTCTTCCTTCTTTGTTGTGTCAAGGAGATTTAACACCCTAACCTTGACCGTCTTTTGTCCAAATGCTATCTCTATTATGTCTCCGACCTTGACATTTACAGATGCCTTTGCCGGTCTGCCGTTTACTGTTACACGGCCTGCGTCACATGCCTCATTTGCCACTGTGCGTCTCTTTATCAGACGCGATACCTTCAAAAATTTGTCTAATCTCATTGTTACCTCTGTGTCTTGTTTTAATAAGCCAATTCATAACCGTTAGCCTGAAAAACGGATATATCCAAAAATGGGTGGAGCCTTAAAGACTTCACCCATTCTTTACTCTAGTCCGCTTATTAGTTAAGGGAATCTTTTAAAGCCTTACCAGCCTTGAACTTAGGAGCCTTAGATGCTGCAATTGTCATCTCAGCGCCAGTCTGTGGATTTCTTCCTGTTCTTGCTGCTCTCTCAGATACCTCGAAAGTACCGAATCCAACTAACTGGATCTTCTCACCTTTCTTTAACTCCTCTGCAACAACATCTGTGAATGCCTTTAATGATGCCTCTGCGTCCTTCTTTGATACTCCGGCCTTCTCTGCCATAGCTGCAACTAAATCTGCTTTGTTCATGATAAAATTCCTCCTCTGGATTTTCATAATTTATATAATTCGAGCTGTTTTCCCAAATTACCTACAAGAATATATATACTTGTTTTTATGGGGTTTGTCAAGGAAAATGCGCTATTTCCTAGGCTTTTATGTACTTTTACCATTCTTAAAACCTTATTTTGAACTTAATAAAGAGGTTAATGTTGAAAGATAGTCTGATATTTCCTTATTTGTCAGACTATTTCCCGAGCTATCAGAGGATTTATTGTCTGTCTGCTGTGATGAATTTGTGCTCTGCGAGCTGCCGGTAGTGCTTTGAGATGTACTTTGATTGTCCTTCTCATCTGCCCTCTCTGCGGCAGTCTCTGAAGGAGTCTGTGCGGTGGCCTGCGAGCTGCCGATGCTGCTGGTTCCGGTGCCTGATGAATCGTTGCCTGAGCTGTCCGTATTGTCGTTTATCGTAATCTGTATGGTGGCCTCCTTTGAGTTCACGTAAAGCGTCCTCGTCCAGGTGTCATAACCATCGGCTGTTACCTTAAGCCTATGCTTTCCATATGTTATCTCAACAGGGCTCGTATAGTCGATTTCACTGTCATCGACATATATTTTCGCGCTCTGCACATCGACCTCGAATAGTATGCGGCTCTTTTTAGGACCCTCACCCTTTAAATCATTTAAATTGATCTTTGTAATCTCGCCTCTTTTTATCTCAATATCTGTGCTATCTCCCCAGCCGTTGTTGGCCACAGCGAGCTTATAGCTGCCCTCGGGCACATCAAGCGACATATCCTTAGTGATTTCTGCAAATATCCTGTCTCCGAGCTGCAAAAAGCTGCCCTCAAACAGCGATGTGTTGCTAAGCTGCAGTGTGCCGTGCCCTGTCGTGACAGAAATTGACACTATATCCTTGTCAATTCCAACAACAGCCAGCTTATCCTGCGCCGTGAGGCTGTCAGTATCTATGACATCCGAGCCTGAAAATATCATGGTGCGCTCCCCCAGCCTGTAGCTGCTGCCTCCGATTTTAAAAATTCTCTTATCCTTATCCACAGAAAAATTGGTTACTGTGTCGTTTGTCCACACCTCATCGGATTTTTGTATACGCTTTGCCTTGCCGTCTGAATCTGTCCCTGATATGTCAACCACATCACCCTGATGTATGTCTGAAACTGACATGTGATTGCCATATTTGTCGAAAAAGCCGGTGGTCAGCCCATAGTAATACTGATACTGCACTCCTGTCGAGTAATTGTATACCCTGATTGTCTCATTGGCACTGTTTATGTCCGATACTATGAGAATATCTGAACTTTTCTTAATGGACTTTCCGTTTTCCTCCGCAGCCGCTTTCAAACCGGACTGCGTGCTTTCTCCTACGGCCTCCGTCGTATCATTCATGCTGTTATAGAATTTTTTTACACCATCATCCGTGTCCTGTTTTCCACATGCTGCAAGTGACAGCACAAGCATGCATACCGTGCAAAATAATCTTTTGAATTTCTTCATCTGTATTTCCTTTAATAGCTGGCTTTAAACGTTTTTCTACAATAATAATATATCGTATAGTCATGTACTTTTCAATTAAATTCACTATATATATTCATTACTGCTTACACTATGGCATGCAGATACTCCTCGCGCTCCCCACTTAGCTGTATAAGCTGTGCAAGCTTATCCACATCACGGTCGCATACCCATGACTTGCGCGAGCTGCTATAGTGATTGCAGAGCTTACAAAATTTTTCAGGAAACAAAAGCAGTGCTTGAAGCAGTCTCATTGATGTATCATCAAGACTTCTTACGCTGCAATAGCTGTCAAGAATTGCATCTGCAACCGCTGTATCCCAGTGATTTTTTTCGAGCATCTTGCGCATGTACTCCGCAAGATCAGTTTCCGGATATCCCGGATGCATGGTCTCGAAATTGACAGGGAGCCATCTTCCGGACTGTGTATACACGACATTGTGCTGGTTGAAGGCTCCGTGACAGTATATCGGAACCGACGTTTTACTATTTTCCAGCTCACACAATATTTCCGCCGATTTCTGCCCCTGCTCTAAGAATCTCTCATAGCATTCATAAAACAGATGTTCAAAGGCATTTGTCTTGCTGTGACGCAGTATGTAGTTTTTAAGCTTTACTATCTGCGCACATTTGCGCTGAGCTTTTTCGTGCAGGCTTTCTACCTCGATATCCGAAGGCAGCGGATACTTTTCCAATATATTGTGCAGCTGCGCTAATGCCCTGCTGCCGCCACGCATATCATCTATGCTGTCCGTGCTGCACTCTCTGCCTGCTCTGTAATCCTTCAATATGTATGCGTCCTCACAGTTATCTCGCGATATGATACACTGCTCCTTTGTCTGTGATATCTGCTCCACATCCATACCGTTTCTCTGGATAAATGCCAGCGTATCCCGCAGGGTGCATGCCCTTTGCTCATGCCCTCTGTACGGCACGAGCAGCTTCTGCCCGATGCCTGTGTCACATATATATGCTCCTCTGCCCTTTATTATCCTGCTTACTGTAAGCTCATATTTTTCCAAAGCCACTTCCGGCTGATTATACAAAAAAATCCCCCCTCATATGATTAATGCATCATAACTATTCAGATGCTTTTTAATCATATGAGAGAGGTTATTATTTTATTCGCAAGCTCTTTAAGTTTTTGTGCTTCATTGAGCGATGGGTCATCAAGCACCTGCTCATAAAGCCTGTCCAGGATATCGCCAAGCTTCGGTCCCGGCTCTACTCCCATTTTAATCAGGTCGCTGCCATTTATTTTCATTTCCTTTTTTGATACACACTGGTGGTCTGCGAGGATTTTCCTGTATACACGCTCATATTCAGCGATGTATTCAAGCTTTTCTGCTCGCCTATACATACTCTGTCCGAGTGTATCTGCTCTTTTCACCTCAAACAACAGCGGAAAAAGCTCTGTTCCTATGCGGCTCATGGCACGCCTTACATTGCGCTCCGTGATGGCCGGACGGTCATCATGCTCTTTTACGAGCTTACAGCAACAGTCTGTAGTCCTGTTATCAAACTTAAGGCGCCTGAGTATCTTTCTTGTCATATCAGCTCCCACAACAGGATGCTTCTTGAAATGATTCTGGCCTTCCTCGTCTGTCGTAATGCACACAGGCTTTGCCACATCATGAAGCAGCATGGTAAGCCTTAGGATTTTGTCCGCTCGCACATGCTCCAAGGTATGAAGCGTATGCTCGCCGACACTGTACATATGGTGCTTATTGTGCTGAGGTGTCTGCATCATCACATCAAACTCCGGCATGAATACCGCTGTGAGTCCAAGCTCATACAAATCTCTCATCATCTGCGGATGGTCTGATGTCAGAAGCTTCACAAGCTCCACCTGGATTCGCTCTGCGCTGACCTTTGACAAGGCAGGAGCAAGCTCTTTTATGGCTGCTTTAGTCTGTGCCTCTATATCAAAGCCAAGCTGGGCTGCAAATCGCACCGCACGAAACATCCTGAGTGCATCCTCACTGAACCTGTCGTGCGCACAGCCCACACATCTGATCACATGTGCTTTTAAATCTCCTATGCCGTCAAATTCATCGACAAGCCCTGCCCTATGATTATACGCCATGGCATTGATTGTGAAGTCGCGTCTCTCCAGATCAAGCTTCAGATTGGAGGTAAAGGTAACCTCCTTTGGATGGCGTGCATCCTCGTACTCTCCGTCTATCCTGTAGGTGGTGACCTCATAGCCCACATGCTCCAGCATGACCGTGACTGTGCCATGCTGGATACCTGTGTCTATCGTATGGTCAAATATCGCTTTGACCTGCGCAGGCTTTGCAGATGTGGTGATATCCCAGTCCTGCGGTGTCCTGCCAAGGAGACTGTCACGCACGCATCCACCTACCGCATATGCCTCAAAGCCATGCTCGTAGAGCGTGTCTATTATGAAGTTGACATTCTGCGGTAAATCTATGCGCATCGTTGAATTCTCCTTTTTTATTTTGAATGACGCTCGCCGGAGGGGCACATTGACACAGCATATGACTGTAACACATGCTCTCATAACTCCTTAGTCTGGTGAGAGTAAATACCTCCTGCGGCAGAGCTTATTAGGCGCGAATTTAGTATGCCTTGCCCCAGTATACGAGCTTATGCGCCGGCTTTCCACAGCATACGCATACGTCTGAAATCTGCTCCTGGTCGCCAAATGGCATACAACGGCTTGTAACTGTTGTGTCCTCTTTGATTTTGTTCTCGCAGGCCTCGTCTCCACACCACATAGCACGAATAAAGCCCGGCTTTGTCTCTGCGATTGCCTTGAACTCATTGTAGTCGTGTGCATCGTTTATATGTCTTGCAAGGAATGCCTTTGCCTTCTCGAGCATGTCATTCTGCATTGTCTCAAGTACCTCTGCGAGCTTCTCATTTACCTCATCGAGTGAGACAACGATTTTCTCTCTTGTGTCTCGGCGGACGATAACGCACTGGTTTTTCTCGATATCCTTTGGTCCAATCTCGATACGTGTTGAGATTCCCTGAACCTCCTGTGCTGCGAACTTCCAGCCAGGTGTCTTGTCGGTTGCATCGATTTTCACGCGGAAATCCTTTGAGAGCTTGTCCTTGAGGTCGTATGCCTTGTCAAGGACGCCGTCCTTCTGCTGCTGGATTGGAATGACCATAACCTGTGTTGGTGCAATCTTTGGTGGAAGCACGAGTCCTGAGTCATCTCCGTGAACCATGATGATAGCTCCGATAAGACGTGTTGAAACGCCCCATGATGTCTCATGACAGTACTGTAATTTATTGTCCTTGTCTGTGTACTGGATGCCGAAGGCCTTAGGAAAGCCGTCACCAAAGTTGTGTGAGGTTCCTGACTGGAGTGCCTTTCCGTCATGCATGAGTGCCTCTATAGTGTATGTAGCCTCTGCTCCGGCGAACTTCTCCTTGTCTGTCTTTCTTCCCTTTACCATAGGGATTGCAAGGTATTTCTCACAGAAATCCGCATAGATGTTTAACATCTGTACTGTACGTGCCTCTGCCTCCTCGGCTGTTGCATGAACAGTATGTCCCTCCTGCCATAAGAACTCTGATGAACGGAGGAATGGACGTGTTGTCTTCTCCCAGCGCACTACTGAGCACCACTGGTTATATACCTTTGGAAGGTCTCTGTGTGACTGTACTGTTTTGCTGAAAAGCTCGCAGAAAAGTGTCTCTGATGTAGGTCTTACTGCGAGTCTCTCCTGAAGTGTCTCAAGTCCGCCCTGTGTGACCCATGCAACCTCAGGTGCAAAGCCCTCTACGTGATCCTTTTCTTTCTGGAGCAGGCTCTCCGGAATGAACATTGGCATGTATACATTCTCTACACCTGTCTCTTTAAACATTGCATCGAGATTTTTCTGTATATTCTCCCAGATGGCATAACCATTGGGCTTAAAGATCATACATCCCTTTACAGATGAATAATCCATCAACTCTGCTTTCTTCACAACGTCTGTATACCATTGTGTGAAATCTTCCTCCATGGAAGTGATGGCCTCTACTAATTTTTTCTCCTTAGCCATTGCTTTTCTCCTTTTTTATTTAAATATTCTATGATATATGGGGCTTTTATATCTCATCCGGCCCCTGCACCACGCACAATTTTACTAACATATATTATTCCATAAGCGAGCTGATGTCAATAAGCCTGAAAACTTGTTCTGCAGTGTTTTTCATATTTTTTTGAGCATTTTTGATATCCATAGCCTCATTAAGCGTTGTTGCCCCTCTTATAATAGGGAAAAACGCATCTATGCCTTCTTTAAAGGCCATCCCTGCCTGCATGCTTGTCATGCTTCCTTTAAATGAATCAATTGCTACTACAACCTTCATTTTACCATTCCTCTATTTTTGTTTATATATGGTTCAGTAAGGTATACAACGAATTGCATGCATCGATAACACCTTTTCCTCTAATTGTATTATTTTATCATAATTTTAAAGTCAGGTGTAGTTTCCAAAAACAATTTGAAAATGCATTTTCATAAAATTTGTGCTAGAATAACATGTTGTTGTAATATGCTAAGGAGAATTTAGAATGGAAAACTATAAACGAGGACTGACAGCAGGAATCCCGATTGCGCTGGGATATTTGTCAGTTTCATTTACTTTTGGAATTATGGCGGTGTCATATGGACTATCCTGGTGGCAGGCTGTGCTCATTTCGATGACCACTGTCACATCTGCCGGACAGTTTGCAGGCATTGGAATTATGATGCATCCGGGACAGTATTTCCAGATGCTTATTTCGCAGATTACTATTAATATAAGATATTCCTTTATGTCGATTTCGGTTGGCCAGAAGGCTGATTCCAGATTTAGCGGAATTTCCAGATGGATACTCGGCTTTATGATGACTGATGAAATTTTTGCCGTGGCAAGCCAGGAGGATTCTGTGAGCAGAAGCTTTTTTGCAGGACTCTCAACTCTTCCATACATCGGCTGGGCTGTAGGTACGCTGATAGGTGCTATACTGGGAAGCATTCTGCCGGATAGGCTTATGAGTGCGCTGAGTCTTGCTATTTATGGCATGTTCGTGGCTATCGTGGTTCCTGAGATGAAGAAATCACGGGCGGTCGTGTTTGTTGTGGTACTTGCACTCGTGCTTAGCTGCATGTTTTACTACATACCGTTTTTGTCAAAGATTTCAAGCGGTATCACCATCACTGTTGTAGCCATTGTGGCTGCAGTTATCGGTTCGCTGCTGTTTCCGGTTGTAGATGATACTGATAAGGAATGATTTATTCAATATTTGATAATAAGCGTATAAGGAGATTTTACATAATGAAAAACAGTGTATTTTTTATATATTTACTCATACTCGCGGGCTCCACATATCTGATCCGAGTTATTCCTTTTATCGCAATAAAAGAAAAGATCAACAACAGCTTCGTGCGATCTTTTCTATACTATATTCCGTATGCAGTTTTAACCGCCATGACTATTCCGGCAGTGTTTTATGCTACTAACTGGTGGGTTGGTGCAGCAGCAGGACTTATCGCAGCAGTGATATTTGCATTAAAGGGCAAGGGGCTTACAACCGTGGCCGTGGCTTCCTGTGTGGCGGTATTTATTGTAGAGCTGTTTCACTAATTATTTATTTTCCCACTTGAAAAGCCATAACTAAAGTGATAGAATTTTGAACTGCGCGTTTATATTTTTTTAATAAATATTTTATAATTACCGAAAGGATAAATCAGCTCAGAAGTGAAAATGCAAATACCACGATGCCAAGTATTACAAGTACAATACCTGTGGCACGGTTTAAGGTTTTTGCGGATGCCTTGTTTGCAAAGACCGCTGCAATTCTCGCCCAAAGGAGTGTAAATGCAATACATAAAATCAGCACAAACCAGTCTGGTTTTCCACCGATGGCAAAGTGCGAGGCAGCTCCTGTAAAGGCTGTAAATGCCATGATAAATACGCTCGTTCCGACTGCAGTCTTAAGCTCATAGCCAAGCACTGATGTGAGGATGAGGAGCATCATCATACCGCCTCCCGCACCTATGAAGCCACAGATAAATCCGATAAGCACACCGCAGATGATTGACTGGATAGCTCTCTTTTTAGCTGAAACTCCCTGCATGGCCTCCTTTGTTGTCATGACAGGACGGACTATAAACTTGATTCCGAGTAAAAATGTCATAAATACCGAAAAGCTGCCCATTGTTGCTGACGGCACAAGGCTTGATACATAGCTTCCGACAACCGTGAAGCATAAAACCGTGACCATCATTATGAGCCCGTTTTTTACATCAAGGTTCTTGTTCTTTCCATATGTATAGGCTGACACTGCGCTGGCAAGCACATCAGACGACAGGGCTATTCCCACTGCCATATACGGGTCCATTCCCAAAAAGGTAATGAGCATAGGGCTTATTACTGCTGCTGCGCTTAGTCCCGCAAAGCCGGTTCCAAGGCCTGCGCCCATACCGGCAAAAAATGTTACTATTATAGTTATTAATGTGTTCATTAGTGTGATTTCCTCCTGATTATTTCATCCATATTATTCTCAAGCTGTTCCATAACAATCGTCAGCTGCTTATTTAATACAACTATAGAGCTATCTCCACATTTTTGCCACAGAATGCAACTCCATAACTTGTATTTGTCCAGAATGGTTTGGGCGTACAATCATTATTAAAGTAGTTTGCCACCGACCATGGATTGTATATGTCCGTATTTCCAAACATATAGCCATCGCAAGCGTTTTACCAAACCTTCTTGGTCTGGTAAACAGTGTGCAGCAGCCATCTTACTTGAAATATACTTGGTTTCGGTCATTTTCTCCCTTCGTTCGGAAACGCTCAGCTATTTATCGGAAATATTATAGCATTCTTCGGAAATAATATCAATTTTTTCGGAAATCAGCTATTCTTTACCTATTTTTTGAGAACTACCATATATAAACGCTATTAAATATACCATCTATAATTACTATTGAATATCTTGAAAGTATCCTGCAGTCATGGTATTATATGTAATTGGCGCTTTGTTGCACATTTTAAACACCGGCTAATCTACCGGTGATTTTAATTTTAATAACTAAAGCTTCGTACATATATAATGTAGGAGTTTTAAATTAACAATCATTTACAATAGGAGGAATTATGAGTCAGGAAACAAATTCAGCCCCTGTAACAGAGAACAAGATGGGAACCATGCCTATCGGCAAGCTTGTATTTAACATGTCTTTGCCTATGATGATTTCCATGCTCGTACAGGCTCTATACAACATCGTGGACAGTATTTTCGTTGCAAAGCTGTCCGAAAACGCACTCACGGCAGTTTCACTTGCCTTCCCTTTGCAGACACTCATCATCGCTGTCGCAACCGGTACAGGTGTAGGTGTAAACGCGCTGCTGTCAAAGTCTCTCGGTGCCCATAAATACGACGATGCCAACAAAATCGGCATCAACGGTGCCGTACTATATGCATTCAGCTACGTAATATTTCTGATTCTCGGACTTACAATCGTAAAGCCTTTTTACATGAGTCAGATTGGAAATGCTGATGTCGAAATCATGGATATGGGTGTGAGCTACCTGAGTACTGTTATGATTTTTTCATTTGGTATTTTTGCGGAAATCTTTTTTGAGAGGGTGCTTACCTCGACAGGAAGAACTATTTTCAGCATGACCTCACAGCTTTGCGGTGCCATCACAAATATTATTCTGGATCCTATCATGATCTTTGGACTGCTTGGTTTCCCTAAGCTCGGTGCTACCGGTGCTGCTGTGGCAACCGTTGTGGGACAGTGCGTGGCCGCCGTTGTTGCTTTTGCCTGCAATCACAAATTCAATCATGATATCAATCTGAGCTTCAAGGGCTATAGCCCGGATTTCAAAATCATGGGAACCATTTATGCTATTGGTATTCCGTCAATCATCATGCAGTCTATAGGCTCTTTAATGACATATGCCATGAACAGAATACTTATCGGCTTTTCATCGACTGCGGCTGCTGTTTTCGGTGTTTATTTCAAGCTGCAGAGCTTCTTCTTTATGCCTGTATTCGGACTGAACAACGGAATCACACCTATCATCGCCTTCAACTACGGTGCCCAGAACAGGAAGCGTATGGTTAAGACAATAAAGGTCAGCCTGATAACAGCATTCTGTCTGCTCTTCTTTGGCTTTGCCTGCTTTGAGTTCATACCAAAGGTGCTTCTTGGAATGTTCAGCGCCTCTGACGATATGCTCAAAATCGGTGTTCCGGCGCTCAGAATAATCGGTGTGCATTTCCTCATCGCATGGTTTTGTATTATCGTCGGCACAGTATTCCAGGCTTTGGGAAAGGCTGTCTTTTCCATGATCGTATCAATCATGCGTCAGCTTGTGGTTTTAATTCCGGCAGCGTACATCCTTTCAAAGCTTGATGGACTTCACGCTGTATGGTGGGCTTTCCCGATAGCAGAGGTGATATCCTTTACTGTTTCGACATTATTCTTAATCAGGATCAACAGAACTATTATCTCAAAGATTCCTGATGGAAGTGATGTGTTGTAAGAAATTTGTGACTATTCAGAACAGTTACAGAGATTTAATAATTTGTACAGGGGCATTTATGTGCCCCTTTTTTAATCCCGTTATTTATATGGTACTTTTAAAAAATACAATTTTGTTATAATGTCATATTTTCACATATTCACCACTGAGCTGACTTGAAATATCATCTAAAATCTTATCAATCTGAGCTAACATAAATTCGATAAAACCTGTGGATTCTCCTACAACATGACATTGTGAAATAGCCTCATAGTATTCATCCTGAAATTTTTCAATCTGGCTCTCAATAGGGATATATTCAAACACGGGCTTCCATTTTGCAAGAATAGCTGTATGCCATAATCTCGCCATTCTTCCGTTACCATCAGAAAAAGGATGGATAAACACAAATTCATAATGAAATACACTGCTCAGTATCAACGGATGAACATCTTCCTTTGCTTTCTTCATCCATGCAAATAATTCATCCATAAGGTGTGGTACAAACTGCACAGGTGGTGCCATAAAGATACATTGTTCACCCTTGAACACACCTTCCTCACCTGAACGAAATTTTCCTGACTCTTCTACGAGATACTTTGTCATTACTCCATGAAACCTTTTCAAATGCTCAATATCATACGGATTGATCTCCGAAAGATGTTCATATGCTTCATATGCATTCTTTACTTCCTGAATTTCCTTTTGCTTTCCAAGCACCGTCCTGCCATTTATGACATCCCGAACCTGTCCCAGAGTCAAAGAATTTGCTTCAATCTTGCGTATTTTCTTCCTCTATTATACGTATTTTATGTAAAAAGTGCAATCTGCAGATACAAAACTCTTTTAAAAAATGCGATTTTGTAGTAAAATTGCCAAAAAGAAAATGCGATTTTGTTATTTTATTAGGAGATTGCAATGATATGGAGGATTAAAACATGAAATTTATATCGTGGAATGTAAACGGACTGCGCGCATGCGTCCAGAAAGGTTTCCTTGATTTTTTTAACAGTATAGACGCTGATTTCTTTTGTATACAGGAGTCCAAGCTGCAGGCGGGACAGATTGACCTTGACCTGCCGGGCTATCATCAGTACTGGAATTACGCCGAGAAAAAAGGCTATTCCGGCACAGCCATTTTTGCCAAAAACAAGGCATTATCAGTGTCTTACGGCATAGGCATTGAGGAGCATGATAATGAAGGACGTGTCATCACACTTGAATATGACAATTTCTATCTCGTAACCTGCTATACTCCAAACTCACAGAATGAGCTGAAAAGGCTGCCGTACCGTATGCAGTGGGAGGATGATTTCCGTGAATACCTTAAATCTCTTGATGCCAAAAAGCCTGTCGTACTGTGCGGTGATCTGAATGTCGCACACAATGAGATCGACCTGAAAAATCCAAAAACAAACCGCAAGAATGCAGGTTTTTCAGACGAGGAACGTGCTAAAATGACAGAGCTTTTAGGTTCCGGTTTTACCGATACCTTCAGATATTTTTATCCGGATGCCGAGGGTATATATTCCTGGTGGTCATATCGTTTTAAGGCACGCGAGAAGAACGCAGGCTGGCGTATCGACTACTTTATCACATCAAAGCGCATCAACGATAAACTGCAAAAGGCAGCAATCCATACCGATGTGCTCGGTTCAGACCACTGCCCTGTAGAGGTTGATATTGAATTTTAAACTGGCAAATCCTGCTCTTGAGAAAAATCCGCTACACTAAATATATAATAGTATAGCGGATTGATTTATAAAAGACAATTTTATTCTATTATCCTTATAGGATTCCTTTTTACAATCCCTTATGCAACACCCTCTTCTCGAGCGTCTCCCCATCCAGGGTATACTCAACAGCATTATACGCACCGTTTCTGTATGCAAACGTCTCATTGTCATCCTGATAATGCACAAAGCTGCCCTTGCCCGGATATGTCAGTATACTGATCTTATCCTCTGTAATGTCCTCTGTAGAACGGATTTCTCCGTCTGCAACAGGGATAATGGCCCCTGCTTTTATGAAGACAGGTACTTTATCAAGTGGTGCATCTGCTAACATATATCTGCCGCCACTGTATTTTTCGCCTGTGTAGTAATCATACCAGTCGCCGTCAGGCAGATAAACCTCTCTTGCCTCCTTGCCCGGTGCGATCACAGGTGCAACCAGCACAAAGCTTCCGAGCATATATTCATCGGAAATATTTCTCACATGCTTATCTGCAGGATACTCGTATACGAGCGGGCGCACGATAGGTGCTCCTGTCTTTTCACACTCATGTGCCAGATCATAGATATATGGGATAAATCTATATCTGAGCTTTACTGTCTTTCTGACTGCATCTATCGTAGTCTCGTCAAACTGCCAAGGCTCCTGTCTGCGTGTTCCCATCGCTGAATGATTTCTGAAAAACGGCACAAATACTGCCGCCTCATAAAATCTGACAAGAAGCTCCGGTGTAGTATCACTTCCGAAACCACCTATATCGCTGCCGCACATGGCAAGTCCGCTGACTGACAGATTGCACACCTGCTCGAGTGAAAGTGCTATATGCGCCCAGATGCTGTGATTGTCTCCGGTCCAGCCACCGCAGTATTTCTGGCTTCCGGAATATGCAGCCCTTGTAAGTACAAACGGACGTTTTCCACCATCATTTTTCGCAAGTCCCTCATATGTGGCTTTTGCCATAAAATGTCCGTAAATATTGTGAACCTTTTCATGTGCTCCATACTCAAACTGCACATCATCCGGCAGTGGTCCGTTGAAGCTTGCAGGCTCATTCATATCATTCCATATGCCACTGATACCGTGCTCGAGAAGTATCTTTGTCTTGTCCCCCCACCAGCTTCTGACGCTTTGCTTTGTGAAGTCCGGAAATACCGATGTGCCCGGCCAGACAGCATTTTCGTATACACTGCCATCTGTATCATGTGCAAATGCATCCATCTCCATGCCCTCTTTGTACATGAAATAGTCCTCATCCTTTTTCACACCCGGATCAATGATGGATATGAGCTTTACACCCCTGTCAGCAAGTTTCTCTGAAAGGCCCTTTACATCCGGGAATTTCTTGTCATCAAAGGTGAATACCCTGTAGCCGTTCATGTAATCGATATCCATATGTATCACATCGCAGGGGATATCAAGCTCGCGGAATTTGTCAGCTATATCAAGCACCTCATCCTGTGTGTAATAGCCCCAGCGGCTCTGATGGCTGCCGTATATCCATCTCTGATAAAGCGGTGTGGTGCCTGTCAGTGATGTATAAAGTCCTACCACCTCTGCCATATCATTTCCCGGCATAAAATAGTAGTCCAGCTCACCCTTCTCATGCTCGATGAAATAGTAATCTGTGTTTTCAAAACCGAAATCAAAAGTTGTCTTGTAGGTATTATCCGCAAAAATTCCATAGCAATATTCATCGCCCAGCACGATAAAAAACGGTATGGATTTGTACAGCGATTTGAAGCTGTCCACATGTGGCGCAGGATCATCTGTGTTCCAGTTTACATATGAATATCCACGCTTGTTGAGGCATCCCGGCTTATCTCCCAGACCGTAAATAGCATCATCCTTTCCAAGCTTTTTGATGATGGTAACAGAGTCAGTTTTTTCTTCATCTTTTCCGACAGTATGTCCCTCAAGCTCTGCAATGGCAAGATCCTCGTACGGATTCTTCTCACTCTTTTTGCGTGCTTTTTCATAATCTGAAAGCACAAGCTTCCCTTTGTAATAAATATCAAGTTTCTCGTTATCCTTTACATTTACAGTAATATCCCTTGCGCTGATGACTGCTTTAACTGCTGCATCGCTTACACCGGCTTCTGCTGCGTTCCCCTTGGCATCAGACGTATCCTTGCAGGTCACGTTCGGTGTGGCGGCCTTCGGAATAAAGCTCTCCTCTATTGCAACACTTTCGATGCCGGTTTTTTGTGCAACATGCACTATGTTGTTTTCAAATATGGTAACAAACAGACTGCCGTTCTCGTAGATCAGCTCTGCTGTGTTGTCCTGTATTTTACAGTTCTTATATGAATTTCCCATTGCATAATCCTCCCTTGAATTATATGATATAAGGGTCAAAATACCTTTTGACCCTTATATCATTATATAGTTTCGAGTTGTTTCATTGTTATTACCATAGTACCATTTATTGGTATATTGGTCAACAACTACCTCTCTCTTTTCCTCTGCGACAACGGCACCTCATTTTTCATGTAAGTGTCCCACACATTCATGCGATCCTGCTCGTCAAGCTTGCGCAACACCCTTGCCGGCACACCTGCTGCGATACAGTTATCGGGTATATCGCGGTTTACGACTGCACCTGCTGCCACTATGCAGTTCTTTCCGATTGTGACACCGCCACAGATTGTAGCACTCGAGCATATCCAGCTTCCGTCACCAATCCTTATAGGCTTTGCATATTCAAGGTCATGGAAGCCGTCCGGATATTCCTGTGGCAGGCGTTCCTCTGACAAAAACGGATGACAAGGTGTCGCAATAGTGACATTTGCTCCAATCCAGACTCCGTCACCTAGCTCAATCGGTGCGCAATCCAGAAATGTACATTTGTAGTTTACAAAGCAGCCCTTGCCAAAGTGGATATTCACACCATACTCACAGTAAAATGGTGCAAAGATGCATGCACCACCATCCTTTGCAGATGGTATCATTTTCTCCAAAATATGCTGCTTGCGCTTCTTCATCCAAATCGGTGTGCGGTTGAATTTGTCACACAGCCCCATTCCTCTTTCATGGTAGCCTGCTATGTCTGTGCTGTCTGCATTATAGAGCTTTCCCGCTCTCATTCTGTCCCAATTGTTCATAGTATTTATCCTGATGTTTCTTATAAAAATACTTCTGTTTACTATAATAGTATCATCCATTTTTAATTTTTACAACAAAGAAAGTCACCGGTCACACCTAGTATGACCGGCGACTGCCTCAGGCTGTAAGTATCTATTACGGCTACCGTGAATGGGATATTCTTTTCATCGAATTTATCCATCAGCTCCATATAGCTCTCTTCTGAGTATTTATAATACCTACTCCCTGCGCACACGCTTGTTTTCATACATTTTCTCATCCGCCTCACAGATAATCTCATTGATATCGGCGTATCTGCCGCAGGAATAACCTACTGACGCGGAAATTGGGATTTTACTGTCCTTTTGGATTGGTTCCATCAGCTTATTCCATCTGTCAATAAAGCTAAGTGCATCGTCCTCAGTCCCATCCGGTATGATCATGATAAACTCATCGCCACCATAGCGGTATGTTCTTACATTATCATTATCATTTGCTGCAATAAGTCTGATAGTTCCCGCTATTCTCGCTATTAGAAGGTCTCCGTTCTCATGTCCGTATGTATCGTTCACAAACTTAAGCTCATTTACATCCCAATATATGACTGCAACCCTTCTGTCAGGTTCCTGTGGCTTTTTAAGGTCATCAAGAAGCTTATTTTTATTGTAAAGGCCCGTCATATCGTCTATTGCTGCCTCTCGCTTGATACGGTGCGCTTTTTCCATTGTTCTTCGAATCATTTTGTTTACGCCATTGCTGACACTGTAAAATCCTGTTGCTATAAGCGAACGTGGAAAGACATAATACATAAAAAGCGTAAGTCCGGGATTTTTATTCACCTCATTCAACAAAAATACTCCATCCTTTTGAAGATGCTTAAGTGATTTTGTAGTAAGCAATACCATATTTGCATCGCACACTCCAAAATAATAACCCACATATGTACTAAACGCTATATTAAAAATCGAAAAAGCAAATGCAAATCTCGACAGGCACTTTGACGAGTATACACCTGCAATTACAATTGGTAACATCACAACTATTACCATATTATATGTAAGCGATGAGCTCGTTATCATCACCAGAAAACCGGCATCTGAAATGCACAGATACTTTGCACAGGCATGATCCGGTCCAACTATGATCAGCAGTATAATAAACACCAGCAAAAGTACACATGATAATATATATCCTGTATCAAAAATATGCTTATCAACAATAAATATACCAATGCAGTTGAGTATGAATACAAATGTATATAGCAAATGCCATATCAAAAGCATGCGAAACACAAATATATTTTCCACAACATCCTTCTTCTCATATATAGGATCATCATCTTTAATTTTAGAAAATAGCAACTTTAATGTCTGCATTGTCCTCATCCTTTTTCCTTATCTGGTCAAATCCTTTACCCACTTGTATTTTTTAAAATGTATAAGTGTCCACGGTATCTTTCCAACCTCATCCACGCAGGTACACGCATACACCACAACCACCGGCCAGTTCAAAAAATATGTGCCTGCAACTGCAAGCGGTATTGCTATGCCCCACATCGTCACAGCAAGAGAGTACATATCAAACATCGTATCTCCTCCCGAACCAAAGACACCGTTTATGATGATTTCATTTACCGATCGTCCAATCATGTAGAAGGCAAGTACACCGAATAACTGCTTCAGATACTCTGCAGCCTGCGGTGTGAGCTTTACAAAATGTAAAATCACCGGTGCTGAAACCGCCATAAGCACTGTCATAACAGCGCCACACAAAAATGACAGCTTTGCCATTCTGATGCCATATGCTTTTCCACGCTTTAAATTTCCTGCGCCAAGCTCATTTCCTATCATAATGCCTGCTGCACTTGATATACCTGCACTGAGACAGCAAATGATATCACGCACAACCGCTGCAACGGAGTTGGCCGCTGCCGCATCTGTTCCCATGTGTCCCATAAATGTAGAATACGATGTAAAACCTATGCCCCATACAAGGCTTGCTCCGAGAATCGGTCCGGAGCACCTCATAAAATCTGCTGACAGCTCCTTGTTCCTTGCAAAAAGCTCCCTGATTTTAAGCCTGATATATCCCGGTCTGTACGAAAATGTGATTGAAAGCATAAGCTCCACTACTCTTGATATGAGTGTGGCAAGTGCCGCTCCCCTCACATTCATGCTCTCGATGCCAAATGCACCATAGATAAATATGGCATTGAGCATTATGTTTATAAGCACTGTAATTGAGCTGACTGCCGCCGCAGTACCCGCATGCTCTGATATCTTCATCATGACTATATAACACTGCGAAAAACCTGTCAATAAATATGAAAAAGAAGCTATTTTAAGATAGCTTACGCCATAATCTATAAGCACCGGCTCGTTTGTGAAAATAAGCATCAGATATCGTGGAAAAAAAGCACATGCCACGAAAAACAGCACCGATACTATGCCACATATCCTGATTGCAAGAGCGAATATGTCATCGAGCGCCTTTATGTCCTGCTTGCCCCAATACTGTGCTCCGAGTATTGCAAGCCCTGCTGTAGCTGCTGAAAGAAACATGTTCTGGATGAACTGTATCTGTGTGGCGAGCGAAACAGCTGACATATAGTTCTGGTCCAGTCCTCCAAGCATGAAAGCATCTGCCACCGCCACTAGCGCCAGCATCAGATTCTGCACCATTATCGGAACCATGAGTATCCACAGCTTTTTGTAAAAATGTATATCAAATTCTATTGTTTTCATAAGTAAATTTTACCTCTATATATAAATCTCTAAAGATTTACAAGTATCTGTGTCCATGCTTCGCATAGCCTTTCAAATGACCATGCCGCATTTGCAGGGCTTGTGGACGGCAATGTAACCGCCTCCATTCCTGTCAGAGGAAGCTGATATTTCTTATAAAGCGCCCCTGCTTTATTTCCGTTTGCATATACCTGTTTTATATCGACTGTTTCAAGGATTTTCCTTATATCTGTCGGTTTGACGTTCCTGATGCTGCTGTCGCTCGAACCCTTGATGTCACAGCTTTGTATCACATCCCATATGGCTATGTGGTTTTTAAACAGCATATATTTTTTCTCATCTATCGTCTCCGGCACCGGTTCATCCAAGAGATACGCTAGCAGCTTCCAGAAACGGTTCTGCTTGTGTCCGTAATAGAAATTGTTTTCCCTGGATTTTACGGATGGAAGCGTTCCGAGGATGAGGATTCGGCTGTTTTCGTCATAGACAGGCTTAAAGGAGTGGGTTATGTGCTCGTATTCCATTAGCCCTTTATCACCTCTTATCATCTTTAAACGTTCTCATTTGTTATTTCAATATTTCTTCCACTTTACAGCTATGTTTTTTACTTTCCTTCCAATAACCAATTCCAACCGCAAGTATCCTTCCTGTGTATATCTTTTGCCCTGCAAGTTTAGGCATAAATTTAAGTGCATACTTTTTATCTATGATTTGTGCAATTGCTTCATCCGGAGTGTGATCTACTTTTAATTCAAGGATTATACAATCTGCAGTTGTATCATATGGATAAAAAATAAAATCTACATATCCTGTTCCGGCCTTATCCTCACGCTCAACACGATAACTGTCCCTTGCTGCAAGATATACCAGATTAACTATTGCAGATAACTCTGTCTCATGATTATACGATAGCAGAGGCACCTCCGTGTTATGCGCAAATTCCAGTATTCTTTCCATGGTCAGCGTGTCCCCTGCCAAGGTTGCTTTAAGCATTTTCTCGGACTCTTTTGCTAGACGGTATACATATCCCAATGACTCATTTTTTACAAGAAGCTCATCAAATTTCTCCATCAGTTCTCTGTTTGGAATGCACACTTTTCCATTAAGATAGCTTAAAAATCCATACACTACCATCGCAGAATATATCTCGTCTCTTGTTGAAAGATTCATTGATGTTGCCGCATACTCTTGTATTTTTGCAGTCACGGACTCGCCTGATATCATAAGTGCCAGATCATCCCTGACATCAGAAATATTATTTCTGATATAATAATATATCTCATCATATGGTCCCGAACTTGTCCAGTAATTTGCCAGATTATTAAACTGCAATGCAAATACTACTGAACGTGGATTGTAAACACGTTCCCCCGACTTTGTATAGTAACCATTATACCAGTCACGGAGTCCTTTCCTCGTAACGCTCTTTTCCTTATGCTGCCTGTCACACTCTACAATATAGCGTCTGTACAGATCATCCACTTCATCATCGGTAAATCCAAAATACTCTCCAAACATCGGTGAATTTACCATTGTAAACTCTGCAAACATATTAAGCTCAGAACCACTTGAATATTTTGCAATAGGTAAAATGCCTGTCATATATGAAAGAACCACATATGGGCGATCCTTCAAAAGATTACTTAAAAATGCCACATATTTTTCTTTATCAATCTCATTTATAAAATCTCTGTGGAATATAAAATCCCATTCATCCAATACAAATATAAATTTCTCACCACACTGCACAAATACACTCTCAAGAATGTCTCCGACTGCATCTGCCTCATTTATTTTAACCTGTGGATATGCTTCCTTTACATCTTCAATCAAAAGTGCTTCTATGCGCTCGATATATTGTGTATATGAATCACAGTTTCTTGGCATTTTACTGAAATCTATGCGAATGACATTATATTGATTTTTATATCTTCTATAGTCATCCACCTGTGATATTGCGAGACCATCAAAAACATCACTCGAATCCGATGCTTTCTGAAAAAAGGAGCTAATCATATTTGCCATAATTGTTTTGCCGAATCTACGAGGTCTGGTAATACAAATATGACGATTTCCTGCGCTTACATACGGAAACAATTCCCTAAGCATAAGTGTTTTATCCACAAAATACGGACTTAAGCTCTCGCTTTTATACAATGTATATGGTGTTATGCTGTTCAGATATGTTCCCATAGTGTCTGCTCCTTTTCGATACCTGTCTTTTCTATAGCTTTATTATACCTTATAGCTGATACTTTTACGAGTCAATTAAATGATTTTTCTCATAAAAAAACTCACAATCGTTTTTTCGACTGTGAGTTCTTTATAATTTCAGATACAGTAATCACTCCACTCGCTGTCATCCACATTTGAACAGCTGTTTCGTATCATGAGCCTGCCCTCAAGCTCAGTTCTTACAACACTTTTGTGACCTCCGCGCATGCGATCCATGAGAAGATATATGGCGAATTTTCCCATTTCATCCTTTGGCAGGCTGACTGTGGTGAGCATCGGCTGCGTGTACTGTGCCTCCTCAATATCATCACTCGAAATGATGGATGGAGTGTAGTAACGGCTTTTGCCGGAACCGAGATACTTTAACATTCCGATTGCTGTGATGTCATTTGCGCAGTAGATTCCTGTCGGTCTGTCATCAAGCTCCATAAACTTCTGTATAGCAGCATAGCCTTCCGCCTCTGTCTGTCCGGTCTGTAATATATAATCAGCTTCCGGCTCTATATCATGTCTATGAAGTGCTTCGAGGTATCCACGATAACGGGCCTCGTTATAGCAATCGCCGACATAGGCTATGTTTTTATGCCCCAGCGAGACGAGATAATCAACTGCAATTGTTGCAACCTTTTGTCCATCGCAAAGTACTTCGTCCACCTCATAATTTGTGGAATTTCGATTTACGGAAACCACGCTTTTGTACCTGCGATTTAAAATTTGTATGGCATCTTTATTACACTTTCCAATAATTATTAGGCCATCACATTTCTGCTCTGTTTCATCATACATTTCCTCAATCACACGGTTCAGATTCTCTCTGCGGCATCTTTTATCGTTGGAAAAAAGTGGCATGTACCACACCTTTGTGAGTATAGCAACCTGCTTGTGTATCTCACTCTCCACAACACGCAGCAGCTCATTGAAAAATGGATCCGTTGTCGCTTTTTCCATCCTTGTCATCAGAACACCTATATAATACGGCTTTTGTCTCTGAGCTTCATTTCCCAGCTTTAGAGCTCTTGCAGCATGATTCGGAGTGTAGTTTAGTGCTATCGCCGTCTTCCATATCTTATCCCGCACCTCTGGAGATGAACATTTGTAATTTGGATTATTGAGTACTCTCGATACTGTGGCGATTGAGACACCAACCTCTTCTGCAATTTTCTTTATTGACATTTGACCATCTCCTAAATTTACGATGCAATCGCATTATTGTGTAGCATATGATATTTGCATATATTTCCATATAGCTAGCTATATATTCTCTATAAGCCTAATTTTTTGGCTCGTTATATATATCATATTATAATAGTATGATTACTATGTTTTAAAGTCAAGTGTTTTTATCTATACAAAATACACCAATATGCAGGAATGCTTTTACCAGGTCTGTTTAATATCTGATATTTTTAGACAACCCTACTTCAACGCATCTTTGTTGATTGATGCAACGCAGAAATCTATTCTGGTATTTTCCTCATCCTCCTCGCTCGTTCCTGTAAGCCCAATCTCTTGTGTAGGATCTATTCCGTCAACTGCTGTCGCATCGGCTTTTTTATTTCCTGCGCCAGGCACTCTGAATGTCGATACGTCTAACGGCTCAATTGATGTCTCTGTCGGCTTTTCAAGCTGTGGAATCCACTCATATGGCACTCTGTAAGCGCGATATATCATGTTGCTTTTGAATTTTCCTCCGATTGATTTGAAGTACGGATTTATGTATTCCCACACAATCTCATGCTCCGGGGTAACCTCTATAAGGTGTCCGTCCGAACCTTCCGTGATAAGTGTATTTCCGTTTGGAAGTCTCTGTGCAGAGCTGATATATGAGCTGTAAAAATTGGACGGATCCGTAAAAAGCAACCAGCCTGCTTCAAGCGGTGTATACTGCCAGGTAATTTCGAGTGTGACAGGATTAAACTGAAGCACTCTTGAATAATCACGCCTTGCATTATTGGTACCATCAACAGAGCCCGGATTTGGTGTACCATAGCCCCCCTGTCCTCCATTGTCAAATACGAGCAGGTCTCCCTCTCCCGGAAGTCCTTTCGGAATCATATGTAAGTGGTGCTGTCCTATTATCCAGCCAAGCTTTTTTGTCGCCTCATTCTCGTTAAAATCAGGGCCTACTCTCCAGACTATCTTCCCGGTCTCCTTGCTTATTATCGCAAGAATGTTTGTGTTTCTTGCATCAAAAATTATATTGTCCGGATGAAATCTCTCATCTCCGGCATCATACCATTTATTTTCTCCCAGAGTAGAAAAATTGTTTATATGCATCCAATCACCTCCGGCTTCGCCGTGAAGCCCCGGATTTCTGTAGAGAATGTTTTTGGCAGCTTCATCAAAGCCCAACTCATCAAAATGATCACTTGCGCGCCAGCTCCACACAATATTTCCTTCCCAGTCCACCTCAATTATCTTATCATCAATGAGCCTCTTGTCAGAAATATCATGGTTGTAAAGATTTTCATGTGTGAGTATAAACGTATTTCCGCTGTCTGTTTTCGGCTCGCCTCCCGGATAATAGTATCCCACTGTCGAGCCCTCACGCTGATAATCGTGATGCTGTCTGGCAAAATAATGAGGCTCCTGCCCCGGATCTGCATACAGTTGTGTTTTGTCAAATTTCCATACTATATTTCCGTCCCAGTCTACCTGCACCAGATCTTTTTCGTCCTGATATGAGTATTTACTCTTTATCGAACCTGTTGAGCCAAGCACATATCCTCCCGGAAGTATCTTATTCGGAAAGCCCTCAAGTCCTGCCCATAGCTTTACTTCATTTCCATTCATATCAATGAGAAGTGCGCCCTTTTTTGTCGGAAAAACGGTGTATCCGTTCCATGCCTTGTCCTTATTGTATACTGTTGTTCCTGTTGGAAAAATTCCCGGATATCCCATGCTGTTGTCCTCCTTGATTTCTAAATTCATATGTTATTTTTTGTAAATCTGCAAAATCCAGCCTCATTTATTTTTCTGAGATAGTTACGGATGCCGGATCATACTGCTTTGCCGCTGTCGTATCTATATAATCCCTCACATTAAATTTCTTGTCATATTTGCCGTGAGTGTTAGCCCAATCTGCCACTTCCTCGAGATGCTTTGCCCCGTCCTCTGTAAACCCGACTCTAAGTGTCTGTGACTGCCAGTCTACCTTGAAGTTTTCCTCTTCCACTCCAAACTTCTTTGCGACATCTGCTGCAACCTCATCTAGGTGAGCATTTATGTAATCCGTACTCTCCTGCAATGATTTCAGATAGTTTGCAAGAAGCTGTGAATTGTTATCGTTAAACTCTTTTGTGGTAAGCAGATAGCTTCCTGTGATTATTCCAAGATTCTTTGCCTTAGCCACCAGTTTCCAGCCCGCATCCTCATAATAAGATGTAACTGAGCCTGAACCGACTACGGCTGATGCATTATTCTGCTGTACAAGTGCTATCTTTGTCTGCGATGAATCGGCATTTACATTATTTACCTTATCAGGATCTACTCCAATGTGATTGAGTGCAATCCAGTTGTAATACTCGGACACTGTACCGATGCTTGTGATTATTCCTTTGCTGTCTGTCAGCGCACTGAGATTATCCGCATATTCGGGTGCCACATACAAGCCGCCTGTGTTCATCTCTGATGCCGCTGATTCTGAGAAAAAGACAAGATTTGTTTTATCCTGCGAATTTCCAATCCTGTTTACAGCTGCAAAATCAGCCATCTCTCCTGTATCCGCAGTTTTGTTTGTCACCGCATCTATTGTGTTTATGCCATACGCGTACTCTGTTGTCTCTACATTTACACCGTTTTTCTTGAAAAAGCCCTGTTGCTGTCCAATGAAAATCTGATACTGATCCGGCTGTCCTGTCATAACTGCTACACGTATTGTGTTATTTTTATCCGCATTGCCTGCTGCTCCTGTTTTATTGGCAGCTTCTGTATTTGAGCCGCAGCCTGCCAGAACCGATACTCCAAGCGCTGCTGCAAGTGTAATTGTCCTTATTTTACTCAAACTGTTTTTAACCATTCTTTTCATGATATTTTCCTCTCTTTCTATTGTTTTTCATCCTTCCGGTTTCACATCAGCATATGTTGTATACACTGCTTTAATTTCTTTCAAACACTTATTACTTCACTCCGAAATGCGCCAGTTTTTTTATTCCTATAAACTGCACCAGTCTGTCTGACAGAAATCCTATCACTGCAAGTGTCAGTATTCCCGCAAATGCCCATCCGGTCTTGTAATAAAGCTTTGAGCTGTTTATCAGATAACCGAGTCCGTCGCTTCCAACAAGCATCTCGGCTGCCACAACGCACACGAATGATGAGCCAAGTCCCAGCCTTATTCCTGTGTAAATATGCGACACTGCTGATGGTACTACCACTGTAAAAAATACTCTTATTCTGTTCGCGCCCATGCAGGATGCAGCCTCTATGTATGAGTGATCCGTTGATACAACACCTGCAATTGTGTTGATAAATATCGGGAAAAATGATGCATAAAATATAAGTGCTATTTTTGACTCATCACCCACTCCAAACCACATGAGAAAAAGTGTTGTCAGTGCTATCGCAGGAACAAATCTAAAGAAGCTTAAAATCGGCTCGATTATGAATCTTACAGCTTTAAAGTTTCCTACCAGAAGCCCTAACGGTACTCCGAGTACCACCGCAAGCAGCCAGCCTCTTAAAACTCTCGAAATACTTGCAATTATATCTATCCACAATGCTCCATTTAATATGAGCTCTTTTACACCAGCTATGGTCTCTGCAGGACTTGGAAGAAAATACTCATCATATCCTAACGAGCCGAGTCCCCATATTGCTATTAAAATCACCCATGAAATCACTCCGCATTTCAATATTTTTTGTTTCACAGTTCATCGCTCCCTTCTGATTTTTAATGGTAAATATTTCATCAAATATAATATATCTGACTGTCATCAAATGCCTTGTTCTTTACTATCTGCGTATGCTCTCCTTCTATGATATAAAGCTGTTTTATGAGCACCTTTATATGTTCTCCGCGAGTTCGTTTTCCGGTACTTACAGAGGTTTTTCCGGTTACTGTGATGTCGCCTATCCTAACCTTTATCTCATAGGTATTTCCTCTGAAAAGTACTTCCTCTATGATGCCATCCTCGTAGGCTGAGTCTGCAGCGGTATTCGCAATAATTTCATTTTCTAATGCATTACTTTTATCCACTGAAGCCTGGGAAAATTCATCTTTATTTGTGAAATTTTCGTTTCTTCTGATTTGATCTGTACTATCAGATATCTCCACAAACTCCGGTCTTATCACCCCGTACTGGCTGTCATTTTCTTTCTCAAAGCCTTTTAATTTTCCGAAGTCTTTTATGACTGCGGACTGTCCGATAAACTGTGCCACAAACGGAGTTCTCGGATTTTCATATATATCTACCGGGTTTCCAACCTGCTCTATGCGCCCCTTATTTGTAATGATTATCTCGTCTGCAATCTCTATTGCCTCATCCTGATCGTGTGTCACAAATATGCTTGTGATACCGACCTTGTCGATAGTTTCACGAAGCCACGTTCTTAATTCTTTTCGGACCTTTGCATCGATTGCCGCAAACGGTTCATCCAGCAATAGTACTTCCGGCTGTGGCGCCAGTGCCCTTGCAAGCGCTATTCTTTGCCGTTGTCCACCGCTTAACTGATTTGGATATCTTTTTTCCACTCCAGGCAGACCAACCAGATCTAATAACTCGTGAACCCTGTTTTTTATAAACTTCTTATCCCTCTTTTGTACTTTCAAACCGTACGCTATATTGTCATAAACTGTCATATAAGGAAAAAGCGCATAGCTTTGAAAAACAAATCCTATTTTCCTCTGATCAGGTGTAAGTGCATTTACGTTTTTACCGTCTATTATCACATCGCCCTCATCCTGCTTTTCAAGCCCTGCAAGCATCCGAAGTATCGTTGTCTTTCCGCTTCCGCTTGGTCCGAGCAGACCAACAAGCTTTCCTTTTTCTATTCCAAAGCTCACATCATCGGATGCTTTAAAGGTTCCGAAATATTTTGATATATGTTCTAACTCGATATACATCGCTGCCTCCTGAATTAAAATATTGCATGTAATTATTTCATATGAACAATCACTGTTTTTGTAATTTTAAGACCGCATCCTTAAGTATCAGAGGATGTGTAAAACCGATAAATCTGTTTACCTCTTTATCACCATTTAATATGACAATTGTAGGAACTGAGCTGATATCATATCTGAGTGCCAGTGCCACTTCATCCGCTGTATTACATTTAATAAAGGCGGCATCCACTTCTTTTGCTTCCTCTAACTTAGTAAGTGCTCCTTCCATCTTTTTGCAATGTGTACAGGATGGAGAATAAAATTCCAATATACTTATGCCCGATTTATCATTAATGTGTTCAAAATAATTTCTGTTAGTTAATTCTTTCATCCTTGTCGTTCTCCTTCCCGCAACGGCTGTAGCTCGTTTGCTTGAGTGCATTATAAACACCGGAGGTATACATTTTCAAAGATAATTCATGAAATCGTTTACAAAACATTTCTCTTTTATCTGTTTTTCATACTGTTTTGGTATGATTTCTTAGCATAAACCGCCTTTTTTCATCAAATCAAAGAATTTTATGAAATCGTTTACACTTACTTAACCACTGATAAATACTGGATGTTTATAATTTTTTGCATCAAAAAAGGAACCGGAAAATCCGGTTCCCTGCTTGATTTTATACTTTTCATTTATGCAATTACTCAATACAAGCTCTGTCCATCTGCTAAACACATTATGTATGAGTAATCTGATTTCATCAGCTCAGCTCTATCTCATACGCTCCGGCTTCAAAATCCACCGTTAGAAGCGCATATGCTTCACCGTTATCATAGCGGATTGAGAGCTTTGGTCCTTCTCCTGCTACTGTTATGACAGTCCCCTTCTCAAATGCCTTATGGGTATTTCTCATGCGAAGCAGCTCAAGCTGCTTCGTGACAACATTCTTTTTTAGTGCCTCCCTTATATCGGAGGCACTAAGGTTTGTTCTGTTGATTTCCTTGTGTCCTGATTCTCCTGCACGTCTTACCGCCTCATGGTCATTTTTGCCTGCAAAGAGATCCAGATACCATACCTGCGGCTTGCCCGGCATGAACATCTGAATAGCACGGGCCAGAAGCATTTTGCTGTCAGACTCACCAAGCGCACTGTAATATGTGGCATTGACCTGATAATATATATTCTTCTGTCCATGAAGATTTTTGACCATGCCGCCACGAGATACAATCAAATCTATAAGCGAGCGAATATCGTCCTCCGGAAGCAGACCCTTTAAGTCCAGAAGAGGTATGCCGTCATGGCAGCCAAGCATATTGACAGTGGAGATTTTATCATCCACAACCTCACGCGCCCATTTTGCAAGGTAATCTGCTCTCCTGTTCTCAATCGCATCAATTACCAGTCCCGGTAAAAAGAAATCATATGTGGCATAGCCCTTATCTGCAAGGGTTTTGTATATTTTCTCCTCATATGCCGCATGTATTTCAGGCAGCAGAGTCAGCCCAAGCGGAGCTGCAAGCTCATGAATCTGCTGTAGAAATTCCCAGGTCTCAGGATCATTCATGAAATTCTTTTTCCCCGGTGCTTTAGGCGCATAGGCAAATGCATCAAGCCGTACAATAGCCGCACCGTAGGATGCTATTTTTTTAAGTGTTTCACGATAGAAATCCCACACCTTTTCGGACTTTATATTTAAATCCATCTGTCCCAGATAATCTCTGCCATGCACCTCCTGGTAAAATGTGTTCCAGTATGGCACCCTTCGTCCATCCGGAAACTCAACCATGAGAATCGGAAGCCCCGGCTTTCTGAAAAACATCTGCTTTAAGCATGACTCATCAGGCTGTATGTAGCCCTCGTCCGTCATGACTCCATGACCTTCCCAGAACTTGTTCCAGTCTATGAAAAAATCCCGGTACTCAGACTCATCGCCCTTTTCAACAAGATCCTTGAACTGTGGTGACTGTGCCGAAGCATGGTTTAAAATAAAATCAAGCTTTAAGTCAATCCCCAGCTCCTTCAATTGCGATAAATCCTCTATTGTCGCAAGCTCCTCATTCAGATTGTAGTCCACGACCGAAAATCCGCGGTCCAAATCCGAATGATACAGGCTTGGCAGGATATAAAATGATGAAAATGTGTCCTGCATTTCCTTCTTTTTTAGCAGCGCTGCGATATCGGAAAGCTTACCGCCCAGACTGTCAGGATATGCATTAAGCATAGGTTTATTGTTCATAGACTTTGCCATCCTTTCCAACTACGATACGCGCATTTTTACCCTGTAAATCAAGTTTTTCCTGCTCCAATTCTACCACGCGGCATATGAAAGGGCTTGCGGAGTTTTCGTCACGTCCTCTCTTAATGCGGCGCGCCTTAGTTTCCTCAGGCGAACTCTCCAAAAATACAGGTATATCAACACCCTTAAGGTATTCGCTTCCTCCGTGGGTCCACTCCAGGATGAGCACTTTAATTCCTGTAAAATCAGTTTCGTCATATGAGATATCACCGTCCTCGCGGCCCATATGCTTTATCTCAATTATATCTTTTCCTGCCTTAAACTCTGAAAGCTCCTTGTTAATCCTGTCAAAGTCAATCTCCTTAGGTGTTCCAAGATATCCACGTAAGCCCTCCTCGCCGGACTCGTTATACACATTAAGGCGTTCCTCGTCGTTTCTCATCGGGATACGGTGTGGATAATTGTCCCCGGTCAGCACATAGCAGGCTGTATTATCCTTCAAAAAATACTGCTGCAGGGCTGCTGCAATCGTTGTCTTTCCTGAGCCTGAGCCGCCGTAGATGCTTATTACAATACGTTTATCAGAAGAACTATCTGCATTGTCAGCCTCACTTAATTTTAGATTGCCACACACCTTCTTTATCTCATCATACAGCTTCTTTGCCTCATCAAGCCTGATAAATGAAAACTGATATGCCTCATACTCCTTTACGGCAAACGGAAGCGGTATTCCTGCATTCATCAGTGCTGCACCTGTGTACTGCCTGCCGGTATTTTCCTCAATATATACTGCATCAGACTCCAAGCCCTTAAGCTTCACATAGCATGCTGGCGCATTTGCCTCCGCATACAGACGAACCACGCTCACAAGTGCCCTGTCCTTTGCCCTTGAGACAGACATCCACGCAGCCACCTCATCCTCAAACGGACTTGTAAGGCGCCAGTAGGTGCCCTCATTTATAATCATCTCAAACTTCTTAAAGGTCTTGATCTGCTCTCTGATTTCTTCCTTTTCCTCATCTGACAGAAGTGCCGGATTCAGCTCATAGCCAAAGGTTCCTGCCATGGCTGTAATGCCTCTTGTTTTAAGGCTTGTCACTCTGCCGGTCTGATGATTTGGCACTGCCGATACATGCGCTCCCATGGATGATACCGGATAGAAGAACGATGTGCCATACTGTATTCTTGTACGGTTTATGGCATCTGTATTGTCACTGCACCATATCTGTGGACTGTAGTAGAGCATGCCTGCATCAAATCGTCCACCGCCACCGCTGCAGCCCTCAAGAAGTATATCCGGATATCTTGTCACCAGACGCTCCATAAAATCATACACTCCAAGCACGTAGTCGTATGCAAGATTTCCTGCATACACATCAGCCATGCTTCTGTTCATGTCCCACTTCACATAGTCGATTTTTCCCTGGTCAAACACTGCACAGATCTGATCGAAAATATTGTCCCTTACTTCTTTTCTCGAAAAGTCCAAGAGAAGCTGGTTTCTTGAGCGTACAGGAAGCTTTCCAGGAATCCGGATAGCCCAGTCAGGATGCTCTCTGTACAGATTACTGTCCTCATTTACCATCTCAGGCTCAATCCATATTCCAAACTTCACTCCCTGTGCATGCACTCTGTCAATGAGCTCTGAAAGCGTTCCGCCAAGCTTTTTCTCATTCACAAACCAGTCTCCGAGTGATGAATTATCATCATCTCTCTTTCCAAACCAGCCGTCATCCATGACCACCATATCTATGCCCAGTGATGCGGCCTCCTTTGCAAGGTCTACTATCGTATCACCGGTAAAGTCAAAGTAAGCAGCCTCCCAGCTATTGATGGGCACCGGTCTTACCTCATGTGCAAATCTGCTCCTGCACACATGCTCACTGATGCAGGTGTGGTACTGATGGGAAAGCTGTGAGAAACCGTCTGCCGAGTATGACATAATCACCTCAGGTACTGTAAAGGTCTCTCCTGCCGCAAGCGGATATGAAAACAGCTCATCGGAAAGCCCCATTAAAAGGCGGGTCTGGTTAATCTGATCCTTCTCTGCCTCACATGAGAAGTTGCCACTGTATACAAAAAGCATACCATAGCAGTCTCCTGCATTTTCTGTAGTATCGCGCTGTGCGAGAATAACCGCCGGATTGTACTGGTGGCTCGATGTTCCTCTGCGGCTTCCGAATGAAAGTGTGCCGTGTCCTAAGTGTGTGCGCTCAAGATTGCGCTCCATGGCATGCTTTCCGTAGAACCTGAGCACATCATAGTCTCCGTAAACCATATCCAGACATGCAGCATGAGCCTTCTCAATTGTAATATTCCCACTGCCTGTATTTTTAATGAGCACACTTCTTGTGATGACATCACAAGCCTCGAGCACACCATAGAGCAGATGCACCTCAATGCCTGCGATATCATCGCCAAGAACTATTTCAAGAGTCTGCGCTTCATCATCAGATGCCCACACTGCCGGAAGTCCCTTTAGAGCGTATTTTCCGTCTCTGATTTCATGACTCTTATAAAGAAGCTCAACACTCTCAGTACCCTGTTCGTTTTTAATATCAAGCGCAATATTTCTGAAATCGCCTGTGCCAAGAGTCGGATACTCCTGTGGTAGCGTATCAAGCGAATATGTACGGTTCATGCCTGCTGCGTAAGGATTGCCTGAAAAGCCTCTGTCAGCATATGTCAGCACATAGTCCATATCACATATGCTTTTTGCTCCGTAGTACAGATGCAGCAGATAGCCAAGTCTGTCTATTTGCATCTGATATGTGGTGTGAGCTGTCTGTAAAGTAAAAATTTTCTTGTTTGGATTAAATATAATTGCCATAAAATCACCCCATATTATTGTTAAAATAGTGTTTAAAAATTATCCCTTGATTGCACCGTTTGCAACACCGTTTAATATCTGCTTCTGGCAGATTATATAGAATATAAGTATCGGTATCAAAGCCAGAATATATGATGCAAATGCCAGATTGTAGTTGGTTCCAAACTGTGTCTGGAAATTCAGCTGTGCCAACGGCAGTGTATTCTGTCCTGTTCCTGACATGATGACAAGAGGTGTCATGACATCATTCCAGGTACCGAGTGCTGTCAGGATGGCTACTGTCGCATGCATAGGCTTCATCATAGGAAATACAACTCTCCAGTATGTTGTCCATGTGCTTGCGCCATCGATGTCTGCAGCCTCCTCAAGTGCCATAGGGATATTTTTCAAGTATCCACTATATAATAATACATTCATTGGCATGTAAAATACAAGATATAAAAGGATAACTCCTGCCCTGTTTCCAAGTCCCATCTGCGCAGTCTGCTTTACAAGAGGCATCATGAGAATTGAGAATGGCACAAACATACCGCTTACAATGTAAAGATATATGAAACGGAAGCTCTTTTTCCTTGCCATTCCTCGTCCGATAACATATCCTGCAATCGAATGGATAAGGATTGCGAGAACAATGGTCACAATAGTGATAAGTAAGCTGTTTCCGAGAGAATGCCAGAAATCAGTCACCTTCATAGCCTCTGTGAAGTTTGAAAAGCTCCACTTTGAAGGGAATGAAAGAGCTCCTGCGACATCATTTGTCATCTCACTCGGTTTCTTGAAGGCAATTATAACAGCCATATACAGCGGGAAAAATACGGTTAATGTTCCCAATATTAAAACGATGGTTAGTACCAAGTTTGTTTTTTGTTTTTTCATTATAACTGTTCCTCCTTCTTATTCATAACGCCCATCTGGAATAGTGAAATAGCCACAATTACAACAAAGAAAATTACTGCGTTTGCGCTCTGGAAGCCAAACTGTCCTCCATCCATACCATTTCTGTAAATCAGGTATGAGATTGACTCAGTGCTCTGCGCCGGGCCGCCCTTTGTCAATGACATAATCTGGTCAAATACCATGAGGAAGTTCTTTGTGCTGAGCACCAGATTGATTGTAACAAATGGCATAACGAGTGGAAATGTAACCTTCCAGAACTGTTTCCATTTGCCTGCTCCGTCGAGCATGCTGGCTTCGTAAACATCCTCAGGCACTGTCTGCAGTCCGGATATATAAATGATGGTATTCATGGCAACCGCCTGCCATACCCCGACGATCAGCACACCAATCCATGCATATTTTTCACTCGCCAGAATACTGTTTTGTAAGAAACCGATGTTGAAGGTATTTCCTACTGCCGGAAGAATATATGTAAAAATAAAGCTGAAAATGTAACCAATAACCAGTCCGCCAAGGATATTCGGTACGAAATAAATACCTCTTAATGCACTCTTGCCGCGGATATTGCTGTTTAACGCAACTGCCATTACAAGGCTTAATACATTTACAAGTACGGTTCCTGCAATCGCATATTTAAAGGTAAACAGATAGCTCTTTCCGACTCTGGCGTCGGTAAACAGGTCTGTATAGTTTCTAAGTCCGACATAATCATATGAGCCATAGCCCTTGTAGTTTGTAAAGCTGTAAATCACACCCTTTATCATCGGCAGTGTGTTGAATGCGAAAAATAAAACCACAACAGGTATCACAACTGCCCAGAATGTTTTGTCCCTATTTGACATTTTCTTTTTCATTTTGCATCCTCCTGTTCCTTCTGGTAATCCTGTTTTTCACGAATCAGATCTCTGTTATAACGCTTCCAGTCTGAATCAAATTTCTTTAAGAACTTCTCCTTTGCATTGTCACCTGTATCAAGCAGATATGTCTGAATCATGGCATCCACGCTCATCTCGCTTGGATAATGGTGATCCTGATAATCCGACATACGGTTGTCCTTTATGTACTCCTGCATATCCTCCAGTGTATCCGGTATTGCGAAATCTCCATCCTTGCAGGCAATTCCGCCCTGATCATCCAGATATGTCTGAATTGTCTCATCGCTGTACAGATATTCAAGCACCTCGTATGCTGCTTCCTTATTTTTGCAGGCCTTCATAACTGAAAACTGTAAATCTATTCCTGAATTTAACACATTGTCAGCCTCATTATCATTTGCCGGGAAAGTAAATGAACCGATATTCATATCAGGATTAACCGACTTAATCTGAGGGATAGCATAGCTTCCTATCGTGTACATGGCAGATTCTCCTCTGGCAAAGGCTGTACATGCGTCATTGTAGCTGTAAGCATATGGATTGTCCTCTGCATAATCAAGCAATGTGCGTATCTTGTCGGCAACCGGCGAATATGCCTCCTCAAATGTCATATTTCCCATATTTACCTGATTGCAGGTGTCTGAATCACAAAGACCTACTGCAAGTGCATTCCACGGTGCCAGACAGGTCCAGGTATCCTTAAAGCCCAGATACAAAGGAAGTGTTCCGCTTTCCTTTATCTCATCACACAGTGCTGTAAACTCACTCCAGGTTGTAGGCACCTCCCAGCCATTCTCCGCAAACATATCCTTGTTGTAAAGCACTCCTGCTGCATTTGCGGCGTAAGGAAGTGCATAGATGCCGTCCTTTGGAATGAACTCAAGCTCCTTGTCCATATCCAGATATGCCTCTTTCACAGTGTCCACTTCATCCAGATCTGAGATATCCTCAAACAAATCCGCATCCAGGAAGTTTGAGTAATTGCTATCTCCACCGATTGCAATGATGTCCGGATAATCCTCACGGATGAAGCGTGTCTTTAAAATAGTCATAGCCTCATTAGGAGATGAGATAGTCAGGTGAATATCATCGTGAGTCTCATTAAATCGCTTCTCAATCTTCTCGAAAGCCTTAACAGCCTCCGGCTTATAAGAAACCACCTCAATCTCAGTTTTTCCGTCCGCCCGCTTTTCATTTCCACATCCGGTCAGTCCTGTAGTGCACATTCCGAGTGCCAGCACAACCGCCATAGCCTGACAAATCTTTCTTTTTGCCATATTTTTTCACTCCTTTTCTGTTTTATTTGCTCTTTTTCCTGATAAGTCGATTATAACATACCATTATGCATACAATAAATACCATTATTTTTGCATTTTTATACCAATATGCTATAAAATATGCTATAATTACATATAATGTCGCATAAGGGTATATTTATAGTATTAATCAATAAGGAGTGACTCACATGGACAAGCTTTCCTTCAATATTTTTCCAAATGTAAATTTCATAGATTTGTGTATGTACCAGTTCGGCCACGAGCAGTGCGAACCGGGACACTCATTTGGTCCTGCCACAAGAAACCACTATCTATTCCACTATGTACTGTCCGGCACCGGCACTCTGATGGCCGATAATGCAAAGGGCATTACACAAACCTACAACATAAAAAGCGGGCAGGGCTTTCTGATTTTTCCCGGCCAGATAAATACCTATATCGCAGATGACAAGCTTCCCTGGGAATACATATGGATTGAGTTTGACGGTCTGCGCGTCAAGGAGGCTCTCACCATAACAGAGCTTACCAAAAATAATCCTGTATATCACACACACTCAAAGGATATCCGCGAAAAGCTTGTTGAGGAAATGCTCTACATCACAAGGCACCCCTCAGAATCACCATATCACCTGATTGGGCATATGTACCTTTTTCTGGATTATCTGATGCAGTCAGCCAAATCATCAAAACTCGTTCCAAGTGGGAAAATGAGTGATTTTTATATAAAAGAAGCGATGAATTATATCGAGCAGAATTTTCAGAATGATATCTCAATCGAAGATATTGCCGGAGTCTGCGGCATAAACCGAAGCTATCTGGGCAAAATTTTCAAAAATTCCGTTGGACATTCACCTCAGGAATTTCTCATGAATTATCGTATGATAAAGGCCACAGAGCTTTTAAAGCTGACCTCCTTATCCATCGCAGATGTTGGTTCTGCCGTTGGATACGAAAATCAGCTTCATTTCTCACGCGCCTTTAAAAATATCTACGGAGTGGCTCCGAGGGAGTGGAGGAACGAGCATAAATAAGCTCATTTTCTATGATATCTACGCTTTAACGCTCTGGTCCTTTATAAAACAATGATAGGTTATCAGATACAGCAGTATGCCTATCGCAGCAGAAATTGCAAGCCATACCGGTACAAACACCCATATATCCGCATGAAAGAAGGCAGGCACACTTATATTATCAGGTGACTTAAGAAAAACTATCATCCACAATGCCCATAATACCCAGAAAGCAATTCTGCCAAACCGCAGCAATGCAGCGCCCAAAAATACAGTCAAAAATGCCAATAAAACCGCCAGAGATATAGTCACTACCAATGCCCTGCCCGAAAATACCTGTGAGTAAGCATCCACAAATCTGACTCTTAGTAACTTACTGACCAGATTTTTGCTTACAAAACGCTCCACAGCACCAAGAATTGCAATAATTGACAGTGCAAGCATATTTTTTATAACTTTAAAAACAACATATGATGAAAGAAAGTTCTTTCTGGTCACTCCCATCTGCAGACAAAGAGTGAAATTCTGCCCAAATGTAAAGCCTTCAAATATTATATCAAAAATCACATATGCAATCAGCGCCATTACCATTCCAATCTGCACAGTTTCATCATCCCCCATTGATACAAGGAAGCCATATACCATGCTCGCGATTATTGCTATAGCGACTGCTATCATCATTATCGCTATCTCTTTCCTTTTTATATATATAAAGTTATTTATTGTTTTTCTCATAATACTCTCCCTCTGTCTATACCCTTACTTCAAGCCTTCTTGTGCTTCTTTCTGTACAGGCCGCCATCCAGGCATAGTATACAACTGCGAATATCATTACCGGAATATTTAAGCTGTTACTTTCAGCTATATAGTTAAATACCAACCATGCAACAGCCACCACAACGGAAATAATTGAAACAATTATATATAAAACCATATATTTATCTTTATTCATACTCCCGGCGATTGCCTGTCCGGTTGCTGCACATATAATTATAATAGAAATATAAACCGGAATATTTTTATCACCAGTATAAGCTGCTATAAGCATCTGAAATCCACTAAAAATGACTATCATGGCAATGTCCGATATGATATATCCAATAAATGCATTTTTTCTTGTGGACCCAAAAGCAATTGCAAGCGAAATTCCCCCTGTCTTCCTATTAATCTCAAAGCCAACCAGTATTACTGCTAAAAACCAGATACTGGCCATACACCCCTTATCATTGAAAACACTTCCGCCCATTAAAAAATTAAAAATCAGAAAATAAACTATTAAAGAGAGTACAGCCGATAATACACTTTTTAATGTCATCTTTTCCCAGAATATTATGCTGTTTTTCATCATCTGCCCTCCTCACATATGGCAACAAACAGGTTTTGAAGTGTCATTGGCTGTACTGACAATTTCTCCGTGGCTGTTAAACATTTGTTTTTTGCTGTGAGAATTGATATACCCTTGCTTCGTCCTAAGTTTTGTGTATCAAGCACTTCGATATCAGAATTTTGTGTAAGCATTTTATCCACATCTTCCTTATTTCCGCTTATGTGGTATGCCCGCTCCAAAAGCTCTGCTGTGTTTTCTTTTAAGGCAATTTTTTGATTATTTACGATGATTACCTCCTCGAAAATATCTGATGCTTCATCAATGATATGTGTAGAAATGACAAAGGTTCTGCCACTTTGCGTATACTCCTCTATTAAAAGCCTGTAAAAATCATTGCGTGCCACCACATCAAGACCTGCTGCCGGTTCATCCAAAAATGTGAATTTTGCCTTGCTCGCAAGTGCCACAACTATTGTAACCATTGACATCATTCCCTTTGAGAGCTTATTTATACTCTGATTTTTATCCAGGCCAAAACGTGCCAGCAGCTCGTTTGCGTAATCATTATCCCAATTCTTTAAAAAACACTGCGCATATCTCAAATATTCCTTTACCTTTAAGTTGTTTGCTCCGCTCATTGTATTAGCAGAAAGTTCTCTCGAAAAAAATATATCAGAGAGCGCTTTCTCATTTTCCCAGATTTGCTCCCCATCGAGGGTAACGTCTCCTGAGCTAGCCGGATTTTGCGCCGAAATGATGGAAAGCAGTGTTGTCTTGCCGGCGCCATTTCGTCCTATCAGACCATAAATCTTTCCCTCCTCTATTGTGAGATTTACATTGTCCAAAACCTTCTTTTGCCTGTAATTTTTACATAAATCAGTGCATTTTATTGTTCCCATATTATTCTCCTTTAATCTTCAAAATTCTTCTCGATTCCTGCTATTAATTCAGCCTTTGTAATACCAAGTGTCTTTGCCTCATTCACAATCTCACTGACATAATTCTCATAAAACTGGGCTTTCCGCTTTGTCCTTATTACTTCCTTTGCTCCGTCACTCACAAACATTCCAATCCCCCTTTTCTTATACAAAATTCCTGCATCCACAAGTATATTTATGCCCTTTGCCGCTGTAGCCGGATTTATTGCATACAGCTTTGCAAGCTCATTTGTGCTCGGCACGCGCTCATCCTCCAAAAGCACATCCCGCAGTATGTCGTTTTCTATCATTTCGCTTATCTGAATATAGATTGATTTCTCCTGATTCAGAATTTCGTTCACATGCTCCGCCTCCTCTCTATGCTATGCTTGTTGTACTTTTTATTTTCGTAACTATACAGAACCACCACACTCATCCGCAAAAGCGCACGATACTTGTGCTTTATCTACACTCTGTTTAGCATCGCTGCTACGCAGCTAATTTCGCTCATATTTGCGGTATGGTTATATGGTTAATTACTCAAGTAACTAACCTATGAACTTATAATAAATGATATAAACAATATTGTCAACAGTATTTTTCTCCATATAAAAAAGACCATACACTCAGTTGTTTCTTGAATGTATGGTCTTTTAATTCATCTTATTCCCAACAGCACTATGGTAGTTCAAATGTCATTCTCTCCCCTGTAGCAGGATGGTCAAAAACAATCTTGTAGGAGCAAAGTGCAAGCTGTTCCCTTGCAGTGTCTCCACCATACTTGGTATCTCCAATCAGAGGATAGCCGATATGTGCAAGCTGTAAACGTATCTGATGATGCCTTCCTGTGAGCAGCTTTATGTCAAATTCTGTTCTAATGCATTCATTTTGGGAGCTGTCCCTATCCGGTGTCACTGATATCACCCTGTACTGAAGCACAGCTTTTTTGGCCAGCCTGTCTTTTTCGCTTGTAATTTTTGATGTATTGGTACGCTTGTCGAATGAGATATAATCTGTGAGAGTATGCCATGCCGGGTCATGAGTATCTTCTTTCTTATCATCCACCGGCACCTTACTCGCATAGGCAGACTTGTCTTGAAATGACTCTTCTTCATCTTCCACTGCTGCTCCTGACACTCCCTGTCCTCTGCTTGCCGCACGATAATATTTCTCGGTTGTATGCTCCTTTATTTGTCTGCTTAAAGAAGCTGCGGCTTTCTGATTCTTGGCAAATACCATCACACCCTCTACCGGCTGGTCGAGTCTATGCACTATACCGACATAAGGCGGCTCATTTTTAGCCGCCCTGTAATTTCTTATGAAGCTCTCCATATCCTGCTGCCCTATACGCCTGGTCTGTGTAGCAATTCCCGCCGGCTTGTAGCAGACGATAATGTCGTTGTCTTCGTAAATGATATCTGGTTTTCCCATGTTGTAACTCCCGCAAATTGTTATTGTAAATTTTAACTGTTCAGCACATTTACAGTTGCGATACGCAAGCATATTCGTTTATTTGCCCGACTGTTCCTTTATGAGAGACATAAATGCCTCCTCCTCGACAGGCTTGGAGTATGCATACCCCTGATAATACATAGGTCCAAACTGCTTTAGATACTCCGCCATCTCATGAGTCTCAATACCCTCTATACACGAACGCATCCTGATACGTCCGGTGAAAACAAGAATGGACTCGACAATCGCCTGCTTTAACTCATCTTCCATGACATCCTTCGTAAATGATCGGTCTATCTTTATCTCGCCCACCGGAAGCTCCAGTGCTAGACTCAGTGATGCCGAGCCTGTTCCATAATCATCTAACGCTACCTGTATGCCATGCTCCTTGAAAAAGGATACCTCCCTCTTTAAAAAATCGTGGTCTAAATCCTTGCATCTTTCGGTAAGCTCTATCCAAAGATCCTCTTTTGGAAAATCAAGTCTCTCAACCATATTTAGCACATCTGTACGGAATGCTGTATTTTCAAGCTGTGTGGCCGCTATATTTACATTTATGAAGAAATCAGGTATGACCTTCTTGAATCTCTTTGCCGCCACAAGCGCTGTCTCAATAATCCAGTTTCCGAGTATGTAAATACAAGGGTCCTCCTCAAGCCATGGAATAAATGAATCCGGTGGCACAAGTCCGTACTTCTCATTTTTCCACCTGATAAGAGCCTCAGCTCCGACTATTCTTCCGTCCGTGGCGCTGACTATTGGCTGATAGCATAGGAAAAATCCCTTACAGCCGTCCATGACGCTCTTATGGATTTCCGCAATCTGCTCCATATTTTTCATATTGTCATGAATTAGGGTACTGTCAAAAAACACCAGATCTCCGTGCTTTTCATGCTTCGATATGCTGAGTGCATATGTGGCGCTGTTTAACAGATTGTACGGTGTGCCGGAGTAATTTTTTGCTGTCACTGCTCCACCAGCAAGCCTAAGCTGAACCATTCCATCGCCAAGCTTCACCCCGGCCTCAGCTACTTTTTTCACCTTAAGATACAGCTCACTGAGCTCATCATGCTCTGCGTATGGCTTGATGAATGCAAACTTTGTTCCATCCATTCTGAATACGTAAAGGTCTCCGTTCACTACCTTTAAAAGCTCATCGCCATAATTCTTCAATACCTCATTGCCCATCTCATATCCGTAGGTATCATTAATATGTCCATACTTTGTTATTCCAATGATAAGCACTGCTGCCGACTCATATCTGAAAATATAGTCATTCAGGCAGCTTCCAAGCATCTTCATATTCCAGAGGTTGGTAACAGAATCAACCGAATCCGATATGCCATGATTCAGTATTGAGCCTGCAAAAATATCAGGACTTCCATCCACACCCTTTATTATACGGCCATGACCTGTACAGCTCACAAACACTCCGTCCTCATCCCTTACACGGTAGGTGAGATTAAATGCATCCTTTTTCCCCGAATATACCGCATCCACTTCCTTCTGGTACATCATTATATCATCCGGATGTATTTTACTTTTCCATCTGTCCTCTGTGTTTAAGTCATATTCACTGTCAATTCCCATAAAACCAAATGCATTTTTGGACCATCTGGTCACATTGGTCTCCATATTTGTGACAAACATATATATTCTTTGCGATGCCTCTGATAACACCGGAAAAAGCTTCTCATCAAGACCATCTATGTCAAGCTCATAAGAGCTCTCATGACGTACCTCGGCTTGCGATAACAGCATGTCTGTCGCGTCAAACAATTCTTTTTGAAGTTCATTTTCCGACTTTCCTTTTCCCTCTTTTAAGGTACGTGCGTTCTCAAGCGCCATATGTGCCTCAGCTATCCATGCCGGCAAACTCTGACCTGTGTATTTTGCCACTCCGATTGTGACAGTCACCGGTGCCTCAAGCTGCATATTTTGCGCAGTCTCAGGAACCCGCTCTTCTATCCTTTTGCGAATGAGCTGCATCATATTCCCGCTTGTCGTATCAAAGACAACTACAAACTCATCTGCATCAAATCTGGCTATATAAAAATCATACTCTGCCGCAAGCTCCTTCAACGCAAAAGCTGTCGCCACAAGCACCTTGTCTCCTTCGAGTGGACCGTATTCCTTATTTATTGATTTTAAATTATCAACATCTATCACATAAAGATACAGCTTGCTATGGCCTGACCCTGCCCTTACCTTTGCACTGATATATTTATCAAAAGCACTCCTGTTGTTGATACCGGTCAGTAAATCTGTGGAAATGAGTGATTTCTGGCTGTTACTGTACACAAGCATGTAGCCAAGTGTCACCCCACATACAAACGAAGGCAGCATCGGTGTAAAATACTGGATAAATAACATAATAACAGGCAGCACTGCAAACGAAGCCATGCGCCTGTATTTGTCGCGGTTCACATAATTTTCCGGCAGAAATGACTTGTAAAATGTCCTGATGCAGCTATATATAGCCGGTATAAATGCTATAACAGCTTCTGTAATCATCTCATTCCTGAAGCCTGTCCACTTCAGATACATGACCGTAATCATCATGATAAATATGGCTGCCTGCGCTGCTATGCGCACGATTCTTCCGGATTTAAGCCGGATAAATACAGATTGCTGCTCTGCCTCGCAATACAAAAACCAGTGATAGGACAGCAACGCTATCAATATAAAGTAAATGACCGTAAATGTGTCCAGTACCAGCCTTTCCGGCGCCCACAGGCCATATACTATGATAGCTATAATATAATCCACCACAACTGCTGCCGCTGTAAGCATACCTACTGCCAGAAATTGATGGTTGCTGTATGTTTTATCATCAGATTTCAAAAATCTGAAACATATTACTCCCAGTATCAGCAGACACATAAAGCTCATCTGCCCATACAGGGTTCCTATTACTATACTGCTCATTATACTCTCCTCGTTCTGCCTTATCTTTCTCCTGGTGCAGCTATTCATAACCACCCTGAATAGTTCCTTATTATATTTTATCAACTTAATGAGTTATTAGCAATGGTATTTAAAAACTAATTCTGACAATTTAATATTCTTTTTGCACATTCTATCTGTTCCTCTGTAGGAGGTTTCACCCCCTCAAGCTGGTATGGTATACCAAGCTCATTCCACTTGAACACCCCAAGTGTGTGGTACGGCAGCACCTCAACCCTGTCCACCGTTTTAAGTGTGTCGATAAATTCTCTAAGCTGCTTTAAATATCTCTCATCCGTGGTGATTCCAGGCACAAGCACATGACGTATCCACATTTTTTTACCGTTTTTTGAGAGATATTGTGCCATATCAAGGATATTCTTATTTGTCTGTCCCGTAAGCTTTTTGTGCTCCTCGTCATCTATATGCTTGATGTCCAGCATGAAGAGATCTGTATATTTCATCAGCTCATTAAATTTACCGAAAAACGGTTCTTCCACGGTAAACGGATTTCCTGATGTGTCAAGGCATGTGTTTACACCTTTTTCCTTTGCAAGCTTAAATAGCTCTGTGACAAAGTCTATCTGCAAAAGTGCTTCACCTCCGCTTACTGTGATGCCGCCTGTTTGCTTCCAGTACGCTTTATAGCGCATGGCGGTCTTTAGCACCTCCTGCGGTGTCATCAGCTTTGCACCGTCATTTTCGCCGCATTTGGCCCATGTATCCGGGTTGTGGCAGTATTTACAGCGCATATTGCAGCCCTTCAAAAATACTATATATCTCACTCCCGGGCCGTCTGCTGAGCCAAAGCTTTCTACCGAGTGTACTCTTCCTAGTGTTTCTCCCATGTTTTACCTCCTTCAGGTTGTTGTTGCTGCTACTTTTATTTTTATGGTACGGAATTTTCGGCACCCCGCCGACCGGGATTTTTCAATGCTCAGGTTCTTCGGGCTAAGAGGCTGTATGAATTATGATTTAGGTTTTCTATGCTTGACGCGACCGGCTTTTACGCGCCTTCCATGGCGCATAACGCCTTGCCCATGCGTCCATGCATGGGCATCGCTGGCTGTGTTCATAATTCTAACAGCCTCTAAGCCCTGCGAAATTCGCATTGCCAAGTCCCGGTCGGCGGGTTGCCGAAAATTCCTTACGCTGTGGTGTTATTTAGAAAATCAGAATATGCAGGCACTTGGCCTGCACATTCCGGAATATCTATAATTGTATATTAACTCTGTAAATTTATACCACATACATAATATATGGCATATCCTAATATGATCTACGAATTGCTCCGTTGCCCTGCAACTTACGCAATTCTACAACCATTCGCAATCCGCTTCTTTTCTTACGAAAATCGCTTCTTGCTCATGTTTGTTCGGGTCACAAGAGCATACTACTCTTTCTGCAAGCAGAATCGTAGTACACTCTGTGACACCTTAGATCATATTACATTCTCTCATGGCATGTACGTGAGATTACATCGAGCTGCTGCTCTCTTGTGAGGTCGATGAACTTAACTGCGTATCCTGATACTCGGATTGTGAAGTTTGCGTACTCCTCCTTCTCAGGATGCTCCATTGCATCGATGAGTTTCTCTTTACCGAATACATTTACATTGAGGTGATGTGCACCCTGATCGAAGTATCCGTCCATTACGTTTACAAGGTTGTCTATTCTCTCTCTCTCGTTGTTTCCGAGTGCTCCCGGGTTGATGGTCTGTGTATTTGAGATTCCATCAAGTGCCCACTCATATGGAAGCTTTGTGAGTGAGTTTAAGGATGCGAGAAGTCCATTCTGCTCTGCGCCGTATGATGGGTTTGCTCCCGGTGAGAGTGGCTCTCCGGCTTTACGTCCATCAGGCATTGCTCCTGTAGCTTTTCCGTATACTACGTTTGATGTAATTGTAAGGATTGATGTTGTAGGCTCTGAATCACGGTATGTGTGATGCTTCTTTAACTTGTCCATGAATGTCTTAAGAAGCCATACACCGATTTCGTCCGCGCGGTCATCATCGTTTCCGTATTTAGGGAACTCTCCCTCAATTTCGAAATCCTTTGCCAGTCCGCTCTCGTCACGTACTACTTTAACCTTTGCATATTTGATTGCTGAAAGAGAATCGATTACGTGTGAGAATCCTGCGATTCCTGTTGCGAATGTTCTCTTTAAGTCTGTATCCATGAGTGCAAGCTCTGCTGCCTCATAGTAGTATTTGTCATGCATGTACTGGATAAGGTTTAATGTATTTACATAGATATCTACTAACCAGTCCATCATCTTGTCGTATTTCGCCATTACCTCGTCATAGTCAAGGTACTCTGCTGTGATAGGTGCGTAGTTTGGTCCTACCTGCTCACCTGATTTCTCATCAACACCACCATTGATAGCGTAGAGGAGACATTTTGCAAGGTTTGCACGTGCTCCGAAGAACTGCATCTCTTTACCTGTCTGTGTTGCAGATACACAGCAGCAGATTGCATAATCATCGCCCCATACCGGCTTCATTGCGTCATCGTTCTCATACTGGATTGAGCTTGTCTCAATTGAGATGCGGGCTGCATAATCCTTGAAGGTCTGAGGAAGCTTTGATGAGTAGAATACTGTGAGGTTTGGCTCCGGTGCAGGTCCCATGTTCTCTAATGTATGGAGGAAACGGAAGTCTGTCTTTGTAACCATTGAACGTCCATCCACACCTGTTCCTGCCACGTCAAGTGTTGCCCATACAGGATCACCTGAGAATAACTGATTGTATGAAGGGATACGTGCAAATTTAACCATACGAAGCTTCATTGTAAAATGGTCGATGAGCTCCTGTGCTTCCTGCTCTGTGAGGATGCCCTTGTCCATATCTCTCTTGATGTAGATATCAAGGAATGTAGATACACGTCCTACTGACATTGCTGCACCATTCTGTGTCTTGATTGCTGCAAGGTATCCGAAGTATAACCACTGAACTGCCTCTTTTGCGTTTGTCGCAGGTCTTGAGATATCGTATCCGTAAATCTCTGCAAGCTTCTTCATCTCCTCAAGACATTTAATCTGCTCTGCGATTTCCTCTCTTAAACGGATAACATCATCTGTCATCTGTCCACAGCCACAGTTTGCCTTATCCTTCTTTTTCTCCTCGATGAGGTAATCAATTCCGTATAATGCTACTCGACGGTAATCGCCCACGATACGTCCACGGCCGTATGTGTCAGGAAGACCTGTAAGGATCTTTGCATGACGAACCTTCATCATCTCAGGTGTGTATGCATCGAATACTGCTGTGTTATGTGTCTTATGATATTTTGTGAAAATCTCCTTAAGCTTGTCGCTTACATCGTAACCATATGTCTCAGCAGCCTGTACCGCCATCTTGATTCCACCGTAAGGCATGAATGCTCTCTTTAACGGCTTATCTGTCTGAAGACCTACAATCTGCTCGAGGTCCTTTAATGACTCATCTATATATCCAGGGCCGTAAGCTGTGATTCCTGTTACAACCTCTGTCTCCATGTCAAGAACTCCGCCCTTGGCACGCTCTTCTTTCTGTAATTTCTGGAGTGCGTCCCACAGCTTGTTTGTAGCATCTGTCGGATCAGCTAAAAAGCTCTCGTCTCCGTCGTATGGAGTGTAGTTGTCCTGAATAAACTGACGGACGTTGATTTCCTCTTTCCAAAGACGTCCTTCAAATCCATCCCACTCTTTCATTTCTATCATTGTAATATCCTCCTTAAAATGTGTGAATGTTACTTCGTTTGATTAGTTTTGTTTAACTGTGGTTAGTATATACTCACTACAGCATTTTTGTCAATATCCATGTTGTTTCTTTTGAGATACATTCCCTGGTTATTTATACGACTATGGCTGATTTTATAATCAAAAAGAGCCAACTGTCCGGGTTTATCGCCCAGACGGTCGGCTCTTATTTGTTATATTTCATGTGGTTATTCCACTTATCCGTCAGTCATATAACACATTCATAGTAGACTATTTTTCTCAATAAAGCAATAGTGTTTTAGAACTATTTTTATTCTTTTCTATTCCGCACGAACCGCCCAGCGCATCTTCGTGGACCTGGCACGTCCGTTCTGAGCACATTCCTGTGCTGATGGGCGAATCACATCCTTGGAATAGTCGCTGTATATTCCTGCTTTATATCCTGCCTTGAGTGCCTTTTTGACCAGCTTGTCCTCTCCTGAATGAAAGGTAAGGATGGCAGCTCTTCCGCCGGGCTTTAATGCTCCCGGAAGCTTTTCCATAAATTCATATAGTACCTCAAACTCATGGTTTACGTCTATGCGAAGCGCCTGGAATGTGCGCTGACAGGTCTTTTTGATGATGTCCTTCTTATCCTTTTCAGGCAGAAAATCAAGTGTCTGTTCTATAATGTGACGAAGCTTTGTGGTCGTATCTATGCGGTTGCCCTTCCTGATTTCGTCTGTGATTGCCTTTGCAAGCTCCTCGCAATACGGCTCATCTGAGTTCTCATAGAGCATACCCGAAAGCTCCTCACGGGATATATTGTCAAGACGCTCTGCCGCACTGATACCGGCATTTGGATTAAGACGCAGATCCAACGGTCCATCCACCTTAAACGAAAATCCACGCTCAGGATTATCTATCTGCATTGATGAAACTCCCAGATCGGCAAGTATGAAATCAAAGCCTCCTACTTCCTTTGCAATCTCATCTATTGTGCAGAAGTTCTGAAGCTTTATGGTGAGAATATCCTCTCCAAAGCCGGCTTCAGCGAGACGCTTTTTTGTCTTTTCAGACTCGATTGGGTCAACATCTGTAGCAAACATATGTCCCTGTCCTTCAAGCTTTTCAAGCATTGCCCTTGTGTGGCCACCGTATCCGAGTGTGGCATCAAAGCCTGTCTGTCCCGGCTTTATGTCCAGAAAATCTATGATTTCTTTTACCATTATAGATATGTGCATGCCCGCAGGGGTATTTCCTTTGCTGATGACATGCTCAATTGTATCCTTGTATTTCTCCGGATTTAACTCCTTGTATTTTTCCTCAAATTTTTTGGGATATTTTCCGCTATAATGTACGCGGCGCTTGTGCTGTTTTTCTTCGCTCATTTTATGCTCCGTTTCATTCTGGGTTAGAACTATTATGCTGACTTTTGCTACAGTATAACTTTTATTTCATTTTTCCGCAAGATAATGACTTACATTCCTATACCATCTGCACGAGCCACACGTCGCTTTTCACCATGAAGTATCCGATGACTACCTTTATCAGCTCTGTGGCCTGCACGAGGAAGTACACCGCTACTATGCCAAGTGCTGTGTATTTGGCGAGCACAAATGCCACCGGCACCACTATCACCCACGTAAATACGGAGTCAAACAGAAATGTAACCAGTGTCTTGCCGCCTGAGCGGAGTGTGAAATACGACGAATGTGTAAATGCACAAAACGGCATAATTATCGCTGATACCGCTATGAAGCTTGTTGCGAGTGACTTGATTTCATCTGTTGTGTTATATATCTGAGGGAAAAATCCTCCTACCAGAAGCATGACCGCCGCCATTATAGAACAGCAGAACACACTGAACACTATCATCTTGTTATCCGCATCCTTTGCCTTTTCAAGCTCACCGGCTCCAAGATACTGCCCCACAACTATGCTGATGCATGCACCAAGCTGTATAAACACGATATTGAAAAGGTTTGTTATCGTTGTCGCAATGTTTAAACCTGCGATTACCGAGAGCCCACGTACTGAATAGCACTGTGTAACCGTTGTCATGCCTGCTGCCCAAAAAAGCTCATTGAGCATGAGTGGAAGTCCCTTGATGAATATAGTCTTAAACTCACCAAACGGCATTCCTATTCCTCTGTAAGCGCCCTCGAGATATCTGTTCCTATCCCTGTTTTTATGCGCCCACAGCACAACTATTATTGTCTCAATATATCGCGACATCACCGTGGCAATAGCGGCTCCCGCCACACCCAGCTTTGGTATCGGTCCTATTCCGAAGATAAGCAGAAAATCAAGCACCGCATTGCTTCCAACTGATGCAAAGCTTGCAACCATCGGTACAAAAGTCTGTCCTGTTTCCTTTATGTTTGTCGCATAGGCCTGTGTCACCGCAAACGGTATGAGACCTATCATAACAATTTCCAGATATTCCTTTCCATATGCCAGTGCTACCTCCGTGGCACCGTTTCCTGCCGTATCTGTCAGATAAAGTGATATTAAACCTGTTCCGTTCGTGATAAACAGTGTCATCGCTATTGCTGTAACAAGCAGCGCTGCATACAGCTTGAATCTGAAGGAATACATATGCCCCTTATGATTTCCCTTGCCAAAATACTGTGCTCCGAATATACTTGCCGCTGACACCGCCCCAAATACAGCCAGATTGTACACAAATATGAGCTGGTTTACGATTGCTACTCCTGACATCTGCTCTGTACCAAGCTGTCCTACCATAATGTTGTCCAGAAAGCTTACCAGATTTGTGATTGCATTCTGGATTATCATTGGTATGGCCAGCATGAGATAGCGCTTATAAAATGCTTTGTCTCCTATATATTTTTGTCTGAATTTATGCATGTTTGTCCCCCTTTCGATTTCTCCATGGTTCTTTCGTGCAATGTTACTATTCTACTACGTCAGACTTTATTTTTCAAATATTTTATGTATTTTTCCTTAACTTATTTTAGGATTCAGAATTTTTGTATCATTATGGCCATGGGGCGTGGCGTAAGTCACAAAGTCCGGGTGGGCACGCCACACTCTCGCTTCTGCTACGCTTCGCAGCTAAGATTCTGTACGAATTATGCCTTTGGGTTTTTCTATGCTTGACGAAACCGGCTTTTATGCGCCGTCCATGGCGCATAACGCCTTGCCCAGCCGTCCATGGCTGGACATTTCTGGGTTTCATGGGCATAATTCTACAGCTTCTAAGCTGCTCCGCTATCCGCGTCCGCGAGGGTGTGGCGTGCCCACCCGGACTCTGTGACTTGCGCCCCCTACGTTGTGGTTGGTTTTAATTTTTATGTAAATATTGACACACCTGTTTTTTTGTAATATAAGTATGATGTAGCTTGTTAGTAGTTTCTAACTTCATATTGAGAACGATTAATTTTACATAATCTCAGGAGGAATTATCATGGAATTTAATGCATTACTTGAAGCAAGAAGAAGTGTACGTGCTTTTGATGACACAAAGGCCGTAACTAAGGAACAGATAAAAACTTTAATAGAAGCAGGTATTCAGGCTCCTTCCTGGAAAAATTCGCAGACTGCCAGATACTACTGTTTACTGAGTGGTGAGGCAAGAGCCAAATTTTCTGCAGACTGTCTGCCTGAATTTAACGCCAAAAGCTCTCATGGTGCTGCTCTTGTAGTTACCACATTTGTCTCTAACCGTTCCGGCTTTGACCGCGAGGGTAATCCTGACAACGAGTGCGGAAACGGATGGGGCTACTATGACCTCGGTCTGCACAATGAAAACTTCGTACTTAAAGCAAAAGAGCTTGGACTCGATACACTTATCATGGGCATACGTGACGGTGAGGCCATCCGCAAGGAATTAAGCATTCCCGATACTGAGACTGTTGTCGCTGTTATTGCTGTGGGATACGGAACAATTGAGCCTTCTAAACCAAAGCGAAAGACTCCTGATGATATTGTGAAGTTCTTTTAAAAAATATTGAATTCTTGTGACCAAACATTAAAGCTCCCAACTGACAACACTATTTGTGCTGTCACTCGGGAGCTCTTAATTTTAAATTTTAATATCTAACTGTTATTCTTAATTATAGTTTTACTTTTTATGTCAATATCCTGTTTATTTGTTTACTGCCGGTTCATATCCTGTGTTTCCTGATACTTTCTGATTACGAAAAACATGGTAGTTCCATCACCCTCTTTGCTGGTAGCCCATATCTTGCCGCCGTGATCCTCTATAATCTTCTTTACGATGGAAAGTCCTATGCCACTGCCTCCCGTGGCCGAATTTCTCGACGCATCCGCTCTGTAAAACCTGTCAAAAATATATGGCATATCTCTCTGGTCGATTCCTCGTCCATTGTCCTCAATTTCAACCTGTATGAAGTCACCAACATCATTTATCCTGATATCTATATAGCTTTGTGTCTTGTTCATATACTTCACCGAATTGCCGACTATATTATTAATCACACGGCGAAGCTGCTCCGGATCAGCAATGATAAGCACGTTGCCATCCACATGATTCTCATATGAAAGCCTGATATTTTTTGCCTCAAGATCGAGTCCTATTTCCTCAACACAGTCGTTAAAATAATCTGTGACATTTATCTTCGCAAAATTGTATGGAATCCTGTTCGTATCAATCTTCGAGTAAAGTGTCAGCTCATTAATGAGCTTATCCATATCGTTTGCCTTATTGTAAATGGTTCTGACGTATTTATCGACCTTTTCAGGGGTGTTTGCCACTCCGTCAAGTATGCCCTCGGCATAGCCCTTTACCGCAGTAATAGGAGTCTTTAAATCATGCGCGATATTGCTGATTAACACTCTGTTTTCAGACTCATTCGTCACCTTTTCCTCGGCATTTTTCTTGAGGCGGGCACGCATCTGCTCAAACGCAGTACACAGCTCGCCAATCTCTCCGTCGCTCGGACTCGTCTCAAGCTCAAAGTCCAGATTGCCATCCTTGATATTTTCAGCGGCAATACGCAGCCTCTCTATCGGTGTGATGATACTCCTGTATATCCACACTATAAGCATGGCAGCCGTGGTAAGAAGTATAAATACAAGTGCAAATGCTCCCTCTATCAAAACAGTCCTGACCTCGGGAATCACGCACGCAGTTGATGTCACTATGTAAAGACATGCCTCGTCACCATCACTGTCACGAAAATTGAGCTGCTTTATAAGCACCTTGTCATCACTGTCCATATAGCTGCTCACATCAGAGCTGCTATGCTTATTGGATATTCGCGGAAGCTTTCTCAAAATATCATCATTGTCAATTCCACCATTGAAAATGAGCTCTCCTTCACTTTTCACTATGAGATATGAATAATTCTTCTCCAGCTTCTTATTTATCTTAGTCAGATAATCACTATCAAGAAGCTTGGATGGTTCTATGAGCGATGTCTTCTCGAGCTCATCATATGTGTGCCCTGTCACCTTGTTCAGAAACTGCACCGTGTCAGTGAGTGCGAGCATGCCCGCATCCTCCATGCCATATGTCTTGTTTATGGCCTTTAGCTGAATATTATTGAAACCCACAAGCACTATACTGGTGAGCACAACAGGCACAAAAATAATTATGCAAAATGATATAGCAAGTTTTGTTTTTATCTTCATAGTATTCTCCATTTGAATAAATTAATAAGCCACTTTATATATACAACAAGGACATATCCTTTCTCATTTGAATTTGATATGTCCTATTAATACTACAATATCTACTATATTTTTTAAAAATCACTACAACTTAAAGCGGTATCCCACACCCCAAATAGTCTCAATGTACTGTGGCTTTGCAGTGTTCATCTCGATTTTCTCACGAATCTTCTTGATATGTACAGTGACTGTCGCGATATCTCCTACCGAATCCATATTCCAGATTTCCTTGAAGAGCTCCTCCTTGGTAAACACATGGTTTGGATTCTCCGCAAGAAATGTGAGCAGGTCAAATTCCTTTGTGGTAAACTGCTTTTCCTCTCCGTTTACCCACACACGGCGAGCAGTTTTGTCAATCTTGATACCACGAATCTCAACGATATCATTTTCAGGTGCAGCGCTTCCAATGAGACGCTCATATCTGGCCAGATGAGCCTTTACCCTGGCAACAAGCTCTGATGGTGAAAATGGCTTTGTGACATAATCATCTGCGCCGAGTCCGAGTCCTCTTATCTTGTCGATGTCATCCTTCTTGGCTGAAACCATGAGTATCGGTGTGTTCTTTTTCTCACGAATCTGTTTGCAAATCTCAAATCCATCAATTCCAGGCAGCATAAGGTCAAGAATAAACAAATCAAAATCCTCCGCCAATGCCCTTGCGAGACCGCTTGTGCCATCATTCTCCACATCTACCTCAAAGCCACTCAGCTCCAGGTAATCCTTCTCAAGATCAGCAATTGCAACCTCATCCTCTACTATCAAAATTCTGCTCATATCCGTTCCTCCTCAAAATTTATTCGTTATCGTCTGCCTATAGATATGTTTATAGTTACATTTAAAATTTTATTATTCGCGTATCACTTATACCTTCGATATGTTACCTGATAATCTCAGATTATTATAAATCATTATAATCCTCATTTGATTAATCTCTTACGACTAAACCATATATAAAAAAGCCATGAAAACCGACTCAATGTCAGTCCCATGACTTAATTATATCATATATCCGATAACTTCTGTCTAAATTTTCTCTAAATTCTTTCTAAGAAATATAATGTATACTATCCGGCACTCACAACCTAAAAAGCGCGAAGCCCCACATATTGTTTAGAGATATTTCTTGAGGTCCTCAACCTTATCAAGTGCCTCCCAAGGCAGCTTGATATCTGTACGTCCGAAGTGTCCGTATGCTGCTGTCTGGCGGTAAATAGGTCTTCTGAGATCAAGCATCTTGATGATTCCTGCCGGACGAAGGTCGAAATTCTCTCTTACGATTTCAACAATTCTGTCATCTGCAAGCTTTCCTGTGCCGAATGTATCAACCATGATAGATGTTGGCTGTGCAACACCGATAGCATATGAAAGCTGAATCTCACATCTGTCAGCAAGTCCTGCTGCTACAAGGTTCTTTGCTACGTAACGTGCTGCGTATGCTGCTGAACGGTCTACCTTTGTACAGTCCTTTCCTGAGAAAGCTCCGCCGCCGTGACGTGCATATCCACCGTAGGTGTCTACGATAATCTTACGACCGGTGAGACCTGCATCTCCGTGTGGTCCACCTATTACGAAACGTCCTGTAGGATTGATAAAGAACTTTGTCTTATCGTCAATCATTTCCTTTGGAAGAATTGGATCAAATACATATTTCTTGATGTCCTCATGGATCTGCTCCTGGGTAACATCCTCGTCGTGCTGTGTTGAAAGTACAACTGCCTCAAGTCTTACCGGCTTTCCTGCCTCATCGTACTCTACTGAAACCTGTGTCTTTCCGTCTGGACGAAGGTATGTAAGTGTGCCGTCTTTTCTAACCTTTGTGAGCTGGAATGCAAGCTTGTGAGCGAGTGCGATTGGGTATGGCATGTACTCCTCCGTCTCATTTGTAGCATATCCAAACATCATTCCCTGATCTCCGGCTCCGGTGTCGAGGTCGTCTGTAAGGTCGCCCTCTTTTGCCTCGAGTGCCTTGTCAACTCCCATGGCGATATCAGCAGACTGCTTGTCGATTGAAACCATTACTGCACATGAGTTTCCGTCGAGTCCCTTCTTTCCGTCATCATATCCGATCTCAAGTGCTGTTTTTCTGACGATTGCAGGAATATCAAGCTGTGCCTTTGTGGTAATCTCTCCTGTTACAAGGATGAAGCCTGTACAGCTTGCTGTCTCACATGCGACACGGCTCATCGGGTCCTGCTGTATGCATGCATCAAGGATGGCATCTGATACTGCATCGCAGAGCTTATCCGGATGTCCCTCAGTTACTGATTCTGATGTAAATAATAATTTCTCCATTAATTATCTGTTGCTCCTTTCATACTATGTGACCAATATTTTTCCAATAAAAAAACCACTTACTTTAAATAAGTGGATTAAAATTAAGATAATAAAAATCCTCTTATTGTTCGATTACTCGCTCAGGTTGGCACCTTCCTGTTTTCTAACGGGGTTGCCGTGACTTCATAGATCCTTTGTATCTCCATCACTCTGAATAAGAGAAGTTACAATATAGAATTTTTCAAATCTCTGTGAGCTATATTACTACCACATGATATATATGTCAAGTACCATTTTCGATACAATTTTTATGCTATCGCGCACCACTTTGTCCGTTCGCTGTCATATCAAGCTTTGAGAGTGAAGGTTTTACAAAGTACAATACAAAGTTTCTGCTTTTGTTTTTGAAAAAAGGGTTACGGAGTAGTTACTCAAAAAAATTATAAAATAACCAAAAATAAGAACCGTACATCTACAGTCAGATGCTGCCGGTTCTTATTTTATATATACCTATCTATTACGATACCTTGAGTATGAACTTCTGAAGCTCCTTCTCATCCTCTACCCTGGCAATCTTTGCGCCAATCTTTGTAAGCTTCTCCTCGAGTGCCTCATAGCCTCTCTGGATATAGTAGATATCATCAACCACTGTGATGCCCTCTGCTGCAAGACCTGCTATAACCAGTGCAGCTCCTGCTCTTAGGTCAGGTGCATTCACTCTGGCACCTGTGTATCTTTTCACACCGCTGATGATTGCTATATTGCTCTCTACCTTTATATCAGCTCCCATTCTGGTGAGCTCGTCAACATACTTGAAACGATTCTCAAATATGCTCTCTGTCACTGTACTGGTACCCTCAGCGATACCCAAAAGCACCGCCATCTGTGGCTGCATATCTGTCGGGAAGCCCGGATATGGAAGTGTGGTGACCTGTGTATGCTTTAAATGTCCGTCTGATATTACTCTGACTGAGTCATCAAACTCCTCTACCTGGCAGCCCACCTCCAAAAGCTTTGCTGTGGTGGCCTCAAGATGCTTTGGAATGACATCCTTTACCAGCACGTTGCCTCCTGCTGCCGCAACTGCAAACATGAATGTACCGGCCTCAATCTGATCCGGAATGACAGAATACTCTGTAGCATGTAATTTCTCCACACCTACAATTCTGATGACATCGGTTCCTGCGCCCCTGATATTTGCTCCCATGCTGTTTAAGAAGTTTGCCACGTCAACGACATGAGGCTCCTTAGCCGCATTCTCGATAACAGTCTTGCCATCTGCCATGGCTGCAGCCATCATGATATTGATTGTGGCACCTACAGAAACCTTATCCATATATATGTGTGTGCCCTTAAGCTCCTTTGCCCTGGCGATGACAAGGCCATGAGCTATGTCTATGTCCGCTCCCATGGAGCGGAAGCCCTTCATATGAAGGTCAATCGGCCTGCTTCCGATATCACAGCCTCCCGGAAGCGCAACCTCTGCATGCTTGTATTTTCCAAGTAATGCACCAATCAAATAATATGATGCCCTGATTCGTCTGATGAATTCATTATCGACATTTACGCCCCTGATAAATGAACCGTTTATCTTTACCTTGTGTATATCCACGCGCTCCACATGTGCGCCGATTTCTTCGATTGCCTGAAGTAAGACATTGATATCCCTTACATTTGGCAAATTATCTATTGTTACAGTCTCGTCTGTCATTATGGCAGCAGCCAAAATAGCAAGCGCAGCATTTTTAGCCCCACCAATCTCAACTTCACCGTATAAAGGATTTCCACCTTTGATTACGTACTGTTCCATATTCCACCTCTATGAATTCAGGAGTATACTTCCTCCTAATATACTATTCTCAATTTACACTATTGTTATACATCCAACTACAAATTTCATCTATAACGGCATACTTAAGCCGTCATTTGTGCCGGCACTGCTTTTAATAAATGACGCAGCAGCTACTATTATCTAATCATATCACAATAAATGAGCACTATAATTCAAGTGCCTCCACCAGCTTCTCTACTGTCTGCTCCACATCAAGCCCCTCCTCGGAAACCTCGATGTCTGCATACTGCTCATACAATTTTGAGCGCTCTTCAAAAAGGGTCTCTAAAGTCTGCCCTTCCTTTAATACTACACCTCTACCCTTTATATCTGCAAGTCGTTTTTCCAAAATAGCATAAGAAACCTTGAGATACACAACTCTGCCTATCTCCTTAAGATGCTCCATGGCCTCTTTTCCGTATACAACCGAACCGCCTGTAGCTATAATGGCCCTATCAGCCCTGATAGAGGCATTGACACGGTTCTCTACCTCTATAAATCCGTCCGTGCCCTTTTCCTCAATTATCTCGTGCAGAAGCTTTCCCCCCTGCTCCTGTATCAGTAAATCCGCATCCAGGAAGCTGTATCCAAGCACCTTTGCAAGTATTACGCCTATGGTACTCTTTCCAACTCCCGGCATGCCTATAAGTACAATATTAGTTTTCTGTTCCATCTACTGCCTCAGTATTCTCTGTATCTGTACTATTGGTGCTTTCTGACTGCTGTGTGCTCTCTGTAGCGCTTGTGTCTGCAGCCTTATTGTCCTTCTTGGTAGTAGTAAAATAATTGTGAATCTTGATCTTGTCAAGCTGCTTCTGCTTTACAGACCATTTTTCATCATCCTGCCATCCTGAAAGAATGCCATTGTAATATTTGTCCTCTTTATTGCCCTTTACAGTCTTCCTGTTTGACTCTGTTGCTTCCTCATCGGTCTTTTTGTCGAGCCTTACGATATAGTAAGTGCTGTCTGTAGTGATGAGGTCTGAGGTCTGTCCCTCCTCGAGGGAATTGAGTGCATCCACAACGCTCTGATCAAGATTGTTTGCAGTGTATACACTGTCCTTCGTCTTGCTGTCTGATGACTCTGAGCTCTCTGTAGACTCTGTGTCATCTGATTTCTTATCTGAATCATCTGTCTTTTCCGCATTCGGATCAACATATGTGGCGTATGTGCCTGTTGTGGCTGTAGTGCCTGCTGCCTTGGCTGCATCCTCTAAGGATGATCCGCCTGCAAGCGCCTCTACCACTGCATCTGCCTGTGCCTTTATCTGTGCTGACTGCTCATCTGTATATGTCTGATACTGGTAATTAGAATCATATGCACCCTTGTAATCAAGCTTCACAATGGTGTATGCAGCCATATTGGCTTCCTCATCCGTCACGCTTGAATCAGCATTTTTGATGATTGCAGCATACATCTTACTCTTTATGAGGCGAAGCTCTAAATATTCCTCGACAATCTCCTCTGTAGCACTCATCTCGTCTATCACATCATCGGAATTTGCCTTCATAAACTTCTCTGCGGCCTTTTTGATTTTCTTTTTCTCATCATCAGAAACCTCTACATCGTAATCTGACTGATGTGCCTTTAATGTGTAAAGCTCATGAGTCTCCTCGATAGCATTTTTCTTCCATGTCTCAAGCACAGTATCATTGCCTGATACTGTCTTGTCCCAGTAGCCCTCGCCCATGTACTGTATATACATGTCATCATAACCGGCCTCCTGGTATCTTATCATAAAATTAACAAGCCCGAGCTTGATATCCTCTTTATTTAATGTCGCAACTGTTGCGTTTTTATTTATTGTACATCCTGTAAAAGCTGTAACTGAGAGTGTTGCAACTAATAACATGGCTATTACTTTTTTCGTTTTCATTATATCTATCCTCTTTAAAATTGGTATAGTATCGCTCGTATATTATAGAGCTTTTCAGACTTGCTGGCAAGCATTTTCTAAACTTTGTAAATTATCGTCAATTTCGCGTAAAGCAAGGGGCTTTTCCTATGCTATATGCTACATGATTCCAAAATTCGGGTAACTATTCAGCCGAAATCAGTTCCTTACGCATTTGCGAAATCAGTTCCTCCACCACATCAAGCACATCCCGCTTCTTTGCCACGCTGCCATTTTTTAAATCAAATGTGAAATATGGGTTTTCTGCCATATTGAATTTGAGTGAGGATTTATACTGGGCAATAAGCTCCGGTATCTTCTCCGGATTTATCCTTGCCCGTTCAAACATGGTAAGCTTTATCAATGAGCCTGTCTGCTTTATCTCAGTGATATATACGGCATGTGCCAGCGCCTTTAGCCTTGCCACGCGAAGCAGGCTGAGCACAGATTTTGGTGGTTCGCCAAACCTGTCTATAAGCTCCTCGAGCATCTCGTCCTTTTCTTCCTCTGTCTCTATGCCCGCAATACGCTTGTATATATCCAGCTTCTGGAATTCGTTTGCGATATAACCTGCAGGAATATAAGCATCGGTCACGATATCCACGGTCGTGTCAAATTTATCACTGATATCCTCGATTCCCTTTGCCTCTTTTACAGCCTCGCTCAACATCTTGCAGTACAAATCGTAGCCCACTGCCTCCATGTGTCCGCTCTGCTCCGCGCCGAGCAGATTGCCCGCACCGCGGATTTCAAGGTCTCTCATGGCAATCTTAAAGCCGCTGCCAAGGTCTGAGTACTCCTTTATCGCTGCAAGACGCTTTTCTGCCACCTCTTTTAGCATCTTGTTGCGCCTGTACATGAGGAATGCATACGCAGTACGATTAGACCTGCCGACTCGTCCGCGAAGCTGATAAAGCTGTGAAAGTCCCATGTTGTCCGCATCGTGGATAATCATTGTATTGACGTTTGAGATGTCAAGTCCTGTCTCTATAATGGTCGTGGATACAAGCACATCTATTTCACCATTGATGAAACGGTACATGATACGCTCAAGCTCCGTCTCCTTCATCTGTCCATGCGCAAATGCAACAGTCGCATCCGGCACCAGCTCCTGCAGCTTTGCTGTTATGTCTGCTATGTCGCGCACCTTATTGTACACATAGTACACCTGTCCGTTTCTGGCAAGCTCCCTGTTAATTGCCTCTCTGACAAGCTCATCATTGTACTCCATGACATATGTCTGAATCGGTACACGGTCCATCGGCGGCTCCTCAAGCACGCTCATATCCCTTATGCCGATTAAACTCATGTGGAGTGTCCTCGGAATCGGTGTAGCAGTCAGTGTGAGCACATCCACATTGACCTTCATCTGCTTAATTTTCTCCTTGTGAGTCACTCCGAAGCGCTGCTCCTCATCTATTACCAAAAGTCCCAGATCCTTAAACTGCACATCCTTTGAGAGTATGCGGTGTGTTCCGATAATGATATCTACCTCACCCTTTTTGAGCTTTTCTATCGTCTTTTTCTGCTCCGCCGGACTTCTGAAACGACACATCAAATCCACATTCACCGGAAAATCCTTCATCCTCTGCGAAAACGTATCATAAATCTGCTGCGCAAGAATGGTTGTCGGGGCAAGATACGCCACCTGCTTGCTGTCCTGCACTGCCTTAAAGGCTGCACGGATTGCAACCTCCGTCTTGCCGTAGCCCACGTCACCGCAAATCAGTCTGTCCATTATTTTATGGCTCTGCATATCAGTCTTTGTGGCTTCAATTGCAAGAATCTGATCCTCAGTCTCATCAAAAGGGAAAAGCTCCTCAAACTCTCTCTGCCATACCGTATCCTCGCCGAAGGCATATCCGTTTTGCTGCTCACGCTGGGCGTACAGCTTCACCAGGTCTCCTGCAATCTGCTTTACCGCACCTCTGACACGGTTCTTCGTCCTGGTCCATTCCTGACCGCCAAGCTTGTTGAGCTTTGGCTTTTTTGCGTCCTTTCCGGCATATTTTTGTATCATATCAAGCTGGGTAGCTAGGATATAGAGATTGGAGCCACCCTGATACTCTATCTTGATGTAGTCCTTTACCTTTTTGTCCACCTCAAGCTTTTCAATGCCGCGGTAAATACCTAGTCCGTGGTTTTCATGCACCACATAGTCCCCAACCGACAAATCGGTAAAGCTCTGTATTTTTTCACCCTCATAGGTGCGGTGACGCTTCTTTTTCTTCTGCTGCGCCCCAAAAATATCTGACTCCGTAATCACGGCAAACTTTAGGATAGGATACTCAAAGCCTCTTCTCACCTTGCCGTAGCAGACCATAATCTGCCCCTCGGAAAGCTCATGGTCGTAGTTTTCAGTGTAAAAGCATGTGATTCCCTGGTCTGTGATATCCTCTGAAAGCCGCTTTGCCCTCGTCCTTGAACCGGATAAAAGAATGACTCTGTAGCCGTTTTTCTTATAGCGCTTTAAGTCCTTTATCAAAAGCTCAAAGCTGTTATTGTATGGGCTGACGCTCTGACAGTGAATACCATAGCTTCCCAGCTGGTGCAGTCCGTTTGCTTTATTATCAAGCGCAGCGAGTGCGATGCACGAATACTTCCCAAGCTTTGCCACTATCTCCTTCTCTGTAAAAAGACCGTTCATCTGCCCCGGAAGTATATATCCCATCGCAAGTCTCTGCTTCATGCTCTCTGAAAACTCAGTCTCTGTAAGCTTTCCCTGCTCTGCGCATCTGGTCAGCTCATCGAAAAATATAAGGCTGTCCGATGGATTAAAATAATCCAAAAGACCGACTCTCTCGTCAAAAAAGTACGACAAAAAAGCATCCATGCCCGCATACATGGACAGCTCTCCCCACTCCTCGGTAAGCTCGTCTGCCATCACACTCACTCTGTGTGCTTCCTCTGTCTTCATCTGCTTTCTAAGCTTGTCAGACACACGCTTTGCCTCTGCCTTAAGCTTTTCAATTCCCCCGGCCTTTTCCTCATCGCTAAGTACAAGCTCTGCCGCCGGATATATGCTCACCCGGTCAATATTTTCGATGGATTTCTGGCTCTCGCAGTCAAAATATCTGATAGTGTCTATCTCGTCTCCCCACAGCTCAATTCGGATAGGATTCTCCTCCGTCAGCGGAAAAACATCAAGAATACCGCCCCTGACAGAAAACTGTCCCATCGTCTGGACCTGATACTCTTTTTCATAGCCCATTCTGATAAGAGCAGCCTGAATTTCCTTCAAATCCAAAAGCTGTCCCTGCTCAAGTGTAAGCACGTTTTCCCACATCTTTTCTATCGGCGCCATCGTATTCATCAGCGCATCAAATGTGGTCACAAGTGTCACTCTCTCCTGCTCACGGATAGCCTTCAAAGCCCTGATGCGCTCCGCTGTCAGGAGATTGCCCCTGATATCCGACTGGTAAAAAAGCACATCCTTTGATGGATAATACACCACTTCTTTGTCAAAAAAACTGTACTCATCGTACAGTTCCTTCGCCTTCTGCTCTCCAAAGGTCACAATAAGCTTGTTTTTCCTGTGACCTCCAAAGGCATATATCATCTGTGATTTTTGCGCATCTATGCATCCCGTGACAGATATAAGTCCGGACGATTTTTCTGCCGTTTTTGTCATCTCCTCAAAGCCCGCAAGGGAAAGGAGTGGCCCTGTAAATGCTTTCACTTTCAATTCTCCATTTCTGTCTGTTCAAAATCACCTTGTCGATTTCCAGCTAGTTATATATGTTCATGGCCTTATCCGTCTCGCCCTGCATCATAAGAACTGCTGCATCCATCGCATGACCTATAGCTTCCTCCACCTTTGCCCTGTCCTCAGAACTGAAACGCCCGAGCACATGGTCAGCAAGATCCCAGCCCTGCGGCTTCTCTCCAACACCAACCTTGATACGGCTGAAGCCCTGTGTGCCGGTCATTGCAATGATACTCTTGATGCCATTGTGACCGCCGGCGCTGCCCTTTTTGCGGATACGGATACGCCCCGGCTCGAGCGAAATATCATCAAAAATAACGATCATTTCCTCATCCGGATCAAGCTTATAAAAATTCATTACCTCAGCAACAGACTCACCGCTTAGGTTCATGTATGTCTGCGGCTTCACAAGCAGCACCTTCATACCCTCAATCACTCCGCTGCCACAGAGCGCCTTGTGCTTTTTGTCTGTCACACTTATATTATATTTATCCGCAAGCGCATCTATCACATCAAATCCGATATTGTGTCTTGTGTGCTCATATTTTTTGTCAGGATTTCCAAGTCCTACTATAACGTACATCGTTTATCCTTTCTCTTTCTAATATTATTTTATCTACATGTCATATGCATATTGTCACATATCACCTACGTATCTATCCAGAATCTACAATTCAAAATAAAACAAATACTGCTGGATAATTCCCGCCACACCCTTGTAACGCTCAAAATCAAAGCCGTCACTATAATATTTGTCCAAAAGCTGCTTTACATGCGTATCTATCGGAAACGCATCCACATGATGCAAACCGAAAAGGCATATGCAGTTTGCCACCTTTTTGCCAATTCCTTTGCGAGAAAGCAGGCTTTCCATCGCCTCATCATAGCTCATTTTGCGCAGATTATCAAGCCAGTCAGGATTATTTGCGCAATACTCATATATTTCCTTCAGATACGGTGCCCTATAGCCAAAGCCCATGCTCCTGTCATCAAATACCTCATCCGGTACCTCAAGAGGCTTGGGAAATGTATACAGTTCTTCCCCCTCTGCGCTGCCGTCTATTTTATGCCCGCACCGCCTGCAAAGTAAATCCACACTGTTGGTGATTCGCTTTATGTTATTATTCTGGGAAATCATAAAAGTAACAATCATCTCCCACAAATCCTGCCTTAAAATGCGCACACCACTGCCATATGCATATGCCTCCTTCAGATGCGCGTCATCTCCGTCTGCTATAAGCTTTGCAATCCCCGCATAATCCGTATCCATATCCAGATAGCTTTTCCATATATTGTTCCAGTCTGCCTCATCACAGTCCAGCTCAAACTCATTCCCATCCTGCTTAATCCGAAGTGCCCTGTCAAATGCCACTACCGTGTATTCGTTTTCTCCTGTATTCTTCCATCTGAAGCACTGACCACTGTCAGCAATCTGTTTTAAATCCAGATTATCTATTTTCGTCTTGTACATATCTGTTTGTCTATCCTCTTTTATTGTAGCTATACTCTAAAAATCCGGTCTTTCTGTGGCTTATTGTACCACGGATAGACCGGTTTGTGTGAAATATATTTGGATTATTATACCAGCTCAGGAATTTTATATCCTGCTTTGCTCATCGCTTTTTCAAATTCATCAAGCGACATCTCAGCTTTCTCGGCACCTCTTTTTGCAGAATAGTCTCCCTCCTGTACGGAAAGATAAATTTCAAAAAGACGGCCCTGCTGCATGCCCTCCTGAATGCCACGCTTTTTATGGTCATCCCATGCCTTACACATATTTACCACCTCTATTTCTGTTCCACCTGTATGAGTAAATTTTAAATCTGCTGACTTTTATGCTGATTCTGCTGATTTTTCTGCTGATTTATCAGCAGATTCCTTTTCCATCTTTATACCAGCATTCACCCATAAGAGTCCCTTTAACAGACCACTTCTCATTTTGCGTAAATTCACCTACCAACGACTTCATCACACGTTCTGTAGAATATCTCTTAAAACCTGCTATGTACTGTAATGTTTTCTCATCGTCAATCCTTGATAATTCGATTCTGTGATTCTCAACTGCCGCCAAAACCTCCTCACGGATTTTTATTTTATCTGTCTTTCTGATTGCTCCCTTTACTTAATCACCTATGGACATTATAATATATCTAATTCAATTAATTCAATACCAACATAAACAAATCTGACAGCTGTTGGCTTCTCAGAATTTCCTATCTTTTAGGACATTTATGGTAAAAAACAAGGGCATTGATACTCTCTATCAGTGCCCTTGATTTGATTGCTATAACAGTTCTGTGATTATTATACCAGCTCAGGTATTTTATATCCTGCTTTGCTCATCGCTTTTTCAAATTCATCAAACTTCTCCAACATCATATTTTTTCCAATATTTCCTGATTCATCAAATCATACGAATCCCAATATTCTTTTTTCACCTTAATGCCAGTATAAGAGAATAACTTTTGTATCATTTTCATTATTTTTTCTGCCGAAAACCCAGTCCTTTCTTCTATCACTTTTTCCGTGACTGAAACAATATCATGAGCTGCGGTATTTCTAATTTTTTCTTCAACAAGACGCAGATTAGATATCAGTTCATTTAATTGTATGTCTGTTGAAAAATGCTCTATCAATGCTTTTATATGAACCGAATAAACATCGCCCAACTTGAAGCTTCCTGAAAAAGCTGTATTAAGCACATTCTCGACCTCTGTATTCATCAGCTTATCACCTGACCAGCGGCGCTGGTTTGAACCATCTTTTTTCTTAATGTTATTGCAGTAATCATTCACATCTATTTTACACTGTACCTTTAACACCAGTTCAAATAGATCTACAAGTATCGGCGTAATGGCACGGATAAAATCCACATATTCTCCCTTTTTCAGCTTTATCATCATGCAAAGGGCATATTCGAATAACATACGCTCTGAGGAAGATTTAACAGGGATACAGTCAAAATCTATTTTCTTAGCCATTTTATCAACTGCTGACATATCGAGCAACAGTCTCTTTTCGGCAAGTTCCAGATAAATTTTATAATTTTGTGTATCATCTGTCTTCATGGTATTAGCTACCGTCAGCGCGGCTCGATAATCATATGACATAATATGCTTTTTTATCACTTCTTCTTTCTTTAGCTTCTGAAGACTCGGACAGGTTATCTCACTACACCTGTTATGTGCATCCGGCTGATTATCCTCATCCAACTCCCACAGAGTAACAACATCGTAATCCTTATGATGATGCTCATTTATTCTTTTTTCTGGTGTAGAAACCTGTATCAGTTTTGCCGGATACTCCTCCATGGTCTGCAATACTAGAAGACCACTTTTCATTGCAGGAGTACCTGATGACACATTCAAAAACAATTCATCTGATTCATCCATTGTCTGATAAATATCGCGGATACATTTCTGAAAATCTTCATAATAAAAATCAAATTCATGAACCTTTGTAAGTTCATTTTTCTCTATGATTTCGTAGCTCATAGTACGTTTCTGCAAATCGCAAAGCTTGTCCAGACAATATCTGTATCTATCATCTTTTTCTTGATTTTCAAGCATTTCTTTTGACATATACATTATGACTTTATCCGGTTTGTAATGTCTGCAAATATGTAAAATAGCTCCATCATAGCAATTTGTTGAAGATATTGGATCTGTTCCTCCGACCGGAGTAAATAAAATTTTCCTGTTCATAAAATAATAACCTCTTCATCTGTGATTGTGTTACTGATTCCAAATAAATTAACCTCTCCACTACCTCGAATCTTGTACACCCTTACACTGTCTATCTCCTTGTCAATCATAGCAGGAATTTCATCTATAAGCTTACGATACAGACTTTCTGTAATCATAGCTTCGAATGCTGACTTTTGCACGCGAAATCCGTAGCCGTTTAATTTTTTTGAAAATGCTAACCGTTTCTTATTATCAACAATATCATAAATAATCAGAACATACAATTTTTTAACGCTTTGTGTTTCTTCCGTATTCCAGAAATAGTTTTCCATAGGCAGCTCCTAACGTATCATCACAGGGGTGTATTGAGCTGGATCATGACCTTCAATTGCGCGAACAAACTGATTTATCTGTAAATCCATTGCTCTTCGAAAGCTGACACTATAATCTACATATGTTAAATATCTGCTTTCTGTCCTGAATTTTGTTTCAAGCTTCTGTACATATTTTTTGAATGCATCCTTCGCGAGAAAAACGCCAGGCTGGTCTGTTCCATAATAAAAATCTTCTCTAAGAAGTTCATGTCCATTCAGCATGCTTAAAGCTGTTGAATCAATCAGCACTGCTCGCCACTCTTCCATCAAATCACTTGCCAGTGTCGGATGTTTCTCTCTGTCACTATGCATTATTCCAAAATATGGATTTAACCCCTTTGCCTCAAGCTTTCCATATAGCTCATTCAAAATAATGGAGTATCCCAGACTTATCAATGAATTAAATGGGTCACGAGGCGGTCTCCTATTTCTTCCTGTAAATGCAAACTCCGGATCTATAAGCCGTCCTAATTCACGAAAATATATTTTTGCCGCCGTTCCTTCATATCCCATAACCTGCTCTATCCCCTGTGCTGCTTCCAACTTTTTATACATATTCTGCATTTCAATAACCGCACGCTGAATATCACTCTCTTGGTTTCTTGCATAGCGGCGTAAAACAACTATCTGATTGCGGATTTTTGCATTGACAATACGTTTTGAAAAACCCACTCTAAACTGTGCATCCTCGGTCAGTCTTGCCTGTACACGCTGTCTTTGAACATTCACATGATTCGTGGAAATTAATCTTCCAAAATATGCTCCGTTTGTAGAATAAAAAATAATGTTTACACCGCGCTTCAAACATTCTGTCATACATTGGGTAGTAATTTGTACTTTTCCGAACACTTCAATTACTTCCAAGGTTTCAGCCGGAATACTCTTTACCATGCCATCTTTATATTTTACCTGAAAGCGATTTTCTGTAATTCCGATTGTAGCTCCCTGCTCACATACATATAAGTAGCTCATATTTTATAATCCCCTCTCTATGATATTTTTGTTTCTTTATGCTGTCCCCTATTGGGGTTCTTTATATTTCAATGATATTATTGACAAACTTGCAGATTATGAGGACTTAGAGGAATTTCCGTCCCCTATTGGGGTTCTTTATATTTCAATAAACTGACGTACAGACTATAATTGATACAATTGAGTTTCCGTCCCCTATTGGGGTTCTTTATATTTCAATGGTGTATAGTATGAAGCAATATATTGAACTGAATAAGTTTCCGTCCCCTATTGGGGTTCTTTATATTTCAATGTCACAATCGGAAGTCGATGAAATCTACGAAGATTTCGTTTCCGTCCCCTATTGGGGTTCTTTATATTTCAATTTTGATAGACTGGGCTATCAACAGTCAGATACCAATTGTTTCCGTCCCCTATTGGGGTTCTTTATATTTCAATTGAGAAAACCAATGGTCACACGTACAATTATTTGTTTCCGTCCCCTATTGGGGTTCTTTATATTTCAATAATAATTAGTAACTTTTTCGGTGGTACTCTTTCAGTTTCCGTCCCCTATTGGGGTTCTTTATATTTCAATATTGGAAACAAGAAAACTCAGGTAAGCAGAATTTTAGTTTCCGTCCCCTATTGGGGTTCTTTATATTTCAATGGATAATATTGTAGATACAGAAGCAGTTTTTATTAGTTTCCGTCCCCTATTGGGGTTCTTTATATTTCAATAATGCCAAGAGTCAGAGCATTAACCTACCCGGCAAGGTTTCCGTCCCCTATTGGGGTTCTTTATATTTCAATTAAGAAACAGATTAGTGATAAACGTATAGAGGTGAGTTTCCGTCCCCTATTGGGGTTCTTTATATTTCAATCATGAGAAAGAAGATATATGAGACGCTCGGCTATGTGTTTCCGTCCCCTATTGGGGTTCTTTATATTTCAATACCTTGATGTTGATTTAATGAACAAGTATTTTGGTTTCCGTCCCCTATTGGGGTTCTTTATATTTCAATTGCGGCAAAGCTTTTCAGACCGCTTTTAAATGGTGATACCGTTTCCGTCCCCTATTGGGGTTCTTTATATTTCAATTAAATGGTGATACCGAGGAGTGCTGCGACTTTGTTTGTTTCCGTCCCCTATTGGGGTTCTTTATATTTCAATGAAAAAGTAGGTACTTTTGATTTAAAGGAGGCTTGTTTCCGTCCCCTATTGGGGTTCTTTATATTTCAATCAATAACATGATTCCGGAAGATAATGTTAATAATTGTTTCCGTCCCCTATTGGGGTTCTTTATATTTCAATAGGTCTTTCAATCGGATATTATAACACTTTCAACGGTTTCCGTCCCCTATTGGGGTTCTTTATATTTCAATTGAAGTTGAAAAATTTTAGTAAAATGCAATGTAAACGTTTCCGTCCCCTATTGGGGTTCTTTATATTTCAATAGGTATAAAATATGAGAATTAAAGGAAGATACGAGTTTCCGTCCCCTATTGGGGTTCTTTATATTTCAATTTGATTAGTCAACTAACAATCGGCTTGTGTTTCACGTGTTTCCGTCCCCTATTGGGGTTCTTTATATTTCAATTAGTTATATGTTTAGTAATGCGTAACAATTTTACTCGTTTCCGTCCCCTATTGGGGTTCATTATATTTCAATGGTCAAAAAGTAACTATAAACCATGTACGAACACGTTTCCGTCCCCTATTGGGGTTCATTATATTTCAATAATAACAATTTAATCATAACAATGCCTGGAGATTTGTTTCCGTCCCCTATTGGGGTTCATTATATTTCAATCAATTCCTTGTATGCCAACAGGAGTATCAACTACGTTTCCGTCCCCTATTGGGGTTCATTATATTTCAATCCTGTCCTCCGCAGCCCTTATAATTACCGGGCTGCAAAGCCGGATTGCGGTGCAAAACCAAATCCGGCTTTTACCATGTGAAAAACTAATATCAAATACCGTCGAATGCCAGTGTTTTAGGGCATCGGCGCAAAAATCGTGAAATCTCTTATTATTCTTCATATGATATCTGACCTATGCCCATATCATACAGCTCCCCCTGATACATTGTGCACTTACATACATGTGGAGATATCCTGAGTCCAATATCTCTCTGATGCTTGTGGATCGTATACTGGCGGCCTAATGTATTCTGAAATACACTGTCCACAATACGCACTGCATCCTGCCCAAACAATGCGTACAATACCGTCTTAGATAGAAAGCCACAGCCTCCACCCAGAAATACTACATTTTCATCTTTAACCGGTCTGTGGAATCGCTCATAAAAGTACGTGTTACATACCTGCTGAAACACCTGTGCAGCTTCTAATATATCTTCCATATCATAATCACATAATGTGGTATCAATAGAGATATCAAAGCAGATTTCAGTGCCCGGTATCAGTGTTTCACGTAACAGTGGCAAAGGCTTCTTCTTTCCATCCAGTGTATAGTCAATCTTCTGGCTGAGTGTAAGCTGTTCCGTTGAAATCGGTGCACTGTCACCCACATGAAGTCCTGACAGACAGTCATTTACAGCATTCTGTGTTTTCTTTTCGTCTCTGCTAAGCGTATACAGAATCTGCTGTTCCAGCTTTGATGTTTCCCTTGCCAGACAGATTTTTCTGCTTGCTTTATTTTGTGAGCTCATTTTAATTTCCCTGCAGATTTCTCTGAATGCATCAGGATTCTTTTGTATTTCCCAGACAAGCAGAATTGTACGTATCATTCCTTTAATGCTGCTTCCCGGTACATACGGCATTCCATATGCATCCTTCACAAAAGCATCAATTTCTTTTGGACGTGAGGCCGGGTTTACAAACGCTTCCCCTGCATCCATCTCGTATTTTTTCCACTTATCATAATCCTCACCACGCAGCTTCTTCTGCGCAAGCCAGGTGGATAACGGCATCTGTCCGTTTCTGCTGTCCATCAGAAATGATGTAAACTCATTTGTCCATCCGCGCCTGCTCAAATCCTCAAACATCTTATCCACATCAGGTATAATAACGCGGTGATTCCACGGCATATATATGTACTCTTTTTTCCCTATTTTCTCGCCTGAACCTATAAAAATTGGAGACAGCACACGAATTTTTACTTTATAATGTTTTAAAAACTGTTGCATACCTACACCCCCAAAAATAAAGCCTTTGCATAACGATATACCGCATGGTTTCCTCCATCAGACACATCGTAAATGTCTCCTGAAAAACGATTCACAAAACATGAACCTGGTGCAAATACATACAAGTCCTTCTTTTTACGCCATTCAGGTGCATAATCAACAGAAGCCACAAATCCTGACCTTTTTTCCAGCAGGTATGACGCTCCGTCCATCGCTGCTTCCATCTCTGCTTCCGCCGGAAGAGCTGTAGAGATAAGTATATTTCTCGACGATTTTTCACATAGTCTTTTCTCAAGTTCCGGTGATGGTTTTCCTTTTCTGAACTGAAATTTGCCCATGCCGCTGTTTTTCTTTCCACCAATTCCGGTGTAGGAAAGTGATTCCAGAAGCTCCTCTGCCAGATAAAGTTCTTCATCTGATTGATAAGCTATAATCACATACAGCCCACATCCCGGTGCGTAATAAAATGTGCCCACCCTGTACGGCAGCGTGTCCTCGTCTTTTCGTACATGGGTCATTGTCTGTTGCTGCATTTGACCGAAGCCTCTCATCGGATCCGATTCAAGATTCATGTTTCCTGTCAGAAATTCATCAATTTTCTCTACCGGAAGATATTTCAGCTTTTTATATGCTTTTTTCTGTTTTGACTCTCCCTGACGATCTGTCTGTACATAAATCATTGGCTTTGGAATCAGATACTGCTTATCAATGTAAGGCAGTGCATCTGACAGGAGGAGATTGCCTGCCTTTACAGCTTCATAGAAATTCTGTGCCTTTCCAAGCTTTAGTGCTTCTATATACATTGCCGAGAAAAGCTGGTCCGCATGAAAAATATAAGCTCCTTCATCCAATGCACCTGTACCAAAATGCACGCCTGTCTGAAATTCTAGTTTATAGATAGTATATTCCATACGATTATCCTTCCAATATTGTACGACATTTTTCCATTAATTCATCATCCACATCTCCAATGACCGGCTCGGCATCCAAATCCAAAAACTTAATTCGTCCATATCCTCTGGAGCCACTGCCTCCCAGATAATCATATTCCAGAAGTTTAAAGCCTTCTTTCAGAATGCGGAAATCCTGTAGCAGAGTTTCCTCATCTGTTTTATCTGTATATTCATATATTAGCTGCATTGGAAACTGTGCTCCACGCACTACTCGCTCTATCTGTCTCGGATTTGCCACCGCTGTCATTCTGGAAATAGAGTTTTCAAATTTTACCTCTGTTGCTCCGGTAAGTCCTGCCCTCTTTAATTCATCAAGATTATCTAAAAACATATCTGTGAATAATACACGGCTTTCTTTCTTTGACTTTGCACTTCCAAAAAGATTTGTCAGGCATTCCGCGTCATCATCTGCAGTTTTTGCAATTGCTGTGTTATACTGTTTTGCAAGCAGTGCTCTCATTTTTCCCTTTAAACTGCTTCCCGGAATCATTGGCTGATTTGTTCTCGTATCCATTATTACCGGAGAATCCACTGCTCCGATTGCTGAGAAGGCACTTGAGCCGCCAATGTGAAGTCCTGTTACTATTTCTATGGTTCCGCTGATTTCAATTTTTGCAAACATATTTTTTACTCCTCCTATTCATCATGTCCACCGTAGAATTTACGGTATGCAACCAAAGCCTCCATATATCTGCTGAACAGAATATACTGTGCTCTGCTGTTTCCTACCTCTTTTAAATGCTCCAGAAGCTGTGCTTTTTCCACAAGCGCCTTTACCTTTGGCTCGCGTCCTGCCTCATACACAAAACGGATTTTTAAATAATTGATTCTTCCAACTATTTCCGCTGACAGCTTTTCTGACTGGCTCACTATCACATCATTGTAAATTGCTGCGGTCATTGCAAGCAGATTTCTGATTTTTGATGTGGTAACAGGTGGAACCGGTTTACCACTCTTGTTCTTAAGTGCACAGATTTCCTGAATAGCTTTCTCCGCTGTTTCTACATAGTTTTCCTCTGTTAGCTTCATATTTACACATCCTCCTCTTTTCGATTCAAATATACATACAAATAAATTGCTGTAAGCAGCTCTTTTCTGTCTTTTGGATTCTGACTCCACAAATACATTTTTTCTGAAAATCTGCTGTAAGCCTCCTGTACTTCCGGAAGGCTGTCGCGGTCAGGCTCCATGCGTGATAACAGATACACATATCTTGCAATATTAATTCGTTCACCATAGGATCTCAGAAGCTCTGTAAGATGATACAGAAATGCCATTCCACGCTCGTCATTTTTCTCAAAATAATCTTTCAATACATTAAACTTCTCACCTGCAACTTTTTCCAGAAATTCATGCCACGGATATGTATGCTCTTCATTCCATATGGTGATTGCATTCTTGCCATCACATTCCTTTGAGCAGTCCTCTAAAAACTGTGTCTCCTGTGCCATCACATGAATCGGATATGAATCCGGATATACCCCGATTCCACCTGATATTGTAAGTGTTCCCTGTGTGAATCTTTCCAGTGATTTTCTCAAATCCATGAATACCGCAATCACTTCATTCCAGGCTCCGGCCAGAAATACATCATCTCCGCCTGAATATACAATCACTACATTTCGTGGCCCACTATCTGCAAAGATACTCTCTGTTCCCTGTTTGAGAATTTTATTGATATATCCCTTAAAGAATAATGACAATTGTCTCGACAACGCTGCCGTACGTGACATTGTGACATAGCTTTCATCTTTATCTCTCTTAAATCCATATACAAAAGAGGTTCCCAGATTATCCACATCGGCCCTTAGTACTGCTATCCTTTTAATTCCTTTTGACTTTTCTGCTAATTCTCCAAAAGTAGTTGCATCCTTTGCCACATAATCGCCAACCCACAGCTTTGTTGTCACAAGCTTTCCTGTATAAAAATCATTCTTTGTGTAACAGCGCACGTAGCTATCCTTCTTCATGGTTTCTTTTATATTCTTTTCTGTCTGTACTATCAGATAACGATTTCCCGAAAGCGGAAGTGCGTACTCCTGTGGCTCACACAATACCACAAAATATTCTCCATGAAGCATATCTCTTCCCATATTCTCCAGTGCTTCACAGATTGGACAACGTCCGTCCTCATTTACCTTCGCCACTCTGCGGCAGACATTGCATTCTCTTTCTCCATCATGCTTTTTGATATTCAGATATTTTATAATCTCCGGCGTATATCTGTGGGCTTTCTTTTCTGATGTCATTTTTGATATATTCTGATAAAGCTCTGAATAGCTTCCTTCCGGTACATTACGCAGATTATTTGCACTTGCAGCCGCATATCCACATGCTATATAAAGTGAAATATCAAAGGTCTCAAGCAGCCACTGATTCACTTCTTTCTCATATTTTTCCAGTACTTGCAGCACTTCATCTGTATTGGGAAGCAGAATATAGCAGTGTCCACCACCTGTATAAATAAGATTAGCCCTTGACAACGACAACCTCTCCAAAAGCTCGTCTATCACATGCTCCATCATAATTTCCAGATAAAAGCTTCTGGCACGAAGTCCCTTCAAAGCTCCTTTATCACTGATGGAATAAATAAAGCTCTGAATGCCTGAAATATCCATTGAATAGAGTAAAAACATCTCTTTATCATATGATGCCTTAGCATTCTTAAATAACAGTTCCCTATAGTCGGTTTCATTTTGTGATTGTAAATACTGTTCTACACATGATGCCACTGCTGCTGTAATTTTAACATGGTCAAATAATGATATATCCGCAAGCTCTCTTTTTGATGTAGATGAAGGGATATAGCTTAAATTTGCTTCTAAGACAGAAAGCAGTGAATTAACATATTCCTCATCCAGCTTTATTCCAAGAAGATTATTTGTAATATTATCAACTACTGTTTTATAAAAATATTCATCCATGGAAATAGCTTCTTCTGTAGGATAGTTAATAGCTTCCTTTGGATTCAGCACCTGCATCGCATAATGGCTTTTTCCATGATTTCCGTTTAATATATTGAAAACACTGTCCAATGGAATTGATTTATCAAATCCCTCCTCCTGAACAGATGCTTCCCTGCGGTCTGTAAATGCCGCAACATTATCTGCATAATATGTGATGTAAGCTAGATCATCCGGTGCTATATCCGCACTGCTTAGATACTTGCCATGATGATACCTTACACAGTTTAAAATTTCAGTATCTTCGATTTTGGCCTGATTTTTCAGGAAATCATACCCGCTCGCACTGTGGTTTCTTCCGTCGCCACTTCTATATACTACCTTGCCTATATCGTGCAACAAACTTCCCACAACCAGCTTTATCTGTCTGTCCTTAAGCATTTCCTATCCCCTTTCTTTTAGCTGTCGTATGCATCCCATGCCAAGAGCAGTTTTAATCCCAACCCCTGAATAGGTTCCAAATTCCACAAGCATGTTTGCAAAATCTGCCATTGTTTTTGTTCCGTTTATTTTGATTGTAATTTTCCCTACAAATGCAGGAATACGGACACCCTCAAGTGAAAAGCTTACACTTTTCAAATCATACCTGACTATCTGTGCATTTTCACATAGCTGTTCCAACGTTTCCTCGTCCCACATAATATTATCCCCTACCGCAGCGTCATATTTATTCATGAGACTTTGAAAAAAACAGTGAATGTCCGGATAAAATACATATCTTCCATTCTGTTTAAAAGCTGTTGGTGATATAAAATGAAGCTGCAGATACTTTCCATGCTCTTCATGATAAAAATGTTCCATCAACTGCTTATATGGCATTTCAATGTACTGCTTTCCAATGATATTTATTACTATCTGTTTCTTTTTCAGCTCAATCTTCTCTAAGTTCCACAAAGCATTTTTAAGTATTATGTCAACCGCCTGTTTATTCAATGCTGTGATTATCCAATACCACGTCTTTCCTCTGCATTCCAGATGCTGCGTGTACGGATGCAGCTTAGAGTAATGTAATTCGACTGCATATTCTTCAGGCAACAATTCCATCAAAACTCCATGAAACAATGATGACATCTGATATGCCAGTTCTTCATTGCAAGCTAACTCGAGTTCTAATTTTGCTATCATATTTTCTTCCCTTCTCGCTTTTCTTATCATTTTACCATATAGTACTTGAGACTTACAGTATTTTTATTAATTTTTCTCAGATACATAATAGTTTCATCTTTTATTCCCACCTATTTCGTTCCCGAACAACACGCAATAATTACCACAAGTAAAACAATAACTATAACCAGCAGCACCGGTTGCGTAAACAGCCACAGCATTCCTATGACCAGAATTGCTCCACCAACAAATTTCCCTATTGCAGCTATCCCTGAAAAATCCCCATCGCACGCTGCTGCAATCGCTCCAACAACAAATATTAATATGAACGCTAAAATATGCATAACCCATACCTCCTGCTTCCAAAAATATAAAAATAAGCCATCATAAGAAAGATTTTTTATCTCTTTCTTATGATGGCTATAGCTTAGCATGTTACGAGTCCCAAAGTCTGCCCTCGCAACTCGAATCTTTGTTTGATTTTATGCATTCTCAATCTCTGTCTTATACTTTTCAAGAATCATATTCTGGATATTCTCGCGTGTGGCAGATTTAATCGGATGGGCTATATCCCTGTACTCGCCATCGTTTGCCTTACGGCTTGGCATGGCGATGAAAAGTCCCTTTTCTCCTTCGATTACCTTGATGTCATGTACCACGAATTCATCATCGATTGTGATTGACACAACCGCCTTCATCTTGCCCTCTTTTTCTACCTTACGAATTCTGATGTCTGTAATCTGCATATTTTTGTCCCCCTGGTTTGTTTTTAAATTACATATCTTACATTTTTTTCTTTTACTATCATGACTCCATCCTCACCACAATAACAGGTGTTTGGATTGATGGTTCCGTGGCTCTCTACGATGCAATTTTCGAGGTGCACATTGTCGCCTATGTAGACATCATTGAGCAGCACGCAGTTCTTCACGGTAGTGTTTTTGCCCACAAATACCTGCTTGAAAAGCACCGAATCCTCCACGCTGCCGTTTATGATACAGCCACTTGATACGAGGCTGTTTGAAATGTCTGAGCCCGGATTAAACTTGGCCGGTGGCAGGTCGTCCACCTTTGAGCAGATGGTCGGCTCCTCCTTGAAGAAATAGCTTCTGACGTCAGGTCTTAAGAAATCCATATTGGTCTTGAAGTATGCATCAATATCGGCGATATTGTTCCAGTATGAATTTATCTTGTAGCCATATATTTTCTTTACATTTTTGTAGCGCACGAGGATATCATTTACGAAATCGAATCTGTTTTCCTCGGCTGCTGCCTCCAAAAGCTCTATGAGCTGTCGTCTCCTGATGACATAGATACCTGTGGAAATGGTATTGGATGAAGCCTCGATTGGCTTTTCATCAAACTCTGTGATTCTTGACTCATCATCCATGCGTACCACACCAAAACGGCTGACATCGTCGTTGTACATCATGTCCTTGCATACTACTGTGATGTCTGATTTTTTCTCGATGTGGAAATCCAGCACTCTGTTGAAATCCAGCTTGTATACACAATCACCGCTGCTGATGATGACATATGGCTCATGGCGTCTCTTGAGAAAATCAATATTCTGATACATCGCATCTGCCGTGCCCCTGTACCAATCACTGTTGTCTGCTGTGACTGTAGGTGTAAAGATGAATAACCCCCCCTGCTTTCTGCCAAAATTCCACCATTTTGCCGAGCTTAAATGCTCATTCAATGAGCATGCATTGTACTGCGTCAGTATCGCAACTGTCTGTATATGTGAGTTTGACATGCTGCTGAGCGAAAAATCTATAGCCCTGAAGCTGCCTGCTATCGGCAGGGCCGGTACTGCTCGTTTTGCTGTCAGTTCCTTCATCCTATTGTTATTTCCACCGGCCAAAATAATTCCTATTGCCTTCATTTTCCGTCACCTGCCTTGATAATAACTTCTCCGCCCTCAAGCACACCATCTTTGTAATCCTCTTCGTATGTAACACCGGAGATTGCTGTATCTTTGCCTATCTTTACCCCGTCCGGTATCACAGAATCTTCTCCTATAGTGACCAGCCCAAATGAGTATATGCTCTCATTCAATACGTTTGGCTTCTCCTGTCCGAAGCCAAGTGTCACATTATCGCCCACCTTGCAATTTTCGGCAATGATGGACTTGTCTATCGTGACATTGGAGCCTATCTCCGTGTCACGCATGATGATGGAATCACGTATTACTGCGCCTCTTCCAATCTTGACGTTGGCACCTATGACAGAATGCTCCACATGACCGTAGCATTCACCACCCTCACCCATGATGCTTCGCTCCACATGGCCTCCTTTGGCTATATAAAGTGGCTCGATGGCATCATTCTTTGTGTAAATCTTCCAATACTCCTCGTACAGGTTGAACTCCGGAATGAGGTCTACAAGCTCCATATTGGCCTCCCAATATGACCCCAGTGTACCTACGTCCTTCCAGTATCCGTTGAACTCGTATGCAAACATACGTCTGTCATTTTCAAAGCAGTATGGTATGACATGCTTGCCAAAATCACAGTTTTCCTGATCCTTTAGTGCAAGTAAGGCTTCCTTTAGCACCGGCCATGAAAATATGTAAATACCCATTGATGCGAGATTGCTGCGCGGATGAACCGGCTTTTCCTCAAATGCATTGATGCGCTTATCATCATCGGCTATGACGATACCAAATCGGCTGGCCTCCTCGATAGGCACCGGCATGGTTGCTATGGTCACATCGGCATTGTTTTCCTTGTGGAAGTCAAGCATCACCTCATAGTCCATCTTGTAAATGTGGTCTCCTGACAGTATCAACACATAGTCCGGGTTGTAACTGTCTATATACCTCATATTCTGGTAGATTGCATTGGCTGTACCTGTGTACCACTCGCTGTTGCCACTCTTCTCATAAGGAGGCAGTATTGCCACTCCTCCGTTATTCCTGTCGAGATCCCACGGAATACCTATTCCGATGTGGCTGTTAAGCCTGAGCGGCTGATACTGTGTAAGTACACCCACTGTATCAATGCCTGAATTGATGCAGTTGCTAAGCGGAAAATCTATGATTCTGTATTTTCCACCAAACGAAACTGCCGGTTTTGCTACGTTCGCTGTCAGAACACCAAGTCTGCTGCCTTGACCGCCTGCTAAAAGCATGGCTATCATTTCTTTCTTAATCACGTTATCACTCCTCGTCTGTCCTAATTTTTGTTGTGCCCATCCGGTCCCCACCACTAGTTTCTGTAATAACCGTATCTGTAATGCTTCTATAATAAATCACAATTGTTTCCATATAAATTATAGTTGCTGCTGCATAAATTGCAGTTACTGCTATATACTTTAACCCCATCAAATTCATATGGTCCGGATGAATTTTTTTTATATAAAAAATTATACCACAGCCGCATTATCACTTCAACATTTTTCACAAAATCAAATAATATTTTTCTTTTTTTTCGACATTTTGCACAAGTGTCATTTATCGTATATCTGTTTAACCTGCAAGGGTTCTTATCATTTGAAAGTCATGCCTGCTTTCACCTTATTTTTCCTTTGCAAATACTATATTTAGTTGTATAATTAATTTAAAGTAACTATTCAGAACAAGAAAATCTGTTGCTTACATGCAATCATGACGCATCGGCTTTTTGTTCTCAGCGATTCTTAATAGTTACAATATAAATTATAATAAATCAGGCAGGTAAAATTAATGTATAAAATAGATTTCAGCAAACCAATACACATCCATTTCATAGGCATCGGCGGTATCAGCATGAGCGGTCTCGCAGAGATTCTGCATGAGGAGGGCTTTACAATTTCCGGCTCCGATTCAAAGGAATCAGACCTCACAAAGACTCTTGCGGCCAAGGGCATAAAAGTCATATATGGCCAGAGCGCAGACAATATCACCTCCGGTATCGACCTGGTGGTTTACACTGCAGCTATCCACGAAAGCAATCCTGAGTTTGCCGCAGCAAAGGCAGCCGGTATTCCGATGCTTACAAGAGCCGAGCTTCTCGGACAGATTATGGACAATTACGATTATTCCATCGCTGTAGCCGGTACACACGGCAAGACTACCACCACATCCATGATCAGTGAGATTCTTCTCGCCGCTCAGACAGATCCTACCATTTCCGTAGGTGGTATTTTGTCATCTATCCACGGCAATCTGCGTGTGGGCGATTCAGAGTACTTCATCTCTGAGGCGTGTGAGTACACAAACAGCTTTTTGAATTTCAGACCACGCTACAGTATTATTTTAAATATTGAGGCTGAGCATCTGGATTTCTTCAAGGATATCAACGACATCAGACATTCCTTCCACGAGTATGCATCAAACACTCTCGCAGACGGTGCTACCATCATCAATGGTGAGATTGACCGCTATGAGGAGATTGTCGCAGGTCTTCCTCAGAAGATTATCACCTATGGCTTTGATTCAAAATATGATTTCTATCCGGAAAATATAACCTATGACGATAAAGCTTGTGCATCTTTTACAGCTATGAGACAGGGTAGTCCACTTTTCGACGTAAAACTCTCTGTTCCTGGCGCTCACAATGTAAGCAATGCGCTCGCAGCCATAGCTTTATCCACCACACTCGGTCTTGATGAGGAGTCTATCCTCACAGGCCTCGACAAATTTGGCGGTGCTGACAGACGTTTCCAGTACAAGGGTAAGGTAAATGGCGTCACAATCATTGATGACTACGCTCACCATCCAACCGAGATCCGTGCAACCCTGACAGCCGCACAAAAATATCCACATGACAGACTTGTCCTTTGCTTCCAGCCACATACCTATTCCAGAACCAAAGCATTCTTAAATGATTTTGCCGATGTTCTTTCAATGGCAGATGTTGTGGTGCTAGCTGATATCTATGCTGCTCGTGAGCAGAACACCTATGGCATTTCATCTAAGGACATCCTGGATTTATTGCTCGAAAAAGGTGTGAATGCGCACTATTTCCCATCATTTGATGAAATCGAGAAATTTTTATCAGAAAATTGTGTAAACGGTGACCTGTTGATAACAATGGGTGCCGGAAATGTAGTAGAAATCGGCGAAGACCTGCTTAAGAAATAAGTTATCCACGTTATCCACATGCAAAATGTTAACAACTCTCATTTTGTGTGTGGATTTTTTAAATAATTTTCAACAGCTTATATACCCTGTGATACATTGATTTTTCAATTATTTTACATAGTTATCCACGTTATCCACATTTTTTTGTGGATTCAGAAAGCCTGAGTTTACAAGGCTTGTAGCACTTTTACCATCTTCACACGGTTAAAATATTGTGCTATAATTGCTCACAGGTTAAGCGAAAGAGAGTTTTTTATATGACAGCGATAAACATTAGCAGTGACATAGCAACATCATTCACTACTGTGTCAGATATTTTTATAGATCAATACATGCCAAAGGCAAACGGTGAGTTTGTCAAGGTATACCTTTATCTGCTCCGTGCGACAGGCTCCGGGGCAGGCATAGCAACCATTTCAGAGATTGCCGATCATTTCAGCAACACCGAGGCCGATATCGTACGCGCCCTCAATTACTGGGCATCTGAAGGCATTTTGCAGGTGCAAACCGGCGCTGATGGTCAGATTACCGGAATCAACCTCTGCATCCTTGCTGTATCCGGTATACAGGCTGCTCAGAGTAATATACAAAGCGCTGTGGCTGATAATGCCGCACAGAATAATTCTACCGCGAATATTCAGATGCAGGATTCTGTTGTGGAAAAGCTTAAGAGCCAGGCTACTGACAAACCTGCTCCTTCACAGAAGGAATACACACTTGATGAGATTAAGGAGTTTAGAAAGAATCCTGACATTTCAGAGCTTTTCTTTATTATAGAGACATATCTGAAGCATACGCTCTCATCCATAGACACCAATATGGTGCTCTACTGGCTGGACGAGCTTCATTTTTCTACCGACCTGGTAGAATATCTCGTAGAGTACTGCATTACCAAGGGACATTCAAGCCTTCGGTACATGAACAAGGTCGCTCTCGGCTGGGCCGATGCCGGCATAAAGACCGTAGACCAGGCCAAGGACGATGCAGCCGCACACTCACAGATTTACTATACTGTAATGAAGGCTCTTGGAATCACAGGTCGCAATCTGGTTGACTCTGAGGTGTCACTCATAAACAAATGGGTCGGCGAATATGGCTTCGATATAGAGCTTGTAAAGGCCGCCTGCAGTAAAACCATTTCAGCTATCCAGAAGCCAAGCTTCGAGTACACAGACTCGATACTCGCGAACTGGAGGAAAAAGGATGTTCATACATTAAAGGATGTTGAAGTGCTTGATGCCAACTTTGCCAAGGCCAATAAAGCCTCTGCTACAGGCTCATCACAAGGCACAAATGCTGCAAACGGTTCCTCAAAACCAAAAAGCAATAATTCAGGTTCCAAGAATAAATTTAACAACTTCAATCAGCGCAACAATGATTACGACAAGCTGGAGAAGCTGTTTCTCAATTCTACGGTATGATTTTTCAAGTTAGATTTATACATCCCAAGGAGGATATATGGCACTTACCAATGCTCAATATGATGAGATAATGCGAGGCTACGATAAACGCCAGCTTCACAACAAATACATACATGACAAGCGTATTGAGGACGCCTATCGCAAGGCGCCCCGCCTCAGGGAGATTGACTCAGAGATTGCATCCGCATCTGTCAGGCAGGCGTACAGGCTTATGGACGGCGATGAGAATGCTCTTGCCGCTTTACGCCTTGCAATCGAGGACTATAAGGAGGAGCGTGCTGCACTGCTATCCACACTCGGATATCCGCTTGATTATTTTGAGCCTATTTACACCTGTCCCGATTGCCACGATACAGGATACATAGACGGTCAGAAATGTCATTGTTTCAAGCAGGCTATTATCAATACCGTTTATTCGCAGTCCAATATCAGGGAGATTTTATCAAGAGAGAATTTTTCCACTCTCTCATTCGATTATTACTCAGATGAGCAGAAGAATCCTGCGACAGGGCTGTCTGCGCTCGCCACAGCAAAGCTTGCAGTGACGAACTGTCATGAATTTATAGACAATTTTGAAAACAAACCTAAAAACATATTTTTCTATGGTAATACAGGTGTCGGAAAGACTTTTTTATCTAATTGCATTGCAAAAGAGCTTTTAGATGCAGGTTACTCCGTAATTTACTTTACAGCGTTCCAATTATTTGATATATTAAGCAAAGGTGTGTTTGAAAAGGATGCAGATGCCATCGCAGCGCACCAGAATATATTCGACTGTGATTTACTTATCATAGACGATCTCGGAACCGAGCTTTCCAACTCATTTACCACATCACAGCTTTTCCTTTGTGTAAATGAGCGTATACTGCGACAGAAATCTACTATTATTTCCACTAATCTGAATCTGGAGCAGATAGCAGAGCTTTACTCCGAGAGAACACTTTCAAGAATTTCAAGCAATTATAGTTTTATCAAGCTCTTCGGAGATGACATACGAATTAAAAAGCGTCTTTCCAAATAGCGCTTTTTATATATATATATATTTAGTTTATTTATTATATGGTTATATGGAGGAATAACAATGCCAAACGATGAGAGAATTTTGGAGACTATGCCAACTGGTACACTTGGACTTGTTGCAACCGACAGTTGTATAGGTCTTGCCCAGAAGGTAGATGCATACTTACAGGGCTGGAGAGAGCACAGAGAGCACCAGCATGCTAACGAGAGTGCTTTCAAGGACTACTACAAAAACAGCTACATTATCAAGCCATCTACACCTAGATTCGGTTCCGGCGAAGCTAAATGTGTTATCAACCAGTCAGTTCGTGGTTATGATCTGTACATCATGGTAGATGTAACAAACTACAGTCTTACCTACACAGTATGCGGTCAGACAAACCACATGTCACCTGATGACCACTACGCAGACTTAAAGCGTGTTATCGCTGCAGCCGCCGGAAAAGCAAGAAGAATCACAGTTATCATGCCTTTCCTTTATGAGAGCCGTCAGCACAGACGTACAGGCCGTGAGTCTCTTGACTGTCCATTGGCTCTTCAGGAGCTTATCAACATGGGTGTAGACAATATCATCACCTTCGATGCTCATGACCCTCGTGTGGTAAATGCTATTCCTCTGAACGGCTTTGAGAATGTAATGCCTTCTTACCAGTTCATTAAGGGTATCTTAAAGAACGTAAAGGATATCACTATTAATGCTGACCATCTCATGATTATCTCTCCTGATGAGGGTGCTACAAACCGTGCTATCTACCTTGCAAACGTACTCGGAGTAGACATGGGTATGTTCTACAAGCGTCGTGATTACAGCCGTATCGTTGACGGACGTAACCCTATCGTGGCTCATGAGTTCCTCGGAACAAATGTGGAGGGTAAGGATGTTCTTATCATCGATGATATGATTTCTTCCGGCGAGAGTATGATTGATACAGCAAGAGAGCTCAAGAAGCGTAAAGCTAACAGAATCTTTGTTGTTTCTACATTCGGTCTCTTTACAAACGGCTTTGCTTCATTTGACAAGGCTTACGAGGAGGGTCTCATCTACAGAGTAGTTACAACAAACCTTATCTACCAGTCACCGGAGCTTCTCTCTAAAGAGTACTATATCAGCTGTGACATGAGCAAATACATCGCATACCTCATTGATACATTAAACCACGACTGTTCTATCAGTGATCTTCTCTCACCATATGACAGAATCAAGAAGTGTGTTCAGAAGTACAATGACGAGCAGGCTGCAGCAAAGAATAAATAATTAATCGTATTAATCGAAAAGCCGTGTGAAATTAATATGTACCCCTTTTACTGGATATCCAGTGAAAGGGGTATTTTTATGCGTTACAGTTACGAATTCAAACCAAAGGCAGTCGAACTATACATGCAAGTAAGACGCATCAGTTTTTCTCAATAGTTCTGAATAATTATCTTAGTAATATAAAAAACCAGAGAATTGAGTGTCATCCACTCAAATCTCTGGTTTTATTTAGTCTAAGATTTATACCGATTAAATATTAAACTAACTCAAGGAGAACCTCTAAAGCTCCGTCACCTTTACGCTGTCCAATCTTAACGATTCTTGTGTAACCACCGTTACGATCAGCATACTTAGGAGCGATCTCATCGAATAACTTGTTTGTTACATCGATAGTCTTTGTTCCCTTCTTTGTGCCGTCAGACTCTTTAGCTGTGTAAAGAACCTTGAGCATCTGTCTTCTGGCATGAAGACGTGAAGCAGAATCCTTCTTGATCTTCTTCTCTACTTCGTCATAAACAGTAACTTTCTTTCCGTCTACAACCTCTTTTACTCTCTTGCCATCTTTGTCCTTGCGGGCAACCTTAGCTGTTACAGTAACCTCTTCGAAGTTGTCTTTCTCTTTTACTGCTAATGCGATAAGACCCTCAGCGATCTTACGAACCTCTTTAGCCTTAGCCTCTGTAGTAACGATCTTTCCGTTAACAAGAAGCTGTGTAACCTGACATCTGAGTAAAGCCTTTCTCTGGCTTGATGTTCTGCTTAACTTACGATATTTTGCCATTTTAATTTCCTCCATTTGTGGGACATCCGGTCACGCTCTTCGGTCTTACTGCCAGACATCGTATCTTGTTGTGATAAAGCTTTGCCTTATTTCAAAAAGCAAATGCTTAAATCAGTTGCCACTCATGTATCAGACACGGTCACGCTCTTTGGTCTTACTGACCCTGCCGCTATGAGTTTTGTCACACATAAACATAAATATGATACTTAAAACTTATATATGACCAATTTATTTAGAAGAATCAGTGCAAGGATTATTCGAATGAATTATTCCTCAGTCTGATTTAACTCTAAACCTAATTCTTTTAATTTTGCTAAAACTTCCTCTAAAGACTTGCGACCAAGGTTACGAACCTTCATCATGTCCTCAGGTGTTCTATTGATAAGCTCTGCAACAGTGTTGATTCCTGCACGCTTTAAGCAGTTGTATGAACGAACTGAAAGCTCAAGCTCATCGATGTTCATCTCAAGAACCTTCTCCTGAGCATCGTTTTCCTTCTCTACCATAACGTCAACCTGCTGTGCTGCCTCTGAAAGATCGATGAACAGATTTAAATGCTCACTTAACACCTTAGCTGCAAGGCTGACTGCCTCGTCCGGCTCCAATGTACCATTTGTAAATACATCTAATGTAAGCTTATCGTAATCTGTAACCTGACCTACACGGGTATTCTCTACAGTAAGGTTAACACGCTCAACAGGAGTGTAGATTGAATCTACAGCAAGAACTCCGATTGGTGTATCCTCGTTCTTGTTCTTCTCTGCTCCGACATAACCTCTGCCATTTGTGATTGTAAGCTCCATGTAAAGCTTAGAATCTGCTCCACCATTCAAGTGTGCAATCTCTAACTCAGGATTCAAAATCTCGATATCTGAATCAACCTGAATATCAGCTGCTGTAACAACGCCTTCACCTTCGAATTCGATATATGCAACCTTTGGTTCATTTGTAGAACTATTATTGCGAATTGCAAGGTTCTTGATATTCATGATGATTTCTGTAACATCTTCCTTAACACCAGGAATAGAGCTGAATTCATGTAAAACACCATCAATCTTGACCTGGCTCACTGCAGCGCCCGGTAAAGAAGAAAGCATGATACGTCTTAAAGAGTTTCCAAGTGTTGTACCGTAACCTCTCTCTAATGGCTCTACAACAAATCTGCCATATGTCTTGTCTTCTGAAATTTCTGCGATTTCAATTTTTGGTTTTTCAAAATCGAACACTTCAAATTCCCTCCTTCTCGGGTATCGTTGTTATATGTTATCAAAGAGTGGATAAGCCGGGAAATAAATCCCCGGCAAATCAACCTAATTTTACTTAGAATATAACTCGACGATGAGCATCTCATCTACAGGAACATCAATCTGCTCACGTGTAGGTAAGTCTTTTACAGTTCCCTGTAATTTCTCAGCATCTACATCTAACCACTCTGGAACGATTCTTCCGCCAGCTACCTCGACGATATCTTTCATTCTCTGAGTATTCTTTTTGCTCTCTTTAATTTCGATAACATCGCCAGCCTTTACAAGGTATGAAGGGATGTTAACAACCTTTCCGTTTACTGTAACGAACTTGTGGTCAACGATCTGTCTTGCTTCTTTTCTTGTTCTTGCGAAACCAAGACGGAAGATTACGTTGTCAAGTCTTGACTCAAGGATTGTCATAAGGTTGAGACCTGTTAATCCTTTCATCTGATCTGCTTTCTTGTAGTAGTTACGGAAAGGCTTCTCTAAAACACCATAGATGAATTTAGCTTTCTGCTTTTCTCTTAACTGAAGTCCGTACTCAGATACCTTTCTGTTTGCTCTTGTAAGGTTTCTTCTAGACTTCTTATCATATCCTAAATAACTTGGCTCTAAACCAAGTGATCTGCATCTCTTAAGTACAGGTACTTTATTAACTGCCATTTTAATCTATACCTCCTGATTAGACTCTTCTACGTTTTGGTGGACGACATCCATTGTGAGGTACCGGAGTAACGTCTCTGATTGATGTAACCTCAAGACCACATGCTGAAAGGGCACGGATAGCTGCCTCTCTTCCTGAACCTGGTCCCTTAACGAATACGTCAACTGTCTTTAATCCATGGATTAAAGCTGCCTTTGTAGCTGTTTCTGCTGCCATCTGTGCAGCATATGGAGTAGATTTCTTTGAACCTCTAAATCCAAGACCACCGGCACTTGCCCATGATAAAGCATTTCCTTCAGCATCTGTTAATGTAACGATTGTGTTATTGAAAGATGCCTGAATATGTGCCTGTCCGCGTTCAACGTTTTTCTTTACACGCTTTTTAGTTGTTTTCTTTGCAACATTCTTAGCCATATTTAAACTAACCTACTTTCTACTTTCTAAACTTTATATAAGTTATAATGAAGCTCTGCTTCTTCGTACGCAGAACTAAACGCGCACTACGTTCAAGTGGCGTTTTCACTTATTATCTAAGTGATTATTTCTTCTTGTTTGCTACTGTTCTCTTAGGACCCTTGCGAGTTCTTGCATTAGTCTTTGTTTTCTGACCACGAACCGGAAGTCCCTTTCTATGACGGATACCACGATAGCATCCAATTTCCTGAAGTCTCTTGATATTTAAAGCGATTTCTCTTCTTAAATCACCTTCAACTGTCATTGTCTCGTCGATAACAGCGCTGATTCTCTTAACCTCGTCATCTGTAAGATCTCTAACACGAGTGCTTGGATCAACATTAGCTGCTTCAAGGATACGGTCTGCACTTACTCTTCCGATTCCGTAGATGTAAGTTAAGCCGATTTCTACACGTTTTTCTCTTGGTAAATCTACACCTGCAATTCGAGCCATGTGTGTTTACACCTCCATAATTTTTAGTTATTTACTATAGTAACGATACATCTGCAACTTGACGTATACTCTCCGAAACACATATGTATCTACAGCTACGGTTGCACGTCCTGAAATGTGTGTAGCCATATGCGCTCCCATATTTGCATTTCGTCTCATATCACTCGGTATTATAATATGAAACCAGAATGCCTCTGTTTATTATGAACAGCGATGATTAATATCTCGCTGCAGCCGCACATAATGATGTGAAAAAAGGTTTAATAAACCAAACGCACAAATAACAGGGTCAAATATTTGTACTAATTAACCCTGTCTCTGCTTATGCTTTGGATTCTCACAGATAATTCTGATGCTTCCTTTTCTCTTGATAACTTTGCACTTTTCGCAAATAGGTTTAACTGATGATCTTACCTTCACAGCAAATCCTCCTTTCTCTATAAAAGTCCTTTTCAGGTACTTTTCCAAAAGTGTCCAGATAGCATTATACATGGACACTTAAGGGAAGTCAATATATTTTTCAAAAAAATTATCTGTAAAAATTACTTATCTCTCCAGATAATTCTGCCCTTTGTCAGATCGTATGGTGACATCTCAATTGTTACCTTATCTCCCGGTAAAATTCTGATGAAATTCATACGAAGCTTTCCACTGATTGTTGCTAAAATCTGGTGTCCGTTCTCAAGCTCTACCTTAAAAAACGCATTTGGTAACTTCTCAACTACAACACCTTCAACTTCGATAACGTCTGCTTTTGACATTTTGATTCCTCCTGTAAATAAATCCTTGGGTTTCGTTATGATTATTATTAGATTAGTTCCAGAAATCCGGCTGCTTTTTCATCCTCTGTCAGAGAAAGTATCTCCGGCTTTCCTTTTGTAATAAGTATGGTATTTTCATAGTGTGCTGACAACGATAAATCCTCAGTCACAACTGTCCATTCGTCATCCATCCACACCACATGCGGTGAACCTGCATTAATCATAGGCTCAACCGCCAGTGTCATGCCCGGCTTAAGTCTGAGCCCTTTTCTAAAGCCCTGTGGTCTGAAGTTCGGCACCTCAGGATCCTCATGTAAATGGCTTCCTATGCCATGACCTACAAGGTCATATACAACTCCGTATCCAAAGGACTCGGCAAGCTGCTGTATGGCTCCTGAAATATCATACAGTCTGTTTCCCGCAACTGCATTCTTTATTCCTGCAAAAAAACTGAGACGTGTTCTTTCTATAAGAAGTCTTGCTTCCTCTGAAATCTCTCCCACGCCTACTGTTCTGGCTGCGTCTGAGTGGTATCCTTTGTAGATAACACCAGCATCAAGGCTCACGATATCGCCCTCCTGTAAGATACGCTCATCAGTCGGGATACCATGCACAACCTCCTCGTTTACTGAAACACATATGGAGGCCGGATATCCGCAATATCCTAAGAAAGACGGCTCGCATCCATAACTACGAATCATTTCTTCGCCCAGCCGGTCCACATCCTTAGTGGACATTCCCGGTTTGATTTCTTTACCGAGCTGCTGATGAACGGCCGCCAGAATCCTGCCGGCCTCTCTCATCAGCTCTATCTCATGCTCTGATTTGATAGTTACAGACATTATTATTCACCTAAAATACCTACAATGGCTGAAAATACTTCATCCATAGGCTTTGTTCCGTCTACAGACTTTAAAATACCCTGCTTGTCATAGTACTCGATAAGTGGCTGTGTCTGCTCGTGATATACAGATAAACGTTTCTGAACTGTCTCAGGTTTATCGTCATCTCTGAGTACTGTGTCAGCGCCACATGCATCACATTTGCCCTCAACCTTTGTTGGGTTGAAAACGATATGATATGTTGCTCCACAGTTGAGGCAGGCTCTTCTTCCACCCATACGGTTAACAATGTTCTCATCAGGAACATCTACATCGATGGCATAATCCATCTTCTCCCCAATCTTTGTGAGAGCATCATCAAGTGCCTTTGCCTGTGGAATTGTTCTTGGGAAACCGTCTAATACAAATCCGTTTTTGCAATCATCCTGCTGTATTCTATCCATAACAAGGTCACAGGTAAGCTCATCCGGAACAAGTGCTCCCTGATCCATATAAGTCTTTGCCTTCTTACCAAGCTCTGTTCCGTTCTTGATGTTTGCACGGAATATATCTCCTGTAGAGATATGTGGTATAGAATATTTTGCAGCTATCTGTTTTGCCTGTGTACCTTTACCGGCACCAGGTGCCCCTAACATGATGATCTTCATAAAAATTTTCTCCTTTTATACAAAACTTGTTGATAGCACGAATGGAGATACTGAATTCAGTATCTCCAATGTACAATTAATCATCTAAAAATCCCTTATAGTATCGAACTCTCATCTGTGATTCAATTTGCTTCAATGTCTCAATAACAACTCCGACAATGATGATGATTGAAGTTCCACCAAAGGATACATCTGCGTTGAATACTCCATTGAAAAATATCGGAACAAATGCGATAAACGCAAGTCCAATAGCTCCAATAAATACAATGTAGTTTAATATCTGATTTAAGTAATCGCTGGTTGGCTTTCCAGGTCTGATACCGGGTATAAAGCCACCTGAACGCTTCATATTGTTTGCAATCTCAAGCGGATTGAATGTAATGTTTGTGTAGAAATAAGCAAATGCTATAATCAACACAATGTAAACAATAAGTCCGATTGAATATACCGGCTCCTTTGGATCACACCAGTTAGACTGTGATAATCCTTTTAATATCTTAGAGCCTATTCCATTTCCATTGCCCTTTCCAAGGAAGCTGGCAATGATAACAGGTGTCTGCATAAGAGACTGTGCAAAGATTACCGGGATAACTCCACTGGTATTTACCTTTAGTGGAATGCATGTCTGCTGACCACCCATCTGCTTGTTGCCTCTTATTTTACTAGAGTACTGTACAGGAATCTTGCGCTGTGCATCCTGAAGCAATACTACAAATACTACCATTGCAGCAATTATTGCTACTATGATAAGTCCTGCAACAATCGCCTTTGGAACGTTCGCTGCTGAAGCAATGAACTGTGACCAAAGTGTACTTAAATCCTCTGGAATACGTGAAATAATATTGATTGTCAATACTATTGATATTCCGTTTCCTACACCCTTTTCTGTAATACGCTCTCCAATCCACATAAGTACAGCTGAACCTGCTGTAAGTGAAGTAACGACCATAATAACAGTCAATGGTGTCTTTTCTGTAAGGTAATCCTGTCTGTAAAAACCAATTACCATCATGACTGACTCAAGAAGGCCTAATGCAATTGTGAGATAACGTGTTATCTCAACAATTTTCTTTCTGCCATCCTCGCCATCGCGTTGCATCTCTTCAAGCTTAGGTATTGCAATTGTAAGCAACTGCATAATGATTGAAGATGTAATGTATGGTGTAATATTCAGCGCAAATACTGACATCTGCGAGAATGATCCACCTGTGATAGCATCAACAAAGCCTAAACCATCTGCTGATTTACTGTTTAACCAACTCTGAAATACGGAGCCCTTGACACCAGGAATCGGAAGCTCGCTTCCGATTCTGATGACAATAAGCATCATGAATGTAAAAAGGATTCTATTACGGACATCCTTTATTTTAAACGCATTACGGAGTGTCTTAAGCATTAGATCACCTCTGCTTTTCCACCAAGAGCTTCTATTTTCTCTTTTGCACTAGCACTGAAAGCGTTAGCCTGAACTGTAAGCTTCTTAGTAAGTTCTCCATTTCCAAGGATCTTTACGCCATCTCTAGGATTCTTAACGATTCCTGTCTCAATTAATGTCTCAACTGAAACTACAGCATCGTTGTCGAATCTCTCAAGAGCTGAAATATTTATAGGTACGATTGTAAGAGTGTTTCTGTTCTTGAAACCTCTCTTAGGCAATCTTCTATATAATGGCATCTGTCCACCTTCGAAACCAGGTCTTGGTGCTCCTGAACGAGCCTTCTGTCCTTTATGTCCCTTACCAGCAGTCTTACCGTTTCCTGAGCCGTGTCCACGACCTCTTCTGAAATTATCACTGTGGACTGAACCCTCAGCCGCTTTTAAATTAGATAAATCCATCACGGTACCTCCTTATTTTATTCTTAAACTTCTTCTACTTTTACGTATGGTGCTACTTTGCGAACAGCTCCCTGTGTAGCTGCATTGTTTGGTAACTCTACAGTTTTGCCTAACTTAGTAAGACCAAGAGCCTCAATTGTCTTCTTGTTCTTAGGAACAGCACCAATTGTAGATTTGATTAATGTAACTTTAACTTTATCTGCCATTTTAGCGTTCCTCCTAACCTAAGATTTCTTCTACAGATTTACCACGAAGCTTTGCAACATCCTCAGGGCTTCTTAACTGCTTAAGAGCCTCGATAGTAGCAAGTACTACGTTCTGCTTGTTGTTTGATCCTAAAGACTTTGTACGGATATTCTGGATACCAGCGATCTCACATACTGAACGTGCAGGACCACCAGCGATGATACCAGTACCTTCAGGAGACTTCTTTAATAATACGGAAGCACCTGTATATTTTCCTGTTACATCATGTGTAATAGAGTTGTTCTCGTCTAACTTAACATTTACCATGCTCTTGATAGCGTCCTCTTTACCCTTACGGATAGCTTCAGGAATTTCTGCTGCTTTTCCAAGACCTGCACCTACATGGCCGTTCTTGTCACCAACAACAACGAGAGCTGTGAATCGCATGTTACGTCCACCCTTAACAACCTTTGTTACACGCTTGATGTCAACTACCTGGTCAACTAATTCTAATTGACTAGCGTCAATGATTTCACGTTTCATGTTTGTCTCCTCCTAAAAATCTAAGCCAGCTTCTCTTGCTGCTTCAGCTAATGCTTTAACTTTTCCTGCGTAAATAAAACCGCCTCTATCGAAGACAACAGTTGAAATACCTTTATCTAATGCTTTCTTTGCGATTACAGTACCAAGCTTTGCTGCTGCATCTACGTTATTAGTCTTCTCGAGCTCTGCCTTGATATCCTTGTCAAGTGTTGATGCAGAAACGAGTGTATTTCCAACTGTATCATCAATAATCTGAGCATACATATGGTTATTACTTCTGAATACAGATAAACGAGGACGCTGTGCTGTACCAGCAAGATGATTACGCATTCTGTTATGTTTCTTTACACGAACTTCTGTTCTTGATTTCTTACTAACCATTACTTGTCCACTCCTTTAATTATTTTTTACCAGTCTTACCAACTTTACGTCTAATAACCTCATCAGCATATTTGATTCCCTTGCCCTTATATGGCTCAGGTCTTCTCTTATCCCTGATCTCAGCTGCGTACTGGCCAACTTTTTCTTTATCGATACCCTTAATGATAATCTTGTTATCCTGAACCTCTGACTCAAGTCCTTCCGGATCCTCCATCTCAACCGGATGAGAATATCCTAAGTTAAGAGTAAGTTTCTTTCCAGCCTTAGAAGCTCTGTAACCAACACCGTTAACCTCAAGAGTCTTTGTATAACCCTCAGTTACACCAACAACCATGTTGTGGATAAGTGTTCTTGTTAATCCATGTAAGGATTTCATTTTCTTCAAATCATTAGGTCTTGTAACTACTATTTCTTCACCCTCTAATTTGATATCCATCTCTGATGGAAGAGTTCTCTCAAGAGTACCCTTTGGACCTTTTACAGTCACATGATTATTTTCTGCAATTTCAACTGTTACTCCAGCAGGAACTGCGATTGGCATTCTTCCTATACGTGACATGCCCGTACCTCCTATATTTTGATATTAGGTTAATAGTTATTTAGTATTTCTGACCTTGTGGTCAGGTTATACTTTAAGATGTTACTTGCTGTATCCCTACTATACATCATGGATGCATCGAATATGGATACGTGATGAAATATACTTAATATAAATTAAGATCTTTAGGGGCATGTTCTCTCGCTTTGCTCAAAGAACAGCATTCTCACTAGATTCGTGCAACGCTTACACGTGCACTCATCAAGTGTTCATGGCTCAGAGAACGCCCTCGCACTAAATTCACACAGCGCACAAGCGCTTGTGTTCATTAAGTTGCTTTCGGGCTACCAAACGAATGCTAAAACTTCGCCACCAACCTGAAGCTTTCTAGCCTCTTTATCAGTTACGATACCCTGGTTAGTTGAAAGAATAGCGATTCCAAGTCCACCAAGTACTGAAGGAATCTCATCCTTGCCTGCGTATACACGAAGACCTGGCTTAGAAATTCTCTTGATGCCTGTAATAACCTTCTCGTTCTTATCAGCACCATATTTTAATGTAACATGGATTGTCTTGATTTTTCCATCCTCAACGATGTCGTATTTCTCGATGAATCCCTCATCTACAAGGATTCCAGCGATTGCTACTTTAATCTTAGAAGCTGGGATGTCTACTGTATCATGTTTTGCAGTATTTGCGTTACGAATTCTTGTAAGCATATCTGCGATTGGATCACTTGTCATCATCATAATGAACGATATCCTCCTTAAATATGTTTGTTAATATAGTTATTTATAAAAACAGCTGTTGCTTAAAGGAAGTTCTCTTCGCTGATGAAGTTTCTCGCTTTGCTCAAAGAACAGCATTCTCACTAGATTCGTGCAACGCTTACACGTGCACTCATCAAGTGTTCATGGCTCAGAGAACGCCCTCGCACTAAGCTCACACAGCGCATATGCGCTTGTGTTCACTAAGTTGCTTTCGGGCTTACCAGCTAGCTTTTTTAACGCCTGGGATCTGTCCCTTGTATGCTAACTCACGGAAGCATACTCTGCAGATTCCGTATTTCTTTAAAACTGAATGTGGACGACCACAAATTCTACAACGTGTATAAGCTCTTGTAGAGAACTTTGGTGCACGCTGCTGTTTGATTTTCATACTTGTCTTAGCCATTAGAATTCCTCCGATTATTTAGCGAATGGCATATTGAACTGTGCCAGTAACTCACGTGCCTCTTCGTCTGTCTTAGCTGTAGTAACGAAGATAATGTCCATACCACGAACCTTATCTACCTTATCATACTCGATCTCAGGGAAGATGATCTGCTCTTTAATTCCAAGGGCATAGTTTCCACGGCCATCAAATGCGTTAGGGTTAACACCTCTGAAGTCACGTACACGAGGTAATGCTAAGTTGATGAGACGATCTGCAAACTCGTACATCTTCTCACCACGTAATGTAACCTTACATCCGATTGGCATTCCTTCTCTGATTTTAAAGTTAGCTATAGCATTCTTTGCTTTAGTTGTAACTGCTTTCTGTCCTGTGATGGCTTCCATATCCTTAACGGCTGCCTCAAGAATCTTAGCGTTTTCCTTAGCTTCACCAACACCCATGTTAACTACGATCTTGTCAAGCTTTGGAATTTCCATTGCGTTTTTGTATCCGAACTTTTTGATCATTGCGTCCTTGATCTCATTTTCGTACTGTTCTCTAAGTCTACTCAATGTCTTAATCCTCCTCTCTCCAATTAGTCGATAACCTTGCCTGTTGATTTAGCAAAGCGAACTTTCTTGTCTCCATCCATCTTGAATCCTACACGAGTAGGCTTTCCGTCATGGATGAGCATTACGTTGGAAGCATCAATTGGAGCCTCCTGATGAACGATACCGCCCTGCTGATTTGACATACTTGGTTTTGTATGCTTAGTAACCATGTTGATTCCCTCAACAAGAAGTGTATTGTTCTTTGCGTTTACGGCAATTACCTTGCCCTCATTGTTGATATCTTTTCCAGCGATAACCTTAACAAGGTCGCCTTTTTTGATTTTCATAGTTGCCATTGACGTTCCTCCTATAATACTTCCGGAGCCAGAGAAACAATCTTCATGAACTGTTTCTCACGAAGCTCACGAGCTACTGGTCCAAATATACGTGTTCCTTTTGGAGTTTTGTCATCTTTGATGATTACTGCTGCGTTCTCATCAAACTTTATATAAGATCCGTCTTTACGACGAGCACCTTTTACTGAACGAACTACTACGGCTTTAACTACATCGCCTTTTTTAACAACACCGCCTGGTGTTGCATCTTTAACAGTAGCAACGATTACATCACCGATGTTCGCATATCTTCTGGTAGATCCACCCATAACGCGGATAACAAGTAACTCTTTAGCGCCAGTGTTATCAGCCACCTTGAGTCTGCTTTCCTGCTGTACCATGCTTGTAGCCTCCTTTTATTATTTTGCTCTTTCCATGATTTCTACAAGTCTCCATCTCTTATCTTTAGATAAAGGTCTTGTTTCCATAACTCTGACTGTATCACCGATCTTTGCATCGTTTTTCTCGTCATGAGCTTTTAATTTATAAGTCTTCTTAACGATCTTGTTGTAAAGAGGATGTCTTACGTTATCTCTTACAGCTACAACGATTGTTTTATCCATCTTATCGCTTACAACAACACCAACACGTGTTTTTCTAAGATTTCTTTCTTCCACGGTCTAAAATCTCCTTTCTGATAGGATAAACTATTCTGCAGCCTTTGCAGTGATAACAGTCTGAATTCTAGCGATGTTCTTACGAACCTCTTTGATTCTTGCTGTGTTATCTAACTGGTTAGTTGCATTCTGGAATCTTAAATTGAAAAGTTCTTTTTTAGCATCAACGAGCTGTGCCTGTAACTGCTCTACGCTCTGTGCCTGTAACTCTTTAACGTATGCACTAGTTTTCATTTGACTCACCGCCTTCTAAATCTGCACGAGAAACTACTTTACACTTGCAAGGTAATTTGTGTGTAGCAAGACGTAAAGCTTCTTTAGCTACGTCTTCCGGTACTCCGGAGATTTCAAATAATACTCTACCTGGTTTTACTACAGCTACCCAATACTCAAGGGCACCCTTTCCTTTACCCATTCGAACACCCATAGGCTTATGTGTTACAGGTTTCTCTGGGAAAATCTTTATCCAAACTTTACCACCACGCTTGATGTAACGAGTCATAGCTACACGGGCAGCCTCAATCTGATTTGCTTTGATCCAGCATGGCTCAAGTGCTACAATACCATACTCACCATTTGTGATCTTGTTTCCTCTTGTAGCTTTTCCTGCCATGGAACCACGGAACTGTTTACGATGTTTTACTCTCTTAGGCATTAACATAATTACTTAGCTCCTCCTTCCTTGTTTGCTTTTGTAGGAAGTACCTCGCCTTTGTAGATCCAAACCTTAACGCCAACCTTGCCGTAAGTTGTATCTGCCTCAGCGAATCCATAATCGATATCTGCTCTGATTGTCTGGAGTGGAGTAGTTCCATCATTGTATGTCTCTGTACGAGCCATATCTGCTCCGCCAAGACGACCTGAACATGTTGTCTTAATTCCTTTAACGCCGGCCTTCATAGCTCTTCCCATGCAAGACTTCATTGCTCTACGGAATGAAACACGGTTCTCAAGCTGTAAAGCGATGTTCTCAGCAACAAGCTGTGCATCCTTGTCCGGTCTCTTTACTTCTTTGATATCAACAACTAATTTCTTGTCTGTAAGCTTCTGAACCTCAGCCTTGATCTTCTCGATCTCAGCTCCGCCCTTACCGATTACAACACCCGGCTTAGCTGTATAAATGATAACCTTAACGCGATCTGAAGCTCTCTCGATCTCAATCTTTGAAACACCAGCTGCGTATAATTTTTTCTTTAAAAATGTTCTGATATTATAATCTTCTACTAAGTAATCAGCGAAATCACCCTCTGCATACCATTTGGAATCCCAGTCCTTGATAACGCCAACTCTTAAGCCATGAGGATTAACCTTCTGTCCCATGATTGCCTCCTATCTTTCATCAAGCACGATTGTAATGTGGCTCATTCTCTTCTCGATTCTGTAAGCTCTACCCTGTGCTCTAGGATGAATTCTCTTCATTGTTGGTCCCTTATTTGCAAAACACTCTGCAACGTAAAGGTTCTCTGCCTTATAGTTCTTTTCCGGATAATTATTTTCTGCGTTAGCGATTGCTGACTCTAATAATTTCTTTACTAAGCTTGAAGCATATCTAGGATTGTATGTTACGATTGCAAGTGCTTCGTTAACACTCTTTCCACGAATAGCATCTAAAACGAAACAAGCTTTCTGTACAGACACTCTAGCATAAGATAACTTTGCTGAAGGTCTTGTATCTCTAACTTCATTTCTCTCTCTCTTGATTTTGGATCTATGTCCCTTTGCCATGGATGAAACCTCCTTTCAATAAATCTTATCTTACGCCTGATTTCTTCTCGTCTTTTCCATGTCCTCTGTAAGTTCTTGTTGCAACGAACTCACCAAGTTTATGTCCAACCATATCCTCTGTAACATATACAGGAACATGCTTTCTTCCATCATGAACAGCAATTGTGTGTCCAACGAATGAAGGGAAGATTGTTGAACGACGTGACCATGTCTTGATTACAGACTTGTCACCAGAAGCGTTCATAGCATCTACTTTTTTAAGTAAGCTTTCATCAGCAAATGGTCCTTTTTTTAATGAACGTGCCATTTATTCAACCTCCTAATTATTTGATTGCACGACCGTCTCTTCTACGAACGATCATCTTGTTAGACTGTTTGTTCTTCTTTCTGGTCTTTAAGCCAAGTGCAGGTTTGCCCCATGGAGTACATGGTCCTGGACGTCCTACAGGTGCCTTACCTTCTCCACCACCGTGTGGATGGTCGTTAGGGTTCATAACAGATCCACGAACTGTTGGACGAACACCCATGTGACGCTTACGTCCGGCTTTACCAATATTTACGAGGTTGTGATCTCCGTTTCCAATTACACCGATTGTAGCACGGCACTGAATTGGAACCATTCTCATCTCTCCTGAAGGAAGACGAAGTGTTGCATATTTTCCTTCTTTAGCCATAAGCTGTGCGCTAAGTCCTGCTGAACGAACAAGCTGTCCGCCCTTTCCAGGAAGAAGCTCGATGTTGTGAATCTGTGTACCAACTGGGATATTCTCAAGTGGTAAGCAGTTTCCAACTCTGACCTCAGCCTGAGCACCGCTCATAACCTTCATTCCGTCTGTAAGTCCTGCTGGAGCAAGAATATATGATTTCTCACCATCTGCATAGCAGATAAGTGCGATGTTTGCTGTTCTGTTTGGATCGTACTCGATACCAACTACAGTTGCTGGAATACCGTCTTTCTTATTTCTCTTGAAATCGATAAGTCTGTATTTTCTTCTATTTCCACCACCATGGTGTCTAACTGTGATTTTACCCTGATTGTTACGACCAGCGTTCTTCTTTAAAGAAGTAACAAGTGACTTCTCAGGAGTTGTCTTTGTAATCTCTGAGAAATCTGAACCAGTCATATTTCTTCTGGAAGGTGTATATGGGTTATATGTCTTAATTCCCATTTTGTTTCTCCTTTCGATATGTTTTCATTATCGCGTCTTTTCTGACGCATATCATTCTGTGGTTCTGCTCGCTAAGCTTAAACTTCGCTTATCAGCTCGTTTTCGCCAATCTCACAGAACGGCCTCGCACTAAATTTAAGCTGCGCTAACGCTTACTTTCATTAAGTTGCTTTCGACCTCGGTCTACAGTCCTGCGAAGATCTCGATATCTTTGCTGTCTGCTGTAAGCTGTACGATAGCCTTCTTTGTCTTAGCAGTCTTTCCTGTTACCATTCCGCGACGCTTGTTCTTGCCTTCGCAGTTCATTGTGTTAACTTTGGCAACTTTTGTTCCTTCGAACATTCTCTCTACTGCTTCTTTGATCATAGTCTTGTTTGCATCCGGGTGAACAAGGAATGTGTATTTCTTCTCAGCCATTGCATTCATACTCTTCTCAGTTACTACTGGTTTGAGGATTACATCATAGTACTGTACGTTTGCCATTATGCATATACCTCCTCGATTGTTGCTACAGCAGCCTTTGTAACTACTACTGTGTCATATTTTAATACATCGAATACGTTAAGCTCATTTGTCTGAGTTGTCTTAACTGTCGGGATGTTTGCTGCAGAAGCGATAACCTTCTCGTCCATATCATTTAATATAACGAGTGCCTTCTCAACATTGAGGTTCTTTAATACTTCTACGAATTTCTTTGTCTTAATCTCATCAAGCTTAAGCTCATCTACTACAACGAACTTGTTCTCAACAACTCTTGATGTAAGTGCAGACTTAAGTGCTGCTCTCTTCTCTTTCTTGTTGAGTTTGAATGAGTAATCTCTAGGAGTAGGAGCGAATACAACTCCACCACCTGTCCACTGTGGAGATCTTGTAGAACCCTGACGTGCATGTCCTGTTCCCTTCTGTCTCCATGGTTTTCTTCCGCCACCGCGAACTTCAGAACGTGTCTTAGCTTTCTGAGTTCCCTGACGTTTATTTGCAAGCTGCTGAAGAACAGCCATATGAACTAAATGCTCATTAATTTCTACGCCGAAAATGGAATCATTTAACTCGATCTTGTCGACTTCTTTGCCTTCCATGTTATATACAGCTACGTTAGCCATCGTAAAGTTCCTCCTTTCTTACTTTGCACTATTTACCAGATTTTGTAGTCTCTTTTACTGTAATGAGAGCTTTCTTAGCTCCTGGAACTGCGCCCTTGATTAACAGTAAGTTCTTGTCTGCGTCAACTCTTACAACCTCAAGATTCTGAGTTGTAACCTTTACGCTACCCATATGTCCAGGCATTCCTTTTCCCTTGAATACCTTACTTGGTGAAGAACAAGCACCGTTAGAACCCTGATGACGATGGAATTTAGAGCCATGAGCCATTGGTCCTCTGTGCTGACCTAATCTCTTGATAGCACCCTGGAAACCTTTACCTTTTGAAATAGCAGTTACATCAACCTTGTCACCCTCTGCGAAGATGTCAGCCTTGATCTCATCTGCTAAATTGTACTCATCTGCGTTTTCGAATTTGAACTCGCGAACGAATCTCTTTCCTGAAACACCTGCTTTTTTGAAGTGTCCCATCTGAGCCTTGTTAACACCATGTCTGTGTGCTACGCTCTTTTTACCGTTGGCATCCTTCTCAACGACTTTCTCTTTCTTGTCGCCGAAACCAACCTGAACTGCGCTGTAACCGTCATTCTCAACAGTTTTGATCTGTGTTACAACACATGGACCAGCCTCTAATACAGTTACAGGTACTAATACACCATCTGCATTGAAGATCTGTGTCATACCGATTTTTGTTGCTAAAATCGCTTTCTTCATTTCTTTACCTCCTGTTTTCTACAGCGGAACGCCTCTTGCCTGTCAACCCAGCCCGCGAAGAATTAGCCGGAACAAGTAGCGGAACCGTTCATCCTAGAGCAGCCTACTAGATCGTTATGCTTTCGCACTGTATCTTCTATATAAACCATTCGGGGATATACTAATTAATTGTTGAAGCTTATTTCTGCTTCATTTTGATATCAATGTAAACACCAGCTGGCATTTCAATCCTTGATAAAGACTCTGTTGTCTTCTGTGTTGGATTGATGATATCGATAAGTCTCTTATGAGTTCTCTGCTCGAACTGTTCACGAGAATCCTTGTACTTGTGAGTAGCTCTAAGAATTGTAACTACTTCCTTCTTTGTTGGAAGAGGTACCGGTCCGCTCACCTGTGATCCATTCTTCTTTACAGTCTCGATGATTTTCTTTGCGCTTGAATCTACTAACTCGTGATCATACGCCTTGAGAGTAATTCTCATTACTTGACTTGCCATAAAAAAAGTCGCCTCCTTTTCGCACTTTTAACTTCAGTACGACAAGCGGTGACTGTACACATCTCCGTGTGTGTCCTGTAGACTTTCACACGTTGTTTCTACATATTGTAGACCATATCTGTTCTGTACAGTGACTTGCCGTCAGTTTCCTAACTTGACATTCGCTCCGCCGAATTCTCTGTCTCATGGACAGTAACTTCAAACTTCATAGCTATCATGCCACAGCAAGTGATATTATACATGACGTTTACAATAATTGCAATACTTTTTTCAAAAAAAATTTATTTTTTTATTTCGGATAATATTCCATTGAAAAATTACACTTTTGCACGTATATTATATAGAAGAAACCCGATTAAATGCAAGCAACGTGTAGTTTATTTTTTACACGCAGATAAGAAAGGAATATAAACATATGTGGTTAGCAGATAGATGGAAAGATTACGAGGTTATCGACTGCTCATGCGGTGAAAAGCTTGAGCGTTGGTCTAAATATATTTTGCTGCGTCCCGATCCCCAGGTAATTTGGGACACTCCAAAGACTAATAAGAACTGGAAAAAGCTTAACGGTCACTATCACAGAAGCAAGAAAGGCGGTGGTGAATGGGAGTTTTTTGATCTGCCACAGGAGTGGACCATAAACTACTCTCTTCCTATTAATAAAGAGCTCACATTTCACTTAAAACCATTCAGCTTCAAGCACACCGGTCTGTTTCCTGAGCAGGCTGCCAATTGGGACTGGTTTTCAAAGAAGATTTATGATGCAAAAAAAAGCGGTCGTGATATAAAGGTATTAAATCTCTTTGCATACACCGGAGGTGCCACTCTCGCTGCTGCTGCCGCAGGCGCCGCTGTCACACATGTGGACGCTTCAAAGGGCATGGTCACATGGGCTAAGGAAAACGCTGTAAGCAGCGGTCTTGGTGACGCACCTATCAGATGGCTTGTGGATGATTGTGTGAAGTTTGTTGAGCGTGAAATCCGCCGTGGCAATCATTACGATGCCATCATAATGGATCCGCCGTCATACGGCAGAGGTCCTAAGGGTGAAATTTGGAAAATCGAGGAAAGCGTATATCCGCTTGTGCAGCTTTGTACAAAGCTCCTTACCGACAAGCCGCTTTTCTTCCTTATTAATTCCTATACGACAGGCTTGCAGCCTGCAGTACTCACCTATATGATAAGCACTGCTCTTAAAAAGTTTGATGGTAAAGTAACCGCAAGCGAAATTGGTCTTCCGGTTTCTTCAAACGGACTCGTGCTGCCTTGTGGTGCAAGCGGACGCTTTGAAAGTATCTGCTAATCAGTTCTAAAATAAAATCAGCCGCAGTATTTCATTATTTTCTATGAAATACTGCGGCCTTTTAATGAATATGCAATATATTACAATATTCTCTTTTTCTTCAATAAAATCAGTATCAGCACACATATGACAACCATAACACCTATTATAATCAAAAATCCATGTGCTGTCGTCGCAAGCGGTACCCACTTTGAGCTGACATTCATGCCATAGATTCCTGAGATAACTGTCGGGATAGCCATGATAAGTGTGATGATTGTGAGCGACTTCATGACATTGTTAAGCCTGTTGTCAATGACCGTGCTCATAAGCTCTCTGGTACCATTTATGATGTCCCTGTAAATTCCCGTCATCTCAATAGCCTGCTTATTTTCGACAATCACGTCTCCGAGAAGCTCCTTATCCTCCGGATACTGCTCAAGGCGCTTGTATCTGGTCAGTCTCTCTAACACAACTCCATTGGCACGAAGCGATGTGGCAAAGTATACGAGTGTGGATTCCAGTTCGTGAAGCGCGATCAAATCGTCCTCCTCTGTATCATCTCCGACTCTTTCCTCAATCTCTGTACGCATCTTGTCGATGATGCGCAGATCGTTCTGATACAGTACAGATATCCTGTAAAGTATCTGGTATACAAAGCGCATCTTTTTCTTGGTGGAAAATTCCTTTACACGGTTATTTAAAAATACCTGAAGCACAGGTGTATCCTCTGTACAGACTGTCACTATCTCATCATCTGTAAGTATGATGCCAAGTGGGATTGTGGTATATGATTCCTTGTCATGCCGCGTCTCTATCGAAGGTATATCCACAAGAATCAGTGTATATCCATCCTGCAGCTCTATACGGGAGCTCTCCTCCTCATCGAGTGCTGCAAGCACGTCCTCAATATCGACATTCAGCTCATCAGCCACCATCTGTCCCTCTGCAACAGAAGGATTGACCATCTGTATCCAGGTGCCCCCCTGCAGTGTGTCCAGCTCATGTATTAATTTGTCATCTGTCCTGTAAAACTTGACCATGGTGCCTCCCTGCGGCTTTTATGACATACTTAATGTCACAAAATATTTTGACACTACTAATGCATTGCCTTCGAAATAAAGTATACTACTTCTCAGAATATTTCTGACTCTGGCTCTTAATAAGCTCTGCATCCTCAAAGTAATTTATCCTCATGGCGCGCTTGACCTCTGCCATTGTCTGTGCTGCAGCCTCTCTTGCTGTCTCGCTGCCCTTCCTTAGTATCTCATATACAGCCGGAATATCCTTCTCATACTCTGCTCTTCTTGCGCGGATAGGTGAAAGCTCCTCCTGCATGATGTTGTTGAGGAATTTCTTAATCTTCACATCGCCAAGGCCGCCCCTTGTATAGTGATCCTTAAGCTCCTGAAGGTTAGCATACTCCGGCAGATACTCCTCAAAATGTCCCGGCTTAGAGAAAGCATCAAGATATGTGAATACTGTATTGCCCTCCACATGTCCCGGATCTGAAATCTGGATATGTGTCGGATCTGTATACATGCTCATGATTTTCTTCTTTACATCTGCCTCTGTATCTGCCAGATAGATACAGTTGCCTAATGATTTGCTCATCTTCTGTCCACCATCTGTACCCGGAAGTCTGCAGCATGCCTCATTCTCAGGTAAAAGCACATCCGGCTCAACGAGCACCTCATCATAGATAGAATTAAACTTTCTGACAATCTCCCTGGTCTGCTCTATCATTGGGAGCTGGTCCTCTCCAACCGGAACAGTTGTAGCCTTGAAGGCAGTGATATCTGCTGCCTGGCTGATTGGATAATTGAAAAAGCCAACCGGTATACTTGCCTCAAAATTTCTTAGCTTAATCTCATTCTTTACTGTAGGGTTTCTCTGAAGTCTCGATACTGTAACGAGATTTGAGTAGAAAAATGTAAGCTCAGTAAGCTCCGGTATCTGTGACTGTACAAACAGTGTAGACTTTGCCGGGTCGAGTCCCGCTGAGAGGTAATCAAGTGCTACCTCTATGATATTCTGTCTGATTTTCTCAGGGTTGTCAAAATTGTCTGTGAGTGCCTGTGCATCGGCAATCATGATAAATATTTTGTCATACTCTCCTGAATTCTGAAGCTCAACTCTTCTGCGAAGTGAGCCCACGTAATGTCCTATATGGAGTCTTCCTGTTGGTCTGTCTCCTGTTAAAATAATTTTTTCCATCTCTATTATTCCTCTGCTTTAGTTCTATTATTACGATTGCATTGTAGGTTTATTCGCCAAACCGTCTGTCTTAGCAATCGCCAGCTTCTTTTATTATAACACACTGACGTGTAAAAGCCTAGGAAAAAGAACTCTCATTTTAATTATTTTATGATATCTGCATACTCTGCCTTTGCCGCCCTGCACAAATCATCCGGTGACAGCGTAATCTGAAGCCCAAGCCTGCCTCCGCTGACCGTGATTTTATCCTGCTCCTTAGCTGCCTCATGGATAAATGTAGGATACTGCTTTTTCATGCCGATTGATGTACAGCCGCCCCTTATATATCCTGTAACCTTTGTCAAATCCTTGAGATGCAGCATCTCTATTGATTTCTCACCTGCTGCCTTTGCGGCTTTTTTGAAATCAATTTCGTCATCTATCGGTACCACAAACACATAGTATCCGCCGCTTTTGCCAACTGTCGTGATAGTCTTGTACATGCCTGCGTGGTCAAGCCCCAGCTTGTCTGCTATCTGAGCTGCATCCACAAAGTCATCGCACTCGTATGTGCGTGCCTCATATGGAATCTTCATTGTTTCCAGTATTCTTATTGCATTTGTCTTTGCTTCTTTTTTTCCCATTATACTATCCTTCCTCCAATAAACTTAAGATATAGTCCATATCTATATGCTATAGACCTTTTTAATGTTATCATAATCCGAGTGTATAAATTCAGTTCCTTTTTGTGATGATACCATCCTGCATATATAGTATATCATTATATTGACCGGTCTGCGATTCCGATAGCACATGCCAAAAAGCCTTGACGTAGCCCGCTACGCCTGCGTTTTTTGACATGCACTCTCGAAACCGCATCCCCGCTCAATGTATCAACAACTTAATTTTCGCTGTACTAGGCTTTGAGGCTCTTGTACTTTTTGCGCTTCGATATTTATTATATAGGTTCGTTCCTTGTTATTATAATACAACGGAAACTTGATATCGTAAATAATTTTTCCATCTTTCTTTTAGTCCGAAAAACAAAATCACGCTTGCAAGCACCTACATTATATTGTATATTAAAATTATAGAACTAGAGTACTATAAAAATAATGACATTTTCCATTAATTAAGGAGATCGATCATATGGAAAAAACTCAACCAAAAATAAATGCAGCCTATATCCCTGTCTGGGGATATTTTATACTTATTTTTGCAGTTATGATGATGCTCATAGGCGCTACCATTCCAATCAGTAATCATGAATCTAAATCCGACGATAGCTACACCGATTTTTCGACAGGATGGCTTAGCTATGATAATTCTGAAGCGTCGCTCAACCACATATCAGGTAATACCATAATTCATCGTACAATACAGGAATCTGATTGTGATAAAACACTGTTTTTCTTTGCAAAGACTTCAAATATAAAGGTATTTATTGATGGTATCTGTCAATACTCAAATCCCATTTTCAGTCAGCAGCTTTTTGGCAAAACACCGGGAGCACTTTTTGTCCAGGTTTTTATACCTGCTCAAAGCGCCGGAAAGATACTTGAAATTGAAGTGGAAAATCCATATATGAATGATGACAATGCCAAGCTGAGCGATATGTATCTTGGCGACATCACAGATATTATACAGTCTGAACAGCAGAACAAATTTCCTGCATTTTGTCTTAGCTTTATAACAATGGTACTCGGTATTGCAATGCTCCTTCTTTTCATTCCGCTGACGCATCAGCAGATAATCGGACATGAGCTTTTATTCCTTGGTGCAGTAACCTTTATATCAGGATTATTTCTCACAACTGACAGCAGATATTTACAGCTTGTTTATGGCAATGCCCATATTTATCATATGATTGCAGAAACAGCAATGCAGTTGGTTATTCCACCTTTTTTGTTGTTTTTTTGCCACATGTATGATAAATACAGCAAAAAAATCAGTACAATACTATGTTTTATTTGTGAGCTCACATTTGCAGGCTGCTTTATTTGCGAAATATCAGGAATCAGGGATTATCACCAGACACTTATTCTAACACACATTATGTTTGCCATATCCACGATTTTTATCCTGATTTCAACGGTAAAAAGCATTATACAAAGCCCGATTAAAAATTTCTACCATAACCTGGGCTGTATCATGCTATGTGTGCTGATTCTGACCGACATCATAGTTTTATGGTGCGGCATCGGACATGAGACAAGCTATTTTGTCAGACTTGGTGTATTGATTTTTGTCACAATGGAGATTGTCCAGATTGTAAAAAAAGTCCTGGTAGCTTATCAGCGTAACATTAAGAACGAATTGCTCAGCCGTCTGGCTTATCACGATGGACTCACTGATCTGCTCAACCGTACCTCTTATATGGAAAAGGTAAAGGAGCTTGAAAATAACAAAGTCCCATATATATTATTTGCAATTTATGATGTAAACAATCTCAAAAAGGTAAATGACACAATGGGTCATCAGAAAGGTGATGAGATGATAAAACGTGTTGCAGATGTGTTCAATGCTTCCCTCGGTAAATATGGCCAGTGCTATCGAATCGGAGGTGATGAATTTGTATTTATATCAACAACACCCGGTATAGAAGATAAGTTTCTCCAGGAAAACGACCATCTTATTGCAAACTTCGGCAGTATCTCTGACGGTGATAATCTCGTGCCTATCACTGTTGCAATGGGATATTGTGTGCTTGACGGAAACAGTTCAATGAACGTTACTGATATAATCCATGAAGCCGACTCATTGATGTACGAGAAAAAACGTACCATGAAGCACCGCACGTCATAGTACATCGCTATATAATAGCCTGTGTGACATCTATGTAATATCGTAACGACAATAAAAGCTGCTGCATACACTTATCCATGTATGTAGCAGCTTTTATTTAAAAATTTAATAACTATTCATAGCATTTTCAAATCTTAAACAGGCAAAACTAATACAGCCTGCATAAAGCTATCTCATTTTTACTGATTGTCCGCACTCTTATCAGCATTTTTGTATGCTTCCTCAAAGAACTGCTCCTGCGAATCTATCGGTGTGCTGTTTATCTTTCTATCCATATACTCACCATCAGCGCAAAGCTCCTTGCCCTTCTCATCATCTGTCATGATTGTGTCGAAGATATGGCGGATCTTGTCCTTAGCATGTGCATCGTATACTGGTGTTGCAACCTCCACACGTCTTACTGTATTTCTGGTCATAAAATCTGCTGATGCAATATAAATTTTCTCATCATCGCCCACACCAAATCTGTATATACGTGAATGCTCAAGATATCTTCCTACAACACTTATTACAGTGATGTTTTCTGTGGCACCCTCAACCTGCGGCTTCACACAGCAGATTCCTCTGACAATAAGCTCTACCTTCACGCCTGCCTGTGATGCATCGATAAGCTTGTCTATAAGCACCTTGTCAGTGAGAGAGTTAATCTTGACTCCGATGTATGCCGGTTTTCCTGCATTCTTATTGGCAATCTGCTCATCAATCATGTCAACAATCTTATTCTGCAGGCATTTTGGAGCAACAAGCAGATGTTTTACATCTCCGTCCGAAACAGTCTCACCTCTCTGAAGCGCCATAAACACCCTTGATGCATCTGCTCCAATCTCCTGATTTGCAGTGATGAGGGATAAATCTGTATAAAGACGCGAGGTCTTCTCGTTGTAGTTTCCTGTACCAATCTGAGTGATGTACTCAAAGCCATCGCCCTTTTTCTTTGTGATGAGGCAGAGCTTTGAGTGGACCTTGTAATCACCGAGTCCGTAAAGTATCTGACAGCCTGCATCCTCAAGGCGGTGTGACATCTCTATGTTGTTAGCCTCATCAAACCTCGCACGCAGCTCGACAAGCACGATAACCTCCTTGCCGTTTTCTGCAGCCTCTATAAGTGCATCAATAATCTGGCTCTTGTCTGCCACTCTGTAAAGTGTCATCTTGATGGAAACCACATCAGGATCCTCTGCTGCATCGTTAAGCATCTTGATAAACGGCTTCATGCTCTCAAACGGATATGAAAGAAGCACGTCCTTTTTCTCAACCTGTCCGAGTATACTCTCCTTAAGCGAAAGCTCAGGTGTGTCACGCGGTGTACGCTTCTCAAAGAAAAGCTCCTGCTTGTCTCGCAGATAGTGCTGAAGCTGGAATACGAATGACATATCAAGCGGTGTTTTTACACTGATAAAATGCTTTTTGTCAATCTCAAGGAAGCTCGAGAGCTCGTCAATCGCCTTGCGGTTGATTTTTCTTGAAAGCTCGACTCTTACAGGGTCAAGGCGCACTCTCTTCTTGATGAGCTCCTCCATCATATTACGATAATCCATATCCTCATCATACATGCTCTGCGCATCGATATCCGCATTACGTGTCACACGCATGATTGATTTCTCACGGATTACATACTTTGGATAGAGCTTTGATACAAAGTGTAAAATAAGTTCCTCTGACAGCATAAATGTGCCCGGTCTTGTAGGTATCTCAATCAGACGCTTGAATACGCTGTTTGAGCATGGCACGATACCTGTCTTTTTCTTTCCCTTCTGCGTGGTTAACAGCACTACAGCATAGAGCTGTTTATTGGCAAGGAACGGGAACGGCTGCTGCTTTCCTATAATCATCGGAGAGAGGAAAGGTGCAATGTGTGCATCAAAATATGCCTCCAGCAAATCCCCCTCATCCTTTGACAGCTTGTTGAAATTGATTATGCGCACGCCCTTTGGCTCAAGCTCGCCCATAAGCTGCTCGTAAATCCTTGCTTTTTTCTTCTCAAGCTCGCATACTCTGTCAAGGATTGCCGATACCTGCTCCTCACTCGACATCTTTGTCTTGTTCTCAAAAATCTTTTCCTTTGAATTCATCTGCATCATGAGTGATCCGACTCTGACCATGAAAAACTCATCCAGATTTGTCTGGTAGATTGATGCAAAGGTCAGTCTCTCTGCAAGCGGTACTCTTGGATTGCCCGCCTCATTTAATACTCGCTCATTGAACTGTAACCATGACAGCTCCCTGTTTGTGTAAAATTCTTCCAGTTTTTTCATCTGCATATATGCTCCTATTCTATATGATATTTTTCCATTCGCGTCTGCGTCTTTTAAGTTCGTTTTATTTTGTGCACGCTGCATTTCAAGCAACCTTGCCCGCTCTATCAGCTTGTCCTCCCGGCGTCTCCTTCTGTCTGCCAGATGAAGCTTATTTTCCACTCCGACAAGCAGCTCCGCAAGTGCTTTCAAAACTCTTTCCCTATGCAATATTTACCTCACCGTTGATATCATCTGATAATATTCCAATTCTCGCTATACCGCACAGCACATAATGCTTCTGCAATGTCCATGCACTCTTAAGTTCATTTTCGATATTTTTGGCTTTTTTGTCAATACATTCATGCAAATTTACAAACATTTCTTCAACAATATCAGTACATCTGAGTGTTTCCTTTGCAGCAAGCTGCATTACCATCCCGGTGACGTGTTTTTCTACGAATTAAGGCTGTCCACATGGGTAGTTTGTACCTCTTGTGAACAGCCTGTTATCATCGTTGCCATCATTCCTATGACGACCGTTTTCTTTAGTAATTTCTTTTTCAACCTAATCTCTCCATTAGCATGATAAATGATTAAAATTAATCAATAACTATTCAACAAGTTAATAATATCAAGCTAATGTAAAGTCCAAAACACAGTTATGTAAAATTAAGATAAAAACTTTACAATTCTTTATTCAGCTTTACATAAATTAATTTTGTGTGCATTTTATATATCTTTTAGGCATTTTTAACTATTTCTACGGCAATATCCGGATAATTTGTGATAATTGCATCTGCTTCTGCCTTGACAAGTACCTTCATCTCATGCTTTTCGTTTACAGTCCATACATGAGCTCTAAGGCCTCTTCCATGAGCCTTGTCGATGTAGTTTTCATCCTGCATATGGTAGGTTGCCGGATGAAGCGCATCTACATGAAGCTCACCGGCATACTCTGCCGGATTTACTATAATGTCAGAAAAAAGCAGACCGCATCTCATATCAGGGCAAAGCTTTTTCATGCGCACAATCGACTCGTGATTGAATGATGAGCACCAGATTCTGTCAAGCATATCATACTCTTCCACGAGCGCCAGCACCTTTTTCTCCAGATTTTTGTACTGTACGATACCATTTTTGAGTTCAATATTTATGGTCATCTCTGTGTTTTTGAGCAAATCAAACACCTCATCGAGTGTTGGAATACATGTCTTCTTGTCATAGGATGGCATGTGCTTTGACACATTGAGCTGCTTCAGTTCCTTGAGTGTATAGTCCTTTACAAAGCCCTTCTCTCCACTCACTCTGTCCACTGTCTCATCGTGTATGACCACGAGCTCTCCATCCTTTGTAAGCTGTACATCAAGCTCCACCCCGTCAGCCTTCATCTCTTCTGCCTTCTTGAATGCCTCAAGTGTGTTCTCCGGTGCATATCCGGATGCTCCTCTGTGTGCCCAGACCTTTGTTCCCTCTGTGTTTATCATGCTTTGAGCCTTCTTTCGTTGCTTTTTATTTTAGTTATTTTCATGCCTCGGTTCATCATATCTGTCTGCAAGCCTTAAAAATACAAATCCCACTGCAAAGAATATCGCCATAGTTGCAACCGCCACATTTATCGTGCCACCTGCAAGCTTTACTGCCGCTATGACAATCGAGCCTAAAAACGAAGCTCCCTTTGCAAAAATGTCATAGATTCCAAAATATTCTCCCGAGTTTTCAGGAGGAATAATCTTTGAAAAATATGAGCGTGACAGAGCCTGCAATGAGCCCTGGAAGCATCCCACACCAAATGCCATGATTCCAAAGCCAATCAGATCATGCAGTGTAAGTGCATACAGACAAACTGCAAAATATCCCGCAATGCAGACATACAAAAGCGTTGTAGTTTTGTATTTCTGTGACAGTTTCCCAAAGACAAGTGAACCAATACATGCCACTACCTGTGTGAAAAGTAAAAACACTACCTGTCCCACTGAATCAAGCTTTAAATCAGTTCCTATGTTTATACAATTATCTATTATAGTACCTACACCATCTATGTAAAGGAAAAAAGCGACTAAAAACAGACCTACTTTTTTATCTTTTGTAGCTATTTTTTTGATTGTTCCAAAAATCTGTGCAAATGCGTCAGCTATGAGTCTTAGGACTCCCGGATTTTTGTTTGTTTTGCTTTTCTCTTTGATATTGTCTCTTATAAATACATCATTTTCAAAATTCTTATGAATATCTTTGTCTGCTGCATCCGATACATAATTCATCTGTTTATAGCTCTTAAACAGTGGAATTGTAACAACAAACCACCAGATTCCGGTAACCGCAAAGCCAATTATCATTGACAGGCGGTTTGATATGTATCCAAGCATATCCGGTCCACAGATATACGCTGCCAGTGAAACGAGAAACGGCACACACGAGCCCAGATATCCCCAGGCATAGCCGTAAGAAGACACCTCGTCCATTCTATCCTTTGTCGTCACATCGACAAGCATTGAGTCATAAAATACCAGCGATGCATTGTAAAATATCTTTGTAAGCACATAGATAACAAGAAACAGCACCCATGTGGGTGTAAAACCGTTAAGTATGCATGCCGACACTCCTACAACTACTGTCGTGGAAAAAATAGCCTTTTTGATGCGCATATGGTCTGCTATCGCGCCACAGACAGGCCCGATAAGTGCTGATACAACCGTCATCACAGCTATTGCCACCGCATAATATGCAGTCGCCCTGTCAGATGAAATCTGCCCCGCGCCATCTCCAACGGCAAGGCTTTTATACCATATCGGTATGAGTGCACACGCAAGCAGTGTGTATGCGGAATTTCCCACATCATATAATACCCATGAGAGTTCCTTTGATGAGAGCTTTTTGGTTTTCTTTTGTATATTGTTTTCTTTTGCTTTCATAAATTATACCTTCCCTGTTTTGTATGTCCCAGATTACGATTTTATTTTTTTTATGTAAAATCCACTACCACCCATTAGCAAAGTTTATGTAAATAATCCATCCAATATTAAACCAGCGACTTCCTCGCAATCTCCACATAATGCATGGCATTGCGATGATTCTCTGCTATCTCTTCATCTGTCAGTGGCCTGACTACCTTTGCCGGAGAACCAAATGCGAGGCTTCCGTCAGGAATATCGGTGCCCTGGGTGACAAGAGCGCCCGCACCTATTATGCAGTTTTTACCAATCCTTGCTCCATTTAATACGATAGCTCCCATGCCGATGAGTGTATTATCACCTATAGTACACCCGTGAACAATTGCGCTGTGCCCTATTGTCACATTGTCACCTATTCTGACGCTGTGGCTTAAGTCCACATGTACCACCGCATTGTCCTGTATATTCGAATTTCTGCCTATTTCTATCGGTTCTGAATCGCCTCTTACAGTTGCATTATACCATACGCTTGCTCCGTCAGCCATTGTCACCTGCCCCTTAACAACGGCACCTTCTGCTATATAATATGCCATATCTATCCCTCCATCAATTTCAGATAATCGCCCTTGTCTATATGCATCATAGAAATCTCATTATTATGCCGCCTAAAGCCATAGACACAGTCCACATTTCGGATAAGCGACTGCAGACGTTCATCCGGTACACAGACAATCAGCTGCAAATCCATCTTTCTGGCATACTTGAGACATACCGCACTTCGCTCCTGATCCATCTTGGAAAATGCCTCATCTAAAAGCACCAGCTTAATCTTTGAATCACGATTGCTCTGCTGCATATAAAGCATCGCAAAGCCCGCGAGAAGCGCAACGTACTTAGGGTTCTGTCCCTCTCCGCCCGAATCACGGCCTGCCATGTCATCTACATAGTTCTCCCTGATAACATGGCCGTTTTCGTCCGTAACCTGCTCATACATGCTGAATGACAGATAATTGCGGTAATCCGCATACTGCTCCATTTCCTTGCGCTTCTGCATGCGCAGATGCTCATCCTCATCCTTTGGCGGCATGAATTTTTCTGTCAAAAGTTTAATTTTCTGCTCATATTTCTTATAAAAATCATCCTCACCAAAGCTTATCTGTCCGTCTATTCCGCCATTATCCAGATTTTTGCTGTCCAGCTCCTCCGCCATAAGCATATCATAGAACTGGCCATTTTCATTCTTTGCCGGCTCAATCTTAATCTGATACGTGCTGTCAGAGAAATTAGTCTCCCTGAGAAGCCTGTTTATCTCATAGGCATGGCGCTTTGCAGCCTTGATATCACCGTGGATTGTAGCTATCACATTTTCTCTTAGGCTTCGATAAATAAAATCACACTGCTTATCAAATTCCTTCTCATATTCCGGCTCATAATCAGTCTCATATTTGTCCAAAAGTGCCTCATATGCCTCATTTGATTTTTCAACTCCACTAAACTGTCCCGACGGAAATTCCTTCAAATACTTATATCGCGCTGCCTGCAGTGACTCAACACATGCCTGCTGCATACCGCCGGTTCCGTCAGCCCCCTGTAAGCTGACAAGCTTCTGCCTCTGTTTATTTTTTACAGACTGACCCGATGCATTCTTCATCTGCTCATGCACCTGTGACTCAAGCTCTGCATTTGACACATAGCCGTTAAGCAGCTCCTCAAGCTGAATACCTCGTTGTTCATTCACGCCACTTATTTTTTCATGCTGTCGAATCATTTCATCCATCTGCCTGCGATTTTCTTTCTGGGCTCGCTCAAGCTCTTCCTTGCGCTTCTCAAGAAGCTCCTTCTTTGCCTTCAGCTCTTTGTACTGGCCTTCCTCAAGAGTCCTGATAACCTCGTCAAGCTCCCTCTTTTGCGCATTCACAAGCTCAAGCTCATCACTTGCCTTAGAAAGCCCCACATAATACTCCGGCTCTCCCTTTAAGCATTCAAAATCACGCTGTGCCTTGAGCTCCTGTATTGCAGTCATAAGCTCTACCTGTTCAGCTCCAAGCTTCTCCACATCAGCCTCGTACTCTGCAAGCCGTGCCTTTGATACCTTGCCTCCAATGCAGGCATTTGCCGTATAATCGCGTTTTTTGAGATGCCTGAATATGAAATTGCTGTATGAATAACAATCCGGTGTCACACCATCCTTCACCTGACCAAGCTCATCCACTGAGTGGCACTTTATTATGTGTCCGAGATATCTTTTCAGACATGCATCCACATATTTTTCATTTGTGCTTACCGCCTCATAAAGTGAATTATCCATTGCCTTTGGCGCACTATCCAAAATAGCACCTGAATTGATTAAGTCAACCTCTTCAAACTGCTTCATGTCTCTAAAGACAGACGCTGCGGTATTCGCATAACGAGGCTCCGTGATAAGGGAAAACTTGAGCCTTCCCATCCTGCCCTCAATTGCATTTTTCCACTCCTCATCCGTCACGTCAAACATATCCGCAAATATATGTACCCTTACGGTCTCACCAAACCTGTCACTAAGTGCCCTCTGTAAAGCAGCTCGTGCTGAACGCAGACTTTCTTTGTAGGACTTGCGGTTGTTCTTCATATCATCAACCAGACGTTCCTTCTCCCTGAGTGCTCTTACAATCTCATTTTTCTTTGAAGTGATATCCTCAATCTCATCCTCAACTGTCTGCTTGACAGACTCAAGCTTCAGATGAAGCTGTTCACATTTTTCCTCCGTGATGTTCCCATCAGTAATTTCATCAATCAGATTCAGTGCTTTATTGCTGACGTAGTCGGTGATTACCTCATCATCCTCCCAGCACTTGAGACCACTCGTGATTTTAATCCACTGACGGCTGTTATCTGTGAGCATAAGACTTCGTTTTTTCAACTCCTTGAGCTGTTCCTTTTTACTTCCGAGATCACCGGACTTTAAGTCAGCACTAACCTGAATATACTCATTCTGCAGCTTTTTTTGTTCAATAGAAAGTTCCTGCGCCTTTTCCTGAAGCTTTAGCTGCTCAGTCTCTATGCGCAGCTTGTCATCCTCTGCAGCCGCAATCTTCGCTCTCATGTCCTCAATATCTATGCATCTTATCATTGCCTGTGCCATTACAATATCCGTCTGAACACGCACAAGCTCTCTTCCTGAAGCCTTTATTTCCCTCAAAAGCTCGATACGCCTGCGCATATCCTCGATTTTGTCCTTAATCTGTCTGTAAGCATCAAGCTGTTCACTGATGGTCTCTATGGTACCCGAATCACTCTTAGGAAACATATAATCACGTATAAACTGGGCTGTTCCGTTTGTCATTTTGAGCGCAATAGCACTTTTTTCCATTGTGATAAAGCGATTCGGATCAATGTAGCCAAGAATCACATCATACAATGCGCCAAGATATGCCTCCTTTGAAGCATAAATCCTGTTCACATCGCCCTTTCCCCTGCCGGTATCATTCTGTGACCGTTCTTTTACAAGCTTTCTTATATCCTGATTTGAATAACAAAATCCATTCTCTGTCACGTAGCCGGATTCAGGCATACTCCCTGAATGGCTGAAATAAACAAACTTCTTTATTTCCGAATCGTTTTTTCTAACCTCAAAGGCAATTCCTATACAGGTAGCAGTGTTGCTTCCTGTGTCCATGATTTCAAGTGCAATAACAGAACAGAAATCACACCCCTCCCTGTTTGCTGAGCCATCCTTCTGCTCTCCACGCAGATAGCTCAGAACGCTTCGCCTGTTTTTTGCATCGTCAGCAGCCTTGTTCAAAAAAGATGGACTGAAGCTGCCGTAAAGGATAACCTGTATTGCATCCATGACTGTCGATTTTCCCGAACCGCTCTTTCCACTGAACAGATTAACATACTCATTAAATTGTAAAATCCGGTGGTTAATTCCACCCCAATTATTAAGACACATTCCGGTAAAAATTTTCTTAGACTGACTCAATTGCTGCCTCCTCATCGCCATACTTTCGCACAAGCTCATTTATATCCATCGCTGAACAGAAAATATTGACTGTTCCATAAATATAAATCGGTGTATCATCCTCCAGATTCGCAATGGCTCCGGGAATCTCTATCATCTGATGTGTCTTCATGAGTAAAAGAGCATCTGTCCATTCCTGATTTGTGAGCTTTCTTGTAACAAGATTTGTATTCCTGCCATACTCTCTGATTTCTGCCAGATTTGTAGTAGTGGCTCTAAGGCCCTCTCCCATTATCCGGTCTCGATATATCAGCTTTAAAATAATGACAAGCCTTGCCGTCATAAGTGTCATTTTCTCAAGAATCACACCGTCTCCGACAATCCTGAAAATATGCTCCTGCGGATCGTGAATCAGCTCACAGCCTAGCACAGACAAATAATCCTCAATAAACTCCCTGTTTCTGAGACATACCTGATATCTTGGATTATCCCTTTGAATCATCGTGACCGGGTCACACTTCATCTGTAAAATACAAGTCTGTCTGAACAGATCCTGTATTGTTTTTTTTATATTTTCAGCCTCGTTCTGCGAGACATTTTCCATATATTCGAACATAGTGCTCTCTTTCTGTTATTTCTTTGATACTATTCAAAACTTCCCATATACATATACATATACATTTACATTTACAAAAACTCACTATACCTATACCTATTACTTATTACTGTTTATAACAAGCTTAGAATAGCTGACCCCATCCTCTTTCGTTATCTCACCATCGAGACTTACCGTATCATCGCCCAGACGCTCGTTGGTTTCTTCCTGCCATAAAAACAAAAGCTTTTCCAAATCCTCAATACTTTGAACCGTGTGCTCATCCGCCACAAATCTGCCATCCTTTGTGTTCTTACTCCTGAAACTACCCAGCTCCTTTTTGGTATACAGCGGTTTCGGAACAAAATCTGCCATATCACCCTTCGCATTCCCCGATGCCTCAATGACAAACGGTACAAACTCCCCTGCTGAGCGCTCTCTTCTTCCCGGAAAGCTGTCATCCGTAACATTGCAAAACTGCTTTGTAAAATACATTCTGTCACTCAGCTCATCAAGCACCTGGTTTGCTTTATCATTGTTAAGAATATTTATAAGCCTGAGAATATTATCCTCCTCGTCTGCTCCCTCCTGCAAAATATAATGTATTCTTGCAAGCGCTCTCTTTGCGAAAACCGTCTTCTGTTCAATCAGCTTATTATATTTGCGTTCAATCAGATCAAACTCTCTCTCCACCCTGTATACAAGCCTGCCTGCTTTCTCACAGTACATAAGACTGTACTCCAGACGTTTTCTGTCAAATGTGCCCAAAGCGGTCCGTTGCAGCGCAGCCTCAAGGTACTCCTTCTTATCATCGTTTTGATTAAGAATCTTGCAAATAAGCTCCTTTACAGCCTCCTTATATCTGTAAAAGCTGTCTGAGGTAGTTAAAATTGCATACTTTTTGCTGTCACTGTTGTTTATTTCCTCAATCAGCACCTGCTGTATACCTAAAAAATCCTTCATGCGTGAAAGCTCATCAAAATAAGACCTCATACCGTTTTGCATATTGGATAATAGCTGTCCGAGATTTTTTGACGTATACAGGGCACTCTTCAAAATATCATTATTCTTTTCAGGATCCGAGTAATATGTGAAAAGCGCACTGTAAATAGACAGAATGCTCTCCCGCTCCCTGCTGTCATCATCTGTAAAAAGCCTTTTAAAAAGCTCTGCATACATCTGACTGTACTCTGGGAATGAAATCACATATGTATTCAGCCTCTCATCAAAATCACTTGAAAGCCATCCCCATCTTATCAGGCGGTTCAAAATTGCAGATGAGCTCATATTATATATAAAGCTCTGCTGTATATTCTCGTTCGAGCTCTGACCTGCATTATCATATGCATTTCTGCCTATGTTGTCATGTGCATTTACGCCCACATTTCCATCTGCATTATCATGTGCATTTGCGCCTGCATTTCCATCTGCATTATCATGTGCATTTACGCCTGCGTTATCATCTGCATTTACATCTACGTTATCATCTTCATCACCGGCAAAACCTGCATTCTCAGTATCATCCTCCTGCCACACAATGCCTGCGGCCTCGATGGTATCCTCGATAATCGCAAAGCACTCCTCCCGTGTCAGTCCAAACGAAGCATAGACCTCATTATTCTCCTCATAAATCGCAACAATAATACGAACATATGCATCCATATTCTTTGTGCGGAATAAACTATAAAATTCTTTTGGTATTCTATCTTTAAGTATCATAATCTATATAATAACATATCCCCATGTTTTTCGCCATACACATGACAATAAACGTGGGGATATAGTATGTAACATTTTATTTTTGTGTTTTATCTTGTAAACCTTATTCTGCTAAAATTATTCTGCTAACTTTATTCTATAAAGCTTATTCTATAAAACTTATTATACAAATCTAATTGCATTAGTCTGCTACCTGCAAATGACGAATGAGATTATTAAGATTTTCAGCCTCACTGCTCATCTCCTGGCTGGCTGCTGCGCACTCCTGTGAAGAAGCTGAGTTAGTCTGTACCACATCATTAATCTGCTCAATACCCTTATTAATCTGGTTGATGACACTGGTCTGGTTATCAAGTGTCTCAGCAATTCCGTTAACCTCCTCAGTGATAGTCTTGGAATTACCGGCAACCTCCTCAAGCTGTGAAGCTGTCTTGCCTGCAATAACCATACCCTTTTCAACCGCTCTGACAGATGACTCTATAAGCGATGCTGATTCCTTTGCTGCGTTAGCACTCTGCTCTGCAAGTACTGTAACCTGATCCGCAACAACTGCAAAGCCCTTTCCTGCCTCACCTGCTCTTGCTGCCTCAATTGAAGCATTGAGCGCGAGAAGGTTTGTCTGGGAAGCAATCTCATTGATTGTGGCGATAATCTTGCCGATTTCCTGTGAAGCCTCGTTAATTTCATTCATGGATGTAACCATTTCTTGCATCTGTCCGTTGCTGTCCATAATCTCAGTTCCAAGTCCGTCCACCCTCTGGCTTATTTCCTTGGCATGCGCTGCATTCTCAGCAACCTGCTCAGCCACAGAAGTAATTGTTGCCGTAAGCTCCTCAACAACTGCTGCCTGATCTGTAGCCCCCTGTGCCAGATCACTTGAGCTTGCTGCAACCTGCTCAGCACCATTGGAAACCTCATTTGCGGCATTCTGAATACCATTTACAGTATCTGCCATGCTATCAGCAAAAGCAATTATAGATTCCCTGATTCCGGCAAAATCACCTTTCCAGTCAATCTGTGGCTGGAATCTGAAATTGCCATCAGCAAACTGCTTCATAGTCTCATCAATATCGTCAATATATGTACCAAGAGTCTTCAAAGACTTTCTGATATCATGTGCCAGTCTGCCAATCTCGTCATCTGAATGATACTCCAGATTGCTGTGGAGCTTTCCCTGAACCAGCTCACCTGCGACAGTTTCAATCTGCTGAAGCGGCTCAAGTACTGAATCTATAACCTCATTGCCTGTATTTTTGGCTATAATTGTAGATACAATTCCAAATAAAATAATATTAACCAGACCAACTACCAAAAAAAACGTAGCAACTATGCCACTCCCACTTCCAAATATTCTGGATGTTCCACCAAAATACAATAATAACATTGTAACAATAGAGATGCCTCCCGAAATATGAAGCATCCTCAAAATCCTACCATAGCCATACTTAAGTCTTTCCTGAAGCGGCATTTCTTTTATCTTGCTTTCTGTCTGCTCACCCATATGTATTCTCCCTTTCTCGTCCTGATATCTCTTCAATTTGTCTTTGATATCTTTACACGTCCTTTAACAGTGTAATTATTATACCATTACCATAGTACTATTTCAACGATAATTTGACAATTTTCGACATTTTTGACAAATCAACAAATTTTTAGTTCATTTTATAGTCAAATACACTAATTTGCCGCTTATTACACCTCGAAATCCATACATGCCCTATTTGCCGTAAATGGTCTCACCTTGGTATCCGCCACTGCAACATGCTTAGGATTCTTTGCATACGCTGCAAGTGCATCAGCATCCTCAAATGTAGTATCAAGCATCACATCTACAGTGGAAGTCGGAAGATAATCTGTGCGCACAGAAATGTCGATCATTCCCGGAATCTGTCCCTTAAGCCCCTCCAGGCCTTCCTTCATACCAGCGCGTATTTCAGTCTTCTGTGCCTCTGTGTACTCATCCTTGAGTGTCCATAAAATAATGTGTTTAACCATTGTGTGCCTCCTGAGTTCTAAACATGTTTAAATTGAATAGTAACTATCAGACTCATGCGTTTTTGTTCTCAGCAATTCTGAATAGTTATGATTTAAATTAAATATTAGATCAAACTGTAATTCACATATTTAGGTTAAGTATAGCATTAATATCTTGAAATGTCACTTCATATTTAACTGTAAATTTGATTCTTTTAGGCCATAAATTCCCAAAAACAGATCTCTTTCAGAGCCAAAATAACCTACACTTTAATTCTATAAATTCAGAAAAAAGGCTCCCGAGAAAACTCTCGGAAGCCTTAATTTTACTATATTTGTTATCAGAAGGTAGTTCTGCTCGCAACGCTCACAGAACGACTTTCTCACTAAATTCGCGCTTACGTACTCATTCAGTGTTCAATAATTACTCGATAACTGTAGCAACACGTCCAGATCCTACTGTACGTCCACCCTCACGGATAGCGAATGTAAGACCCTGCTCCATAGCTACTGGATGGATGAGCTCGATTGTCATCTCTACGTTATCACCAGGCATGCACATCTCAAACACCTGTTACGTCTGTTGTTCTGAAGTAGAACTGTGGACGATAGTTGTTGAAGAATGGAGTATGACGTCCACCCTCGTCCTTTGTAAGAACGTAAACCTGAGCTGTGAACTTACGGTGACATGTTACTGTACCAGGCTTAGCAAGAACCTGTCCACGAACGATCTGGTCACGGTTAATACCACGGAGAAGTGCTCCGATGTTATCACCAGCCTGAGCCTCGTCTAACTGCTTACGGAACATCTCGATTCCAGTAACAACAGTCTTCTGAACGTCCTCTTTAACACCAAGGATCTCTAACTCGTCGTTGAGGTGAAGTGTACCACGCTCTACTCTACCAGTTGCAACAGTACCACGACCTGTGATTGTGAATACGTCCTCTACTGGCATAAGGAATGGCTTATCTGTATCACGCTGTGGATCTGGGATATAAGAATCAACAGTATCCATAAGCTCCATGATCTTGTCTCCCCAAGGTCCGTTTGGATCCTCAAGAGCCTTAAGAGCTGATCCCTGGATGATTGGGCAATCATTGAATCCGTACTCCTCAAGCTGCTCTGTAACTTCCATCTCTACGAGCTCGATAAGCTCTGGGTCGTCAACCATATCACACTTGTTAAGGAATACGATGATGTAAGGAACACCTACCTGACGAGAAAGGAGGATGTGCTCCTTTGTCTGAGCCATAACACCATCAGTAGCAGCAACAACGAGGATAGCACCATCCATCTGAGCTGCACCAGTGATCATGTTCTTTACGTAGTCAGCATGTCCAGGACAGTCAACGTGTGCGTAATGTCTCTTTTCTGTCTCATACTCAACGTGAGCTGTAGAAATTGTGATTCCACGCTCTCTCTCCTCTGGAGCCTTATCAATGTTAGCGAAATCTGTAGCTGTGTTACCAGCGACACGAGCTGCTAATACTGCTGTAATAGCTGCTGTTAAAGTTGTTTTACCATGATCTACGTGACCGATGGTACCAATATTACAATGTGGTTTTGTTCTTTCAAATTTAGCCTTTGCCATTTTGAAACGTCCTCCTTAAACTTTTATGCCCCATGGGCTTTTTTTATAATCTACCGACTGCTTTGATTATACGAAATAATCAAAGTTTTTTCAAGTAAATTTTATGGCAAATCCCCCTTTTTCAAGGGGAAATGCCTTTTTTTTTGATTTTTATACCATATATAGTATATATTTCATCATTTGTACTATAAATTGTTTGCTAATTTGCAATTATTTTGCGTGGTTAGCAAGAACCTTGTCCTGTACATTCTTTGGAACCGGCTCATATCTTTCGAAGAACATTGAGTAGTTTCCACGTCCCTGTGTCTTAGAACGAAGGTCTGTAGAGTAACCGAACATCTCTGCAAGTGGTACATATGCATGTACAATCTTTCCACCGCCGAGATCGTCCATACCCTCTATACGTCCACGACGAGAGTTAACATCACCGATAACGTCTCCCATGTACTCCTCAGGCATTGTAACCTCTACCTTCATGATAGGCTCAAGTAATACAGGTGCAGCCTTTGCCATAGCCTCTTTGAAACACATAGATCCGGCAATGTGGAATGCCATCTCTGATGAATCGACCTCATGGTAAGATCCATCGTATACTGTTGCATGGATACCAACTACTGGGAATCCACCAAGAGAACCGGCCTTTGTAGCCTCCTCGATACCTTCGCCGATTGATGGGATGTACTCCTTTGGAATAGCACCACCGACAACCTCTGAATCGAACTTGAAAAGTTCTTCTCCATTGGCATCCATTGGCTCGAAGCGAACCTTACAGTGTCCGTACTGTCCACGTCCACCTGACTGCTTAGCATATTTGTATTCCTGATCAACAGCCTTTGTAAATGTCTCCTTGTAAGCAACCTGAGGTGCACCAACGTTTGCCTCAACCTTGAACTCACGGAGAAGACGGTCAACGATGATTTCAAGGTGAAGCTCACCCATACCAGCGATGATTGTCTGACCTGTTTCCTGATCAGTATGAGCACGGAATGTAGGATCCTCCTCTGCAAGCTTTGCAAGAGCCTCACCTAACTTACCCTGTCCAGCTTTTGTCTTTGGCTCGATAGCGAGCTCGATAACTGGCTCTGGGAACTCCATAGACTCAAGGATAACCGGATGCTGCTCATCACAGATTGTATCACCTGTTGTTGTGAATTTAAATCCAACAGCAGCAGCGATATCACCTGAGTAAACCTCATCCAATTCCTGTCTCTTATTTGCATGCATCTGAAGAATACGTCCGATACGCTCTTTCTTATCCTTTGTTGCATTTAATACATAAGAACCTGCTTTACATTTTCCTGAGTAAACACGGAAGAATGCAAGCTTTCCTACGAATGGATCTGCCATGATCTTGAATGCAAGTGCTGAGAATGGCTCATCATCTGATGAATGTCTCTCAATCTCATTTCCCTCAAGATCTGTTCCCTTGATTGAAGGGATATCTGTAGGAGCTGGCATGTACTCAACAACAGCGTCAAGTAACTTCTGTACACCCTTGTTACGGTATGCAGAACCACAACATACAGGTACTGCTGTACACTCACATGTTGCTTTACGAAGAACCTTCTTCATATCCTCTACAGATGGCTCCTCACCCTCAAGATACTGCATCATGAGATCGTCATCTAACTCACAGATTTTCTCAATAAGCTCTGTACGGTACTCTGCAGCCTGATCAGCCATATCTCCAAGATCATCAGTAACTGTGATATCGTCACCCTTCTCATCATTGTAGATATAAGCCTTCATCTCGAAAAGGTCGATAATTCCTTTGAAATCGTCCTCTTTACCGATTGGTAACTGAAGTACGATAGCATTTTTTCCTAATCTTGTACGGATCTGGTCAACAGCTCCGTAGAAGTTTGCACCTAAGATATCCATCTTATTGATGAATGCCATACGAGGTACATTGTATGTGTCAGCCTGACGCCAAACGTTCTCTGACTGAGGCTCAACACCACCCTTTGCACAGAACACACCAACTGCTCCATCAAGTACACGGAGCGAACGCTCAACTTCTACTGTGAAGTCAACGTGGCCCGGTGTATCGATGATATTGATACGATGCTCAAGTGCTCCTGGCTTTGGTTTAGTGAACTCTTCAAGTGTCCAATGACATGTTGTAGCGGCAGAAGTAATTGTAATACCTCTTTCCTGCTCCTGCTCCATCCAGTCCATGGTAGCAGTACCTTCATGAGTATCACCGATTTTATAGTTAATACCAGTATAATAAAGAATACGCTCTGTCAGTGTTGTTTTACCAGCATCGATATGAGCCATGATTCCAATATTTCTGGTTCTCTCAAGTGGATATTCTCTTCCAGCCAAGGTTTTTTCCTCCTATATTTAATGTCCTATGCACAACCGGACTCTGTTACATATCCGGTCCGCTGCATGAACCAAAAGCAAAGCTGTAAGCTTCTTACAGAAACTAGAATCTGTAATGTGCGAATGCCTTGTTTGCCTCTGCCATCTTGTGCATATCTTCTTTTCTCTTAACAGATGCGCCTGTGTTGTTAGCTGCATCCATGATCTCGTTAGCTAATCTCTCAGCCTGAGTTTTCTCTCCTCTAGCACGTGAGAATGCTGTTAACCAACGAAGACCTAAAGCCTGACGACGATCAGGGCGAACCTCGATTGGTACCTGATATGTGGCACCACCGATACGTCTTGCTTTTACTTCGAGAGCTGGCATTACATTGTTCATAGCCTCTTCGAATACTTCAAGAGCTGGTCTTCCTGTCTTCTCTTCTACTGTAGCAAATGCTCCGTATACAATCTTCTGAGCTACGCCTTTCTTACCGTCTAACATAATGCTGTTAACAAGCTTTGTAACTACTTTGCTGTTGTACATTGGATCTGCTAATACGTCTCTTTTCTGAGTATGTCCTTTACGTGGCACGTTACTTCCCTCCTTAATCATGATATTTGTGGATTAATTCATCGGTACTCACATGTGTCTCTCTAATGTGTTCGTGCGGAATTGTATTCATAAAGTGAAATCCTGCATCTGCAGGTCTAATCCCAACACTAACCTACTTTAGTTCTGTTTGTGATACACAATGTTGCTAAATTATTTAGCAGCTTTTGGTCTCTTTGCGCCGTACTTAGAGCGGGCCTGTTTTCTGTTTGCAACACCTGCAGTATCTAATGTACCACGGATGATATGGTAACGTGTACCTGGTAAATCCTTAACACGGCCACCACGAATCAGAACAACGCTATGCTCCTGTAAGTTGTGTCCCTCACCAGGAATGTATGAAGTTACTTCGATTCCGTTTGAAAGACGAACTCTGGCGATCTTTCTAAGAGCTGAGTTAGGCTTCTTAGGAGTAGCTGTCTTAACAGCTGTACATACACCACGCTTCTGTGGAGAAGAAGTGTTGATTGGCTTCTTCTGGAGAGAGTTAAAGCTTCTCTGAAGAGCTGGTGCTGTAGACTTCTTTACAGTTGTCTGACGTCCTTTTCTTACTAACTGGTTAAATGTTGGCATTATTTTCACCTCCTGTTTTATTTTAAGCAGTGCAATCTTATGCACGCTAAAATATTATACAAATCCTTGTCTGTTTTGTCAAGGCCAATTTTGTTTTCAATATAATACAAGAAAGAAGTCCGGTTTCCCGGACTTCTTTGTTTTTGGTTTGTAACAGCTTCTGTAGCTCAAGTACAAACATCAGTAATTATTCTACATCAACTGATTCAGCATCTGTATCAATGATTCCGACTGCCTCTTCCTCTGCGAAATCCGCAAAATCATCATCATCAAAATCAAGTGTATCGTCATCGTTTACATCGCTGTCAAGCTTGATGTTACGATAAATCTTCATACCTGTTCCTGCCGGGATGAGCTTACCGATAATTACGTTCTCCTTCATACCGATAAGTGGATCAACCTTGCCCTTGATTGCTGCCTCAGTAAGAACCTTTGTGGTCTCCTGGAATGAAGCTGCTGACAGGAATGAGTTGGTTGCAAGAGATGCCTTTGTGATTCCAAGTAATACCTGTGAGCCAACTGCAAGCTCCTTGCCCTCTTCCTCAAGCTTCTCGTTGAGCTCTAAGAAGTCAAGGGCATCAACCATGCTGCCCGGAAGTAAATCTGAATCTCCCGGCTCCTCTACGCGAATCTTCTGTAAGCACTGACGAACTATAACCTCGACATGCTTATCGTTAATCTCAACACCCTGTAAACGGTAAACACGCTGTACCTCGCGGAGCATGTAATCCTGAACCGCACGAACGCCCTTAATCTTGAGGATATCGTGTGGATTTACAGAACCCTCTGTAAGCTCGTCGCCGGCCTCAAGCTCCTGTCCGTCTACAACCTTGATACGTGAGCCGTAAGGAATGAGGTAAGCTTTTGTCTCGCCTGTCTCGTTGTTTGTAACGATAACCTCACGCTTCTTCTTTGTATCCTTGATTGTGGCAATTCCGCCGAACTCTGTGATAATAGCGAGTCCCTTAGGCTTACGTGCCTCGAAAATCTCCTCTACTCGAGGAAGACCCTGTGTGATATCTCCACCGGCAACACCACCTGTATGGAAGGTTCTCATGGTAAGCTGTGTACCAGGCTCACCGATTGACTGTGCTGCGATGATACCGATTGCTTCACCAACCTGTACTGCCTGACCTGTTGCAAGGTTTGAACCGTAACACTTAGCACATACTCCCATGTGTGAACGGCAGGTAAGCACTGTACGGATCTTAACCTGTGTGATTGGATTACCGTTCTCATCAACACCCTCTGCCATAACCTTTGCTGCACGCTTTGGTGTAATCATATGGTTGGCCTTAACGATTACATTGCCATCCTTATCGCAGATTGTGTTGCATGAGAAACGACCTGTAATTCTCTCCTGAAGGCTCTCGATTTCCTCTCGACCCTCCATGAATGCCTTTACAACCATTCCCGGAATCTCACGTCCTGTGCCTGCACAGCAGTCTGACTCACGAACGATCATATGCTGTGAAACATCTACAAGACGTCTTGTAAGGTATCCTGAATCGGCTGTACGAAGCGCTGTATCTGAAAGTCCCTTACGAGCTCCATGTGCTGACATGAAGTACTCAAGTACGTCAAGACCCTCACGGAAGCATGACTTGATAGGAAGCTCGATTGTACGACCTGTTGTATCAGCCATGAGTCCTCGCATACCTGCAAGCTGTTTGATCTGCTTATCAGATCCACGGGCTCCGGAATCTGCCATCATGAAGATGTTGTTGTACTTATCAAGACCTGTAAGAAGTGCCTTTGTAAGGGCATCATCTGTATCCTTCCATGTCTCGATAACCTCTTTGTAACGCTCCTCATCAGTGATAAGTCCACGCTTGTACTGTCTTGTAATCTTATCTACAGTGTCCTGTGCATCAGCGATCATCTGTGGCTTCTGTGGTGGCACTGTCATATCTGAAATTGAAACTGTCATGGCAGCCTGGGTTGAATACTTGTATCCCATAGCCTTGACATTATCAAGAACCTCTGCTGTTGTTGTAGCTCCGTGTGTGTTGATAACCTTCTCAAGGATCTGCTTGATCTGTTTCTTACCAACGTGGAAATCAACCTCAAACTTGAGTGCATTCTCAGCCTTTGATCTGTCTATAAAACCAAGATCCTGTGGAATGTTCTCATTGAATATCAAAAGTCCTACTGTTGTCTCTGTAAAACCTGAAACCTCTGTGCCGTCAGCAAGCTTTACTGTACGGTGTACAAAGATATTCTGGTGAAGAGTAATCTCCTTGTTCTCGTAAGCAAGCATTGCAAGATTAACACTTCCATAGTAACGTCCGAGAAGATCTATCGGTCTGCAAAGCACACGACGGTTTCCGTCTGTGACATCCTCAAACCAGATGAGATCATATAAGCCAAGCTCAGCCTTTCCTGTATTTTCATCAGGAGTTGTGAGCTTTCTAAGCTCCTCAATATCATTGTATACAGTGTCTGATGACACCTGTGCAACCATTTTTGGATCATCCTTGTAATCAGCGAGCTTTCTCATTGTGAGGTAGTAAACTCCAAGGATCATATCCTGTGAAGGAACGGCTACAAGTCCACCATCAGAAGGCTTAAGCAGGTTGTTAGGTGACAGAAGCATGAATCTGCACTCAGCCTGTGCCTCAGCAGTCAGTGGAAGATGTACAGCCATCTGGTCTCCATCGAAGTCGGCGTTGAACGCTGTACATACGAGTGGATGAAGCTTGATTGCCTTACCCTCTACAAGGATTGGCTCGAAGGCCTGGATTCCAAGTCTGTGGAGTGTAGGAGCTCGGTTAAGCATAACCGGATGCTCTTTGATGACGTCCTCAAGAACATCCCATACCTCCGGCTGAAGTCTCTCAACCATCTTCTTTGCACTCTTTATGTTGTGTGCGGTTCCGTTAGCGGCAAGCTCCTTCATAACGAATGGCTTGAAAAGCTCGATAGCCATCTCCTTTGGAAGACCACACTGATAAATCTTAAGCTTTGGCTCTACACAGATAACCGAACGGCCTGAGTAGTCAACTCGCTTTCCGAGAAGGTTCTGACGGAAACGTCCTCCCTTTCCCTTGAGCATGTCTGAAAGAGACTTAAGAGCTCTGTTTCCAGGACCGGTAACAGGACGTCCACGACGGCCGTTGTCGATAAGTGCATCGACAGCCTCCTGAAGCATACGTTTCTCGTTACGAACGATGATATCCGGCGCTCCAAGATCAAGAAGTCTTCTAAGACGGTTGTTACGGTTGATGATTCGTCTGTAAAGGTCGTTAAGATCACTTGTTGCGAAACGTCCTCCATCGAGCTGAACCATTGGACGAAGATCCGGTGGAATAACAGGAATAACTGTCATAATCATCCACTCAGGCTTGTTTCCTGACTCACGGAAAGCCTCTACAACCTCAAGCCTCTTGATGATACGTGCACGCTTCTGGCCTGTAGCATTCTCAAGCTCTGCTTTAAGCTCTGCCGAATCCTTCTCGAGATCAATTGCTGCTAAAAGCTCATGGATAGACTCAGCACCCATTCCTACACGGAATGCTGAGCGGCCATAAGTATCACATGCCTCCTGGTACTCTGACTCGTTGAGAATCTGCTTGTATGCAAGCTTTGTCTCGCCCGGGTCAAGCACAATATATGAAGCAAAGTACAGTACTCTCTCAAGTACACGTGGAGATAAGTCAAGGATGAGTCCCATACGTGATGGGATACCCTTGAAATACCAGATATGAGATACAGGAGCAGCAAGCTCGATGTGTCCCATACGCTCTCTACGAACGCTTGACTTTGTGATTTCTACGCCACATCGGTCGCAGACAACACCCTTATAACGTATCTTCTTGTATTTACCACAATGACACTCCCAGTCCTTCGTTGGTCCGAAAATCTTCTCGCAGAAAAGACCGTCTTTTTCAGGCTTTAATGTTCTATAGTTAATAGTCTCAGGCTTTTTAACCTCGCCATGTGACCACTCTCTGATCTTTTCAGGAGATGCTAATCCAATCTGAATCGCATCAAACTGCATTGCCTGATTATTTTCTATATTATTTGTTTCTGGCATTTTGGCACTCCCTTCTAATTATTCTTCGTCATCAAGAACTTCATCAGCAAAAATATCGTCATCCGCTGTCTCAGGAGACTCTTCCTCTTCTATGTCAACAAGCTCTTCGTTGTCATCAAATTCTTTCTTTGAGAAACCATGCTCTGCGAATGACTCACTGTCCTCGAATGCATAGTCCTTATCGTTTCCGATAATTGAGTTGATATCTGTATTACCGTACTCACTTGTCTCGATAAGCTCAACCTCTTCTCTGTTCTCATCAAGTACCTTGACATCCAGACCAAGTGCCTGAAGCTCTTTGAGAAGTACCTTGAATGACTCTGGAATACCAGGCTCAGGGATATTCTCCCCCTTGATGATAGCCTCGTAAGTCTTGACACGGCCAACAACATCATCGGACTTCATTGTAAGGATCTCCTGGAGTGTATATGCAGCACCATATGCCTCAAGAGCCCAAACCTCCATCTCTCCGAAACGCTGTCCACCGAACTGTGCCTTACCGCCGAGTGGCTGCTGTGTAACTAATGAGTAAGGACCTGTTGAACGTGCATGTATCTTATCATCAACAAGATGATGCAGCTTAAGGTAATGCATGTGTCCGATAGTTGTCTTTCCATCGAAGCACTCACCTGTTCTACCATCACGAAGCTGTACCTTTCCATCCTTTGAAATCGGAACGCCCTTCCATAAGCTTCTGTGAGCTCTGTTTGTTGAAAGGTATTCCATAACGTCCTCACGGAGTGTATCAACATATTTATCATAGAAGATTTCAGCATCTTCGCTCCAGTATGGATGCTCAGACTGTAAATCCTTTTCAAGCTCTTCCTTATCGAACGGAAGATTTACGTAATCATTTGCAAGCTCAAGTGTATCCTCGATATCTACCTCGTTTGCTCCGTCAAATACAGGAGTTGAGATATTGAAGCCAAGTGCCTTTGCAGCGAGACTCAGGTGAATCTCAAGGACCTGACCGATGTTCATTCGTGAAGGAACACCGAGTGGGTTAAGTACGATATCCAGTGGACGTCCGTTTGGAAGGAATGGCATATCCTCAACAGGAAGCACACGGGAAACGACACCCTTGTTACCGTGACGTCCGGCCATCTTATCACCGACAGAAATCTTTCTCTTCTGTGCAATGTAGATACGTACTGACTGGTTTACTCCCGGAGAAAGCTCATCGCCGTTCTCTCTTGTAAATACCTTGGCATCAACAATGATACCGTAAGCACCATGAGGTACCTTAAGTGATGTATCACGAACCTCTCTTGCCTTCTCCCCAAAGATGGCACGAAGAAGTCTCTCCTCTGCTGTAAGCTCTGTCTCACCCTTTGGTGTAACCTTTCCTACAAGGATATCACCGGCACGAACCTCTGCACCTACACGGATGATACCTCTCTCATCAAGGTCCTTGAGTGCGTCGTCGCCGACACCAGGGACATCACGTGTAATCTCCTCAGGTCCGAGCTTTGTATCACGTGACTCTACTTCATATTCCTCAATATGAACTGATGTATAAACATCATACTCTACGAGACGCTCTGAAAGAAGAACGGCATCCTCGTAGTTGTATCCTTCCCATGTCATGAATCCGATAAGCGGGTTCTTTCCAAGAGCAAGCTCTCCCTGACTTGTTGAAGGACCGTCTGCGATAACATCGCCTGCCTTAACCTTGTCACCCTTAAATACGATAGGTCTCTGGTTGTAGCAGTTTGACTGGTTAGAACGAGAGAACTTTGTAAGGATATACTCTCTCTTGTTTCCGTCAGTCTCTTTTATAATAATGCGGTTTGACTCTGAAGATAATACCTCTCCGTCTGCCTTTGCAACTACGCAGACACCTGAGTCAACTGCGGCCTTTGTCTCAATACCTGTACCAACTACAGGAGCCTCTGTGGTCAGAAGCGGAACGGCCTGACGCTGCATGTTTGATCCCATGAGGGCACGTGTAGGGTCATCGTTCTGCAAGAATGGAATCAGCGCTGTAGCTACTGAGAATACCATCTTTGGAGACACATCCATATAATCAAATGCTGACTTATCGTACTCCTGAGTTTCCTCTCTGTAACGACCTGAAACTGAGTTACGTACGAAATGTCCTTCGGCATCAAGCTTCTCATTAGCCTGTGCTACGTGGTAGTTGTCCTCCTCATCGGCTGTCATGTATACAACCTCTTCTGTGACTACCGGGTTCTTAGGATCAGTCTTGTCAATCTTACGGTATGGAGCCTCTACGAAGCCATACTCATTGATTCTCGCATAGCATGCAAGTGAGTTGATAAGACCGATGTTTGGTCCCTCAGGAGTCTCTACAGGACACATGCGGCCGTAGTGAGTGTAATGTACATCTCGAACCTCGAATCCGGCACGGTCTCTTGAAAGACCACCAGGTCCAAGTGCTGATAAACGTCTCTTGTGAGTAAGCTCTCCAAGAGGGTTGTTCTGATCCATGAACTGTGAAAGCTGTGAAGAACCGAAGAATTCTTTAACAGCGGCAGTTACAGGCTTTATATTGATAAGTGACTGAGGTGAAATTCCCTCTAAGTCCTGTGTAGTCATTCTTTCACGAACAACACGCTCCAGTCTTGAGAGACCGATACGGTACTGGTTCTGTAACAGCTCTCCAACCGCACGGATACGTCTGTTTCCAAGATGATCGATATCGTCATCTGTTCCTGCGCCCCACTCTAAGTGCATATTGTAGTTGATAGTTGCGAAGATATCCTCTTTAGTAATATGCTTTGGAATAAGGTCAGATATATCTCTCTTTATAGCCTCGATTCTGTCCTCAAGGGAATCATACTCCTCGAGAATCTGAGCGAGTACCGGATAGTAAACAAGCTCAGTAACACCGATAGACTTAGGATCCTCAAGCTCAGGAATCCAGCTTCTGATGTCAACCATCATAGAAGAAAGAATCTTGACATTTCTTGTCTCTGTCTGAATCCATAAAGCAGGAACGGCAGCGTTCTGGATCTGTGTAGCAAGCGCACGGTCAACAACAGTACCTGCCTCAGCGATAACCTCACCTGTAGAAGGATCAACTACGTCCTCAGCTAAAACCTGTCCACTGATACGGTTCTTTAAAGCAAGCTTCTTATTAAACTTATAACGTCCTACCTTGGCAAGGTCATATCTTCTAGGATCGAAGAACATTGCTGTGATAAGGCTCTCTGCACTCTCAACTGAAAGCGGCTCGCCCGGACGAATCTTCTTATATAACTCTAATAAACCAGCCTCATAGCTTCCCTGTGGCTCACGCTCTGTGATTGCAGGGTCCTTGCTGAATGATGCCTGGATCTTTGGCTCATCTCCGAACATATCGAGAATAGCCTGGTTTGTACCTACTCCAAGTGCACGTAAAAGTACTGTGATAGGTACCTTACGTGTTCTGTCTACTCTTACATAAAAAACGTCGTTAGAGTCTGTCTCATACTCAAGCCATGCACCACGGTTTGGAATAACAGTACAAGAATACAGGGTCTTTCCGAGCTTATCATGAGCAATTCCGTAATAAATGCCAGGAGAACGAACTAACTGACTGACAATAACTCGCTCTGCACCGTTGATTACGAATGTACCGGTCTCTGTCATTAAAGGCAGATCACCCATGAAAATTTCATGTTCATTAATCTCATCTGTCTCTTTGTTGTGAAGTCTGACTTTAACCTTTAAAGGAGCTGCGTATGTTGCATCTCTTTCCTTGCACTCAGGAATTGTATACTTTACATCATCTTCGCATAATGTAAAATCTACAAAATCAAGACTAAGCTTTCCGCTGTAATCTGTGATTGGAGAGATATCCGCAAAAGCTTCCTTGAGACCTTCGTCTAAGAACCACTGATAAGAATCCTTCTGGACCTCAATCAGATTTGGCATCTGCAGAACCTCTTTTTGTCTTGAGTAACTCATACGCATGCTTTTTCCGGATGTGACCGGACGTATTCTGTTTTTCTCCATTGACGTTTCACCTCTCGTTTTTATTTTAATCTAGCAAGTATCTAGATAATGATTCAAAAACCACCCCAGTTACTATATCTTGTGGTTTTTCTCTTGTGCACATATTTGTGAATGCATTTTAGTGTAATTTACCTATTGACAAATTTGCATCACTTAAAAAATTGCATAAAAATGCCACTGCACCACAATAGTGCAACGTATACTATACAACAAATCCGACACGAATGCAAGTGTTTTTTTATTTTTTTTAAAATATCCAAAGTATTTATGCAATAAATTTGCAGGATGTCGGATAGGCTACGAGCGGAGGTCCCAAAAATGCTTAGGCATTTTCGGGACGCGCTCCGACTGTCGCGCAATAAAAACATAAAAAAGAGCCAAGGCGCAAATAGAATTTGCCCTTGGCTCTTTTTTATGTTTTTACTCCGCTCGTAGCCTATCCGACTATTTAAGAGTAACCTTAGCACCCTCTGCCTCAAGTTTAGCCTTAGCATCCTCTGCTGAAGCCTTGTCAAGCTGCTCTTTGATAACCTTTGGTGCACCATCAACAGCGTCCTTAGCCTCTTTAAGTCCAAGACCTGTGATCTCACGAACAACCTTGATAACCTTAACCTTGTTTGGTCCAACCTCTGTAAGCTCTACGTCGAACTCAGTCTTCTCCTCAGCTGCTGCTCCGTCAGCTCCTGCTGCTGCAACTACAACGCCTGCTGCTGCAGAAACACCGAACTCTTCTTCACAAGCTTTTACTAAATCATTTAACTCTAATACGCTTAACTCTTTGATAGCATCAATAAACTCTGCTGTTGTTAACTTTGCCATTATAATTTCCTCCATTTAAAAATTTAATTATGATAATAAGGTTCAAATATAATATTTGAATTATTCTGCTGCTGGAGCTTCCTCTGCAGCATCCTCTGCTGGTGCTGCCTCTACGGCTGCATCTGCAGCGCCACCCTGCTCTGCGATCTGATTGAGTACACGAGCAAGATTTGTGATAGGTGACTGAATGCTTCCAAGTAATTTTCCAAGAAGCTCTTCTCTGCTAGGTACAGCGGCGATTGCCTTCATACCCTCAGCATCATAAAATGTTCCCTCAACTATACCTGCTTTAATCTCTAAAGCCGGAGCTGTTTTAGCGAACTTAGCTAAGACTCTAGCTGGTGCTGTTGCATCCTCTGCTGATACAGCGAATGCGCTTGGTCCTTCAAGGACATCCTTTAATCCCTCGAACTCTGTTCCCTGAATTGCACGGTTTACTAAAGTATTCTTGTATACCTTGTAAGTTACACCGGCTTCTCTTAACTGTTTACGTAACTGAGTATCCTCTGCTACTGTGAGTCCTAAGTAATCAACAACTACTACCGACTGTGCACCATTGATAACACTGGAAATCTCATCTACGATTGGCTGTTTAAGTTCTACCTTTGCCACGATTCATTTACCTCCTTTTAGATTTTCGCATAAAAGACATGAGGTATTTGATTTATTAATCAAAGAAACCCTCCTGCCTGTCGACAGAAGGGTACAAGTCAAAATTCAAGATAAATCTCGAAAATTCCCTCGGTAGGTTCTACGTTTACGCCTTGCGGCACCTACTGTCTTCGGCAATATGCATTGCAATTATATCAAACTATATTACGGATGTCAATTACTTTCCGCAAAACTTTTGCTTGGCGTTTGATAGGTCTTGTAAATAACTGTTTTACTGTAACTGTTTAACTATCTTACTGTGTAATCTTAACCACGTTTAACTTAACGCCAGGTCCCATTGTAGATGTAAGAGTTGCACTCTTAATGTACTGACCCTTTAAGCTAGCAGGTTTTGCTTTATTAATTGCACCCATAAGAGACTGGAAGTTGTCGTTTAACTGCTCGTCTGTGAAAGATGCTTTTCCAACTGGCACATGGATAATGTTTGTCTTGTCCAATCTGTACTCAATCTTACCGGCTTTGATATCGTTAACAGCTTTTGTTACATCCATAGTAACTGTTCCTGCCTTTGGGTTTGGCATTAAGCCCTTTGGTCCAAGGACACGTCCTAAACGACCAACAACACCCATCATATCAGGTGTAGCAACTACAACGTCGAAGTCTAACCATCCCTCGTTCTGGATCTTTGGAATTAACTCCTCGCCTCCAACGAAGTCAGCTCCTGCTGCCTGTGCCTCGTCAACCTTAGTTCCCTTAGCGAAAACTAAAACCTTAACTGTTTTTCCTGTTCCGTGTGGCAATACAACCGCACCACGGATCTGCTGCTCTGCGTGACGTCCGTCGCAGCCTGTTCTAAGATGAAGCTCGATTGTCTCGTCAAATTTAGCTGTAGCATTTTTCTTTACGATAGAGATAGCGTCAGCAACATCGTACTGCTCTTTCTTATCAAATGCCTTAACAGCGTCTTGATACTTCTTTCCTCTTTTCATGAAAAAATAACCTCCTGGTGGTAATATCGGGAGAGGACCCTCCCACATTTACGTTTCTTTGTTATTATTTTGGGTTGCACACTAACCTCAACCATCGCGTTACACGCTCGGTTTCGCTAAGTGTTAGTCAACCACTTCAACACCCATTGATCTTGCTGTACCAGCGATCATGCTCATTGCAGACTCAAGTGAAGCTGCGTTTAAGTCAGGCATCTTAAGCTCAGCGATTTCCTGAATCTGTGCCTTTGTGATCTTAGCAACTTTCTTCTTGTTTGGCTCGCCTGAACCAGACTGAATCTTGCAAGCTTTCTTGATTAATACCGGAGCAGGTGGAGTCTTAGTAATGAAACTGAAACTTCTGTCTGCATATACAGTAATAACTACAGGGATAATTAAGTCGCCCTGATCGGCTGTCTTTGCATTAAACTGCTTTGTGAACTCTACGATGTTTACACCGTGCTGTCCAAGTGCAGGTCCAACTGGAGGAGCTGGAGTTGCCTTTCCAGCAGGGATCTGCAATTTAATGTATCCTTCTACTTTCTTTGCCATTTGGAATTGCCTCCTTAATTTGTTTTCTTAACATCTGCGAAACTTACTTCTACCGGTGTCTCGCGACCGAACAGCTCTACATTAATTGTAACTGTCTGCTTATGATAATTCATAGCTGTGATAACACCGACTGTATCCTTCCAGACACCGCCGATAACGACTATCATGTCACCCTCAGCAAAATCAACTACCACGTTTTCCGTCTTAATACCCAAAGGTCTCATCTCGGCATCTGTGAGAGGAACCGGTTTGCTTCCCGGACCTACAAATCCAGTTACGCCTCTGGTATTTCGTACAACGTACCATGTATCATCATTCATAATCATATGAATAAGAACATAGCCTGGAAACATCTTCTTGGAAACCTGTTTACGAACACCGTTCTTCACCTCTGTAACGTCCTCCAACGGAACACGCACTTCAAGGATCTGGTCCTCAAGATGTCTGTTTTCGATTGTTTTGTCAATATTAGCTTTGACTTTGTTTTCATAACCTGAATAGGTATGAACTACATACCAGTTCGCTTCTGTCATAATCACTTTGCCTCCGTTTTAAAAATGTAAACCAATAAGGAAATCTACGCCCTGCTGGATACCCCAGTCAAGAAGCGCAATAATAAGACCGGTAACTACTGAAACCGCCAGTACTGCAATGGTCTGTCTGATGACCGATTGCTTCTCAGGCCAGATAATCTTCTGAAATTCAGCTTTCAGACCTGAAAACCAGCTTGTTTTTGGAGCCTTTTCGACTTTTTCATTCTGTCCCATAATGTACTCCTTCACTCAGTTCCTAGACTATTTTGTTTCCTTGTGCATTGTATGAGTTCTGCAGAATCTACAATACTTCTTGGTTTCCATTCTGTCCGGATGAGTTTTTTTGTCCTTTGTCATGTTGTAATTACGACGCTGACATTCTGTGCACGCTAATGTAATCTTTGTACGCACGACTTCCACCTCCGTTTAAATTCTTTGTTGTTTGTACCCTTAAAAAAAGGCATAAAAAAAAGACCTATTTCCAAGCCTGTATACTATATCACAGTTGAGTCGTAACCGTCAATAGCTATTTTAAATTTTATTGTAAATTCTTTTGAACAGTGCCGCTGTCTGCACCTTTTTTGTGTGTCCGGCAGCAATTAATTTTTATAAATCTTACAGATACATCACTAAATATAGTACATTTATCTGAATTTTTCAAGTATTTTGTTGTTGTAAATCCTCAATTATGACGATATAATATATGTGTATAAGTAGAATTTGATAATTAAAAATTTTACATAGCTTATTATAGCTGCAGTTAAGCATTAGTAATCGCAGCTATACAATCTAATATTTAAAGGATTACCATTTAACGGATTAAACGATTTTCACGGATGAAAGGAGGGGTCTTTATGGCAAAGATAGACAGTGCCTACGCTTACTATGCCAGCACTTATGCCAATAAAGAGGTATCGCGCTATGATTCGCACAAGAAAAGCGATCTGCGCAAGATATACAACAGAATAATAAAGACAAATAAAGAGTCCCCTCTGTACAAGATTTCCAATATGTCCGAAGCCAAGAAATATGCTATCGATATAAAGGAAAGCTCTAAGGCTATCTTAAATGCCGTGGATTCACTTTCTGATAAATACGCAGGCTCCTCTGACTCCTTCCAGAAGAAGGTTGCGGAGTCATCTAATGAGGATGCTGTAGGCGTGCGATACGTGGGTGACGGCTCAGAGAATAAAGGAGCGGACAGCTTTGATATAGAGGTCAGACAGCTCGCCGCACCACAGGTCAATACCGGCAGCTACTTAGACAGCAAGGCTCTGTCCTTTATACCGGGCAGCTATTCCTTTGACATAAATACCAATGCATCATCCTATGAGTTCCAATTCGGAGTGAGCACCGGTGAAACAAACGGCGAGGTGCAGGACAAGCTCAAGAGGCTCATAAACGCATCCGGTCTTGGCATCGAGGCAGACATAGTCCATGATAACTCAGGCAAGGCAGCGCTTCAGCTTACATCAATGCAGACAGGTCTCAGCGAGACTGAGGATTCTCTCTTTAGTGTGGCTCCATCAGCTAACGCCGAGTCCATAAGCATGATGAAGCAGCTGGGTATTGATAAGGTATCATCCCCTGCCCACAACTCTGACTTTTCGCTGAATGGCACCGCGCACTCATCCTTGTCCAACACCTTTACCATCAATAATGCCTTTGAGCTCACGCTCAAAAAGCCGACCACAGATACAGGTGCCGCGGCCATCGGTTTTAAGACCAATTCCGATGCAGTTGCCGACAATGTGCAGACTCTGGTTGACGCATACAATAAGATGATAGATGTGGCAGATGATTATTCAATGACCGACTCTGCAGATGCCACAAGGCTGCTTCGTGATATAAGCTCCATCACAAAGGGCTCACGGTCAAAGCTTTCCTACATCGGTCTCATGACAGACGATGACGGCAAGCTCACTATCGACCGCGATATCCTCGCCGGTGCGCTTCGTCCGGACAGAGCTGATGACACCTTCAACACTCTTACAGCACTAAAGGATGCAATAGGTGACAAAGCAAACTCTGTGACAGTCAACCCTATGAACTATGTGCAGAAGGTTGTTGTGGCATATAAGAATCCGGGGCACAATTTCAACACACCATATATCTCGTCAATTTATTCAGGCATGATGCTTGACAGCTACGCATAAACGGCTGTTGTACCCAAATCAGTACAACAGCCGTTATTTTATATTTTTTATAATAGTGGTTGCAAATCTCCCACCATTTTTTCCTCAAGCGTCCTGAGCCTCTCTGCAATTGCCACACTCTTTGAATCAGCATCGCGATATTCATTGAGACTGCCGCTGATTGTCTCTATGCCCATACTACAGCCCTCCGTCAGTAGCTTTGCTGCCTGGGACTGATCATCATTCACTGCCATCTTCATTGCTGTCTGCAGCTTCGCAGCCATCTTTGCAAACACACCCGGTTCCTTAATATCCGCACCTGCTTTGTCAAGCATATCCCTGCAATCCACTGACAGCCTTGTGTGCTCATCATAGTACTTGTCTATCAGCTCACGAAGCTGCTTGTCATCTGTGTGTTCTCTTATATCATCCATACTCTCAAGTGCCATCTTACAGCCCGCTATGCAATCCTGAAGCAAGAGCACCGAATCATGATTCTCTATATTTTTGCTCATAAAAACCTCCATACTTCTTTTCTATCAGTATGTAGGTTTTCATGAAGAAATATTCACTTAATGCTTTTTAAATTTTTCTGATACAAGAAATCCAATACCGGCAAGCACAAATACCACCGCCAGCACGACCATCGGAACACTATCTATATATCCAATATCAGTGGAATACCCCAAAATTGCCAAACTAAGGTAAGTCAGATGTAGATTAATCTGATCCACCGCAAATAATAACGCTGCTGTCAGCCAACAGATTGATGCTGCAATTTTTTCACTCTTCATAGTCGTTCTCCTTTACTATTGCTATCTCAGATATCCTCTTTAGTTTTTACTATATTCACTACACAATCGGAAACTCCAGTTTAACCCAAAACTTCCCATGTTCCCTTTTAAAACTCATGCTTCCATTCATGCGCTGCATCATCGCATCCACGCTCTTAAGCCCTATCCCGGCACTTTTAAGAAGTGTTTTATTGTCACATACACCATTGCCAATTTCAACGCTAAATGTTTTTTTCGTAAAAGCTGTTTTCATAACAACAGGCTTTTTATTGTCCGCATATTTATATATATTATCCGTCAGATTTGAAAATATTCTGGTCAAAAATGCCATATTAACAGCAACCTTTACCTGCTTAAAGCTTATTCCTTCTGCATCAACCTCATAATTGCTTTTCATAAGCTGAGCACACACATCTGAGAGGTAATCTCCAAATATATACTCAACATCCATTGATGCATCCAATTCAATAGGTCTTTGTGAACCGGCAATTGAAAAATCCAGCAGATTGTCTACCTGAGTCCTGATATCCAATACCTTTTCACTTATAAAATTAAGATTTTTCATATTCTCGGCATATGCTTCGTTCTCCAGTTTCATTACATCAACATATGTCATAACACCAGTCAATGGCGTACGCAGGTCATGAGCCATATTACGCATCAGTTCATCCTTTTCCTGTCGCGCTTTTTTCTCCTGTTCCTGTGATGCTTCAAGCTCTGTTTGATAGCCCACTATATTTTTTCTGATGCGTAGATACACAAATACAATTCCCATCATAAGAGAAAATCCCACATCAAAAATCATTAAAGCTATATAATATTTTATCGTAAATCCTGTATATATAAATACTTTCGCTTCTATATCGGCGAACTGGACAGGCAGCTCATAGCTTCCTGTAAATCGGTAATCATACATATTTTTAGCTGGAGATATAAGCTTATCTACATTTGATTTATTGTATATTACCTTCCCCATTTCCTGAACACTATAAAACGCAATATCATGATCCGACATCCATTCATCATATTGCTCGACATCTGTAGTACTTATATCATTATCAGACACATATTGTTGAAACTCATCTATATATGGCTTTTCATTATCGTATATTAAATGAGATGTACCTTCAATATAATTGTTCAGCAAATCAATTCCCAGATAATATAATAGTCCAAAAACAACGCATGTCCCTATAATCGCAATTGCAAATGTCAAAAACAGCTTTTTCTTTACCCTCTTTAAATCATCTCTCAAAACGGTATCCTCTTCCCCATTCTGTGTGTATGCATGCATCACCACATGCTTTTATAAGCTTATTCCTAAGATTTTTAATGTGTACCATAACAGTATTCTTTGCATTATATGTAAAAGCCTCATCCCACACTATCTCGTATATCATCTCAATCGTATATATCCGGTCAGGATTTTTCATTAGCAATTTTAATATCTCATATTCTTTTCCTGTTAATTTTATCTCATTATCATTAATCTCAACCTTGTTTCGATTCGTAAACAGTTTAAGTCCATCTGTCTCTATAGATTCATCCTTGTTTGTGCGATTTGCACTTCCACTGTCATATACCCGATATCGTCTGATAAGAGCTTTAACCTTTGAAATAAGCTCCATGTTTGAAAATGGCTTAGTCATGTAATCGTCACCGCCCACTTCAAGCCCTTCCAGCTTATCCAGTTCTTCCGATTTTGCTGATAAAAACAATATCGGAACACTGTGTCTTTCACGCATTCTCCTGCAAGTTTCAATGCCGTCCAACTGCGGCATCATTATATCCATTATTACAAGGCTGAACGATTCATCTATTTTTTCCAAAGCCTCCATACCGTTTTGTGCAATTACCACACTATAATGCTGCAATTCGAGAAGCTTTTTTATGCCACTGTATATTTTTATTATTATCTGCATATTCTAAAATATCTTTCCAATCATCTAAAGTAGAAAAATCGTCTAATTCAACAAGAACACAACATCCTGCCATATCTGCAAAAGATTTGTAAAAGCTCTCTATTGCCGAATCTAAAAATGTTGCAATTCCGCAAAACAGTGTCAGTACAAATATGCAAATAGCAATTAGTATATTCCGCCCCGGTCTCCCTAATAATTCTTTGCATGCCTGCCACCATTTATTCCTCATCGTCATCTCCCATTTCATAGCAAATATCACATTTTTTCTTTACATAATCCGAGTGGGTTACTACTATAACACATCTGTCCTGTTCATGAGCTATCTGCTGTAACAATTCGACAATTTTTTTTCGATTTTCTTTATCCAGATTTCCTGTAGGCTCATCTGCCAGAATATATTTTGCATCTGTTATCAACGCCCTCGCTATTGCAACTCTTTGCTGCTGTCCACCTGACAATTCCGTAACCTTTCGGGTTATCTGACTATCATCAAGTCCAACCATTACAAGGCTGTCTCTACACATTTTAATCAATTCTTTTTTTGGTACATCAGGTAAACTTATCTGGGCTGCAACCATTACATTTTCAAGGGAAGTCATATAATCAAATAACTGATAATCCTGAAAAACCAATGATATACTATTTTGGCGCAGCTTTCTTCCACCAATGTTTTGTATATTTTCTCCATCCAGCAAAATCTCCCCCTCATCCGGTTTTTCTAAACCGGCAAGTAACGATAAGCACGTTGTCTTTCCTGAACCTGACGGGCCAAATATTCCATACATTTCTCCTATTTCAAATCTGTATGTAACTTTATCCAGCACATGCACAATCTCCTTCTTAGATTTATATGCATACGATACATTAATCATTTCCAACATATTTACCACTATCCCTTCGAATTTAACAGTTTCTTTGCATTTTCTTCAACAGTTGTTACAACCGGCAGTACCATAAATGCAATCCAATTAACCAACGAAATTATTAATAGAATTATAATGTTTTTCAGAGTAAAAAAAGCACTCATTTCTATACGTACCTCAAAGCCTTGAAATATTCCGGGTGTATCATATCCACCTATGGCTCTGTCTGTACTATTAATTATGACATTCTTACCTATACCACTTATAATGCTACATATGAAATTGCCAAGCACACAGTATAATAGCACACCCAAAAGCAAACCACTAATTGCATATATCATTCCTATAAATGCAAATCTACCTATACACCATTTTCTTGATCTTCCAAGTACCATAAATAGGCCTGTATCTTTTTGGTATTGGATAGTATAAAACGAAAAAATGATTAACAAAATAATTTCGCCCATTATAATTATCATCCAGCAAATTATTTTTGATGTTTTTCCCATCAATCCTACGACTTTACATTCTGAATCGAGATAATTAGAAGTATTATCATATATTTCCACATTATCTCCATACATTTTCTTTAACTGGGTTTTTACCGCATCTATATGCTCTATCTTATCAATATACACTTCACTTCCCGTTGACGCGGTGTACTCTAACCCTAGTAACTCTACAATATAATCATAATCTACATATATAGAATTATATGGACTATGTATGTATACCGAGGTTCCCTCTTCATTTGAGTCATATATTTCGAAGTCACTGTCCACTTTATAAATTCCGCATATTTGTAAAGATGTTGCTTCCGATTGATCTCCTATAGTATATTTAACTTCATCCCCTACCTTAAGATTATTTTTTTTCGCATATCGCTGTTCTACAATAATTCCTTTATTTTTGTAAGTAGGAAATTCTCCTTCAATAAGAGATACATTCTTTTCCCATGAAAACAGGCTATATTTTTGCACATCCATATTTGCAACAATTACCATTTTATCAGCCCGATTGCTCACATCTTTATTCTCCGGATCTATTCCTTTATGTTCCTTTACATTCTCTGTATCCACCGGGTCTGCAATCAGCTCTCTCCACGCCCCAAGTCCTGTAACATATTTTACTTTTCTGATTTCATCATAATCACTCTTTGTAAAACCTCCATTATCATCCTCAATTACTAAGGCTGCCCCATTATATAAATATGCATCTCTCTCAGATTTTTCTGAGGCATTGCTTAATAGCAGGCCAATAATTTCACCCAGAATTATTGTCGCGATAATCAGTATGATAATCAAAGATTTTATTTTATTTCTTTTTATATATATAATAGCTGTTTCTATCATATCCATCTCCTCAATACTACCAAACATTAAAAAAGCCATAGACATCTATGGCTTTACAATACTATATACATATAAAGAATAACCTGAAAAATCATTTAATAATTATAAATAATTCTAAAGAAATCTAAAGAAGCTTATGCTCTCAATTATCTTACTATTGCCGTTTCAGATATCCTTTTAAGTTTTTGGATTTCAACATCGGCATCAAAGAAAAGATATTTACCATTCATATACACTAGATTTGCAACTGCTTTATCATCTTGATACAAGGTAATATAACCATCATCGTTCCATTTCCAGATTCCCGTTTCAACCTTATCAGTATTCTCTATCTCCATCTCATATTCACCCTGTTTTTCATCGTTATCATGTATAATGGCTAATTTATTGATACTCTCAACATTTTGATACTCTGAAAAATCAAAAGTTCCATAATAGAGTTCCACTGTCAGATGATTTTTTTGTTGTAATATGTTATATGTAATTAATACACTGATTACACAGGCACAAGCGACAATCGCTACGCAGATAATAATCTGTTTTCTATTTTTTTCCACTACATACTTCCCCCTTCTTTATTGTTTAATCAATGCCGGCTTTATTCTTTAAATTTAAAACTTTTATTATATACAATATCAATATCATCCACGCTATACAAGTCAAACTATATTCTACAATCACTGCAATTTGTAAATATGGACCTTCAGAGTATTTAAAATAATAGTCATAAACTATTGATGGTATTTTAATATTTATTAGCAGTAATATTACATTAATACATTCTTTAGCTACACTTTTTTTGTTCATATCTCATTTCTCCCATTCCATTATTAAAAGTTTCTTATAGATGCCTATAAACTTATTTTACATGCAAACTCTTAAGAAAACGCTTAAGTAAATCTAAAGAATTCTTAAGTTTTCTACACTCCACTCATTTCCTATACAAAAAATCCACTATACTGTGCTCTTCCATTAACTTTGCCCTCTGTACGCCACTCAACGCGGTCCTCTTCACGAACACTGTCTACAAATACTTTTTATTTAAAATATTCATATATCTGATCATATGTCACCAGCGATACATTTCCCATTTTTCCGGCTTCCTCAATACACCCTTGGGTAAATCCTTTTTTTGCGAATAAAAATAAATGGACATTCTCATATCTAAATAATCTGCTTCTCTTTTTCAGCTTTTCGAGCACTTTTACATCCACATTTTCATTTATCCACTTACATTCTCCAAACAATGCGGTGCTTTTATCCTGATCACCCATTATATCAATTTCTGTCTGTATTCTCTCTTGCGTATCCGTTCCCCACCATCGTCCAAGATTGCTAAATTCCACAGGTGCTTCCCCATCAAGCAGCAATTTCCACAGATACTGCATACATATTTCTTCAAATATCCTGCCCATATAATCTGACAGATTTGGAGCAATTCTTTTATACGCAAGTTCTGTTGCACCTCTGCTAATGATAGAATTATTTTCAGGTATAAACCGATACCAGAATCTAAACATATTATCAGCTATTGCATATATTGATTTTCTGGACTCCTTTTCGCCATATGGAGTTTCTTTCCGTATTAAGCCAAGATTAATCAGATTTTTCATATACTGTGAGCATACACTTGTCGTTTCGCCTATCTTGGTTGCGATTTCCGACATACGGGAGCTGCCTGTTGCTACTGCTGTTATTATTGCATTATATACAGCAGGTTCACGGACTTCCTGCTTTAACAGATTTTCAGGTTCCTCGAAGATTGCCGATGCTGGGTTGAGGAACACATTTTTTATATTGTCCTCTACACTCATGCTGTCATTCATCTGTAAAAGATATTGTGGAGTACCACCAACAATACCATATATCAGAGCCATATCCTCTGCTGAAAATCCATTGAAATATTTGCAGCTATCCTCAAAATCAAACGGAAGTATTTTCATCTGGGCGGTTCTTCTGCCATACAAAGGCGCCTTATATGCCAGCACATTATCTTCCATGTAAGACATAGATGAGCCACATAATATAAGCATCATTTTAGAATTATCTTTATTTTTATCAATAAGCATCTGCAAGGTTGAAGCCATGCTTTTCGAAGCTTTTGCCACATATGGATACTCATCTATGACAAGCACCAGTCTTTCATTTTCACATAATTTAAATACATATTCTATTGCAGCCTGAAATGACACAAATGAAGTCCCTGGCATTATTCCTGAAGCATATTCCATGATTGCCTGACTAAAGTTCTCCAGATTCTGCTTTTCGTTGCTCTCTACTCCCATAAAATATATTGCTTTTTTATCCTGTATAAAATGGCTTATGAGAGCTGTCTTCCCCACTCTTCGTCTGCCGTAGATTACTGTGAATTCAAATTTATCCGAATTATATAATCCGTTTAAAGTTGCAAGCTCTTTTTCTCTTCCTATAAACATAGCTCTTCTCCCTCCATCTCTATACACAATATTTTATTACTTATATATAATTTAGTCAATCGTAATTTAGTTAATCGTAAATAACCAAATCGTAAATGACTAAACTTTCATCTCGCATTCTGTGTATGCAAAAAAGACGGCCGTCCCGGTCCCCACCGGTTCAGCCGTCTTTATAATAAATTTCAATGTTATACTTTTATATTTTACTCTTATTTATACTTTTTTACTAACTTTTATACTTGTTTGGATTTAGCATCTACTGCTGTGCAAGCACTGCCTGTACCTCTGACTCTGTAGCGCATGCCATTACCTTGTCTGCCAATGCCTTGCATTCCGCCATGCTGCAGTCTGCGATGGTCTTTCTGGTCTTGAGCACACTTGTGGCACTCACTGAGAACTCATCAAGTCCGAATGCGAGTAACAGCGGAATGAGCTTTGGATCTGCTGCTGCCTCTCCACACATGCCTACCATGATTCCCTCTTTCTTACCGCACTCGATTATACGCTTGATTGCGCGAAGCACTGCCGGATTGAAAGCTGAATAAAGGTATGCTACCTTTGAGTTTCCACGGTCTACTGCCATCGTGTAGCCTGTCAGGTCGTTTGTTCCGATACTGAAGAAGGCTGCCTCTTTTGCAAGCACATCCGCCATCATGCAGGCTGCCGGTGTCTCCATCATGATACCGATTTCAAGGTTCTTGTTGTATGCAATGCCCTCTGCATCAAGCTCTTTCATGATGTCAGCTACCATTGCCTTTACACTGCGAAGCTCATCTACGCCTGTCACAAGCGGAACCATTATCTTTATCCTGCCGAATGCACTGGCTCTCACAAGTGCACGAAGCTGTGTATTGTAGATGTCTGTTCTCTGGAGACAGAATCTGATAGCTCTGTAACCTAAGAATGGGTTGTCCTCTTTCTCAAGGCCCAGATATGGGATTTCCTTGTCGCCTCCGATATCGAGTGTACGGATGATGACAGGCTTGCCCTTCATTGTCTCTGCTACTGATTTGTATGCCTCAAACTGCTCTTCCTCTGTAGGAATTGTGTCTCTGTCCATGAAAAGGAACTCTGTACGGAAAAGTCCTATTCCCTCTCCGTCACACTCTACAGCTTTCTTTGCGTCCTCAGGCTTTCCGATATTGCATACAAGCTCTACCTTTGTGCCGTCTGCTGATACTGTCGGCACACCCGCAAATTTCTTTAAGAGCTCCTTCTCTTTTTTGTATTCCTCAAGCAGCCCAGCGAATTTCTGCTCTGTCTCAGCGTCAGGGTTTACGATTGCCTCTCCGCTTGTTCCGTTTAGTACCACTCTGTCACCATTTTTGACAGATGTACAGATTCCGTCAATACTGAGAACTGCCGGGATTTCCATAGCTCTTGCAAGTATTGCTGAGTGGGAGGTTCTGCCGCCCACCTCTGTGAGTATTCCTGCGATATTCTCTGCCACGATACCTGCTGTCATGGATGGTGTCAGGTCATGTGCCACAAGCACTGTGCCTGCCGGAGCTGCTGAGATATCGTAGTCCTCGATTCCAAGCAGAATCTTAAGGATTCTGGCTTTGATATCCCTGAAATCTGTTGCTCTCTGCTGCAAAAGCTCATCAGGTATCTGTGCAAATATCTCTGCTGTCTGCTCAAGCACCTGATCAAGTGCCTTCTCTGCCGTGATTTTCTCACTTACTATGAGCGCTGTAATCTGCTCCTCTATGGTCGGATCCTGAAGCATCTGGATATGTCCACGAAGGATATCCGCATCCTTTGCTCCGACTGTTTTTTCCATTCTGTCTGCCATGGCGTTTGTATCATTTACAAATTTCTCAATGGCTCCCTGGAGACGTGCGATTTCAGCGTCTGTATCTGTAATTTTCTTATTCTCAATCACTATCTCATGTTCTTCGATAATGACCACATTTCCGATTCCGATTCCTTCTGAGCCGGCGATTCCTTTGTACATATCACACCTCCGATTGACTTTACTGGTTGATTAATCTCCGAAGTTGTCTGCCTCGAGCTCTTCCATCTTTGCAAGTGCTGCTTCCTCGTCAGCTCCCTCACACTCGAATGTAATCTCTGCATCCTTCTTGATGCATGCTGCGATGATGTTTACAAGGCTCTTTGCGTTGATTCTCTTGTCGCCGAATACGATTGTTACGTCTGAATCAAACTTGCCTGCCTCTCTTGCGATAACTCCTGCAGGTCTCATGTGAAGTCCCTCTGCTGCTTTTACTACCATTGTCTTGCTTACCATAGATTTGTCCTCCTGAATTTTTTATTTCGTTTAATTTATTATGCCCACACATATGATTCATATGTCCGTTGCTTTCTATGGTTTTATTGTACTGTGCGGTATGAGTTTTTTCAATATTCCCCAAAATGCAAAATTGCACCATCTCTGGTGCAATTTTGTATTAATGTGATATTTACATAAACAGAGCCCTATATTGTTCCTCAGTTGTAGCTTTGTTTCCTACAACAAGATGCCCCTTCTTCAGGAAAATTATTTCATCCTTAACACTATCCACAAAATCAAGTACATGACTTGAAATTATAACAATACAGTTATGTTTCCTGGCAGACTCAATATATTTTTTCAAGACTATAAGACCGGTTGTATCTACTCCGTTCGTTGGCTCATCCAATAAAATAAGCTTTGGAAAACCTATAAATGATGCTATTATTCCGACCTTCTTCTTCATTCCCAGCGAACACTCAGACATCCTTGTATCTTTATCGTCTTCCAGTTCAAAATCTGTCAGAAATGACATGATATCTTCTTTATGTTTTCCTCCAAACTTAATATCACACACCATCCGTAAAAATTGCAAAACGGTCTGTTTTGTATTATTTCCGGTCAATTCCAATGCATAACCTATCTGTGATTTACTCTTCCGCAACAATGTATTCTGATCATCAAGCCTAATCTGCCCCTTCATAGGCTCACTTATACCGGCAATCATCTGTATGAGTGTAGTCTTTCCTGCCCCATTTGGTCCTACAAGAGCATAGATTTTTCCCTCTTCAAAACTGTAGCTTAAATCAAATACTCCCTTTTCCCTATCATATTTTTTTGTCAGATTACAAATCTCCAACATATTCATTCCACCTCCTGGCTCCTCGTACATACCACCATGCACATAACAATATATTTATCCCCGGAACTGTAATTGAAAACATTGCCGCATACAATTTCATCATTTCTAAAGTTGTATATCTTTTTTTCATTTTTACATAATATAAAGCAAAATATGTCACCCAGCAAAGTCCACATTCTACCATATAAATCAAAACCATAAAAACGATTTTAACATCATATTTATGTATAAATGCACAAATCAGATATGCCGCAAATACGACAAATTGGATTTTCAGCTCAACCATCATTTTTTTGCACCATAAGCCACTATATTTTTCACCTAAAAGCCTGTACCACTGTCTGTTGCAGATATCCTCTCGGAAAAAATCTTCTATGCATCCGCTCAGTAATATAGCAAAAATGCATGTTATCACAGAAAAAACATTTGCGTTTTGTGAAATATTTATAGCAAGAAAAATATATCCCGCATATATTACCAGAATCATTATTATATTTTGAGATAAACTAATACACCTTTTTTTCGGTTTATAATTAGCTTTTGAGCACACTCTGTTATCATAAGTTGACACTGTATAAACCAGATAAAGGCACATTATTGTATTTATCAAAAATAGAGAAATTGGCGGATGTTTCAGCACCTCCGCCACACCGCCTATACACTTTGTTTTTACTATACGAATGACGATTGCATATACTTCACCGCCTGCAACTATTGCCTGAATAACTGTAAAGAAAATCCAAATAAAATAAATATATGCTACTATCATAAATATTTTCCCGGATATATTTCTGCAGTATTTTCTTCTAAACATTAACAATAGCATATTATTTATCAATATCACAATATTAATAATGCTTATCAGCCAATTTAAAATATCACCTGATATATTTATCACTGCAAGTACCAACAAAAACAGACTCTCAACCAATATGTTTTTCTTTTTAAACTCAATTATTATTTTCTTTTCCGATTCACCAAGCAGTTTTTTCCACAAGTATGTTTCGCCCTGATATTCTGATATGCGGTTGTTCATATATATGTACCCAACACAAAGCAGTGCTATAATAATCAAGTCTGAAATGTAATCTGATTTCATAATATTATTTTCTCGTTCTTAAATAATTTAGATAAAATGTATACCACAATTTCATTGGTTATAATTTCATTGCTGATTATTTTAATAAATCGTTCTACAGCTTCAGTTCCACCCCAACTCTTTTCGGATAGCTGCACAAAGCTCATGAGGTGAAGCAGCCTCCCTGAGCCTGTCAGTCGCTCCATTTTCATTCAGAAGCTTCGTGAAATCATGGAAAAATGCCTTTGTCGTGTTAACACTGTCAAAGTTTATCGCAAGCAGAAATATCATGTCTGCCATCCTCTCGCCCCACTCTATCGGCTTGTCGAGACGTATAACAAGTATCTGGCAGCGGTTTACATGCTCAGGCTTTCCGTGCGGTATGGCTATATTGCAGCCCACAGCGGTTGCCTCCACCTTCTCACGCTCCAGTACATCCCTCGCAAACTCGCTCTGCACTATTCCTTTGTTTATAAGAAGCTGGCACGCGCACTTTAAAACAACCTTGCGGTTTTTCGCCTTTTTCTCAAATATGATAAATTCCTCCGACAGCATCTGTGAAAACTCGCTGACCTCCGCGCTCTGTCCGGTCATGAGCTCAAAGCACTTGTTTCTGATATTTTTCTCATCCTGCGCACTGATTAGTGGAGAAACATACAGAAATCTCATGTCATTGTGGATATCTGCCTGTGTGTCTATGGTCGAGAGTATGAGGTCGCAGTCATACTCGTCAATATGCTCTATGCGGTCTGACGACAAAATGCTTACTATCCTTACATCCGGCACCCTGTTTTCTATTTTGCCCGCTATTATACTGCCGGTCGCATAGCCTGCTGCACCGATTAACACTGCGCGTACTGTCATAGGATTTCTATGCAGGGCTCCGCCCACCTGCAAGGCAATAAAAGCTATCTCATTCTCGCTCGGCATGGCACCTGTGTACTTTTCGTAGTATCTCGATACTGTAAAGCATACCGTAAAGAGACTGGCATACGATTGTGTGATATCGGAAAGAAACGGATTGTCTATCTCTATGCCAAAATGAGTCCTCGCAATGGAGCCCGGTAAAAAGCTACGCATGCTCTCACGTAGAAGCTCATTTTCAATCAGATTGGCAGCGAGAAGATTTGACAGATACACTATCATCTCATCCTCTATGCTAAGCGCCTCCTCACAGGACATGACAACGCGGTTTTGTCCCTCGGCACAGGAAAAAAGCATTGCCAGATACATGATTTCAGACTGTGAGAGGCTGATGCCGTGATATCTTTCCAGAAAGCCTGCTGCCTCCTTTGCCATATGCTCATGCTCTGTCATTATGAATCCATTTTTCTGTACCTGCTGCTCTGTTCCGGTGCCCGCATCCCCATCACTTGCAGCATCACACATTCGGTTCGACAAATCTAACTCATCCGGTTTCAGCTCTTTCTCCACATCCACCCTGAAAAGTGCAATGGCTATGTACTCTGCCAGCATCTGAAATGTGTAATCCGTAAAGATGATATCAAAGCGTCTCTCCACATGATGTATCATGTCAACCGCCATCGACAGATTTACGCTTCTGAAATTATTGGCTATCACCTCGGCCGCGCGTCTTGAAAGCCTGTGGTCATCGGTCTTGATAACCTGCTTATCACTGATTGGATATCTGCAGAAATGCCTCATGGCTTTTCTGATATCAAGCTCACTGCCTGTCGCATATATTCCGTAGCCCGCCGTTCTGTGCACCTTAATGCCATAGAGCAGAAGCTCTGCGTCAAGCTCATTTATATCATCCATGATGACATTTTTGCTGACGTTTAACTCCTCCGAAAAAAGCGCATACGTGTATGTATCCCAGCCACTTAGCAGAATATACGATATGTAGTTCTGTCGCTTCTTCTGCGATACTGCTGCCGATTTCCGCCCTGCCACATCCAGAATCTTTCCTATCTGCGCATCGCCAAAGCACGGCTTCATGCCTTTGCCCGGCTTTCTGTCGAGCGTCATAGAGTTTTGCTCACAAAAATCAGCCACCTCCTTCAGATATGTCTTCACACTTCGCTCTGACATACCTGTGGACGCAGCAAGAGCCTTTGATGTGACAAGCTCATTGTTGTGCTCTGCCAGCTTTTCAATTATCAATAGTCCCTTTTCTGAAAGCATAAATCAAAGTTCTCCTGATTATACGTAATTTAACAATTCGACCGGTTCATCTATCAGATTTGTTGCACCATGCTCCTTCAAAAACTCTACATCCCTGAAGCCCCATGTGACAGATACGCACTCCAGACCTGAGTTTTTCGCTGTGGCGATATCCACATCGGAATCCCCCACATAGATTGCCTCATCCTGTGTCACTCCAAGCTCCTTTAGTGCCTTCTGCACCATATCAGGCGCCGGCTTTTTACGGATGCCTTCCTCCTCCATCTCGCCGATGGCTGCTGTCATGTAATCCTTAAAATACAGCTTGTCCAGCGATTTTACTGCAAAATCTATCTTGTTTGATACGATAGCCATTTTGATGCCGCGCACCTTAAGCTCCTCGAGCAGCTCCATAATACCATCATATGGCGATGTATTGTCGTTACAATGCGCATCATAGTATTCCTTGAATAATGCAAAGGTCTCCTCAAACTTTGGATTATCTGCCCCCTGTGGCACTGCACGCTCCATCAGCAGTCTGACTCCGTTTCCCACAAATCTGCGCACCTCATCGAGTGTACGCTCCGGCATGCCACTTTGTTTCAATGCATAGTTTGTTGCATTTTTTAAATCCTCGAGTGTATAGAGAAGTGTTCCATCAAGGTCGAAAACGACCGCTTTTTTACGGTTTTCCTTCTCCCCCTTTGCTATATGTGTCTTTTCAAATTCTGTCTTGCTTATCATATATGCCTCATTCCTGTCATCATTATTCTTAAATAGCTTTACCTTGTGCTTTAGCACAAATGCTCTTGAAAAATCCTCCTCAACATGTATGCACACTTTAGCATGTGCCATTCCATCCACTATAGTCTCCGCAAATTATCTTTAATTCATTTTCTCATATGTGTATTTATGGCTGCTTCAAATCATCACATTATTTCAGGTACGGAAACAGCAGTGAACTTCTGTCCTTCTCGTCAAACATCGAATTGTACTGCAGGATATTGTATGCCTTTATCCATTTTGCCTCGTCTCCTGTTGCCTCATCCACATGCATAAAGCACTCATTCTTTTTCGAATAATAGCCCCTTGAATTTATCGCCGGAATCTTCTCCATCAGCTCTGCGAGGAACCGGTTGTATGCCGGCAAATCTATGTTGGCTCTCTCAAGCGTCAGTGTGGACAGATAGTTGAGGCTCGTCACATCAACTTCCTGTGCATCCGTGTCGTAATTGGTCCATATGAAAAACGGCACCTTGTACAAATTCTCAAGCTCCTGCTCCGTAAGTCCGGAATTGCCCTTGCCATTTAAGAGCTTGATAAAATCATTGCATAATCCCGGCTGATGGTCACCGAAAAACACAATCTCTACCGGATCATCCACACCCTTAAAGTATGTGATGAGATTTTCGAGCGCCTTGTCACTCTCATTCAAAAGTGACAGATACTGGTTCGCATCGGTGTATGACGCTCCAACCTTGTAAACCTCCTGGTTGAAGTTGTCATATCTCTCTCCGTAGCCACCGTGGTTTTGCATCGTGACTCCCATGATGTAAAGCTTCTCGTCATCGCTCTTTTTCTCGTAGCGGTCAATGATCTTATCATAGAGCTCCTGGTCAGTGATATATTCCCTGAGTATCTTTGTCTGGTCAAAATCATCTATAAAGTAAGTCTCATCATAGCCCAGATGCGGATAAACCTTGTTCCTGCTCCAGCCTGTCGCATAGTACGGATGCATCGCAACCGTCGTATAGCCGATATTTTTCAGGTTTGAGACTATGGATGTCGGGTCATCATTTATATACTGCTGATAAACCACCGAGCCGTCCGGCAGAAATGCCATCGAGTTTCCTGTCTCAAATTCCCACTCAGAGTTCGGCGTCTTTGCACCGTACACGGACGAAAGAGCATAGCCTTTAAGCGTATTTTCACTCAGCGAATCCATAAACGGTGTGACCTGCGTGTTGGTCTCAAAATCTCCCACCACCGACAAATCCGCAAACGACTCATTCATGATAACAATGATTGTCGGATTTTTCGCATCAGACTGCGAATATGAGCCGTCCGTTTCCTTGAAATTGCCTGCTATCTTGTCAACTGCTGCCTTGCTGTAACCATCAGGTGCCTTCACAAAGCTGTCCCTTATGCCGAGCACAAAGTTCAGCAGATAGCCGTTTCTGTACGTGCCCTTTTTCTCCCAGGTCTCGGTGTTCAGTGACATGGAATTCATAATGACATACAGCACGCATATTATTGTGAGAAGAATCGAAATAATCCTCATATGGATAGCTGACTCGAACTGCACTTCTATGCGCCTTACCAGCACTATATACAAAACAGCCGCCAAAATCACATACAAAAACTTGTAGTCTATGACGAATTTGTATTTTGTCACAACAGAAAGTCCTGTTCCCGCTGACTTCAAATCCGCATATGTAAACTCATTGCCACGGAATTCATAGACAAAGTAATCTATAAACCCAAACGCAAGAATGGCAATTGATGCTATGGTACATGTCAGCCTCGTGTTGTTTGTGATAAAAAGTATCACCAGATATATGGCGAGCGCCAGAACCACATTCACCACGCATACCATATCGGTGGTTTTCACAAAGTCCTCATCTGTCAGCAGCACATACTGCACCGAAAAAACAGATAGTATCGCTCCGATGGCAAGCAGTATCGCAGCCCAAAGCCACGACAGCTTCACCGGAAGCTCCAGCTTCACATTTACAAGTCCAAAATATGCTGCCGCAAACAAAAGAATCACCCACCAGCTTGCCGATGTAAAGTAACCTACCAGCGCGGCCGCCACTGCTGCAATTCCAAAATGTATGTTGTTTTGTTTTGTTATCTCAAATTTGATGCTCATTTCTGCCTCTTCATATTGCCTCTTAATATTGCTTCTTAATGTTGCTTCTTAATGCTTCCTCTTAATGTGCCTCTTAATGCTTTATCTTAAGGCTGCCTCTTAATGTTGCGATTTGATTTTAAAAATATTTCCTAATTAGCAAAGAAGTCCTCAATTTGACTGTATATAATGTGCATCAGATTTGTTCTTGCCTCAACGCTTGCCCACGCAATATGCGGTGTGATAATCAGCTTGTTTGAATCCTTTATCGCACGGAGCGGATTGTCCTCACTCATAGGCTCCTGCGCCAGCACATCAAGACCTGCCGCCGCCAGCTCTCCATCCATAAGCGCCTGTGCCAGATCCGCTTCATTCACTATAGGACCTCTGCCAAGATTTAAAAATATCGCAGATTTTTTCATCTTTTCAAACGCAGCCTTGTCCATCAGACCAAGTGTATCATCCGTGAGCGGTGCATGCACCGACACGATATCAGACTTGGCAAGCAGAGTATCAAAATCCACCCTCTCGTAGCCCGGCTGTGAATTTCTTCCTGATGTAGAATAATAAACCACATGGCAGCCAAAAGCCTTTGCGATATCAGCCACGCGTCTTCCGATATTTCCAAGCCCCACGATGCCCCAGGTCATACCGCTAATCTGGTGAAACACATTGGAAAAATGCGTAAACGACGTATCGCCCACATATTTCTCGCTCTTCACATAATCATCATAATATCTCAGCTTCTCAAGCAGGTAAAATAGCAATGCAAACGTATGCTGCGCCACGGTCTCTGTAGAATACCCTGCAACATTTCTCCATTCAATGCCTCTTTCTGCCAGATATTCTTTATCCAGATTGTTTGTGCCTGTTGCAGTCACACATACGAGCTTTAAATTTTTTGCCTGTCCTATAGATTTTTCATTTACTTCGACCTTATTTAAAACAATCACATCAGCATCCCTTGTGCGCTCCGCTGCTTCCTCTGTTGTCGAAAAATCATATTTGACAACCTCTCCGAGCTTGTCATATTCGGAAAGGTCGATGTCGTCACCAATTGTTTTGGAATCTAAAAATACTATTTTCATGGTTTTTTCCTCTATGCTATATATTTATTCGCTTTTAATTTTTTTGGTGGGGACTTCGCACCTGCAGGCTGTGAGGGTGCGCCGGCATATGGTATATTCCTCAGAAATATATGAAGTCAGCCACAAAATGTATCCGGATAGTCTGTTATATCAATCTGCTTTCTATCGTTACCGAGGTTTAATGGAACCTTGTGGCAGTTCATATATATACATATAAATGTACACATAATTGTACACATAAATATAAATATATTTATACCACATTTCGGGAAATAAAACCACTGTATCAGTGTTTGATTAAACAAAGCTTAAGAAAGCCCACCATATTAATGATAAATTTCATCAATATGGTGGGCTTTAACTATTCTGTGTATCTCTTACGTTGGCATAAATATGATTAACTAATTTTAATCGTAACTATTCAAAACCACTGAGAATCGGAAAACCGGTGCATCATGCATACAAATAGCATCATACTTGCATGCAAACAGAAGCATTTTATCTCACAGAGAATTTGTAATCTGTCTCTGTGTGGTATGTATCGCCAGCCTTTGTAACAGGTGTACTGAAGTTGGTCTCATTTATTGAGTTTGGATAAAACTGTGTCTCGAGGCAGAATGCATCGCGGTTATTGTATTTGACTCCGCCCTTGCCTTCCTGTCCCACGATAAAGTTGGCAGTATAAAGCTGGATTCCGACACAGTCGGTGTATACATCCATCTGTATGCCACTCTCAGGAGAGTATGCTGTTGCGACCTTTTCTACTCCCGGAGCGGTCTTGTCTATTGCAAAATTGTGGTCATATCCGCTTCCATAGTGAAGCTGTGTATCATTTGCCTCAATATCTCTTCCGATTGGCTTAGCCTCTGTAAAATCAAATGGAGTGCCCTCAACCGGTGCAATCTCACCTGTAGGAATAGCCTTGGAATCCTTTACAGGTGTGTAATGCTCAGCATTTATCTGCAATGTGTGAGTGTATACGCTTCCTGATGCATGACCGTTCAGATTGAAATAGCTGTGGTTTGTCATATTGAAGGTAGTTGTCTTATCTGCCTTTGCATTGTATATAATAGCGAGAGCATTTTCCCCTGTCACCTTAAATGTCACATCAACGACTGCATTTCCCGGGAATCCCTGCTCCAAATCTGCATCCTCTATCTCAAAGATAATCTCATCTGCCTTCTGCTCCTTAACAGTCCATAAGCGCCTAGAAAAACCATTTGATCCACTGTGAAGACTGTTCTCATTGTCATTAGCCTCAAGCTTGTATTCCACTCCATCAATATTAATCTTTGCATCAGAAATTCTGTTTGCATATCTACCGACAGTAGCACCAAAATAGCAATCCTCCTTCTCGTATGACTTCACATCATCATAGCCGAGAATAACATCTCTCTCATTACCATCCCTGTCCTTTACAAAAATAGATACAACTGCAGCGCCATAGTCTGTCAAAAGTACTCTCACTCCACTGCCATTGCTGATTTCGTAAAGCGATGCCTCCACTCCTTTTGATGTTGTACCGAAAGCTTTTTTACTCATGCCCCATATCCTCCTTTGGTTACATTATGTTTGTTGCATTTTTTGTAACTTTATGTTTGTTACATTTTGTTTTAGTACATTATGCTTTTTACATTATGTTCTGTTACTCTTTGCTTGGTAGCATTTCGATTGCATAATCGCGTTTTTCTTATTCTACGCATTCCTTTATATTTTACTTCTTTTGATCGCATAAGTAAACTTTTTCGTGCAAATATCCGATAAAATATTTATAACAATTATTTAAGTGCGATTATACGTTCAAAATAAAACCTAAAATCGTAGTTATAACGCAATTATTTTAAGCTTTAAAAATATAAAGAGGATTAACATGAGTACACGAGTAAGTTCAGCAACAAATCTTTCAGCAACATATTTTATGAGAAATTTTTATTCAAACAACCGCGATGCCATGAAATCATCCAAACGCAAAGAATATAGTGTTACAGAGCTCGCTTACGATGATTCAACCGCCCTGCACCGCGCAGCTAAAAAATTAAAGAACTACAAGTATTCGGACGACGAAAATACAGATAACATCCGCGGAACAGTCATGGCTCTTGTTGACACATACAACAATTCCATTGATTCTGCCTCAAACAGCAGTTCAAGCTCCATGAAGCGTTACGCCAAGCAGCTCAAAAAGCTGGCAGGCAAATACACCGACGAGCTTGAGGACATTGGCATCACAATAAACAAGGACGGTACTCTGAAAGCTAATGAGGAGCTTGTCAAAAAGGCCGACGCAGACACTCTTAATTCTCTGTTCGGAAATGACAATGACTTCACAAGCAGTCTGTATCGTGTCTCACGCCAGATGAGCAGCTCGTCATATGATGATTACTACACATCTCTGCGGGCAGGAAGCAATATAAATCTGACGGTGTAAATCTAATGATGTTTTTTATAATGTAATTTTAGCATTTCAACTGTAGAATTTCGACTTTGCAAAAGAATAATAGATAATAAATATTTGGCTGTCTTTTTCTTAAAATATAGTAAAAAAAAGACAGCCATCGTTCTGCTGTCTTTTAGGAGAAGGTATTTTACTATGGGGATAGTAAAAAATATATAATGTATTGGGGGGTTTTTACGGTTATTATAGTATCACCTTGGCCTCTGAAAGTGTTAACAAACATGCACAAATTTTCAATCAATTTTTGTGCAGTTTTACTATTTTTTTGTATTGAAGATGAACTATCTTTTTAGTCGGATAGAGTGTTTCTACAAAATCCATATCAAATTACGTTGTCCGGAGCTCGAACCCTCCGATTTCTTGCATTAAAAAACCTCTCTTGGAGCAATGTCATTAAGTTAAGATGACCAATCAAGATCTTAGCATCAGAAATGATGCTAGGGTCTTTTTATTTTGTAATAAATGCTTGACATATGATTCGAAATGTGCGGCCGCTTTCGCTATTGAATGATAATGAGGTAGCGAAAACGGAAATGTGTTTTATAATTATGTCAAAATTCTTAACTTAATGACTTTGCTTGAAAGAGCTCTTTTTTATTGCGTTATAACACTTCAATTATTGAATCACTCCATAAGCCTTTTGCGCCTTCACAAAGCTCCTATCCTTCACCGCCAGTATAATCACAAAAATTACATCAAGCGTAAAAAAGAACTGGAATATGCCTGCAAATACAGACAGCACCTTTCCTTGTACTCCCTCACTGCATGCCCTTACAATATAGGCAATTGAAAAAGGCGCTGCACCTAACAATCCCAGCCAGCCAATAGCTGATAGCACAATTGCAACAGTAGGACCTATAAATATCATGACAACAACCGGTGTTAGCATTAAGAGAAGTGCCACTATAATGCAAAACCCGCCTATTACATAAAATGGTATTAATGCATATTTGATAATACTTGTACAAATTAGCAGCTGTACTCTGCTTATTCTTTTCCCAAGGATAAGCACCACGGCCAGATTAATCAGTCCCAAAACAATCGGCAACACAATTATCCAGCCTGCATCAAAGCTGTCTGTTGATTCCTGCATATTGCATATTATCCAAAATAAAACCGGCATCATGTACATGCCAAGCACATATATAACAGGAACTATGTAAACAGCTCCTGATACTTTATTTGATTCATTCATTAATAATCATCCTTTCTTTTATAAACATTCACATCCTAATCATTTAGCTCCTACAGCCTCTCTCCTGCTACCCTGCATCTCTTCCTGCAAAATGCAATGCCGTAAGCTAAAATATCACACCTGCCTTCATCGCGGAGAGTCTCATCATACCTCTTCTCCTTTATCTGAGCTATCGCAGCATCGCAAGCTGCGTCAAGTTTCTTAAACTCCTTAGCATATTTTACCTCGATAACAATTCCTAAATCAGGATTCTCAGGCTTTATAAGTATATCACTAAAGCCATCACCTGACTCACGATTGGACCTAATAAGCCATTCCGGATTGCTGCCACGAAGCAGACCCAAAAGCAGACCATGATAAAAGTTTTCCTTCATGTCATCAGGTGCCTTTGTATCGAGTATACTTATCATACGCCCCATCACGATATTTAGCTGTCTCGCAAGAATCGTCTCGTCTTTATCTAAAATTGCCTTTGATAAAAGCTTCATCGTATCATTGTCATTTGCAACAACTGCCTTAAACCATTCCTGAATCTGCAGCACAAATACCTCACGTACTTCTTTGTTGGGTATGATAAGCTTATAAGCGTAGCTTTCGCTATCCGCAAGCTTTACTTCCCCTACTTTGGTAAGGTAGCCTGTAGTAAAAAGCACACTCCATATATTGTCAATGCTGTTCTCAATCTCATCATATGTCAGATCCTGGCGGATCACCTTTTCAATCGCCTCACCTGCAATCAGACGCTCAATCTCATCCTTTGTCGATGAATCAGCCCTATTGATAAGACGCCTCACCAAACTGTTCCCACTACTGTTTATCCAATATGTCTGAGGCTTTGCATCACCGTCATCACGCAGATGATCCGCATGATTAATCACATCCCACGGACAGTAGACATCTGCCCTGCCGAAGTGATATCCGTCATACCACTCCTTTACCTCGTCAAAATGCGAATCCATTCCATAATCAGACAGCAGCTTTCTCACCTCTTCATCAGTAAAACCGAACTGCTCATCAAAACGCGAATCTGTAATCGACATTACCTTGAAATTGTTGAGTCCCGTAAATATGCTTTCCTTTGATATGCGAAGGCATCCTGTCAGCACCGCGAACTGTAAAAATTCATTAGTCTTTAGTGCCTGCCCGAAAAGACCTCTGATAAGCGAAACCATTTCATTATAATAACCATTCTGAAAGGCTTTATCGAGCGGTACATCATACTCATCTATGAGAATAACTGTCTTTTTTCCATAGTGCTTATACAATAGCTGCGAAAGAAGCTGTAATGAAGATATGAGCTTTTCCTTGTCAAAAGCAAGCCTGCCATTTTTCATAATTGTAAGCCCTTTATATTGTTCCCGCTCAATCTGTGTAAGCTTATCACTGTCAGCCAGAAATGAAACTCTGTTTACCTCTTTTCCCATAATCCTGACAAATGCTTCAAAGGCTTCTTCATACGTTAATCCCTCCACACCCTTAAGCGAAAGAAAAATAACCGGATACTTTCCCATGTACTCATCGCACAGTTCTTTATTACCTGAAATATATAAGCCATCAAATAAAGCTTCATCTGTGCCAATGTCAAAAAAGCTCTTAAGCATGCTCATATTAAGAGTTTTTCCAAAGCGGCGCGGACGTGTAAAAAGCGTCACCTCACTCCAGTTTAATAAAAGCTGCTCAATAAGTCTTGTTTTATCAACATAATAAAATTCCGATTCCCTCAATTTCCTAAAATCATCAATTCCAACCGGTAACTTCAAAGTATTTGCCATAAAAGCCTCCACAAAAATAATCCGCTATACTTAGCTATAGTATAGCGGATTAACCGTCAAAATACAATCCATGATTATGGTACCTTATTCTGCCTTCTCAACAGATATTATCTTTCCCTCAAACGGATCCACCTCTGAAATAGTTCCGGTATACTTTACAGTCACCTTATCTCCGCTTGCGACACTCTCAAGTCCGTCAGGCTTTTCATCGAAGGTAAAGCTGTATGGTGTATCCTTGTCATCAGTCACTACAAACATGAAGTCCTTTATGTCATCGATTGTTCCTGTAAGCTCCTTCTCTTCCTGTGAGCCCTTTTCACCTTCGTCTTTGGTCTCAGCCTGCTTTGCATTTTCGGTGCCTGCTGCCTTATCCTGCTTTGTAGTACTCTGCCCACAGCCTGCAAACAAGCCTGCGCAAAGCATAGCTCCTATTACAATTGTTATCAGTTTTTTCTTCATTATGATATACCTCTTTATTTATTGATAAGCACTCCTATGAGTACGTTTTCTAAAGAGTACTATCCTATCAGCCTAAAGTAAATAGAATACATAAAATATTAAAGAAATCTTACGAATTACTGCTTTTTTGAGCCTCTTGCCAGCCTTGCGGGATACCATTTTTCAAACACGTTGTCCGGAGTTCAATTCACCATATATCAATAGAAGAAGAAAACCACCACTCTTACCAGTGATGGTTTTCTTTTTCTAATGAGACATCGGGGATTCGAACCCCGGACAACTTGATTAAAAGTCAAGTGCTCTACCACCTGAGCTAATATCCCATAATAAATTAAAATGCCCAGTTCCGGAATCGAACCAGAGACACACGGATTTTCAGTCCGTTGCTCTACCAACTGAGCTAACTGGGCACAATGCTTACGCATCGAGTTGCGGGAATAGGATTTGAACCTATGACCTCCGGGTTATGAGCCCGGCGAGCTTCCAGACTGCTCCATCCCGCGATAGTATTTAGTTACTCTATAAAGAGTAATGGGCAGAGATGGATTCGAACCATCGAAGCAAGTTGCAGCAGATTTACAGTCTGTCCCCTTTGGCCACTCGGGAATCTGCCCATAATACAATTCAATATTAAATTGTATAAAGCCGATGATCGGACTCGAACCGATAACCTGCTGATTACAAATCAGCTGCTCTGCCAATTGAGCCACATCGGCATAACTAATAAAACAATTAGTCAAATGGGACCTACAGGGCTCGAACCTGTGACCCTCTGCTTGTAAGGCAGATGCTCTCCCAGCTGAGCTAAGATCCCACGCGATACTTGTAGCGAGTGTTAAATGAAATTCATCTGATTTAATCGTCATACAATCATGAATAAAGACTCACTATAAACGACCCAGACGGGACTCGAACCCGTGACCTCCGCCGTGACAGGGCGGCGCTCTAACCAACTGAGCCACTAGGCCATATAAAGGTTTGTACCTTCAAAACTTCATACAAATCCGATTTGTTTTTCTCAGTTATTAACCAGATTAAGCCCTCGACCTATTAGTAACAGTCAGCTCCACATGTTACCATGCTTCCACCTCTGCCCTATCTACCTTGTAGTCTTCAAGGGGTCTTACTCCATATGGAGGGATATCTCATCTTGAGGGGGGCTTCACGCTTAGATGCCTTCAGCGTTTATCCCTTCCAGACTTGGCTACTCTGCCATGCCGTTGGTCGACAACA
>ONHG01000008.1 GCA_900317585.1 uncultured Lachnospiraceae bacterium | reverse complement strand
TTTGAAGGTACAAACCTTAATAATCCTCGATAGCTCAATGGTAGAGCACTCGGCTGTTAACCGAGTTGTTGTAGGTTCGAGCCCTACTCGGGGAGTTTTTTAGTATAATATATGGTGACATAGCCAAGTGGTAAGGCCCCGGTCTGCAACACCGTCATCGCCGGTTCAAATCCGGCTGTCACCTCTCTTAAAAGGACTACATCAGTTTATGATGTGGTCTTTCTTTTATATACAAAAAGCAATATAAACCTGATAATCAGAATTATATTGCTTTTTTAACAACTATTTATTTTTTATAATATAACTATAACAGTGAACATACAAATCTATTTTTCTTCTTCAGGATATTTCATACCCCATTCAGCTCTTATATCTGACATAATTTTCATTACATCATATGTATATTGACAGTGCATGAGGGTTTCTATTTCATCTGATGATGCTGAGCTTACAGCTTTTTCCATATCACATACTTCGTAATACAGTGCATCTGATGTATCACCGGCATCAATTACTTGTTTATGACCATCCTCTGTATATGTAATAGTTGCCTGCATTCCTCTTGGATACTCAAAGATTTCCACATATGCCTTGTTAAAAGAGAGCGTAGCGCGTTTTGGCTGCTTTGAATGAAGAGATAATGTGACAGTTGCCATTTCCGCTGCATCATTCATAAGCAGAATACCTGCCTGTTCATCAACACCGGTTGGTGCATATTTAACCTGTGACAATACTTGTATTGGTGTTTCCTTGAAGAACCAGCGGATAAGAGAAAGTGAGTAAACACCAATATCAAGCAATGCTCCTCCGGCAAGCTTACGACTGAAAAATCGGTTTGTCATATTGTAATCCTTGTAGCTTCCAAAATTGACCTGAATTAAATTGAGCCTGCCGAGCTGTCCACTTGCAATTATTTCGTTTAGCTTTTTATAAACAGGCATATGATATATAGTCATGGCTTCAGCAAGAATAACGTTATTTTCTTTGGCCAGTGAGACGGCTTCATCGAGCTCTGCGATATTTAAAGTAATAGATTTCTCACAGAGTACATGTTTTCCATTAGAAAGGGCTTTTCTTAGATAATTGATGTGAGTATTGTGTGGAGTGGAGATGTAAATGATATCCACATCAGGATCATAAAAGACGTCATCAATGTTGTCATATACCTTTGAAATGCCATATTTTTGTGCAAAAGCTACGGCCTTTTCATGAGTTCTGTTGGCAACTGAATAAAGAGTGCGTCCTTCCTTTGAGAGAGCATGCGCGAGCTCATTAGCTATTACGCCGCAGCCGAGTGTTGCCCAATTAAGCTGTTTCATGTGAAATCCTCCTTTTTAACTTAAAGTATTGTAGCTGTGATGGTACATAAATTATCTAAAATGGTGTGAAATAACAAAATATAAACTCATTGATGATACATTTTGACCCTTTAATCATAAAATATGTACCATAATGAACATATTCTAGCATGATGAATTATGAATTACAATGCATTTAGATTCAAAACAGTCAAAAACAGTCAAATTGGATAGTGACTAAATCAAAATTAGTTAATTTGAACTATATTTTAGATTATAAACTAGTAATAGAAAAGATATTAAAATTAGCAATTAGGCCAGTAATAAAGATTTATGTAGTATATTCTGCACAAAATTAGAATATTACTTTTGCATATATTACACAATTTGAAATTTGAGCTTATATAATTTTAACAATTTTCATGGTGATTATTTGTGAATATAAATGACTGATTATGATTGACAATGACTGATTATGAAAATATAATTATACTACAAGTTAAATGAATGTTGAAATGTTTAATACAGTAATTTGAAAATGAGCATTAAATAAATGGCTTATATAATTAGTCTTTGAATAATTTGATAAACGGGGGTGATTAGATGCTGGCGGAAGATAGATGCAAAAAAATACTCGATATATTAGATTCGATGGGAAGTGTGACTGTTCAGCAGCTTATGGATGAGCTTGATACATCCGAGTCAACAATCAGACGTGATCTGGTTGCAATGGACAAGAAGGGTTATCTCACCAAGGTACATGGTGGTGCGATTGCAAATAACACTAATATCCATACTCAGGATGAGAAGGTTATCAACAGGATTAAGCAGAATCGCAGCGAAAAGGAACAGATTGCCAGATATGCGGCATCACTTATTGTGGATAATGATTTTGTTTATATAGATGCCGGTACTACAACGGCAGTCATGATTGATTATATTACTGCAAAGAATGTGGTTTTTGTTACAAACTCTCTGACTAATGCCAAGAGAATTTCCGATAGGGGATATACAGTATATATTCTGGGTGGCGAGTTCAAGTCTACTACTGAGGCTATTGTCGGAGATGAGGCCGTTGTTACGCTCGATAAATACAATTTTACGAAGGGCTTCTGGGGAACCAACGGAATTACTGTGAAGAATGGATTTACGACTCCGGAGATAAAGGAGGCCATGGTTAAAAAGAAATCTATGGAGAATAGCAAGGAGAAATACATTCTTGCGGATGACAGTAAGTTTTCACAGGTATCAAGTATCAAGTTTGCAGATTTTGAAGATGCTGTAATTATTACAAATGCACTAAGCAATGACAACTATAAGAAATATAAAAATATTAAGGAGGTCTAACATGATTTATACAGTTACTTTTAATCCATCATTAGATTATATAGTTGATGTAACAGATTTTAAGACAGGAGTAGTCAATAGAACGACTGGAGAGAAGATTTTTGCAGGTGGTAAGGGCATAAATGTTTCCATGGTTCTTAAGAATCTTGGAATGAGCAATACTTCACTTGGTTTTACAGCGGGTTTTACAGGAAATGAAATTAAAAGACTTCTAGCAAAAAAAGGTGTTGATACTGATTTTATAGAGGTGGAGGATGGTATTTCACGTATCAACGTGAAGCTTCGCTCAAATGAGGAATCCGAGATTAATGGTCAGGGACCGGTAATCACTGAGGACAACATTAAAAAACTCTATGAGAAGCTAGACTGCTTAAAGGAGTCTGATGTGCTTGTGCTCGCAGGAAGTATTCCTGATGTGATGCCTTCATCAATGTATATGGATATCATGAAGCATCTTGAGGGCCGTGGAATAAATATTGTGGTTGATGCGACAAGAAATCTGCTCACAAATGTGCTTGCATATAAGCCATTCCTCATCAAGCCAAACAATCATGAGCTCGGTGAGATATTCGGGGTTGAGATTACAGACAAGGACGATGTGATAAAATATGCAAAGAAGCTTCAGGAACAGGGCGCAAGAAACGTGCTTGTTTCTATGGCAGGTGACGGAGCGGTGCTTGTTACTGAGAACGGACAGGAATTTAAGGCACAGGCTCCTAAAGGAAAGCTCAAAAACTCTGTAGGTGCAGGTGATTCGATGGTAGCCGGATTTGTTTACGGATACCTCAAATCAAATGATTATAAGCAGGCATTTATTTATGGAGTATGTACAGGAAGTGCAAGTGCATTTTCTGAGGAGCTTGCTACAAAGCCTGAGGTTGAAGCACTTATTGATAAATGGGACAGTGCTTCCAATTAAACAAACGGTATCAAAAAGGTTGATATAAATAATTAATACATTCTATTAGGAGGAATGATGTATGACAATCAGGGATTTATTGGCAGCTGAGAGTATCAATTTGAATGGTACGCCTGCCGGAAAAACCGAAGCATTGAATCAGTGTATTGATTTGATGGCAAAAAGTGGCAAAATAGCCGATGTGGAAAAGTATCGCAAGGGTGTTTTTGCAAGAGAGGAGGAAGGCACAACAGGAATTGGAATGGGTATAGCAATTCCTCATTGTAAGTCTGATGCTGTTACTAAAGCAGGTCTTGCGGCAATGGTTGTAAAGGATGGGGTTGACTTTGAATCACTCGATGGTACACCTGCAAAGATTATTTTCCTTATCGCTGCACCAAACACAGAGGATAATGTGCATCTTCAGGTGCTTAGCAAGCTCTCTGTTATGCTGATGGACGAGCAGTTTACAAATTCTCTTATCAATTCCGGTTCAGTTGATGAGTTTTTAAATATCATCGATAGCGCTGAAAAAGCAAAGGATGAGAAAGAGGCTGCCAAAGAGGCAAAGGCGAAAGAGTCTGTTGAGGTGAAGAAGGACGATGTATTTATCGTTGCAGTTACAGCCTGTCCAACAGGAATTGCCCATACTTATATGGCTGCTGAGGCTATCGAGAAAAAGGCCAAGGAGCTTGGATATCAGATAAAGGTTGAGACAAGAGGCTCAGGCGGAGCCAAAAATGTACTCACAGATGATGAAATCGCAAATGCTGCAGGTGTTATAGTTGCCTGTGATACAAATGTACCTACAGACCGCTTTGACGGAAAGAAGGTTATTGAGTGTCAGGTTTCTGACGGAATCAATAAGGCAGAAGAGCTTATAAAGAGAATTGCTGCCGGTGATGCTCCTGTATTTAAGGCATCAGGTAAAAAGGAGGATTCACATTCATCAGTTGGTGGAAAAGAGAGCATTGGACATCAGATTTACAAGCACCTGATGAATGGTGTTTCACATATGCTTCCATTCGTAGTTGGTGGTGGTATCCTTATCGCAATCGCATTCCTTATAGATGGATTCAGTGTTGACCTTAATTCACTGCCGGCTGAGCAGAGAGCAAATTTCGGTACTATTACACAGGCCGCAGCGCTGTTTAAGGGAATTGGTGGAACAGCATTTGGATTTATGCTTCCAATTCTTGCAGGCTTTATCGCCATGAGTATTGCTGACCGTCCGGGTCTTGCAGTTGGTTTTGTAGGCGGTTCAATCGCAGCAAACGGTACATCAGGCTTCCTTGGAGCACTTGTAGCAGGTTTCGTTGCAGGATATATTGTGCTCCTCTTAAAGAAGGTATTTTCTAAACTTCCGGAGAGTCTTGATGGTATGAAGCCGGTTCTGCTTTATCCACTGTTTGGTATATTCCTGGTAGGCGTTATAATGCAGTTTGTAGTTGAGCCTCCAATCGGAGCTTTAAATACAGCTATAAACAATGGTCTTAATGGACTTAACGGTGCAAGCGCAGTAGTGCTCGGAGTACTTCTCGGAGGAATGATGTCAGTAGATATGGGTGGCCCTGTAAACAAAGCCGCTTATGTATTTGGTACAGCTTCAATCGCTGCCGGAAACTACAATATTATGGCAGCAGTTATGATTGGCGGTATGGTTCCACCACTCGCAATCGCTCTTGCAACAATCTTATTCAAGAACAAGTTCACAGAAGAGGAGAGAAAGGCAGGACCTACAAACTTTATCATGGGATTATCATTTATCACAGAGGGTGCAATCCCATTCGCAGCATCTGATCCGCTTCATGTCCTTCCGGCATGTGTAGTCGGTTCAGCAGTGGCAGGTGGACTTTCAATGGCATTTGGATGTACACTCATGGCACCTCACGGAGGAATCTTTGTAGTTCCTACAATCGGAAATCCGTTAATGTATCTTGTTGCATTGGTAATCGGATCTTTCATTGCATGTGGATTACTCGGATTACTCAAAAAGAAAGTAAGTGAATAAGCAATCCTCAATTATCATTTAATCCAATCTATAAATTAATCAACAAAGGCACTGCTTCGGCGGTGCCTTTGTTGTTATGTTGTGTATTAAAAATTAAAAGTATAAACATTCTCTGAAATAACAGCCTCATGCCTTGACGAGTGAATTTTCCAAGCTTAAAGTAGTATTAGGATGAAATAGTAAGTCAAAAAAATCAATTATTTATGAGACTTAAATAAAAAAACAGTGAGGAAAATCATGGGTAAGGTTATAGGTATAGATTTAGGAACAACAAACAGCTGTGTGGCAGTTTTGGAGAACAATCAGCCGGTAGTCATAACTAACAGCGAGGGTCAGAGAACAACTCCGTCTGTAGTGGCTTTTACAAAGAATGGAGAGCGACTGGTTGGCGAGGCTGCAAAGAGGCAGGCAGCAGTCAATGTGGACAGGACATTTTTCTCAATAAAGAGACAGATGGGAAGCGATTTCAGGGCAAAAGTGGACGGAAAGCTGTATTCAGCTCCTGAGATTTCTTCTATGATTCTCAGAAAGCTGAAAAAGGATGCAGAGGACTATATGGGTGAGGCAGTGACAGACGCCGTAATCACAGTTCCTGCATATTTTTCGGATGCGCAGAGGCAGGCAACTAAGGATGCAGGAAGGATTGCGGGGCTTAATGTGCTTCGAATCATAAATGAGCCAACATCTGCGGCACTCGCATACGGACTGGACCACGGACAGCAGCAGAAAATTCTTGTCTATGACCTCGGAGGAGGAACCTTCGATGTGTCTGTTATCGAAATAGGGGACAATCTGATAGAGGTGCTTGCCACAGCCGGTGATAATCATCTGGGTGGAGATGATTTTGATGAGAGAATCACGAATTATCTTGTCACAGAGTTTTACAGACAGCAGAATGTGGATCTGAGAAAGGATAATACTGCTATGCAGCGTGTCAGGGAGGAGGCTGAGAAGGCAAAAAAGGTGCTTTCATCCTCATCCTCAACCACTATCAACCTGCCATTTATCACCACTGTAAAGGGACAGCCGGTTCACATGGAGATGAACCTCACAAGGGCTGAGTTTAATGAGATAACAAAGGATCTGGTGGAGAGAACGGCCATTCCGGTAAATCAGGCACTTTCAGATGCGGGGATTTCCGCAGCAGAGCTTGGAATGGTGCTGTTGGTAGGAGGCTCGACACGTGTGCCGGCTGTTGTTGAGGAGGTCAGAAGAATTACAGGAAAAGAGCCTTCACACAACCTGAATCCTGACGAGTGCGTGGCACTCGGTGCAGCAGTACAGGGTGGCAAGCTCGGTGGAGCAATTGTCGCAGGCAGCAGTGCGGCAGAGATTATACTGATGGATGTCACACCGCTTTCACTCGGAATTGAGACAGTTGGTGGTGTCTCAACCAAAATTATTGACAGAAATACGACTATTCCTACGAGATACAGCCAGATTTTTACAACTGCAGGAAGCTTCCAGACCTCTGTGGATATAAAGGTACTGCAGGGTGAGAGGCAGTTTGCAAGGGACAATAAGCTGATTGGAAACTTCAGGTTAAAGGGCATCAAGCCGGCTCCGGCAGGTGTGCCGCAGATAGAGGTGACGTTTGATATAGATGCAAACGGCATTGTGCAGGTTTCTGCAAAGGACCTGGGCACAGGAAAGCATCAGGAGATTACGATTACCGCAAGCTCAAATTTGTCTGATTCTGAGATTGAGCAGGCAATCCGCGAGGCACAGGAGTATGAGGCAACAGACGGACAGAGAAAGGCTTATATTGATGCAAGAAGTGAGGCTGATACGCTTGTGCGACAGGTGGAAAATGTCATGGCTGACAAGGAAAAAAGAAAGGCTATGGACAGCGCACAGAAAAAGAGTGTGAAATCGTCACTTTCATATGTGAAGAAGCTTATTTCAAGGACAAAGCCCGGAAATGTGAGCGAAGAGCAGGCTGCCGAGATAAAGCATGCGGCAGACGAACTGAGAAATGCGGCAGCGGGATTGATTTAATTATAAATGAGGGGCAGAATACCTTTTGACCCTCATATCATTATTATTCATTTGGCTATTTACGAGAAGCGGATTTTCATATAAAATATGGGTAAGTGGTGAGTATTCAGAACCACCCCACACACATTCACAAAAACGCACGATACTCGTGCTTTCTCGTTGCTACGCAACTAATTTTGCTCATATATGTGGGGGGTGGCTCTATTCGAGCCACCTTGAGAACAAGAAAATCTGCTGCTTACATGCAAGCATGACACATCAGCTTTTTTGTTCTCAGTGGTTCTGAATAGTTACTGTTAATTTTAATCCGAGGAAATAGAAAATGAATGCGAACGATAAAACAGAAAAGGTACTAAGAGAAATTCATATCATGCTCTCAAAGGCAGAGCCGTATAAGCCGGAGCCGAGCAGGGTGATCATAAACAAGCAGCAAATGATAGATTTACTTGCTGAGCTGAATAAGTGTATATATGCAATGCAGGATGAGTATGAGCTTACTGAGCAGAGTCGCAATCACGCAGAGAGAGAGTTCAGAAAGAAGGGGGATAAGATAGTCTGGGATGCAAGCAGAAAGGCTGAGGATGTGTATGCAGCATCGGTTATCTATACGGATGAGGCGCTTTCAAGAGTGCGTGATATCATCAATGATACCAACGAGTCACTTGAAAAGCTGTGCAAGAATATGAAGGATAGGATTGCAGAGCAGGAGAAGATAGTTAAAACTAACCAGTATGAGCTCAAGGGACAGCTTCAGGATTTGTCCGATACGGAGAAGTATCTTAAGATTATCGATGACAGAAATAAGGAGATAGAACGTCAGAAAAATGCAGGTAAGCCTGCAGAGGAGCGTACTATTGACAACGAAGAAAAGTCAATATATGCTAATCGTCAGACTGCAATCAAGGTAAATATGGATTATTTCAGAAAGCGTGGAATGCTTGACGGAGACGGAGTGTATGATGGCGATTTGGGAGACGGAGTAGTAGGTGATGTGAAGATTGTAGACAATGCAATGGACTCAGCAGCTAATTCCGAAAGCAATAATAAAGAAACATCAAAATCGGATACGGAGGTCTCTTCGCCGGAGAATTACAGGACATCATCTGCCGGTCGGGCCGGAAAGCCACCTGTCATCAACACAAAGGAGGGCAAGGAGCTCACAGACGGAATACATAAGATGTGGCAGAGCATCACCGGCAATAGAAATAATTAGCAAATCTGATTAAAATTATAAAGCAGCAGTTCAAAATAGAACGGCTGCTTTTTGGCTTATATTTAAAAGTGGGTAATATTAAGCAGATTTTAAGAAAAACAAAGTGGATAATCTGATAAAATATAGCTGACTAACGGCAGGAGAAGGTTTCTAATCAAAATTCATAGAAGGAGGATAATATGACAATATTAGTTTGTGATGACGACAAGGAAATAGTTGAGGCAATTGAGATTTACCTGATGCAGGAGGGCTACGACGTGGAGAAGGCTTACGACGGCATACAGGCAGTTGAAATTATGAAGAATAAAAAAATAGACCTCATGATAATAGATGTCATGATGCCAAAGCTCGATGGAATAAGAGCCACTTTGCAGATACGAAAGGAAAGCAGGGTGCCGATAATCATTCTATCGGCAAAGACAGAGGATGCTGACAAGATTCTCGGACTCAATGTGGGAGCTGATGATTATGTCACAAAGCCTTTTAATCCGCTTGAGCTTGTGGCAAGGGTAAAGTCACAGCTTCGCAGATATACCACTCTGTCAAGCAATGATGCAGCCGGAGACAAGGTTTATGAAGCCGGAGGCCTTTTGGTAAATGATGATTTAAAAAAGGTGACTGTGGATGGCGAGGAGGTAAAGCTCACACCGATTGAATATAATATCCTGCTTTTACTCCTTAAAAATAAGGGAAAGGTCTACTCAATAAACGAAATATATGAGAGCATATGGAACGAGGAGGCGATAGGCGCCGACAATACAGTTGCAGTGCACATCAGACATATCAGGGAAAAAATAGAGATAAATCCTAAGGAGCCACGCTATCTGAAGGTGGTCTGGGGAGTAGGCTATAAGATAGAGGAAAACAAATGAGGCAGTATATGATAGGAAAAAAAGCAGCGGTCATAGTTTTACATCAGCTATGCATGATACTTATGGTGACAGGAGTGTTTGCCACAGGCTATGCATTCAGGCACGATGCGCATGAAAATATTGATATATATGCACTAATATCGCTTGCGGGCCTGGTAGGCAGCTTTGTGAGCATGGCATATATGGCAAACGTGGCCGGCAGAAAATCAGAGGATGATTACACAATATACTATTTACCGATTGACAAGGTATACTCTGATGTGATGCTAGTGATATTTACACTGCTCATGGTATTTATGGGAAAAGTGATTTCAGGCGTAAAAAACCAGCACTTTGACTATGCATCACTTATTATGACGACAGGCACATTTACTTTTTTGTTTGATCTGGCTTTTATTATTTTATACCAGAGCATTGTAAGGAAGATAAAAGGTAATATACTTTGCACACACAGCCTGATGTATAAGGGCTATGAGCTTTTGAAAAGAGTTATTGAGAAAAAGGATATCCACACACAAAAAACCAAAGAGATAATGCGCATACAGGAGGCACTTGAAGCTATCTCGGAAGGAGCGCTTGACACTACACTCAATGTCAATGAGTTTCATGGGCAACAGAAAAAGGTGGCGGAGGCTGTCAACCATATACGCCAGGGTCTTATGAGCTCGGTGAATGAGAGTCTTAAGAATGAAAAATTAAAGGCAGACTTAATAACAAACGTATCACACGATATAAAGACTCCTCTGACATCAATAGTCAACTATGTTGACCTGCTTAAGAGGGAAAATCTGGAAAATGAAAATGCCAAATACTATATACATGTGCTGGAGGAAAAGTCACAGCGCTTAAAGCAGCTTACAGAGGATTTGGTAGAGACATCAAAGATTACCTCGGGAAATGTGAAGCTCAATATGCAAAAGCTTGATCTGGTTGAGCTTTTATACCAGACCGGAGGTGAATTCAATGAGCGCTTTGAGTCGAGAAATCTGACAATAGTTACAAAAATTCCATCAGAACAGATATTTATCTATGCGGATGGGCGTCAGCTTTACCGCTCTATTGAAAATCTGTATACTAATGCCGCAAAATATGCACTGGAAAATACCAGAGTGTATGTAGAGCTTGAAAAGGCAGATACAAAGGCAGTTTTTACAATAAAGAATGTGTCAAAGAACGAGCTTGACATAGTAAGCGACGGAAATGTGGACCTGACAGAGCGTTTTGTGAGGGGAGAGAGGTCGAGAACCACTGAAGGAAGTGGACTTGGACTTTCGATTGCAAAGAATCTGACCCATTTGATGGGAGGAAAATTCGAAATTAAGGTAGATGGTGATTTATTTATTGCCACAATTACCTATAATATTATATAATAGTAAATAAAAGAATTTTGAAATACACATACGGAGGTAGAATAAGTGAAATTATATGAAAATGGTGCTTACCTTTTAAACGGTAAGGAAGTAATAATTGATGGACCAGAGGCTCAGGCAGCTGTCAAAAGCAAGACCGGCATGGACATCGACAAACAGACAGCTAAGCAGGAGACAATTGCTTACGGTATTTTAAAGGAGCACAATACATCCGGCAATATGGACAAGCTTCAGATTAAGTTTGATAAGCTTACATCGCATGATATCACATTTGTAGGTATCATTCAGACAGCACGAGCTTCAGGACTTGAGAAATTCCCTATCCCGTATGTACTTACAAACTGTCACAACAGCCTTTGTGCAGTTGGTGGAACAATCAATGAGGATGACCACATGTTTGGTCTCACATGTGCAAAGAAGTACGGCGGAATCTATGTACCACCTCATCAGGCAGTTATCCATCAGTTTGCACGAGAGATGCTTGCCGGCGGCGGAAAAATGATACTTGGTTCTGATTCACATACACGCTATGGTGCACTTGGTACTATGGCAGTCGGCGAGGGTGGACCTGAGCTTGTTAAGCAGCTTCTCGAACAGACATATGATATTGATATGCCTGAGGTAGTAGGTATTTACCTGACAGGAGAGCCAATCAAGGGCGTTGGACCACAGGATGTCGCACTTGCAATTATCGGAGAGGTATTCGGAAACGGCTTCGTAAAGAACAAAGTTATGGAGTTTGTAGGACCGGGTGTGTCTAATCTGAGCGTTGACTTCCGTATAGGTGTCGATGTTATGACAACAGAGACTACATGTCTTTCTTCTATTTGGAGAACAGATGACCAGGTTAAGGAATTCTTTGAGATTCACGGTAGGGCTGAGGATCATAAGGAACTTAATCCGGGTGAGGTGGCTTACTACGACAGATTTATTGAGATTGATTTAAGCCAGATCCGCCCAATGATAGCTATGCCATTCCACCCAAGCAATACCTACACTATCGATGAGCTCAATGCAAACCTCATGGATATTCTCGATGACTGTGAGAAGAGAGCTGAGGTAAGCTTTGACGGCAAGGTGAAGCTTGATTTAAAGAGTAAGGTAAGAGACGGAAAACTGTATGTAGACCAGGGAATCATCGCAGGCTGTGCAGGCGGTGGATTTGAGAATATCTGCGATGCGGCTGACATATTAAACGGACATTCAATCGGAGCAGACGAGTTTACACTGAGTGTTTACCCGGCATCTACTCCAATATACATGGAGCTTGTGAAAAACGGAGCTGTAGCAAAGCTTCTTGAGACAGGTGCAATCGTAAAGACTGCTTTCTGCGGACCTTGCTTTGGTGCAGGAGATACACCTGCCAACAACGCATTCTCTATCCGTCATTCAACAAGAAACTTCCCTAACAGAGAGGGTTCTAAGGTACAGAACGGACAGATCAGCTCAGTGGCACTCATGGATGCGCGTTCAATCGCTGCAACAGCAGCAAACAAGGGCTTCCTTACATCAGCAGCGGATATTGATGTCAACTTTACAAAGCCAAAATATTTCTTTGACAAGACTATATATGAGAATCGTGTATTTGACAGCCATGGAGTGGCAGATCCTTCAGTTGAAATCCAGTTCGGACCAAACATCAAGGACTGGCCGACAATGAGCGCGCTTCCTGAGAATATGCTCCTTAAGGTGGTTTCAGAGATTCATGATCCTGTTACTACAACAGATGAGCTCATTCCTTCAGGAGAGACATCATCATATCGTTCAAACCCTCTTGGACTTGCAGAGTTCGCACTTTCAAGAAAGGATCCTGAGTATGTAGGCAGAGCAAAGGAAATCCAGAAGGCCCAGAAGGCTATAGAGAGTGGTGAGTGCGCAGGAAAGGCTGTTCCTGAGGTTGCTGAAATCATGGGAGTAGTAAAGAAAAAATTCCCTGAGGCAAGCCATGAGAATATGGGCTTCGGAAGCACAATTTTTGCTGTTAAGCCGGGTGATGGCTCAGCAAGAGAGCAGGCTGCCAGCTGCCAGAAGGTACTTGGAGGCTGGGCAAATATCGCAAACGAGTATGCCACAAAGAGATACCGTTCAAACCTTATCAACTGGGGAATGCTTCCATTCATCATCGATGAGGGAGAGCTTCCGTTCCACAACCTCGACTATATCTTCCTTCCGGGAATCAAGAAGGAAATCGAGGATGCAAAGACGGAGTTTGAGGCATATGTTGTCAAGGATGGTGAATTAAAGCCATTTACACTGAAGATGGGTGAGCTCACAGATGATGAAAGAGAGATAATATTAAAGGGATGTCTCATCAACTATAACCGTAAATAAGGAGAGTCTAATCCGATGGAAGAAACCGGAAAAGCTGGTAAAAAATCAAACATTGAGATAAATGCAGATAAGGGTGCGAAGCAGAATTCGCACCCGGGGCGTGAGGAATGGCCACATCTGATCAGAATAGGTGTCATGGTATTTGTCACGTTTGCAGTCAGTATACTGTTTTTCTTTGCACTGTACAGATTTGAGGGCTTTGCAGGCATATGGAGCAAGCTGCTTGCGGCAGCAATGCCTATTATAATGGGACTTGTGCTTGCATACCTGATGAATCCTGTCATGCTGTGGCTGGAAAGATGCTTTAAAAAGCTTCTTTCCCAAAAAATGAAAAGCGAAAGCAAGCTGCGAAAGGTTTCAAGAGCTCTTGCAATCACAGGCTCGGTTATTATTCTTGTAGCGATTATTTCGCTCCTCATTGCGGCTATTGTTCCTTCTGTCATAGCAAGTATATCGGGACTTATGAAGACACTGCCAAATGATGTTGCGGCATTCATCAACATGATAAAGAACGGCAATTTCGGGGACAGCAAAATTGCTGAGCTCGCGAGCACAGGTTTACAGAATGCAACCGACTACATTGAAAATTATGCCACAGAAAAGCTGATTCCTGAGGCACAGAAATATGTTGCACAGATTACAACCGGTGTGATTTCGGTAGTCAGAGGCTTACTTAATTTTATTATCGGAATAATCGTGATGGTCTATGTGATGAGTATTAAGGAGACTCTCGCAGGACAGAGTAAAAAGATAATATATGCTGTCTGCAAGCCAAAGACAGGCAATATCATCATTGAGACGATCAGAAAGACAAATGAGATTTTTGGAGGTTTCATAAGCGGTAAGATAATAGATTCACTGATTATCGGTGTGATTGCATATTTCGGATGTCTGATTTTAAGGATTCCATCATCGGTGCTTGTTGCAGTGATTATCGGTGTCACAAATGTGATTCCGGTATTCGGACCGTTTATCGGTGCAATTCCATCGTTACTCATAGTAGTAATTCAGAGTCCGTGGCATGCGCTTTATCTTCTGATATTTATTGTCGTGCTGCAGCAGGTGGATGGCAATATCATAGGACCTAAGATACTTGGCTCATCTACCGGTCTTTCGACCTTCTGGGTTATGTTTGCCATACTAATCGGCGGAGGAATGTTTGGTTTTCTTGGAATGTTATTTGGTGTTCCAACCTTTGCTGTGATATACTATATTGTGAGAAGAGTTGTTAATTATGCACTCAGGAAAAAGAATCTTCCTGAGGACACAAGGGATTATACAAAGACAACAGGTGTAGATACAAAAAATAATAAGCTTAAATACGAGTAGGTGAAATAAGTGGATAAATACGAATACAATCTCAAGCTGGATCAGATAAAAGCCCTAAGCGCCGAGGAGGGCTATATGAGCGCAGCAGAGATTGCAGATAGCATAAACTGGAACAAAATTAAAAATGTAAATACACTCGTTAAAATCGGCGAAATCTACGAGAAGGCCGAAAGATACCAGGATGCAAGGGACATACTCTTAATGGCCTATGACCGTTCACCAATCGGCAGGATGATCATATACAGACTGGCTGAGGTCGCCATCAAGATGGGTGATTATGATGCTGCTACAGAGTATTATGATGAGTTTGTTGAGATAGCACCTCATGATGATATGAAGTATGTATTAAGATATGCCATCAAAAAGGGGCAGGGAGCTTCATTTGATGAGCTTATTGCTATTCTTGAGGAATTAAAAGAAGAAGAATATACGGAGGAGTGGGCTTATGAGCTCGCATATCTCTATCACAAGGCAGGAAAAGTGGACAAATGCGTTGAAGCCTGTGATGAGCTTATACTGTGGTTTGGAGATGGACCGTATGTTGAGCGTGCTTTAGAGCTGAAAATGCTTTATCAGCCACTGACAAAAACTCAGGAAGAAAAATACAGACAGTTCAAGCTTGAAAAGGAAAATATTTCCAGGGAGAATAAAAAAGAAGCGGAGCCGGAATCAGAGGCTGATGAAGACGAGCTTACTGAGATTGGAGCCATGGAAATGGTAAAGGGCGGTGAGATAGTTCACGATGATGTGAAAATACCGCAGATTACAGTAAATCAGGAAAAGTTTAATACCGTGAATCTTCAGGAAGAGATTGCCAAGGGAATGAAGCAGATTATGGATGCCAAGGGCAAAAATGAAGTTGCTGATACCATGGATAATATTAAAAAAATAGTTGAGGAAATTCCATTTCTCAAGTTCCTGAAGGACAAGGATGATGGTAAAAAGAGTGAACAGCCTTCCGACGAGGAGCAGCATATAGCAACAGATGAGGAAATTGACAGTTCGCTCAGGATGAATTTTAAGGAGCTGCTGGGTGAGGACTCAGATGGACAGATGTCCATGGTGATCAATGAAAAGACCCAGCTTGAGCACCAGATTACAGGACAGATGTCTATACAGGATGTGCTGGATGAGTGGGAAAAGACAAAACGTGCTGCTGAAACAGCATTAAACGAAGCTAATCAGCAGAAGCTGGAATCTGCGAAGGCGAGAGCACTTCAGGAGGCCGGGGATATCATGGAGCGACTCAATGATGTCATACCTAAGCTGGATGCAGGAGCGACACCGAAGGAGCTGCTTGAGAATGAATATATGCAAGGCATTGAGATACCTAAGGTACAGGAACCTGTGCAGAAATCTGTAGAAGAGCCACAGCCTGAAACACAGGAGACCGTAGAAGAGCCACAGCCTGAAACACAGGAGACCGTAGAAGAGCCACAGCCTGAAACACAGGAGCCTGTAGAAGAGCCACAGCCTGAAGCACAGGAGCCTGTAGAAGAGCCACAGCCTGAAACACAGGAGATCGTGGAAGAGCCACAGCCTGAAGCACAGGAGCCTGTAGAAGAGCCACAGCCTGAAACACCAGAGGCTGTGGAAGAGTTTGACGGTGAGCCGGAGGATGCCGTAGTGGCTGAGGAGTCAGAGGAAGCTGAGATACTTGCGCAGCCGACAATGCTTATGCCGGAAATAACAGATGATATGCTTAAGAATGAGGAGGCAGATGAAGAACCGGAACAAGAGCCGGAAAAACCAAGAGATTTTGAACATGTAACATCATTTATAGAGCAGGAAATAGCCAAAATGGCGGCAAAAAATCCGGGAATTGAAAAGAAGCTTGAGATGGCAAAAACAAGGAAAATGCCTAATCTTTCATTACCGGAGGATTTAGATAGTGAAGAAGATGACAAAACAGTGATTGAGAGTAAACATATTAACGAGCTTACTAATGAACAAAGAGCAATATTTTCATATTTTATACCTGTAAAAGGTATGGAAAATCAGATTTGTAAGGCTTATAATGGTATTATAGACCACCTTAATAAAAAAGGTAATGCATCGAGCGGTAACCTTATAATACAGGGTGAGCAGGGCTGTGGTAAGACAATGCTGGCCACAAGCTTTGTGAAGGTTTTGCAAAAGGTTGGACATCAGTCAACAGGAAAGCTTGGCAAGATAGATGCCTCGGCACTTAATAAAAAGGATGCGCAGCAGATACTGCGTAAAATAGCCGGAGGATGTCTGATAATAGAGAGAGCCGGAGATATTGACCGTAATACCGCAGTGCAATTGTCATTTTTGATGGATCATGATATAACAGGCACTCTTTATATTCTAGAGGACACATCCAAGGGAATCAAAAGAGCGTTATCTATGGATGAAGGCTTTGCCGCAAAATTTACTGAAAAGATATCTGTGCCTATTTTTACCAATGATGAGCTGGTATTATTTGCCAAGTCATATTCGACAGAGCTTGGATACAAGATAGATGAGATGGCAATACTGGCATTGCACAACAGAATCAGCAATATTGAGAGAATAGACCAGGCCACTACTCTGACAGAGGTAAAGGAAATCATAGATGAGGCCATAGACAGAGAGGCTCACAGTGGATTGAAGAAGGCAATAAGTATACTCACTGCCAAGAGATATACCGATGATGACAGAATTGTCCTCAGAGAGGATCATTTCAAAGAAAAATAGTAATTGTTTGTAAGAATAGTATCTTATAAAAATAAAAATAAAAATACTGATGGGGGTATATATATGTGTAATTTTACAGCAATGGACTGCTATTTGTTTGGTCAGGCAACGCACTATGATATATATAAGAAAATGGGTGCGCATCTGGCTGAGCAGGATGGGAAAAAAGGAGTGTGCTTTGATGTATGGGCACCACACGCAAAGGAAGTATATGTGTTTGGAGAGTTCAATGACTGGAATGAGACCAGCCATGAAATGAAGCGTGTTGAGCCGGAGACAATGGGTGTGTACGAGCTCTTTGTTCCCGGTGCTGCAAAGGGGCAGATGTACAAGTTTATAATTGTAACAGAGCATGGAGATAAGCTGTACAAGTCAGATCCATATGCCAACTATGCAGAGCTGCGTCCGGGAACAGCCTCAATAATCACGGATATTGACCATTTTACATGGACTGACAGGGAGTGGATGGACAAAAGAGCTGCAATGTCAGAGTCAGAAGTATATGCTTCACCTATGGCTATATATGAGTGTCATCCGGGCTCATGGATGAGACATCCGGGCAGAGAGGATGAGGGCTTTTATACATACAGAGATCTGGCAAAATCACTTGTGTCATACGTTAAAACCATGGGATATACACATATTGAGCTGATGGGAATTTCAGAGTATCCGTTTGACGGCTCATGGGGATATCAGGTGACAGGTTACTATGCGCCGACATCACGATATGGAACACCGGAGGACTTTGCATATCTGGTGGACCAGTGCCACAAGAATAATATCGGAGTAATACTCGACTGGGTACCGGCACATTTCCCAAAGGATGCGCATGGACTTGCCAATTTTGATGGCACAGCTACATATGAGTATGCAGACCCAAGAAAGGGAGAGCATCCTGACTGGGGCACAAAGATATTTGACTACGGAAAGAATGAAGTAAAGAATTTCCTTATTGGAAGCGCTCTGATGTGGATAGAAAATTATCACGTAGACGGACTTCGAGTAGATGCGGTTGCTTCAATGCTTTATCTCGATTACGGAAAGAGAGATGGACAGTGGGTTCCAAACCAGTTCGGTGGCAATAAGAATCTTGAGGCAGTGGAATTTTTCAAGCATATCAACACACTCATACTTGGAAGAAATCACGGAACTGTAATGATAGCCGAAGAGTCTACCGCATGGCCAAAAGTAACAGGCAAGGTAGAGGAAGATGGACTGAACTTCAGCTACAAGTGGAACATGGGATGGATGCATGACTTCCTTGATTATATGAAGCTGGATCCATATTTCCGTAAAAATAACCACAACAAGATGACATTTGCGATGAGCTACAACGAGAGTGAGAATTACATCCTTGTGTTGTCTCACGATGAGGTTGTGCATCTGAAATGCTCTATGCTCAACAAAATGCCGGGCCTTGAGGCGGATAAATTCAAAAACCTCATGGCAGGATATGCATTTATGATGGGACACTGTGGCAAGAAGCTTCTGTTCATGGGACAGGAGTTCGCACAGAAGCAGGAGTGGAGCGAGGAAAGAGAGCTCGACTGGTATCTGCTTGAGAATCCGGAGCATAAAAAGATTCAGAACTGGGTGAAGGAGCTGCTTCATCTCTACAGAAGAAATCGCTGTCTGTACGAGCTGGATTCAAGCTGGGAAGGCTTCGAATGGATAAATGCCAACGATGCAGACAGAAGCATCTTCAGCTTTATAAGAAAGAGCAGGGATGGCAAAAATAATATGCTATTTGTCATAAATTTCACACCGGTAGAGAGACCTGATTACAGAGTCGGAGTGCCAAAGCACAAGACATATCAGCTCGTTCTTGACAGTGAGGATCCAAAGTTTACCGGCGAAAAGGTTGCACATGAGCACGTAAAGAGATCATCAAAGGGCAGGGGAAAGGCAAAGAAGCAGTCTTACAAAAAGCTGGATTACAGAGCAGTAAAATCAGAGTGCGACGGCAGACCGTTCTCGTTTGCTTATCCGCTTGCACCGTATGGAGTAGCTGTATTTAAATATTAGTACATCGCTCTGCAGATATGCTGTTATAATATAATAGGGTCAAAGCATGACATGGACCGCACCAATTTAAGGTGCGGTCTTTATTATTGCACGTTTTTTGTCGATAATAATATTAAATAGTTACCATTAAACTGATATTAAGCCGGAATCAAATACATGATTATGGCTGCAAAACGGAGTGTAATAATGCAGATAGAAAATGTAGTCAACAAAAATATAGATGCAAGAAATGGAAATGCCCAGACAGAGAGTGTTGGTATTTCTGATTATATAAGGGACGATGTAAAGTCAGATTGTGAAAAAAAGGCCGCCACAGTCAGTACTTCAAATTCAGTGGATATGTCAGACACTATATATGGAAAGCCACAGAATAAGAAGGATTCAAAGGATAAAAATATAGCAGAAGGAATTATTGATGAGAGCAGCCAATCTACAGAAAACAGACGTAATGAGATGGTTGTGGTGGCAAATACCACAACAACGGATGACTATAATTATGCAAAGGATGATGGCTATGATGTGATAGTCACAGAGACAGATAAAATAAAAGTAGTGCTTGCAAAGGCCGGAGTGGACATTTCTATTTACGGTGACAGTCTGAGTGAGGAGCAGATATCGGATATTACAGGTAATGCAGCGGTAGCCACGATGATTTCAAATCAGCTAAAGACATATGATGTACCGGCAACCGATGAAAATATAAGTGATTGTCAAAATGCCATTATGCAGGCAAAGCAACTGGAAAACATATCACAGGACACAAAGGCATATATGGTAAAAAACGCTATGCAGCCTACGATTTCAAATGTATACAAGGCAACCTACAGCAGCATGCAGGGGGCCGCAGTGCAGCAGAACACAAATTATGAGATATCTGATGCACAGTTTGAGAATCTGAAACCGCAGATAGATGAGATATTGAATGATGCCAAAATAGAGCAGAATGAAGAAAATATTAATCAGTGCAGATGGCTTTTGAACAATCAGCTTGATGTGACACCGGAAAATATATTGCTGGCGGATAAAATAGACAGGATTGCTCTAAATACAGGAAAAACTGATGATACATTCTATGCAAAATCAGTGGCAGAGGCTATTGCATTGGGTGGAAAAGCAATTGATGCAACAATGTCACGGGATGGACTTGTAACAGACTGTGCTATTAAGGCGGAGAATGTTTTAAAGGAGGCCACACCGGAGGATGTGATTTCTCTAGAGACAGAGAAAGAGCCTGTCACTATAGAGAATCTGGCGATAGCTATAGAAACGAGGAAATCGCAGTCTGATAAATCAGGCAGCACAAAATATATCAACAATGACAATTCACGAGATAATGAACATTATAACAGCTCACCGGATATGATAAGAGCTCAGAGAAAGCTTGAGGAAGCCAGACTATATATGACGGCGGAGGCAAATTTATCTCTGTTAAAGAAAGGAATTTCTATAGATACAGAGCCGATAGAGAGAGTTGTTGAGCAGCTCAGGGAGCAGGAAAATAAATATTACAGGGCAATTTTTTCGGATGACAGCATAAAAGCGGCTGATGAGCGGGTGAGTGCATATGAAAATGTCACGGAGGTTTTTGAACAGTTAAAGCTTCAGCCGGCATATGTATTGCAGCCGGATTCCAATCAGAAAACCGTAAATGAAATATATACAGACGGACAGAAGCTGCAGCAGTCCTTTGAGAAGGCATCGCAGGGCTATGAAACGCTTATGACAGCACCGAGAGCAGACATGGGCGACAGCATATCCAAAGCATTTCAAAATGTGGATGATATACTTAAGGATATCGGAATGGATACCATTGATGAAAATCGCAGGGCAGTCAGAATACTTGCGTACAATAATACAGATATTACAGAGCAGAATATATTGCGCATAAAGGCCGTAGACGAACAGGTGCAGAGGGCATTTAAGGATATGACGCCTGCGGTAACGGTGGAAATGATAAAAAAAGGCATCTCTCCCCTGAAAATGACGATGCAGGAAATAAGCGATACTGCCAGACAGATAAAATCAGAAAATCCTGATGAAAAGGAACAAAAATACAGCGAATTTTTATGGAAACTTGAAAAGCAAAATGGCATAACCAATGAGGAACGTGAGTCTTACATCGGAATATACCGGTTGATAACACAGGTGGAAATGTCAGATGGTGCAGTGATAGGCTCACTCATAAATCAGGGAGCTGATATTACCATGAAAAATCTTCTTACAGCGGTCCGTACAAAGGGTAAAAACCGGATGGATTATAAGATAGACGATGAATTTTCGGGAGTAGACAGCACAAGCAAGAGCACTCATATAGATGTCCAGATAGAGACTGCGTATAATACAAACTGTATAAGAGATATAATGGATGTAATATCACCTGAAAAGATGGATTTTGCTACGGATGAAAGATGGCTGGATATGACACCGGAGCAGCTGAAGCAGGCAGTTTGGGATGCAAAAGAGGACAAGGTACTGCCAGAGCGTTATGCACAAGAACAGATCAGGCAATTTAAGGAGGCAGTTTCATCACCGGAAAATGCATATGCCTTTTTGGAAAAGTATGATTTCAAGACTACGGCATCAAACCTTATGGCGGCAACGAGAATCATAAAAAACCCTTCCGAGGCTGTAAAAAAGCTTTGGGAAAGGGGAGACAATGCAGTAATCAGAAAGCTTTTAGATGACACACTTGAACAATTTTCAGAGGCAGTGAAGACACCGGAGGAGCTGGCAAAGGCGCAGGAGGAGCTGGCGGAGACTGCGGCGCATGTCATGGATAATATGATAATAGAGAACAAAGAAACAGGTTCTTTAGATATCAGACAAATGAAGCTGCTCTGCAGCCAGCTAAGGATAGCATCGGGTATGGCAAAGCAGGAAAACTACATAGTGCCGGTTGAGACTTCAGATGGCGGTGTGACTGGAGTAAATCTTCGAATAGTAAGAGGTGAGGATAAAAAAGGCTTTGTCGATATATTCATGGAGGATAACCTAAAGGGTAGGATAGCCGCAACCTTTGAGGCAAAGGAAAATGGAGTATCCGGTACAATTATAACCAGTGAGGACAGTACAAGAGCGTTACTCGAAAAAAATATTTCAACATTTGCCGAAAATATCGGAAATGCTGAAAATGAGCCGGCTGATTTGCGGGTGGTATGTATGCAGGATATTTCAGCAGAGAATTTTATCACAGGCGGTAACAGCAAAAAAACTGCAGAGCATGAAGCACTTGATGGAAATGAAAACAAGTCATACAATGTTCAAACCAGCCGTCTTTATAGTATTGCAGAGCAGTTTATTGTAAATATTTCGGATATGCTTGATTAAGATAGTCCGTAATTCCGATATATATAGCCTGAGCAAGCTTTTTTTGATATGTTTTATCAGAAAGCAGCAGTGTTTCGTCCGGATTACTGAGAAATCCACATTCCACAATAACAGAAGGGGATGTGGATTTTTTTAATATGAAATAATCTTTATTAGCTTTGATTTGCCGGGGCTGCTTTATTCCAAGAGAAGCGTTTAAAGCAGAAAGGACAGAACCGGCAAGGGCTTTACCTGACGCAGATGAATAAAAATAAAATACCTGAGGACCGTAGGAAGAGGAATCCTCGAAGCTATTTTGATGAATGCTCACACTGGCAGCCACATTGTTTTGTGACATGAGAGCAGTTCTTTTTGATAAATCCTCAGTTTTGGGATGCTTAGAGTTTTTTGAGGACAGATCACAGTCGGTTGTTCTGGTCATGACAACATTATATCCGTGATTTTCAAGCAACTGCTTCAAGTACAGAGCTATACTCAGATTAATATCCTTCTCCTCAATACCGGATGCTGAGATTTTGCCCGGGTCTATACCACCATGGCCGGCATCTATGACAATAGTTGGAGAATCAGCCGTAACAGCATGATTTTCGGCAAGAGCACAGATGCTTCTTCCGGAATAAAAAGATAAAATAAACAGGGCAAGGATCAGACAGTAACGATTTTTTCTAAAAAAATTAATAGATGATTCCATACAATAACCAAAGATAAACCCGATACATTTAAATCAATTAATTGCATCGGGTGTTTTTGTAAATTATATGTGCAGATTATGCAGATATTCATATTATTTTGGTAACCGCATTAATCAAGATATTTGATTACAATGTCCCATATAGATGAGTTTTCAAATCCAAGCTTCCAGAAGGCAGCGCCGGCAAGTTTATTTTTGTCAACGAGTTCAAGGCGCTTTTCCAGAGAAGTATTATCCTCAAGCCAAACCTTGTAGAGCTTATTGTTGGCATTCCACTCAGCGTAGTTTTGTCCGGTTTCCTCATCCGGTGATGCTGTGGCATTATTGCCACTCACCTGTGCAGCAGCCGCGTCCATGCCATATACAGATGAGGTTATATTGTACTGTGATTGGTCAGCGGTATCTGTAACAGGATTATCAGCATCCTTTGGAGTCAGCTCCCAAATCCTTGTGTACAGTGGCATTCCAAGGATAACCTGGTCAGCCGGCACCTCTTTCAGGGTGTCATTTAATCCTGTTGTAACCCATGGAAGAGAGGCAACAGAGCCAGCGTCAGAGCCGTTATAATGCTCGTCGTAGCCCATGATGATTACGTAGTCTGCAAAATTAGCCATATCAGCCCTGTTAAAGAACTTGTTGTAGCTTGCAGGAACAGTCACATCGACAGAAAGTGAGATTCCGTTGTTATGGCATTTAATAGCAAGCTCTCTGATAAATTCAATATACGAATCACCGTAGGCCTCCTTAGTGATATTTTCAAAATCAATATTTACTCCATCAAGCTCATAGTTGAATGCGGCAGACATAATCTGATTGATGAGAGTGGTTCTGGTAGATGTGTGTGTGAGTACAGATGCAGCATCAACATTTTTATTCTCAAGATTGCTGAAAAGGCCCCATACCTCAATGCCCTGTGAATGACAGTAATTTACGTAATCCTTGCTTGCCAGATCTGCGAGACCTCCATTGTTGTCATTCAGATAAAACCATGTAGGTGACATGACATTGACACCCTTGGTGGATGATATGACATTAGCTACCTTTGAATTGGACGATTTGTTGGTTATCTGATGCCATGCAAGACATATATCCTTGTCCTTCTTTATATGGGTGAAGGCTTCCTCTGTATAATCATTGTTTTTGAGCTCGGTGGTTTTGATATCTGATAAAGTGCTCGCCTTTATATAGCCAACTATGCCATCCTTGGAGGCAGCCTTATCCCATTTTGTGCCTTTTTCCAATATGGTCAGCGATTCGCCCTTTTTAACCTGTTTAAGGATAGGACTTTTAATGCCACCCTTCACACGTAGCTGTGTGGATTTAGCTGTGGATGCAGTTTCAATCTTTCCCCAGCTTGTCGTAATAACAGTGCGGGAAGGCTTGTCATATGATTTGTAGGTTATATTTGAGAACTGCTTTACATAGTCAAGCGCAATGAGAGCTGATGACGATGTAGCCTTTACAATAGGATAACCAAAGTCATTGGCCTGCTTTGTCACAGTGTAAGTACTGCTGTCAGCGGCGGCAGAAACAATATCTGCTGCTGTAGTATAAAGTAATACGTTTTCGTTTGCATCCCAGTAAAAGCGTGAATTTAATGAATCGTGAACGAAATTGTAATCCACGTATATTTTACCATCTATTAGTTTAGCCTTCGAATCAGAGACTGTGTTATCAACAATAAGTGCTGATTCATCTTCAGATGAAATATTAAAATACTTATTTAAATCCTCTGTTTCCTTTGTAGGCGTATATTTCCTTATAAGTGACGAAATTCCAATAATTCCTAGAATAAGAATAATCAATCCGACAATAATGGCTGCCGGTAAAATCTTTTTTTTCATGTGTGGAAATCCTTTCTTAATTATAATTACATTACATTAATTATACCATTGTGGTAATCCATATTCAAACAATATGCAATAAGTTTGTAATAATTTAAGAAAATCATAATATGATTTATGGCGCGGATGTAAATAATATATCCGCGCACATAAATCTTCTTTTTAAATATGTCTTTTAATAATGTTTTAATTGTAGCATTTGTCTATGGGAGAGGGATAAAATTATTCGTAAAGCTGACATCAATTCCTTAAAGTATATGAATACGCTTCCCTCTGACCCAATTTAATTCACTAATTTATAAGTTTCTGCAAAATATCAATAATAAAACTATTTTCTTAAATAAACACCTCCCGATAATCTGAAAAATACAAGGTTAAATGGCCGGGATTATAAGTACAAATCCACTAAATCCCTCTGACATAAAATCAATAAACAACTGGTTTAAGACGTCATATTTCATCGTGATATATTAATTCCTTTCTGATATCTTGTCCAGAGTGCCAAAAAGGCTGCTGTTAATGAGGAACGGATCCTCTAAATAAGGAAAGCCTGCCGTTTGGTATTTAATATTATGGTTTGGTATTGTTTTTTCCTTTTCCACGAGATTGAACAATAGCTTAGGCCCTTTTGAATTTGTTATTTTATTTGATTCAAAGAAATTCAGCGTATCGCTTAAGGTGCCGGTATTCCATTTGCTGTGTGTACACACTGAAAGCTTTACATCACACCGCATAAATTCCTTTAAGGTATTTATGTTTATTATGCCGAAATCAACTATCACGCGATCGTAGTTCATATTTAGAACCTTTGTAAGTGTGGGAATGATTGCGTGAGGATAAAAGTCCACATTTTTATATGTAAATACTTCTTTGTCGTTACACGGTGCCAGTGCGCAGATCTCATGCGTACCATTTAGTTCAACGTAAGCGGTTCTATATTTGTATCTGTTTCTCATATAATTACAGAGAGCCAGGCATATATGAGTGGTGCCTACATTGTGTTCAATGCCACAGACCCCAATTACCTGTGGTGAAGTATGGAATTTTTTAAATACCCTTTTAATATATCTGATGGCGAAGCTCCTCCTTTTAGTTTAAGCAGTTTTAATGTTAGTGCCTCCTTCTGAGAGGTGTTTTTAAATAAATCACTGTCAAAAGGAAAATGATAAACACTGCAGTTAAGAAGTGATGCAATAGCTGAGGCTTCTTTTTTGCTGCACATATTACATATCACCTTAAGGGTAGCTGTTGTTTTTTGAAGGAATGAATGATTTTTAAATATATCATTCAGATGCCAGAACCCGCCGCTGCATACGTATAGTACGAGATCCATATCATAGATTTTCTCGTTGCACACATCAGTGCCAAGATCATATATCAGAATAGCATCGTCCGGGACATCAAATTGTATACCCTCCGAGTAGTCGGGTATGCCCTGAAAGCTTCTGTAATAATAATATCCGTTTTTTTGATTAAAAATATTTAGTTCGTCGCGGTTACCGCAGAGGATGCCGTCATGGACACAATCAATATATATTCCGCGATAACCAAGAAAATTCAGCTCACAAGCCAGCGATATGGCCACATGTGTGGTACCGCAGCCTCTGTTACTGCCTAAAACTGCTATTTTGTGTATGAGATGTGGCTGACCAATGGTTTCTTTTATTTTTTTTAAGTCCTGATATAGCCCGGCAACAGTGGAGTAGCGCAGGGGCACATCAGATGATGTTGCTTTTTGGATAATATGTTGGAACTTATGGGAAAAATTATTGGGGGTAAAGGTCAGAATATGTTGCAGAAGCTGACCAAGGCTGTAAATATCTGCCGCCGTTGTAATTGTATCGTCAGTAAAGCTTTCCGGTGCAGAAAAATCTATATTCCCATAGTGATTGAAGTTATTTCCTGTATTGGAAACATATGATGATACTCCAAAATCAATTAATTTAAGCTGATTATGGCATACTATAATATGTTCCGGTTTAAGATCCCTGTATATTACAGGAACCGGTGTCTGTGAGTGAAGATATATAAATACATCACATAGCTGCTCACAAATATTAAAAAATAAACCTGGGGAAATTAACTGTTGATGAAGCAAAAATGCATCTAAAGTCTCGCCGTCAATATATTCCTCCACAATATAATAAAATGATTCGTCTTCCTCGAAATCATAAATATGTGGCACAGACGGATGGTCGAGAGATTTAAGAAGTCTTGCCTCTGATAAAGCGGATGAGGAGAAAGCTGAGTCTTTAGGGATAGTTTTTAAAGCTCTGTCCTGATCCATAGATACGTGTCTGACAAGTGTAACACTACCGGAGCTTCCGGTACCCAAGCTCTTTATGAGCTCATACTTGCCAAACAAAAGTTGTTTGTTAAAATTCATACGCTCCTTTGGGGTCGGGCGCACATCTCATGGTTAACTTATATCATACCTGTAACAATTTTGCAACAACTTTTTTATTTTTTTTTAATAGCCTGTATGCTTTACATTATGACGACTGTTTATTATAATAGTTTTGCAAATTATAGAAAATTTTCAGAGAAGGATATGATTTGAATGAAAATCGAGAAAGTAAATGATAATCAGATTCGCTGTACGCTGACCAGTGAGGATTTGGCGGACAGACATATTAAATTAAGCGAACTGGCTTATGGTTCAGATAAAGCAAAAAATCTTTTCAGAGATATGATAGAACAGGCAAATGATGAATTTGGCTTTGAGACAAACGATATTCCGTTGATGGTGGAGGCGATTCCGCTGCCGTCAGAATCTATAGTCCTTATTATCACAAAGGTTGAATATCCTGAAGAGCTGGATACAAGATTTTCCAGGTTTTCGGAGTCGGATGAAGATTTTGATGCAATACCGGATGCGAAGAAGGCGCCTGTTATAAAGGGTGCAGATGATATTCTGGATTTGTTTGAGAGGCTTAAGAAAGAGGCTGAGGATGAAGCAAAAGAGGAGCAGAATGACACTGCAACTGCAAAAGTCAGTGAGCAGACAGATATAGTAAAGATGTTTGAATTTGGCAGATTTGAAGAGGTCTGCAGAATGGCACATGTGCTTTCAGGCTTTTACAAGGGCAGAAATGATTTGTACAAGAATGCTTCAGAAAATAAATATTATCTTGTCGCCCACAAGGGAGAGCACACTCCGCAGGAGTTCAACAAGGTATGTAACATAGTGTCAGAATACGCATATCAGAGGAATTATACACAGGCTGCCGAGGCTTTTTTCAAGGAGCATGGCAATGTGATTTTGAAGGAGAATGCGCTTAAGGTATTAGAGGCACTTTAAAATTTAATTTAATTAATAGCTATAAAAAACGGCCTGCACATGCGCAAGCCGTTTTTGTGTGATAAATTAACCCAAATCGTGATCGATGAATGTGTTGATTTCAACAACAAGATCATCAGGGTCAAGTCCGTGAACCATGGCAGCCTCTTCGATTGTCTCCATCTGTGATGATGGGCATCCAAGACAGTGCATGCCGATATTTAAAAGTAATGGTGCCACGTTCTGGTCAATCTGAAGAAGATCGCCAATCATAGTGTCCTTGGTAACTCTAGCCATTATTGTTTCCTCCTATTAGTCTTTTAATGTGCCTATTATAATACGATTTGCAGTTAAATGCAAATTATACTATTAAGAATTTTTTTGATATGTTCGATATATTTAACATGACAAGGATGGTTAATATAACAGCAGGGATGCTTTTAGGATTATAGAGAGGAATTTGAATGAAGATAAATAGGAATATGAGTGCCGTTAGAGCAAACAGACAGCTTCTTGGCACCGAAAACAGATTATCACAGTCAATGAGGAGACTTTCAAGCGGATATAAAATAAATTCGGCAGAGGATAATCCGGCGGGAATGGCAATTTCCAACAAGATGAAGGCCCAGATTGCAGCTCTTGACCAGGCAAAATCAAATTCGTCAGATGCCCAGAATGTCATGAGAATAGCTGATGGCGCACTAAATGAGGTTACAAGCATGCTTCAAAGAATCAGGGAGCTTGCAGTGCAGGGAGCCAGTGATATTTATTCGACAGAAGACAAGCAGGCCCTGCAGTCTGAGATAAATCAGCTCACCAAAGAGGTTGACCGTATATCCGGTGACACAGAGTACAATACCAAAACACTGCTTGACGGTTCAAGCGACCAGCGTGTCTATATCAGGGAAAAGGATGCCGCCGGAAATATGACACAGGTAAACAGCTATATCACCAGAACGAATTTTTCAGATACCGTTAATGCGGGAAAATATGAGCTTACCGTTAACAGTCTGGCAACGCAGGCATCAGGAAGCATTTCTTCGGAAGTAAAGCCATCTGCAGAGGGAACAATTTCCATAAACGGTGTCAGTGTCAATGTAAAAGCCGATATGACGCAGGATGAGTATATTCAGGCACTGCAGCAGGCGGCAACAGAGGCGGGCACGACGATGGAGGTTGGTCAGTCAGGCATCAGGTTTACATCAAAGGATTATGGCAGTGACAGCAATGTAAACATCACGCTTTCAGCCTCACTTTCAGCGCTTGCAGGAGCAGGATATAAGATCGCCACAGACGGCAGTGGCAATGTTGAATCAAAAAATAATGGTACAGATGCGGTTGTGACAGGTGGAAGCAATTTGTCGGATAAGACCATAAGAGCTGATGGAAACAGGGTTTATGTTGTCGGAAACAGCGGTTTTTCGATGGATTTTCTGCTGAGCAGTGATATTGATATGACTGCGGGAAGTAAAAACCTGCAGATTGATATTTCAGATATTGGAAATATGGCTATACAGATAGGTGCCAATGAAGGTCAGGAAATGAAGATTAAAATACCTGAGGTTTCAACAGAGACACTGTATCTGGATACGGTTGATGTAACTGTAAAGGGTGGAGCAGAGAAGGCTTTAAGTACACTTGATGATGCGATAGAATTTGTCACTGGAGTGCGTTCGAGAATCGGAGCCTTCCAGAACCGCCTGGAGTATGCAGAGAACAGTCTGGCAGAGACATCTGAGGACATGACAGGTGCATATTCAAACATTATGGACACTGATATGGCAACAGAAATGACGGAATATGCATCAAAAAATATTCTTGATCAGGCCGGAATTTCAGTGCTGGCACAGGCGAACGATCTGCCGCAGCAGGTGCTTTCATTATTGTCGAGGTAATATGTGATGAAAAATGAGATGAAGCAGGAGCTCACACGCAGGCTGTGCGAATGCAATAACGGTGGGCTTGTGTTAGTTTTGTATGATATTTATTTTGCGTTTTCCCTGGATGTGAGAAATGCTCTTGGTTCAGGTGATAGTGCGGCTTTGAAAAAGGGGGTAGCTGATGTGCAGGCGGCTTTAGATGAGCTGATGGGAGCGTTGGATTTTAAGTATCCTGTTGCCGGACAGCTTTATCCACTGTACTCATACTGTAAAAGGCTTTTTTCCACAGCTTTATACTCACTTGAGGTGGCTGTTGTGGATGAAGCAGACGGTATTATGAAAAAGCTTCGGGAGAGCTTTGAAATTGCTGCCGGACAGGATAAATCCGCACCTCTTATGGGAAATGCACAGAAGGTCTATGCGGGCATGACATATGGGCGCACAGACCTTACAGAAAATTTTATGAATGACGAAAACAGAGGCTTCCTTGCGTAGGAGGTCTCTGTTTTTTTGAATTTTTTTCACAAAGTTATATGTTTTCTAGTTGCTTTGCGCAGTTTATGAGAAACTTGTATCGCATTGAAACGGCCTTGGCCTGATAGATGTAATAATCAATCAGGTCTGGATCCACGACATTTTCCAGATTATTGTAAACTATTTGAAGTTCATTTGTGGTTTTCTTAATATCATCCTGCAGGGTTTTATAACCAGAATTGACAGGCGTTGCTTTAAATAATTTCATGAATTCCTCCAACAAATTAAGTCTTAATACAAGTATAAGCAAAAGAGTTTCTTCTATTCACAGATTTTGTAAAAAGTGCTTTTGACATGTGAAAAACCAGTAAACTAAAGGGTTTGAATGTGGATTAGCATGTCGGTGAGCGTCGAATTTTGTGGATAACTTACAAAAAACAATTAATTTGCAAAAACCTATAGACAGATATATTTGACGTTGCTATAATTCGTCTCACGAAAGGAGAGGTGATGAAAATATTGTGATTGTGAAATTGATATCACACCTCATGCTGTATGTACTGCTTACAGTAGCAGCAATTGGGGACTTTAAAAATTTTAGAATCAGTAACCGGCTGATTCTGACGGGACTTGGTTTTGCGTTTCTATTTCGCTTAGTGGGGGGCAAGGTAGCGAGCATCATCTGGTTTCTTCCAGATATAATTTTTCCGGTTGTCATTTTATATTTCTTATATCTTTCCGGTATTTTAGGGGCCGGAGATATCAAGTTATTTTCAGTAGTATGTGGATTTACAAATTTAAAATTTACCGTGATATGTATTTTTGCAGCGTTCATAGCAGCAGCGGGATATGGCCTGATAAGTATGGTACGGCAAAAAGAGCTGTTCTGTCGTATGAGAGATGGCTTTTTGTACCTAAGCGGTATATTTTGCGGACGGTTTGTGCGTTATCAGGGACAGGGGAAAGCTGTTAGTTTTGCTGTGTACGTACTTTTGGGGACCGTTTTTGCAGATATATATTTCTATGGTCTGCGGTAATGGAAAGGAGAAGACAAAAGCTTTAGATGAAAAAAATACGATTAGGAATCTATATTGATGATGAGGAATATGGGGACAGACTCACATGTTATTTCATGAACCATTTTAACAACCGGCTTGAAATACATATGTATACACGGCAGGAAGAGCTTAATAACTTAAGCGGGCAGATAGATATAATGCTCTCAAGTGAGCTTAATGAATGGAATAACCGAGGTATTCCTCTTATACAGATTGTGGAGGAGACGCCTATTGAAAGTGAGGAAGGAATATATTTTGTGGAGAAATATCAGGAGGTAAATTTCATAGTTGATGAGATTTTAAAGCATGTCGCAGGAGAAGTAAGAGATTTGCAGAAGGATGGCTCATTGATGGGACAGACCAGGTTAATCAGCGTATATTCGCTGGCAGATAATCAGTATCAGATGCCGTTTGCAATGACACTGGCATCCATTCTAAGTGAAAATGAGAGGGCTTTGTTCATTGATTTTCAGGAAAACAGCGGATTGTCGAGGATGTTTGAACAAAGCAGGGAGCATAATCTTGATGAGCTGCTTGTCATGGCTGAGTCAGGAAGATATTCAACCAACAGGATAAACAGTTGTATAGGCCACTCCCAGAAGCTTGATTATGTATATCCGATTGATAATACAGAGAATCTCTGCGAGATAAATACTGTGATATGCAATAATCTGCTTCAGATGCTGGGAAAAGAAATGCACTATGATTGTATAGTGTTCAATATGGGAACCAGATTTAAGGGCTTTTTTGATATTCTGGACAGAAGTGATGAAATTTACCTGGTACAGAAAAAATGCGGAATAAGCCAGTGGAGAGAATACGAGTTTACAGAGGAGCTGATGGAAAGGGGTCTTAGCAATGTGGTTGAGAGGATAAAAATAATCGAGCCACCTGTAATTGCAGTACCTGTTTCCACCTGTGAAAAGCTGGTTGAAATGTGGAAGTGGAATGAATTTGGTGATGTCATAAGAAATATGACGCGGGGTATTTCGTGTGCTGGATGAGCTTGGACTTAGAATAAGAGACGTTGTATTGTCAGAAATAGACCTGTCAAAGGAGCTAAGTGATGAGGAAATCTGTGATCTAATCGGTATGGCTGTATCAAAAGAGGCCAGAGAAATCCCCATGACTTTGCGACAGCGCGCTGATTTGGAGCGCATTATATTTAATTCACTGCGCAAACTGGATATATTACAGGAGCTTGTCGATGATAAGGATGTTACGGAGATAATGGTAAATGGACCTAATGAGATTTTTTATGAAAAGGCAGGCAGAATATATGAGTTTAATGGTCATTTTTCATCGGAGGAAAAGCTGGAGGACGTTATACAGCAGATTGTTGGGCGCCATAACAGAGTAGTCAATCAGGCTTCGCCTATAGTTGATACCAGGCTTAGTGATGGTTCGCGAGTCAATATAGTTTTAAATCCGATTTCCATTGGAGGCTCGGCTGTTTCCATAAGAAAATTTCCTGAGCATCCCATGAGCATGGAAAAGCTTATAGATATAGAGTCGATTTCACCAGAAGCGGCTGGGGTTTTACAGATTCTGACGCAGGCGAAATACAATATATTTATATCCGGTGGAACAGGTTCCGGTAAAACAACATTTTTGAACGCCCTTTCCCAGTATATTCCGGACGATGAGAGAATTATTACTATTGAAGATTCGGCGGAGCTTCAGCTTGTCGGGGCTAAAAATATTGTGAGGCTTGAGACAAGAAATTCAAATACCGATGGAGTGACACCCATTACAATAAGAGACCTGATAAGGACTGCTCTTCGAATGAGACCTGACAGAATAATCGTTGGAGAATGCAGAGGAGCGGAGGCTTTGGATATGCTGCAGGCTATGAATACCGGTCATGATGGGTCACTGTCCACCGGACATGCAAATTCACCCGCTGATGCCATATCGCGAATAGAAGTTATGACATTGATGGGAGCAGAGGAGATGCCATTAAAGGCAATAAGGCAGCAGGTCGCATCGGGAATTGATATCATAGTACAGCTTGGCAGGCTGAGGGATAAAAGCAGAAGAGTTCTTGAAATATCGGAGATTGATAGCTTTACAGACGGAGAAATAATGCTCAATTCATTATATCATTTTGAGGAATCAGGGGTGGATGATGATGGAAGAATATTGGGGCAGCTTGTTAAAACAGGTACATTACGACATACGCAAAAGCTTTGCGCAGCAGGCCTTAAAATTTAGAGCGTAGAAAGGGTAATATATGGATTACAGCAAATATACCATGAGCTTTAAGGATTTGGGCTTTGTTTTGTTGAAAAGTGCAGCGGTTACGCTGGTCATAGCATATCTGTTTTACGATAGTATCATTCCTCTTATTATTTTTCCATTGATATTTATTTACATTTTCAGGCAATACAAAGTGGAAGCTGTCATAAAACAAAAGCAAAAGCTTACAGAAGAGTTTATGAATGCTCTAAAGATACTCAGTGCAAATCTGCTTGCCGGATATTCTGTCGAAAATGCCTGGAGGGAAGCAGAGGGTGAAATGCATATGATGTATGGCGAAAACTCGCTTATGCTTGCAGAGATAAGGGATATGAATAGGAAAATCAAGCTGAATCAGACGTTTGAGCAGGTGCTTTCGGAGTTTGCAGACAGGACAGAGGTGGAGGATATAGTCAATTTTGCCGATATTTTTTCTTTCGCAAAGAGGAGCGGAGGAAGCTTTGTGGATATCATTGAGTCTACAACCTACAGAATGTGGACAAAATATGATACAAACCGGCAGATTGAGGTCTCAGTATCTGCCAAGAAGCTTGAGCAGAAGACTATGAACTATATTCCTATAGTGCTTTTGGCTTTTCTGAAAATTGCCTCATATGATTACATGTCAGCCTTATATCGAAATTTCACAGGAATTATTTTTATGACGGTATGTTTAGGCGCATACGCGATGGCGATAAAGCTGGCAAACAGGATTTTGAGTGTAAATATCGGTATATCAAAATAATCTGATGGGAATGAACATATGGATAAAAAGAAAAATCTGAAAATTGTGGTGGCATGTATAGCCTTTTTACTGCTTGCATTTGCGATGGACAAATCATCAAATAATGTGGCAGATAATACTCTTATGCGCAATAAAACCGGTGATGGCGATGAGTCGGTCGATTTGATATTAAATGCAGATGGGCTTGATAAAAATTATAAATATCAGCTTGATGTAAAAGAGGCGATACCATCCGAAAAGCAGGCAAATGAACTTTTTGAAAAGGCAAAGGAGCAGATAGATAAGACATTTTGTGAGGATGATCAGACTTTGGAGCATGTTATGGGGCATGTGAATATGAATGATTCATATGTGTCAGGAAGTGTGGAAGCCGAATGGAATCTCAGTGATTATGATATCGTAGATTATGAGGGAAATGTATTGCAGGAGGCATTTACCGGTGATGAAGATGAAACGTCAGGAAAGCTTATAACTGCAAGTGTCTCATTGAGCTGTGGCGAATATAAGCAGATGTATGAATTTTCGTTTTTAGTATTTCCGGATAAGCTGGATTCCGGGCAGAGGCTGATCAGGGATATCAACAGGCAGCTTCAAAAGGAAATGGAACAGCCGGGGACGAAGGAGCTTGTGCTTCCAAATGAAATCGACGGGAAAAAGCTCAACTGGTCTAAAGAAAAAAGCAGTTCTGTCATGAAGGTGGCATTACTTGAAGCTGTTGTAATTGTTCTTTTATTTTTATCAAGGAAAGAAAAAGAAAGAAATGCCATAAAGGACAGAAATACAAAGCTGCAGCTTGAATATCCGGAAATAGTGAGTAAAATGGCTGTTTTAATGGGGTCAGGAATGACTGTTGAACAGGCATGGAATAGAATTACCGCTCGTTATAGCGACGAGAGGAGAAAAAATAAGGCATATATATTGCCTGCATATGAAGAAATGCTGATTACGGAAAGGGAGATTTCTGATGGTGAGATGGGGCGAAAAGCCTATGCAGGATTTGCGGAAAGAATAAATATTCCGTGCTATCAGAAGTTTGTTCGTATTATTTTGCAGAGTATTCACAAAGGAAGCAAGGGTGTATGCGAGGCATTGGAGAAAGAATCGGAGGAAGCATTTGATGAAAGAAGGCTTTTGGCACTGAGAATGGGAGAGGAAGCCGGAACGAAAATGCTTGTGCCGATGATGCTTATGATGGTTATAGTAATAGCAATAGTTATAGCACCCGCAATCATTGATTTTAAGATGTAGAAAGGAAAAATTATGTTAGGATTTAAGAATTTTTTGTTGGATGAGGATGGAGCTGGAGTAGTGGAAATGATACTAATTATTGTCGTTTTGATAGGTCTTGTGCTGATTTTTAAGGAGCAGCTCACAAAGCTTGTGAATAATATATTTAAAACTATAACAAAACAGGCTGGTAAGGTGTGAAAGGCAGCATAACAGTATTTGCTACAATGCTTTTGATGCTGGTATCTCAGTTTTTGTTTACGGTATTTGAGGCCGGCAGAAATCTGGAGCTCAAAAATGTCGCAAAAATGAACTCGGAGGCGGTAGCGGAATCGGTATTTGCACAATACTGCCGCCCCCTCTGGGATGAATACCGCATCCTGACATATGATGCCGGAAGCGATTCAGCGGGGAATGTTGATATTCAAAATATAAAGGCATATATGAAAAATGTTTCCGCTGATAATTTTAAGACAGGTACAGATGGGAGCATTTCAGCTGGGACGAGTGTTTTGCGTCTTTCCATGGACGAGCTTGACCCGGTGAAGTATGCACTCATCACAGATGACAACGGTGATGTGTATACGAGGCAGGTTGTTTCATATATGAAGAACAATTTGTCATATGAGACAGCAAAAAAGCTGTACAGCAAATACAGTTCAATGAAGGATACTGTAGATAACAGTAAATATGATGACAGTAGTGTGGATAACGCAATGGATGCACTGAATGCACAGGAAAAGGGCGATAATAATAATACCGCAAGGCCATCTGCAGCGCGGGGTACACCAGGTAGTTCAGCGAAGAATAAAAGCAGCTCACAAAATAATTCAAAGGGTACAGAGACTGAAAATCCGCTGGTTAAGGTACAGCAGGTCAGGAAGACAGGGATACTGTCGCAGGTGGTCAATGAAGCAAATGTGTCCGGAAACAGTATAGATATAAATGAATGTGTATCTCACCGAAAGCTTAATCAGGGTACGGGTGATTTTTCATATGATGAGGACTGGTATTCGAAAATATTGCTGCAGCAGTATTTTCTCACTTATTTATCCAATTACACGGATAGCGGAAGCAGTCATGCCATGAATTATGAGGTGGAATATATAATTGGTGGAAAATCAAATGATAAGGATAACTTAAAGAAGGTTGTGACAGAAATATTAATGATACGTGCGGCATGTAATGCTGCATATCTGGCAACAGATCAGTCCAAACAGGCTGAAGCGGCGGCACTTGCTACGGTAATAGGAGCAATCACATTGAATCCTGAGGTTATCAAAGCTCTGAAAATGGGTATACTGGCAGCCTGGGCTTATTGTGAGAGCGTGCTGGATGTAAGGGCTTTACTTGCCGGAGACAAAGTTGTGATGATGAAAAGTGATTCGACCTGGACCACTAAGCTTCTGGGAATGACTACGATGCTGACAGGTAAAGCAAAAGCTAAAAGCTGTAGTACAGGGGTGAGCTACAAAACATATCTGGGTATGCTTTTGTTCTTTAAGAGTGAGAAGGCGATGGCATATCGCGCAATGGATGTACAGGAGGCAACAGTACGTGAGACACAGGGCTATGAAAGCTTTAGGATGGACAACAGCATATGTGAGATGAGCATAGATGTTACATATAAATATCATGGATTGTTTTTATGCTTTGTGAATCTCCTGGAGGGTGCAGACAATGAGTTTTCCATAAAAAATAAAGCAAGGTATTCGTATTGCAGTGAGTAATAAAGGAGGCAGGTGTATGCTGGTGTCTTTTGGAATAGCAAACAAAATCAACAAATGTAATATCAAGTCAAAACTCCCAGGCGACGATGGTAAACAACAAAAGATACCATCATGCATCTGTCTCAAAGGCTCTTATACCCTTGAAGCGGCAGTGATATATCCGTTAGTGGCAGGCTTCTTTGTATTTATCATGTTGTTTTTCAGAGTGATACAGGTCGAGGCACAGGTTAAAGCTGCGCTGTATTATTCGGGAAGAATGAGTGCTCTTGCAAGCAGCGCCAATGATTCAACGGTTATTACTGTGGCAACGGCTGAGGCCTTGTTTAGAAGCAGGCTATCTGATTCAAAGCTTGTGGATACATATGTAAGCGGAGGATATGGCGGTATATCGCTTTTGGGCTCTAGTCTTGATGGAGATGACGTGGCACTTAAAGCTAAATATAAGATTAAGCTTCCAATCAATTTTTTTGATATTAATGGAATCTGGATAGAGAATCACAGTAACCATAGGAAATGGACCGGCAAAAATCCGGATGAGCAGACAGACCCGTATGTTTATTATACTGACTATGGGAATGTTTACCATTTGTCAGACCAGTGCAATTATCTGGATTTAAGTATAAAAAGCGTCAAATGGATAAATATTGGGAGCTATAGGAATAAAGATGGTAATAAATACAGCGCGTGTTACTGTGCAGCGGATAAAAAAACGGACGCATCAACGGTTTTTATTACAGATTATGGCACACAGTATCACAGCAGACTGGGGTGCAGCAAGCTTAAGAGAACAGTGCACATGATACATAAATCGCAGGTGCAGGGTAAAACCATGTGTAATAAATGTAAAGGAGAATAAAAGTGATACAGTTAATCATTTTCCTTGGAATAATAAGCATAATTGATATTTCGACCAAAAAAATACCGGTTATACTGTTGATTATTATGGGGATTGCAGGTGGGGTATATATCATATCATGTGATAAATCAGTCATAAATACAGTGATTTCAATAATACCAGGTGGAATACTGCTTATGATGGCCTTTTTTACGAAGGAGCAGATAGGCTATGGAGATGCAGTGGTTGTGACACTTATGGGGTTATTTGTATCGGTGGATATAGTATGCAGCTCCCTGGTTATGGGACTTACGATAGCAGGAATAGTGTCTGTCGTTTATATAGTTATTAAGAGAGCAGACAGGGAAAAACAGATTGCATTTACCCCTTTTCTGCTATTGGGATATGGATTGACAGGAGTATTTTTATAATGAAAAAACAAGATAAAAATGCAGTAAAAAATGCAGATGAAAATATATACGAAAATATATACGAAAATGCAGGTATAGATGAAAATACAGATATATATGAAATTCCAGATAATATTGCAGATAAACAAAAATTAAATATAGATTTATTATACTCTCTGAATGGTAGTTATACCGTTGAGGGTGCAATTATTATACCTATATTTATTTTTATGATGGCTGTTGTGATGAAGATGGGACTGTTGTTATATCAGGAGATAAAGACAGATACATCATATGAGACGGCTACAGATATGTGGCTGGTTGATGACTTTTATAATTATCAGGTGGTAAAGGAGGTAGTAGATGAACTGCAATGAAATAGTATATGAGAGAAGAATGACAGGCAGCTTTATGAAATTACGATGTGACGGAGTAAAGCCGTTAGATGAAAAGATTTTACTTAAGAACACTATCCCCGGATTTTTATCCATGGAGAAGTGTTATGTGAACAATGAAGGACAGTACTGGTATGATATTTCAGGCATGCAGTCGTTGGAGATGAGGTGTCAGTATAATGACATCAAGCTTGAGTTTTTGGAGAAGCTCGTGGTCAGCATTTGCAATAAAATGGAGCTTTTGGAGAACCATCTGGTAAAGCCGGAATGCATGCTTTTTGCCCCTCAACTTATCTATACAAAAGCGGAAGAAATATATTTTACGGCGTATCCGGCTGAGATGAAGACAATTTACACGTCATTTCAGAATTTGATGGAATTTATGCTGACAAAGCTTGATCACAGTGATGCTGAGGCAATACACATTGCGTATGGCATATATGAGAAAACGCTGAATGGGAATTATAGCATTTCCGACATAAGGAATGCCATAATAGAGGAAAGACAGAAAAAAGTGGCAGAAAAGCCTGTGGATGAGATAATTGCTCCAATTTCACAGCCTCTGCCAAAGCAGGAGGAATCTAAGCAGATAGAGCAGGCTCCATCATTTTATGATAAGCTTAGGATATATTTGCTGGAGCGGCTGGATATTAAACTGCCTGAAATAAAAAAGGCGGGTAAGATAAATAAATCAGATTCAAAACAATTAAATTCAAAACAATCAAATTCAAAGAGAATGAAGCTCAAACCTCAAAAAGACAGTCGGAGGAAAAGAACCATAGAGCCGGAGGATGAGGCTGTTATTATACAGCCGGGTGAGGAAGCAGAGGTGATGCCGCGTCAGGTGCATCCTACGGTATGTTTAAGTGATTACAGGGAGCATCCGCAGGGAATGCTCTTGTACGAAGGAATGGAGAATAGAAATAATATCATAATAGACAAGGAATGCACCCGCATAGGTCAGACTGATGAGTCTGATGCAGTGATAGGCAAGGATACCATAAGTCGTTTTCATGCTGTAATTAATAAGGAAAATCAGGAATTCTATATTGAGGATTTGAACTCCACAAATGGAACCTTTGTGAATGATGAAGTATTGGCCTATAAAGAAAAAAAGCTGCTTAAATCAAATGATATAGTCAGATTTGCTGATGTGAAGTACAGGTTTGTGTGATATGTATCCTTGAAAATGCCTGCGGATATAAGTATAATTATATCTATATTTATATCTATATCTATATCTATATTTATATTTATGATTATACCTATACTTATGGTCATACTTATATTTGTTATTAATAATGGACAGCTTATCATAATTATTTAACAGGGAGTAGATTACAGACTTGCACAATAAAAATTATTACGATTTAAAACCTTATATCACGATGGCTGTTATTGCGGCGAATATTATAGTATTTGCGGTGATGAGTATTTTCGGAAATACGCTGGATGCACAATATATGGCTGAGCATGGAGCAATGTATCCACCATATGTGGCAGAAAATGGCCAGTACTGGAGGATGTTTACGTCTATGTTTATGCATTTTGGTCTTATGCATATTTTAAATAATATGATAATGTTAGGTGCGGTTGGGCGTATTGTGGAGATTGCGATGGGGCATGTCAGATTTTTGATTGCATATATTGTGGCCGGAATATGCGGAAGTGTTTTGTCATATGCAATTATGCTGCACAATAATGATTATGCTGTTTCGGCAGGTGCTTCAGGGGCAATATTTGGCATGGTTGGGGCATTAGTCTGGATTGTGATTGTCAACAGAGGATTTTATGAGGGAATCAGCAGACAGCAGGTTATATTTATGGTTATTCTGATGATATATTACGGAGTTTCTACGTCGGGTGTAGACAATTGGGATCATCTGGGTGGACTTGCAGGTGGATTTATCATTTCAATTGTATTGTATAGAAAAAAGAGATATAATAAAAATATCATTCTTGAATAGGAGAATACAATATGAAAATAAATATTTACTATGGTGGAAGAGGGCTGTTAGATGACCCTACATTGTATGTAATAGGCAAGATGGAAAATGTGCTTCGGGAGCTTCGGGTAAAGGTTGAGAGATATAATATATATGAGCACAAGAATGAGATTGCAACACTTCCTCAGACCTTTAAGGATGTTGACGGTATTATACTGGCTACGACAGTTGAATGGCTGGGCATAGGCGGATATATGCAGCAGTTTCTTGATGCGTGCTGGCTGTATGGAGACAAGGAAAAGATAAGTACGACATATATGCAGCCGATTGTCATGTCAACTACATATGGAGAGCGTGAGGCAGAGACGACACTGGCAAATGCATGGGAGATACTTGGAGGATTGCCGTGCTCCGGACTTTGTGGATATGTGGAGGATATTTCCGCTTTTCAGCTCAATAAGGAGTATAATCTTATCATAGAAAAGCGCGCAGAAAATCTATATAGGACGATATCTCAAAAGATTAAGAGTCTTCCGACCAGCAATCAGGCAGTAAAACAGAGTGTACTCAGGACGCAGCAGCTTAATCTGACTCCGCAGGAGAGTGAGCAGCTTTCAAAGTATGTGTCAGATGATACCTATGTAAAGCAGCAGAAAGAGGATATAGAGGAGCTTGCCACTATGTTCAAGGATATGCTTGGACAAAAGGACGATGAAAGTGATATGCCATATACTAAGGAGTTTGAGGCACATTTTATTCCTCTGGCCGATTTTACGGCATGTTATTCTTTTACTATAGAGGGCATGAAAAAGCCACTATATATAAAGGTCGACCAGGATAAGCTTGATATACATTATGGCGAGGAGGATCCGGTTGACGTATATATGAAGATGTCCCAGAGCATTATCGAATCGATAATAGATGGTCACATGACATTCCAGAGAGCATTTATGACCGGAGAGATGACGGCAAAGGGTAATTTCAAGACACTGCGCATGCTCGACCAGATATTTCCGTTTTAACTGACTTTTCGATTACAACAACTTTTGAATTACAGCAACTTTTTAATTACAACAATGTAAGTATTCAGGATTATCCTACGCACAATCGCAAAAGTGGTTTTGAATGGTTGCATAATAATTATAATATATATGAGGTGACAAGGATGAAAGACGATAACTGTATTTTTTGTAAACTGGCAAATGGGGATATCCCGACCAATTCAATCTATGAGGATGATGACTTCAAGGTAATACTTGATGCAAGTCCTGCCACAAAGGGACATGCACTTATCCTCCCGAAGCAGCATTATGCAAATATTTTCGAGATTGAGGATGAGACACTTGCCAAGGCGGCAAAGCTTGCAAAGAAGATTATGACACATGAGAAAGATGTGCTTGGCTGTGAAGGCTACAACCTGGTACAGAACAATGGCGAGGTGGCAGGCCAGACAGTATTCCATTTCCATATGCACCTGATTCCAAGATATGAGTCAGATGACAACAAGAATGTCATAGAGTGGAACCATAAGGAGTTCACTGATGATGAGATGAAGAAAATCTGTGACGAGATGAGCATGTAATAGTTACTAATAGTTACATATTATCGAAAAACAAAAAGCCCGGATATGCAAATGTAGTTCATATCCGGGCTTTTTCTTTTTTATGATATGCAATGACGCTTTAAACAGACTCTGACCCTATGACGACTTCTTCACCTGAGAGTTAATCAAATCGATTATAGTGGCGATGGAATCCATCTGACCGCTCTTTGCCATGGCATCCTTATATTTATCCCTGTTGCCGTACACCTCTTTTACTGCGCTAAGCAGAGAATCCTTTGTGAGCTCCTCCTCCTCGATGACATACGAAAAGCCCTGCTTTTTGAAGGATTTTGCATTTAATACCTGGTCTCCGCGGCTGGCAGCAGCAGAAAGAGGAATCAGAATGTTTGGCTTGTGCAGAGCAAGCAGCTCGCAGATGGAGTTGGCTCCGGCTCTTGAAATAGCCATGTCAGCAAGAGCAAACATGTCGGTGAGCTCAGCATTTGCGTACTCAAACTGTGCATAGCCTGTGATTCCGGCAAGCCTGTTGTCCAGATTGCCCTTTCCGCAGAGGTGAATCACATAGAAATCCTTAAGGAGCTCAGGAAGAATTTCACGTACAGCTTCATTGACCTTTTTAGAGCCAAGACTTCCTCCGATGATGAGGATGACAGGCTTATTGTGGTCAGGAAAATTACAAAGCTTTATGGCATTTTCGGCAACGCCACTAAAAAGCTCGCGTCTGATAGGTGAGCCGGTGAGCACGGCCTTGTCAGCAGGCAGATATTTCATGGTCTCAGGGAAATTGCAGCAGACCTTTTTGGCGCCCTTTATGGCGATTTTGTTGGCAAGTCCAGGGGTGATATCTGACTCGTGGATGATAGCAGGCACGTGGCAGTGCTTTGCTGCAAGCACGACAGGTACGGAAACGAAGCCACCCTTAGAAAATACTACATCAGGCTTGAGCTTTTTCATGAGGCTTACAGCCTGACCGTAGCCCTTTAACACACGGAAAGGATCTGTAAAGTTCTTCCAGTCAAAGTATCGGCGCAGCTTTCCGGATGAAATGCCGTGATAAGGAATCTTCTGGGCCTCGATAAGACCTTTCTCCATTCCGTTGACTGAGCCGATGTATTCGATATCGTATCCGGCCTCCTTAAGTGCCGGCATAAGAGCGATATTTGGAGTGACATGACCAGCAGTGCCGCCACCTGTCATAACTATTTTCTTCATAAATATATGTATCCTTTCTTGCATTACTGCTTTATATTCTTTAACGGTTTTGAATAATTACCTTTTTATATTATACTCAACACAATAAAAGTCAATACCAAGTTGCCGGCGAAAGTTTGCCCTGCAATACCAAACAAATGTCGAAACTTGCGACCGATAGGAACTGTTAAGTTCAAGTGAATTGGTTATAATAATCAATAGTACATCATCCTGCGTTAAAGGTTAAGTTAAATTTTGAATGATGTATCGGAAAAAGAATAGTAGGGAGGACACATTAATATGGAATTATCAATGGACAATATGGACATCATGGCAGGAGGCATACTTGCGATAATGCTTGCACTTTTCATGCTGACAGTCATAGTGACCTTGATTGCACTCTCACATAGGATAAGAATTTTGAGCAATGAGATTTATAAAATAGAAAAACAGGTGAGCGACTACATAGACGAGCTGTCGAGAAGCGAAAGCGACAAGCTGGAGATAGAGCATAAGGTACATCAGGATGGGGTGATTTCATCGGTGCTGCAGGAGATTTTTCCATGAAATTTGACAAAATGGTATTACTGTGATATCATACCAATTGTAACAAAGTTGTAACAAATGCAACATAGGTGTAATAAACGTAACAAAAATAACATATACTACACCATATGGAGGATTATATGAAGCTAAACAAAAAAGTAATCGAGAGCATTACGGTCTGTGGACTGTGCGCTATGCTGACGATTACCGCGGTTACTAACAGCGGACGCTCTGAGGTCAAAGCAGAGGATAAGGTGCTAGCAAACACTAGTTTAGAGCATACTGGTTATAATAGTTATGCCGGCGTAGCAGCGACTCTTTTTGATTATGAGAAGAGCCTCACAGCAGAGAATGCTGTTACAGTAGAAAAAGAAAATGTTGAGATGGTGGCGGCAGCACAGGATACACAGCAGGAAGTGCAGCAGCAGGAGGCGCAGCCACAGCTTACACAGGAGCAGCAGGAATGGCAGACAAAGCTTATGCCAAACGTTGAAGAATCACTCAACGTAAGAGCACAGGCCGATGAACAGTCAGATATTGTTGGAAAATTATATAAAGGAAGTGTGGCAGACATCGTAGAAAACGATGGCACATGGGCTCACATCAAGTCAGGAAATGTAGACGGATACGTTAATGTTTCTTACTGTGTGACCGGAACTGACGCACTAAGCTATGCTTACGACACATGCGGAGAAATCGCCACAGTAAATACAGACGGACTTCGTGTGAGAGAGGCAGCAGATACAAACAGCAAGGTCTTAGCGGTAGCAGACCAGGGCAAGACCTATCAGGTTGACCGCGCAGTGCAGGCGACAGATGGCTGGATCGCAGTAGTATGTGATTCACAGACAGGATATATCGCAGCAGATTATGCGACACGTTCCCTCAACACAAGGGTGGGTATCACCATTGAAGAGGAACAGGCACAGATAGCAGCACAGAAAGAGGCTGAGAGAAAGGCCGCAGAAGAAAAGGCAGCCGCAGAGGCAGCCAAAGCAGCAAAGAAAAATACATCAGAAAATACTTCATCAAAGAAGGCTGAGACCACACAGGGCGAGGCAGTAAGTGCAGGAGCAGATGACCTGACACTGCTTGCAGCAATCATCGAGTGCGAGGCAGGCGGAGAGAGCTATGAATGTCAGCTCGCAGTAGGAGCGGCAGTCATCAACAGAGTAAAGAGCAGCTCATATCCAAACAGCATCTCAGGTGTTATTTACCAGAAGGGCCAGTTTGGACCGGCATCATCAGGAAAGCTCGCAAGAAAGCTTAGCGGACGCATTTCTTCTTCATGCTACAGTGCAGCACAGGAGGCAATGTCCGGAGTGGACAACACAGGAGGATGTACATCCTTCAATGACCACGGCTCAGGAATATCAATCGGAAATATGAAGTTCAGATAATATACAGCCAATACAAAGAAATAACAAAGAGGCTGCAAATCAACAAAGCTTGTTGGTTTGCAGCCTCTTTAATTATTTGTCCGGCGTGGTTTTACAGTCAGAGCGTCAATGCTTCAAACCTCTTGCAACATACCACAAAATAGAGTAAAATGACATCATTATAGCAAACTACAGATATAAATTATAGTAACCTGCATCTATAAACGATGCAAATAAAACCCAGGAGGCAAGAGCAATGCAGTTAAAGGGACGAAACTTTTTAAAACTTATGGATTACACTCCGGAAGAGATTACTTATCTGATTGACCTCTCACAGGAGCTGAAGGAAAAGAAGAAAAAAGGCATCAGACATGATGACCTCACAGGCAAGAATATAGCGCTGATTTTTGAAAAGACCAGTACCAGAACTCGCTGCTCTTTTGAGGTAGCGGCACATGACCTTGGAATGCATGTCACATACCTTGACCCGAGCGGTTCACAGATAGGTAAAAAGGAGAGCATCGCCGATACAGCGCGCGTGCTCGGCAGAATGTTTGACGGAATCGAGTACCGTGGATATGGACAGGAAATCGTGGAGGAGCTGGCTAAATACGCAGGCGTACCGGTATGGAACGGCCTGACAAATGAGTTCCACCCGACACAGATGATAGCAGATATGCTTACAATCCGTGAGCACCTCGGCAGACTCAAGGGCGTGAAATTTGTATACATGGGCGATGCAAGATACAACATGGGCAATTCACTCATGGTCACATGTGCAAAGCTTGGCATGGACTTCGTGGCATGCACAAACAAGAAATATTTCCCAAATGATGAGCTTGTAAAATACTGTAAGGACGTTGCAGAAACAACCGGCGCATCAATCACACTCACAGAGGATGTGGCAGAGGGCACAAAGGACGCAGATGTCATCTACACAGATGTGTGGGTATCAATGGGCGAGCCGGAAGAGGTATGGGCAGAGCGAATTAACGACTTAAAGCCATATCAGGTAAATGCAAAAGCATTTGAAAATGCAAAGGATAGCGCAATCTTTATGCACTGTCTGCCTGCATTCCATGATTTAAAGACCACAATCGGCAAGCAGGTCTATGAGAAGTTTGGACTGAGCGAGCTTGAGGTGACAGACGAGGTATTTGAGTCAGAGCGCTCAGTGGTATTTGATGAGGCAGAGAACCGTATGCACTCAATCAAGGCTATCATGCGTGCAACACTTGCTGATTAGTACATCGAATAATAAGTAACCAGCCATATGACTTGCCTGATTTCCCATCTGCGGCGTTGTAGTCAATCGACGTAGCCACCGCTACGCCTCATTCCTCCGCCTTGCAGATGAAAATTCATTCTGCGTCATATAGCCAGAAACTTATTTTTCGATGTACTAGTACGGCAAGCAATGACCGCAACAAAAGATTGACGGAAATTTGTCTGCGGGATATTTGTGAATAGTTACAATTCGATTAAAAGCTAAGGAATAAAGTATGAAGGAAGAAATACTTAGACTTCTACGCAGCGCTGGCGGCTATATTTCAGGGCAGGAGCTATGCAACCGGTTCGGAGTATCGCGTACAGCCGTGTGGAAGGCCATAAACCAGCTAAAGGAAGCCGGATATGAGATAGAGGCACAACAGAATAAGGGCTACAGGCTCATGGCAGCGCCGGATCTGATGACAGAGGCGGAGATAAAAAGCCTCATGCACACAGAATGGGTGGCAAAGGAAGTGCTGTATTTTGATACAATAGACTCCACCAACACCAAGGCTCAGGAGCTTGCCGAAAAAGGCTATCCGAGCGGCACCTTAGTCGTAGCGGACAAGCAGGAGTCAGGCAAGGGGCGCCGCGGCCGCAGCTGGGTATCGCCGTCCGGCACAGGTATTTTCATGACACTTATGATAAAGCCTGATATCAATCCAAACAATGCATCCATGCTCACGCTTGTGGCAGCGCTTGCTGTCGCAAAGGCCATAACAAGCGTAACCGGCGAGGAAGCCCTGATAAAGTGGCCAAACGACATTGTGGTAAACAGCAAAAAGGTGTGCGGCATACTCACAGAGATGAATGCGCAGTTTGACTACATCAACCATATCGTTGTAGGCATCGGTATCAACGTGCACAATGAGAGCTTTCCAGAGGAAATCAGTCAGATGGCGAGCTCACTCATGATAGAAGCAGGTGGCAAAAGATTCCACCGTGCGCAGATAATCGCAGAGACCATGTCATACTTTGAGCAGTATTATGATACATTTTTAAAGACGCAGGACCTTTCAGCCCTCGTCAGGGAGTATGATGAGCTGTTGGTCAACAGGAACAAATCAGTAAGGGTACTGGACCCGAAGGAGCCGTTTGACGGAAAAGCGATGGGCATCACGCCTAAGGGCGAGCTGATCGTGGACACATGGGAGTCGCGCAAGCTGGTTTCAAGCGGAGAAGTATCAGTGAGAGGAATATACGGATATGTCTAAAGAGGTAGTACTTTGCGTGTCAAACGCATATCAGAAAAAATATTATCTGAACGAGAATTTTAACGGACTTCCACAGACTATAAGGGACGAGCTCAAAATCATGTGCGTCCTGTATACAGAGGATGTGGGAGGCATACTGGAGCTGGTGTTTGATGAGGACGGAAACCTCGATTTCAGAACATCCTGCAAGGAAAATGACTTTTTCTATGATGAGATAGGAAGCGTGCTAAAGATAAAGCAGTACCGCAACGAGCGAAGAGAGCTGCTCGAGTCGATAGAGACGTATTATCGCATAGTATTTTTGGGAGAAGGACTCGAGGAGGAATAACAGATGATTTTAGCACTGGACGTAGGAAATACAAACATAACATGCGGCGTATTTGATGGTGACAGGATAAAAGCGAGCTTTAGAATTACAACTAAAATGCCACGTACATCAGATGAATACGGCATGCTTCTGAGCAATCTGCTTGAAAGAAATCAGGTAGGCATGGACGACATACATGATGCAATCATATGCTCCGTTGTACCGAATATCATGCATTCACTGCAGAATGGCCTAATAAAATACTTCAATATCAGGCCGATAATCGTGGAGGCGGGCATCAAAACAGGCATCCGTATCGCCACACCAAATCCGCAGCAAATTGGCGCAGACCGTATAGTAGACGCCGTAGCTGCATATGAATTATATGGAGGACCTGTTTTGGTCATAGATTTTGGCACAGCAACCACCTACGATATGGTCGATGAAAACGGTACCTTCATGGGAGGAATCACAGCACCGGGCATACGTATCTCAGCCAAGGCACTCTGGGAGGATGCGGCAAAGCTTCCTGAGATAGAGATTAAAAAGCCTGATAATATCCTCGGAAAGGACACTATCACCAGCATGCAGGCGGGACTTGTGTATGGACAGATAGGACAGACAGAGTACATCATCAACAAGGTAAAGGAAGAAACAGGCATGTACGATGCAAAGGTTGTAGTGACCGGCGGACTCGGCAGAATAATATCAAATGAGACAGAAAACGTGGATGTATACGATCCGGATCTGACATTAAAGGGCATAAACCTCGTGTATCGCAAGCAGAACCGCAAGGGAGTGAAGTAATAGTATGGATATTCATCAGATACGAAAGCTTCAGATAGGAAGTGTGACACTCCCAAACAACCTGATACTGGGACCTATGGCAGGCGTGACAGACCTGCCATTTCGCTTATTGTGCAAGGAGCAGGGAGCTGGCCTTTTATGTATGGAAATGGTCAGCGCCAAGGCAATTTTGTACAAAAACAAAAATACAGAGTCGCTTCTTTCAATAGATGAAAGAGAAAAGCCTGTTTCACTCCAGATGTTTGGCTCAGACCCGCAGATAATGGCTCAGATAGCAAAGCAGATAGAGGAAAGACCGTTTGACATACTGGATATCAACATGGGATGCCCGGTGCCCAAAATCGTAAACAACGGTGAGGGCTCAGCACTCATGAAAAATCCGATTCTTGCAGGTCAGATTATAGAGAGCATAGTAAAAGCGATAGATAAGCCGGTCACCGTAAAAATACGAAAGGGCTTCGATGATGAGCATATCAACGCAGTAGAGCTGGCGCATGTGGCTGAAGAAAGCGGCGCAAGCGCAGTCGCAGTGCATGGCAGGACCAGAGAGCAGTACTACTCCGGTAAAGCCGACTGGGATATCATAAGGCAGGTAAAAGAGGCTGTCTCAATACCTGTCATAGGAAACGGAGACCTGCTTTGCGCAGAGGATGTCATAAAAATGCAGGAGCAGACAGGCTGCGACGGCTTTATGATAGCCAGGGGAGCGCAGGGCAATCCATGGATTTTCTCACAGATACTGCATTACTTTGAGACCGGCGAGCATCATGCAAAGCCATCATATGAGGAAGTGCGCCAGATGATACTGCGCCATGCACGCATGATGATAGAGTTCAAGGGCGAGTACACGGGAATACACGAGATGAGAAAGCACACAGCGTGGTATACGGCAGGATATCCGCATTCATCAAGGCTGCGCGCGGCGGTGAATACGGTGGAGAGCTTAGAACAGCTTGAGGAGCTTTTGTATAAGGAAAAGCTTCAAAATTGAAATCGGCCAAATCCTTGACAGCGTGGGGATTTTCAATTATAATACACGCGTTAAAATAGGCTTTACGATTTAATAAAACAAACTTCCCACATTTAGGGTATCGTGGTTACCGGCGTAGCATACAGTTTATTCCTCAGAAAAATATGAAGTTAGCCACGGGAACAAATCGCGGATAGAGGGTTTTTCTTTGCTGCGGGGTTTCCGTTGCCGAGGGTTATGGAAACCCGTGGCAGTTCATATTTTTCTTCGGAATATACTGTATACTTTCCGGTAAATTAAGTCTTTGAAGTGGGAAGTTTCATTTTAGCAAATCAACATAATAAAATAAAAGAAAAGGAAGATAGAAGGGTAAGAATCATGGAGAACAAGAAAAATATTCTGACATATGCAGGTCTTAAGAAGCTTGAGGATGAGCTTGAGCATTTAAAGGTTGTTAAGCGTAAAGAGGTTTCCCAGAAGATCAAGGAGGCTCGTGAGCAGGGTGATTTATCTGAGAATGCTGAGTATGATGCAGCTAAGGATGAGCAGCGCGATATTGAGGCTCGTATTGAGGAAATCGAGAAAATCCTTAAAAATGCAGAGGTTGTTGTTGAGGAGGAGGTTGATCTTGACAAGATTTCTATCGGATGTAAGATCCGCATCTTAGATTGTGAGTTTGATGAGGAGCTTGAGTACAAAATTGTTGGTTCAACAGAGGCAAACAGCTTAAAGGGCAAGATTTCAAACGAGTCACCTGTAGGTAAAGCTCTTCTTGGAAAGAAAGTCGGAGATACTGTAACTGTTGAGACTCAGGTAGGAGAGCTCACATACAAGGTACTCGAGATCCAGAGAGCAGAAGAGAACTAAAAGAGGTAAAAAATGGCAAATCAGAATAATAACAAGGGTGGACAGCAGCAGGACGTAAACCAGCTCCTTAAGGTCCGCCGTGAAAAATTACAGAATTTACAGGAATCAGGAAAAGATCCCTTCCAGATTACAAAGTACGATGTCACTCATCACAGCAGCGATGTAAAGGAGCTTTACAATGCTCATGAGGCTGAGATTCTCGGTGACAGAAAAGCTCCGGATGTTGAGGGCTTGGATGACGCTGCAAAGAGAGAGGTAATCAACAATGATTACAACGAGAGAAGAGAAATCATGGATGCAAAGCCAATCGAGGTAAGCATCGCAGGACGTATGATGTTCAAGCGTGTCATGGGCAAGGCTTCTTTCTGCAATATTCAGGACTTAAAGGGCAATATCCAGGTATATGTGGCAAGGGACAATATCGGAGAAGACTCATACGCAGACTTCAAGAAATCAGACATCGGTGATATCTACGGTGTAAAGGGCTTCGCCTTCAGAACAAAGACAGGCGAAATCTCAATCCATGCAGAGGAGATAACACTGCTTTCAAAATCAATCCAGATACTCCCGGAGAAGTTCCATGGACTGACAGACACAGACACCAGATACCGTCAGAGATATGTAGACCTTATCATGAATCAGGAGAGCAAAGAGGTATTTATCAAGCGCTCACAGATACTCAAGGAAATCCGTAACTTCCTTGCAGACCGTGATTTCATGGAGGTTGAGACACCTATGCTTGTCTCAAACGCAGGTGGTGCCGCAGCAAGACCATTCGAGACTCACTACAACGCATTGAACGAGGATGTAAAGCTTCGTATTTCCCTTGAGCTTTACTTAAAGAGACTCATCGTCGGAGGACTTGAGCGAGTATACGAGATCGGACGAGTTTTCCGTAACGAGGGTGTAGATACACGTCACAACCCTGAGTTCACACTTATGGAGCTTTATCAGGCATACACAGACTACGAGGGCATGATGGAGCTGACAGAGTCAATGTTCCGTTACCTCGCTGAGAAGGTATGCGGTTCGACAAAAATCTCATACAACGGCGTGGAGATCGACCTTGGAAAGCCATTCGCAAGAATGACAATGATAGACGCAATCAAGAAATACGCAGGCGTAGACTTCGACCAGGTACCTGATGATGCAGCCGCAAAGAAGCTTGCAGACGAGCATCATATCGAGTATGAGGAGCGTCACAAGAAGGGTGACATCGTAAACCTCTTCTTCGAGGAGTACTGTGAGAAAGAGCTTATCCAGCCAACCTTTATCATGGATCACCCAATCGAGATATCACCTCTCACCAAGAAGAAACCAAGCGACCCTACAAAGGTAGAGCGTTTTGAGCTGTTCTGTAATACATGGGAGATGTGTAACGCATATTCAGAGCTCAACGACCCAATCGACCAGCGTGAGCGTTTCGCAGCACAGGATGCCAACGCAGCAGCAGGCGATGATGAGGCAGAGCACACAGACGAGGACTTCCTCAACGCACTTGAAATCGGTATGCCGCCAACAGGTGGAATCGGATACGGAATCGACCGTCTTGTAATGCTTCTGACAGATAGCCAGGCAATCAGGGACGTATTATTGTTCCCGACGATGAAGTCATTGGATAAAAAAGACCAATAAAATCAAGGGTTTGCGGACTTCCAACTTGTATGGTACGACAGGAGTACGACAAAATAACCTATCTTAAAGGGTTAAAACAAACGATTTTAAATTAAAATCGAGTCAGTTCAAGTTCATATTTTGTACTATAAGGACATTTTTCTAAAAGAAATTTTAGAGGAATGTCCTTTTTTGTTATGGTCAACGGAACAAAATAAGAAAATGGAGGAAGTCAGTATGAACAGTACAGCGTTAGGAGCAGAAAAAGAAAATATTAACTTTATTAGTGAAGCACATGAGAAATTCTACTATGAAAAACTTCAGAAAGTCAGAGAAGCAGATGTATATCACAAGGCACTTTGCTATTGCCTTGGAATGAACGAGGATACACGAAGAAATGTGGATAAAATTTATAACTTTAAGACTGGTTGTGTAAAAACGGAGTGCCTGCATGAGGGCTGGCAGACCAGTGGAAGTGCAAAGGTTGTCAGAATGGCATTTAATCTGTATTGCAATGGTACACCGAGCGTAGATGATGAACAGGACACAGAGGAGCAGGTGGATGAGTGCCGGAGATATTCAGTAGAGGATTTGTTCTGCTGTTGCTATGCACCATATTTCTGGCAGGCAATACAGATTCGCTATCCGGAGTATGCCACATACAATAAAAATTTGTATGCAATGTTTGGAGGAAATGATTGATGTTAAAGATTCGGTTGATGGGAACAAAAAATGATATTACATGGTTCAAAAAAATCATGCAGAGACACCCAAAGGTAGAGGTTCTGGAAATGTCAGACCTCTATCCCAACAAGGGAACAGATAAATATTACAGATCGTATGTAGAAGTAAAAAAGAGCAATGTAAAAGAATAATAGTAGAATTTGGAGGAATTTCATCATGTGTAAAGTTATAGTAATCGGAAACCAGAAAGGTGGAGTTGGAAAGACCACCACAACAAGTAATCTAGGTATTGGACTTGCAAAAAAGGGGAAAAAGGTGCTTCTGATAGATGCGGATGCACAGGGAAGCCTGACAGCAAGTTTAGGCTTTCAGGAGCCGGATAAACTGGATGTATCTCTTGCAACCATTATGGCGAATATCATCAATGAAGAAGATATGGAGCCGGATTATGGCATCCTAAAGCACGACGAGGGTGTAGACCTTATGCCCGGCAATATAGAGTTGTCGGGATTGGAAGTATCACTGGTAAATGTCATGAGCAGGGAGCTTGTGCTTCGGACTTATATAGAACAGCAGAAAGAAAGGTATGATTACATTCTGATTGATTGTATGCCTTCCCTTGGCATGATTACCATAAATGCCTTTGCAAGTGCCGACAGCATCCTTATTCCGGTGCAGGCAGCATATCTGCCGGTAAAAGGTCTGGAACAGCTTATAAAGACCATAGGAAAGGTAAAAAGGCAGATCAATCCAAAATTGGAGATTGAAGGTATTCTGCTTACTATGGTTGATAACAGAACGAATTATGCAAAAGACATCAGTGCATTGGTTGTGGAGAATTATGGTAGCAAGGTAAGAATATTTGAAAACAGTATTCCGATGTCGGTAAGAGCTGCGGAGATTTCTGCTGAAGGTGTCAGCATTTATGAGCATGATCCAAATGGAAAAGTAGCGAGTGCCTATCAGTCATTGACAGAGGAGGTGCTTGCAGATGAATAAAACAGGAAGTGCCGCAAAGGTAAAACTGAACAGCTTCGATGATTTATTCGGAGATGGACAGCCACAGGCAGGAATAGAGCAGGTACAGGAAATTGCATTATCAGAACTGCATGAGTTCAAAGGTCACCCATTTAAGGTACTGGACGATGAAAAGATGCAGGAGACGGTGGAGAGTGTCAGAGAGCATGGCGTGCTGATGCCGGGTATTGCAAGACCAAGAGCTGAGGGCGGCTATGAAATTATAGCAGGACACCGAAGGAGACATGCGTGTGAACTGGTAGGACTTGAAACAATGCCGATGTTTATCCGTAATTATACGGATGATGAAGCCACGATTATCATGGTGGACAGCAATATCCAAAGAGAAGATATTCTTCCAAGCGAAAAAGCAAAGGCATACCGCATGAAATATGATGCTATGAAGCATCAGGGAAGCAGAACAGGCGGACTTACTTTGGAAGAACTTGGAGAAGCCGCAGGAGAAAGTGCAAAAACAGTTCAAAGATATATATGGATTTCACGCTTATCGGAACCATTGCTTGATATGGTTGATGCAGGGAAAATAGGCATTATGCAGGCTGTTGACCTTTCGTTTTTATCCGAGGATGCACAGCAATGGGTATTGGTTGCCATACAGGACACCAATGCTGTCATAAGCAAACAGCAGAGTGCCATGCTAAAGGAGAGTGACAAAAAGGGAGAACTGACTTTTCCAATGGTGCGTATGCTTCTGGAGAAAGAAAAGCCAGTAGAGCGTAAGGTTGTTATAAAAACGGAACGCATTAACAGTTATTTTCCGGATACATACAGCACAGATGATATAGAAAAAATAATATTTCAGCTATTAGATAACTGGAAAAATACGCAGTAGGAAGGAGGAGACGAGAATGGGAGAAATTTTGCAGCTAGACTATTATTACGGAATAGAAGCGGAACAGTTCTCATTCTATCGTGTTCCACGCCTGCTGATAAAGGACGAGAGATTTAAGAAGCTGTCCAGTGATGCAAAATTATTGTATGGACTTATGCTTGATCGTATGTCGCTGTCTATGAAAAATGAATGGTTTGACGATGAAAATCGTGCATACATCATTTACACCATAGACAGCATAATGGAGGATTTGGGATGCGCTAAAGAAAAGGCTGTAAAGGTATTGGCAGAGCTTGATTCTGTAAAAGGAATTGGTCTGGTAGAAAAGGTTCGCAGGGGACTTGGAAAACCGGATATAATTTATGTGAAAAATTTTGCTTCTATTACTGAACAGATGGACGAAAAAGAGCCAGCAAATGCTGATAAAATCACAGAAGTCGGAAAATCGAACTTCAAGAAGTCAGAAAATCGAACTTCTGGAAGTCAGAAAACCGAACCACAAGAAGTCAGAAAATCGAACTTCCGGAAGTCAGAAAATCAAACCTCTGGAAGTTCGGAAATCAAACCTCAAGAAGTCGGAGAATCGAACCCTAATTATACTAACTATAATCAGACTTATATGAATCAGACTAATTATAACCAGACTGAGTTGAGTTATACCAATCCAATCAATCAATCTGTGACAGAAAAGCCACAAGCTGATGTGATGGATGCGATGGATGATGCACAGTCTTACATAGAACTGATTAAAGAGAATATCAGTTATGATCATCACATGAAGTATGATGGCTATGGGGAAAAGGAGCTTTATGACGAATTGTTTGGGATAATCTGTGAAGTGGTATGCGTAAAAAGAAAATCAATCCGGGTTGCAGGAGAGGACTATCCGTATGAACTCGTAAAATCTAGATTTTTGAAACTGAATAGCAGTCATCTTGAGTATGTGATTGGTTGCATGAAAGAGACAACAACGAAGATAACCAATATCAAGTCGTATATGATAACAGCGCTTTATAATGCACCAGCCACGATAAATCATTTCTATCAGCAGGAAGTGCAGCATGATATGTATGGAGGAGGATGGCATGAAAAGGGTATTGTTTAAGGTGATTTTGCCGATGGCATTTATTGTGATCTGGTTGGATATGTGTTACTGGATATGTCTGGGAGAAAACGGTATGAACTGGTTTCAGTTCTGGATTATGGGTGGCTTTCCCTTCGGCATACAAAAGATGCTTGTATTGCTGATACCTCGTAATTTTGGAATAGCCGGGAGCATAGGAGTGTTGGCATTAGACGCAATCATCGGTGGCATGATCGGAGTGATTGTCCTTGCAATAAAAATTATTGCAATCATTAGGGAAGTAATCAATATCATAATGGAACTTGCAGGAAAGAGAATTTCTTGTTGAATAGGAGCAGGTATGAAATGAAAGTTTTTATACCTGCTTATTTTATAACTTCTGGTCACAGCGTCCAGAAGTGGAAAGGAAATGATATGGAATCAATGAGAGATACCAAGCGTATCATGGAGCGTGAAATCAAAAAAGGAAGCACACCATTAACTTTTGAACAAATGGAGATTGATACAGAGAACTACCAAGAGATTACTTCTGAGGAGAAGCTAACAGAGGTATTGCAGTACCTTCACAGGGTAGGGAATTATAAATCTTTGGCAGGAAAAACAGTGATCAACAATGTTTACACTTTTATGCGTGGAAGGACACCGGATTTTACCAGAGCAAGAAGTATATTTGACCGGGAAAAGATATATCATCAGATGCTCCGGCAGGAGAAGAAGATAAAGCCTGCCTATGAGGGAGACTGCTATATCGAAACAGCAAAGTGCTATTTTTCATTGCCGGAGGAATGGGAAAAGCATAAAATGATATATCTGAATAATGATGCGTATGGTTTTATCCTGTCGAATAAGTATATCTTGGGATTGTATAAGTATTGCAGGGAAGCAAGGCGGGATATTGCAATGGAAGCTCATGAAATACCGGCGAATACAAATACTGTTGTTCAACGGCTGATAAACATGGATGATCTGGAAGTGCTATCACATTGTTTGTTGCTTGACGATGTATGGGTAGAAAATAATCTGATCGGTGCAAAGATGTACACGATTTTTAAGTTAGGAATTTCTTCTCAAAGCACAGCTTTTCTGCTATAATGGGCATTAGCTTATTATGCCTGGAGGAAAATGAATATGTGCGATGAAAATATGAATTTAGAAGAACAGGTTACTGAGCAGCCTGTTGAGCCAAAGGTGGAAACAGAACCATTATTTGAGGAAATGGTAGATTTTGATACATTCAGCAAGTCAGATTTCCGTGTTGTAAAAGTAAAAGAATGTAGTGCGGTAAAGAAAAGCAAGAAGCTGTTACATTTTGTTTTAGATGATGGAACAGGAACTGACAGAGTTATTCTTTCCGGTATTCATGCATATTATGAACCGGAGGAGCTGGTTGGAAAGACATTACTTGCAATTACAAATTTACCACCGAGAAGTATGATGGGAATTGATTCCTGTGGTATGCTTTTATCCGCTGTCCATACAGTAAACGGAGAGGAAAAACTCAACTTGGTTATGTTGGATGATGCAATTCCGGCAGGTGCAAAGCTCTACTAATCAAAAAAGGATATAGAAGAATTTACAGCGTTAAGGCAGATATGAGATCGAAAGGTTTCGTATCTGCTTTTTTTATTGCAACAACTTCTGGTCACAGCGTCCAGAAGTGGAAAGGAAAAGAAATGAACAGAAAAAATATGAAGAAATTACTGTTTGCTGCCATTGCTGTGGTAATTGTGGCAAAGGTGGTACGAGACACTAAAAATGCAAAAAAGCAGAAAGAAAATATTCCTGCTGATACATTTAATGATTTCTATGAGGAAGAATTGAACTGGTGGGATAAAGACCTTAAGGAAGGGGAGAAGTAACGATATGGCAATGAAAATACAGCTTCACAGGCTGTTGGTTCCACCTTGAATCCAATCGGTGCAGATAAGGAAGGAGGTACACTGTGCAGGAGGAAACAACACAAAAAATGATTGCCCTTGCAATCAAGACATCCAAACTGACCGCAAGTGTTCTCCAGAAGGCGATGAAGATGTATCTGGAGCATCAGAAACATAAAGAGCCTTCCCACGGGAAAATACCGGTGAAAAAGCTGGTAGGTCAGGGAGCGGGTGCGAAGTCCATAGAGGTCACGGATGATAACATTAAGGCTTTTGAGCGTGTGGCGAGAAAGTACAATGTAGATTTCGCTGTGAAGCGGGATAAGACCACGGAGCCGCCAAAATACCTTGTATTTTTTAAGGGTAAGGATGCCGATGTGATTGCACAGGCGTTCAAGGAATTTGTAAAAGTTAATGAGAAAAAGCAGCAGCGTCCGTCGTTACGGCAGAAACTGAAAGGACTTCAGAAGATGATCGCACAGAACAAGAACAACAGGGAGCGGAGCAGAGAGAAAAACAAAGACAGGGGACAGAGCCTATAAGTAAGGTCATTGACGGGATTGTAAAAGATTTGCAGTCAATCCCGAAAATTCTCAAAGAAAAGTGCAGAGGGGTAAATGGGAAACAGCTTGCCCTCAAATGCGCTCCCTATGTGATATTTGGATATGTCTTTAATAAGGTTTCATGGCTGTATGGACAGCAGGCAGGAGATAACACATTACAGAAGGTGTTGGACACGATCAATGGGATGGGAGGTGCGTTTGTAAACCCGTTTCCCAGTTTTATGCCGGGGGATTTACTGGTTGGCGTGGGATGCGGGATAGGATTTCGTATGGTAGTATATTATAAAGCGAAAAATGCAAAGAAATTCCGGCAGGGAGTAGAATATGGTTCGGCAAGGTGGGGAACTGCCAAAGACATAGAGCCTTATGTCGATCCAGTATTTGAAAACAACGTGCTTTTAACGGCAACGGAGCGTCTTATGATGTCCGGCAGACCAAAGCAGCCGAAGTATGCAAGGAATAAAAACATTCTTGTGATCGGTGGTTCCGGTTCCGGTAAGACACGCTTTTTTGTGAAGCCGAACCTTATGCAGATGCACAGTTCCTATGTGGTCACTGATCCGAAAGGCACTGTGCTGGTCGAATGCGGCAGGATGCTGTCTAAGAATGATTACCGGATTAAGGTGCTTAATACCATTAACTTTGCAAAATCAATGCATTACAACCCTTTCGCTTACATCCGGAGCGAAAAGGACATTCTGAAACTCGTAAACACAATCATTGTAAATACCAAAGGGGAAGGACAGCAAGCCTCTGAGGATTTCTGGGTGAAAGCCGAAAAGCTCTATTATACGGCACTGATCGCATATATCTGGTACGAAGCACCGGAGGAAGAACAGAATTTTTCCATGCTGATTGATCTGGTAGATGCCAGTGAAGCAAGGGAGGATGATGAGAATTTCAAAAATGCGGTTGACCTGCTGTTTGAGGAGCTGGAGCAGAAGAACCCAAACCATTTTGCGGTAAGGCAGTATAAGAAGTATAAACTTGCCGCAGGAAAGACAGCAAAATCTATTCTGATTAGCTGTGGTGCAAGGTTGGCACCATTTGACATCAAGGAGCTGCGTGACCTGACTGCTTATGATGAACTGGAGCTTGATACATTGGGTGAGAAAAAGACAGCACTGTTTGTCATTATTTCCGATACCGATGCGACATTCAATTTCATTGTAAGTATCATGTATTCGCAGTTATTCAATCTGCTTTGTGACAAGGCAGATGATGTATATAACGGAAGACTGCCGATTCACGTCCGGTGCTTACTGGACGAGTTTGCAAACATCGGGCAGATTCCACAGTTTGAGAAGCTGATAGCGACCATAAGGTCGAGAGAAATATCAGCTTCTATTATTTTGCAGTCAAAGTCACAGCTCAAGGCTCTGTACCGGGACAACGCTTCCACGATTGAAGGAAACTGCGACACTACCCTGTTTCTGGGAGGAAAAGAGAAAGATACTCTGAAAGACTTGGCAGAAATCCTTGGAAAAGAAACAATTGACCTTTATAATACCTCGGATACGAGAGGTACGAGCCAGTCCTACGGTCTGAATTATCAAAAGACCGGAAAGGAGTTAATGAGTCAGGACGAGATTGCGGTTATGGATGGCAGCAAGTGTATCATGCAGCTTAGAGGTGTGAGACCATTTTTCTCAGATAAATTTGATATAACGAAGCATAAGCAGTACCCGCTGTTATCCGATTATGACAAAAAGAATGAATTTGACATTGAAAAATACGTCAAGAACCGCAACAGACTCCGCTTTAAGAGGAATGATGTGGTGGATGAGGTATGCGATGTCGGAGAAATCACAGCTTAACTTCTGGACATTGTGACCAGAAGTTGTTTTACAACTGAATATGGAACTTATGATATGGGAGCTTTTCTAAAAATTATAATTCAGAGAAGCTCCCTTTTTATTTTTTGAAAAAGGAGACAAACAAATGGGCTTTTTTACAACATCAGTAACAGGACTTAAAACAGTAGTAACCGCAATCGGCGCAGGTGTGGGTGTATGGGGCGTTATCAATCTTCTCGAAGGATACGGAAATGATAATCCCGGTGCAAAATCACAGGGTATCAAACAGCTTATGAGTGGCGGTGGCATCATCATTGTGGCACAGACGGTAATTCCACAGCTTACCACACTGTTCTCATAATTCATGGGCGGGATCATTGATAAGATTACTGAATTCATAAAGGAACTGTTGCAGGGGTGGGTTCTGACCAACTTTGAAACCATGTTTACCGATGTTAATGACAAGGTAGGCACGATTGCAGGGGAGGTCAGTAAAACTCCCAGCACTTGGAACTCCGGTATTTTTGACATGATAAAAACCCTGTCCGATAACGTGATGATTCCCATAGCGGGAATGATCATCAGTTTTGTACTCGTCTACGAGCTTATTTCCATGGTTATTGACAAGAATAATCTGCATGACTTCAATACGGCAATTTTTATCCGCTTCTTCATGAAAGCGTGTATTGCAGTCATGCTGTTAAGCAAGACTTTTGACATTGTAATGGCGGTATTTGATGTGGGAAGCCACATCGTCAATTCCGCAGCGGCAGCAATCAGCGGGGAAACCAGTATTGATGTTTCAAGTACGCTGCAGACGATGTTCAATGAGCAGTTTTCGGAGATGAGCATAGGCGAGCTGTTAGGACTGGGGATGGAGACCATGATCGTCAGTTTATGTATGAAAATCATGTCAGTCCTTATCACCGTCATTCTTTATGGGCGAATGATTGAAATATATCTTTATGTATCAGTAGCACCTGTTCCCTGTGCAACCGTAACCAACCGGGAATGGGGAACGATAGGAACTAATTATTTTAAGGGACTTTGTGCATTGGCATTTCAGGGCTTTTTTATGATGGTGTGCGTCGCAATCTATGCGGTGCTGGTGGCAGGTGTGGCAGTAGCCGACAACCTGCATACGGCACTCTGGTCGGTGGCAGCATATACTGTGATTTTATGTTTTTCCCTGTTTAAGACAGGTTCGCTGTCAAAATCTATCTGGAATGCGCACTAAGGGAGGAACGACATGGCAATATCTGTGCAGGTGCCAAAGGATTTGTCCGGTATCAAGACAAAAGTGGCACTGAACTTGACAAAGAGACAGATCATCTGTTTCAGCGGTGCGGCAGTAGCCGGGATACCCTTGTATTTTTTAACCAAGGGACTGATCGGAACATCAGCCGCATCACTTCTTATGATGGGAGCAATGCTTCCGTTCTTCTTTTTTGCGATGTATGAGAAAAACGGGTTTCCGGCGGAGAAGATTTTGTATTTTATGCTCCGGCAGAAGATACTCACACCGGGCATAAGACCATACCGGTCAGAGAACTTATACAAGCAGTTGGAAGAAAAAGAAAAATTACGAAGGGAGGTTCGTTATCTTGAAGAAAAAGCAAAAGGCAGAACCGGAAAAACACAGAAAAAGCAGTTATCAGGGCAATAGCAGAAATAACAGCAAAAGTGGTGGTCTTACTTTTTCAGAGAAAAAGCGTCTTATGGAATTAAAGCATATTTTATCCGGCAAGGGCAAAGAGAAAGAAAAGCCTACTACCGCACAAAAGACGATTACTTTTGAAAAAATGTTCCGTGACGGCATCTGTCAGGTCAGCCACCGTTATTATACAAAGATGGTGGAATTTTTTGATATAAACTATTCGCTTCTGGAAGTGGATGAGCAGGCGGATATACTGGCACAGTACAGTAAGCTCATCAATTATTTTGATCCGTCTGTGAAATTTGAACTGGTGTTATTCAACCGGCAGGTTAATGAGCAGGTGCTTACAGAACAGTTTGATATTCCATGGCAGGAGGATGATTTTAACGACATCCGTGAGGAATACACGGAGATGTTAAAGAAACAGGCGGCAAAGGGAAATAACGGCATCATCAAGTCAAAATATCTGATTTTTGGTGTGGAGAGCAACGGCTATAAGGAAGCCAAAAGCCGCCTTAATAACATCGAGAAAGATGTTATACGGAACTTAAATAACATAGGAACCCTTGCGAGGGGACTGGACGGAAAGGAAAGACTGCGCATCCTGCATGAATATTTTAATCAGGATACCATGGAGCCTTTCCGTTTTTCGTTTAAGGATCTGGCAGAATCCGGCAAGTCTGTCAAGGACTATATTGCACCGCCGGGATTTGATTTCCGCTATCCGAACCGCTTTAAGTCGGGAAATATGTATGGCTGTGTATCCTATCTGGATATTATCGCACCGAAATTTACGGACGAGCTGATCAAGCAGCTTCTTGATATTGATGCCAACCTTACTATCTCCATGCACATGCAGACGGAAGATCCGGTAAAGGCAATCAAGAAGTTAAAAGCGGTCATTTCCAATATCCAGAAAATGAAGATTGAGGAACAGAAAAAGGCAGTCCGAAGTGGCTACGATATGGATATTCTTCCAACAGACATCGTGACTTATGAAAAGGACACGCTGGAATTTCTCGATGATTTGAATACGAGCAACCAGAAGATGATCAACATGACATTCCTTATTACCTGTTATGGCAGAACCAAGCGGGAACTGGAGAGCTTAATGCAGAGGGTGTCCGGTATTATTCAGCAGGCAAACTGTGATCTTAGATGTTTACAGTATTTACAGGAGCAGGGCCTTATGGCATCTGCACCGATTGGGTGTAATGAAACCGGAATTGAGCGTACCCTTTCCACAAAGAGTACCGCAATCTTAGTACCATTCTGCACACAGGAATTATTTATGCCTGCTCCGGCAATCTATTACGGGTTAAATGCACTCAGCAACAACATGATCATGGCAGACCGCAAAAGGCTCCGTACACCAAACGGAGTTATCTTAGGAACACCCGGAAGTGGTAAGAGTTTTAGTGCAAAGCGTGAGATTTTAAGCTGTTTTCTTATCACAAAGGACGATATTATCATCTGCGATCCGGAGGGAGAGTATTTTGCTCTTGTGGCAGCACTACATGGACAGGTGGTAAAACTTGCCACCAATTCCAAAGACTATCTGAACCCTATGGATATACAGTTAAGCCATAAAGGGGATAAGGAAGCGTTAAAGCTGAAATCCGATTTTATTATTACTCTGTGTGACCTGATTGCAGGAGGCAAGGACGGATTGCAGAATGATGAAAAAGGTATCATCGACGAGTGTATCCGTCATATTTATGATAAGTATTTTGAAAATCCGGTGCCAGAGAATATGCCGCTGCTGGAAGATTTATATGATGCCCTGTTAGCACACAAAAATCCAAAGGCGGAGCGTATCGCAAACAGCCTTGTGCTGTATGTGCATGGTTCCCAGAATTACTTCAACCACCATACCAACGTAGACAGCGGCAATCGTATCATGTGCTTTGACATCAGAGACTTGGGAAATCAGTTAAAGGAACTTGGAATGTTGATCGTGCAGGATGCGGTTTGGAACAGGGTATCGCAGAACAGGGAGCGAAAGATTGCTACCCGTTATTACTGTGATGAGTTCCACCTTCTTCTGAAGGAGAAGCAGACAGCTATTTATTCCGTGGAAATCTGGAAGCGTTTCAGAAAATGGGGCGGTATTCCGACAGGTTTGACGCAGAACGTGGGCGATTTTCTCCGTTCTGAGGAGATTGAAGGTATTTTGGGTAACAGCGATTTTGTGTATCTGTTAAATCAGAATGCCAAAGATCAGGCAATTCTCGCTGATAAACTGGGACTTTCTGATAAGCAGCTTTCCTATGTCACCAACTCCGAGCCGGGAAGTGGTCTGATACTGTTTGACAATGTGGTAATTCCATTTGTAGACAAATATCCGACAGACACCAAGACTTACAGAATTATGAATACCAAGCCGGAGGAATCGGTGCAGAAGGAGGACGCAGTATAAAATGGCAGAAAAAAGACAGAAGAAGCAGGCAGTAAAGGCATTAGAAAAAGAGACATTTTCCAAGGATAAGGAAGTGACTGGAGCAAAACACACAGAACACAGGCAGGATAACACCTTTCCTACGGAAAATCATTTTCATGCCAATGAGAAGCCTGTGAGCAATCTGCCACGGGATGCGAACCATGGCAGTGATACAAAAAATGTAACTTCTGGTCACAATGTCCAAAAGTCGGAAACTGGAGCAGAGAGAAAAACGGGCAATAAAAAGAAATATTACCGTCAGTTGCAACAGCAACAGAACACTTCTGGTCACAATGTCCAGAAGTCAGAAGCCGATGCGGAAAAGGCATTCTTAAAGGAAAACAGTTTCATGCAGGAGGAACAGCCGGGGGATTCTGACAGCACGATGGAAAATGAGGTTCATGTCAGGGACACCTACCAACGGTCTGAGGAAAAAGGAAAATATCACAAAGGGCGTGTGCAGAGAGAACACGCACACAGAGAGCGTGCGAAGTCAGAAAATACAAAGCAGTCCGATTATGGAGATTTCCAGACAAAGGATGCCACATTTTCGCAGGGACAGGCGGAAGAATTTACCGACAAAAAAGTACAGAAGGCTTTTGATAAGTCGGAAAAGAGTCGTCAGAAGTTACAGAAAGCAAAGGACAAGATGCCGAAAAAGCGGCAGTATGAGATGAAACGTGTCTTTGATGAACAGACCGGAAAAGCAAAGTACGTGGTGGTTCCGGTGGAAGTGGAGAAGCCATTCAAGCCTGACGGACTTGGAAAAGCTGCGGTTCACAAACTCCAGACCGAAAATATGTATTTTGTGCATCGAAAGATTGCAGAGACAGAAAAGGATAATTCTGCTGTGGAGGGTGCACATAAGACAGAACAGCGTGCAGAAGATGTTTACCATTACATGAAATATCACCGCAAGAGCAAGGCACAGAGAAAGCGTGACCGATTAGAGCGATTGCAGAAAAAACAGGTCACAGCGGATATGAAGCTGGAGTATGAGAAATTCATCAGTGAAAATCCACATCTAAAGGGCAACAGTCCAAAGAAGCAGTTGCAAAGGCAGCTACAGAAACAGCGTATCAAGCGTGAGTATGCCAAGGCAAGGCGGGCAGGAGCAGAAGCCAAGACTGCAAAGGAAACATTTACAAAGACAGCCAATGCTGCAACCGGGATTGCAAAGAAGTTACAGGAAATTGCCACGAAAAATAAAACACTGATTATCACAGTGGGTATTTTTGCACTTCTGCTCATTATGATCATGTCGGCGCTATCAAGCTGCGGTTCCATGTTTACCGGAACTGTGACAACAACGATGGCAAGCACATATCTTAGCCTTCCGGCAGAGATTGATGCAGCAGATTTATCTTTTACAGAAAAGGAAATGGAACTGCAAAATAAGATTGACCGGATTGAAACTGATTATCCGGGATATGATGAATACGATTATAACCTTGGTGCAATCGGGCATGATCCGTACACACTGATCAGTTATCTTTCCGCAGTCCATACGGAATTTACTGCCGCAGGAATAGAGAGTGAGATTCAGGAATTATTTGATGCCATGTATTCACTCACTACCGAGGAAGTAGAGGAAACACGGACAAGGACAGTCACAAAGACCGGAACCAGAATAGTAACAAATCCGGACGGGACTACCCGTACCGAGGAATACGAGTATGAGGAGGAAGAAGAATATACCGTAACAATTCTTCGTGTCACACTTACGGTCACACCGCTTGAGAGCATTGTAGCCGGACGCATGGACAGTGAACAGACGGAAATTTTTGGAGCCTATACGGAGACAAAAGGCGGCTTACAGGTCTTTGCTTCTCCGGTTGATTATTACTGGTATTACTATATCAGCAGTTATTATGGCTACCGGAAAAATCCAAACACCGGAGACGAGGAGCTTCACAGGGGTGTTGATATAGCAGTACCGACCGGAACCATGGTACATGCAGCACATGACGGAACAGTTATGGAAGCGGCTTACGATTCCTATTATGGGAATTATGTGGTGATTACGGACAGTAAGGGATATACCACAAAATATGCCCACATGGATAGCTTAAATGTGTCCGCAGGACAGAGTGTCAAAAAGGGTGACGATATAGGCAAAAGCGGAAATACAGGAAGTAGTACCGGAAGCCACCTTCATATCGAGTGTTTGTATAACGGGGAGTATTATAACCCGTTATTTTACTTTGAAGCAGGAGAGCAGACCATTTATGGAGAAACACCGGGCGGCACCGGAGGAGGAACCGGCAATGTGATACCACCGGAGTCCTATGACGATGCAACGGTGCAGACGCTTATGCGGGAAGCAAACAGGTATCTGGGAATGCCATACACCTTTGGAGGAACAGCTCCGGCAAGTTTTGATTGTTCAGGCTTTGTATGTTGGGTATTTACAAACAGCGGTGTACATAACCTGCCAAGAACCACCGCACAGGGCATTTATGACCAATGTACTCCGGTATCAGCGGCAGACGCAAAGGCAGGAGACATTATCTTTTTTACCGGAACCTATAATGCAGGACGTCCGGTTACGCATGTCGGTATCTACTGTGGTAATGGTACGATGGTGCATTGCGGCGATCCAATTCAGTACGCCTCAATCAATACTTCTTACTGGCAGAGCCATTTCTATGGTTTTGGAAGATTGAATTAGCGAAGGGAGGAATTATTTTTGTCAGTAGAGAGAATCAATTCACAGCTTAAAAAGGTCAGAGAACAGATAGCACAGCTACAGGCAAAGGAAAAAGACCTTGCAGAGCAGAAACAGATGGCGGAGGATGCCGAAGCCATGAAGATCATTCGTAAATATAAAATCTCATCTGAGCGTTTGCAGATGTTAAATAAGCTCAGTGAGGATGAAGTCAGAAATTTATTACAAAAACGGGAACAGGAAAAGGAGGGTTCGACCAATGAAAAACAGGAGATTATCGGCTAGGGCAGTTGTGTCCCTTATGCTGTCGGCAATGCTTTTTTGTATGCCGATGGGGGCATTTTTTGCCAACAGGACAAACACAATAGAGGTTCATGCGGAGGATAGTGCAGAGCAGAAAACAGAGAGTGCGGCAGAGGAAGGCAGTGCAGAAAGTACAGCGTCCGGTAATGATAATAAGGACAGTTCCGGTAGTGGAGAAAATCATACAGAGCAGTCCACGGAGAATACAACAGAAAATTCCACAGAAGGCACAACTGAGGAGACACAGCCTGCCGCAAAATGCACCTGCAAGGAAAAATGCAGTCAGTATGCAGTAGATGAAGATTGTGAGGTGTGTGCAAAGGATTACAAGGAATGTGCCTATATCAATCCGAGTGTAAAAATCACAATCAATACACCGTCTGGATGGCATAATGATACCACTAAGGTAACTGTCAAGGTGGAAGATACGATAGTTTCCGGTAATTTTACCATTCAGACAGTAAAGGCAAAAGTCGGACAGAATGGAAGCTGGACGGATATTACCGAGGATATGTACATAGAGATTTCCGAGAACAGCACCATTTATGTGCAGGTCACAGACCAGAAGGGCAAGACCTACGAGAAAAACCGTTATATCAAGTGTTTTGATTTTACCAAGCCTACCTTAAATGCGGCAGTTAGCGACGGTCTTTTGAGCATTCAGGCACATGATACGGATTCCGGTATCAAGGCAATTTATGTCAATGGCTATGAGTTTACAGAGCATACGAATGGAGCCTTGAATATCCGTCTGCAACAGTTCGATGCAGGGTATCAGTATTTCACGATTTCTGCCATGGATAATGCAGGAAATACCTCTGAAATCTATAAAACAGCCAATCCGTATTACACCGATCCGGAGAATAAGGACAGCAGTGAAAAAGATCCGGCACAGCAGCTCCCGGTGGATGCGTCTGCAACCAAGCCAAGCTCTGCAACCGCACAGGTTACGGAGCATACGAAAACGGATGTGAATGGAAATACAGTTTCCCAGACAGGCAGTGGAACAACTTCAAGCAGTTCCGCAACAGCAAAGCAATCTCCAAGTACGGGAGATACTTCTAAGGATGCAGACCAGAGCAGTGACAGCCAGACCACAGAAAAAGGCAAGGAATTTTACACAATCCAGACTGCATCAGAAAAGGTATTTTATCTTGTGATTGATCGCGATGGGGAAGATGAAAAGGTGTATTTCCTTACAGAAGTCAGTGAAAACGACCTGCTGAATACCACAACGGATAACAGCGAGACACTTCCGAAAAATTCAGCGGCATTGGAATCTGCAATCCCTACCAAAGACAGCGCATTATCAAACAATAATGCTGATACCACAGGAGATAAAACACAGGGAGCAGAAAGTGTTGAGGACAGCACCGAAGATAGCACGGAAGATACAAGTGAGCCGAAAGAGGATACCGCAAAAGCAGATGGTTCCGGCTTTACATATATTTTAATGGGCATTGCTGCGGTAGCTGTGATCGGAGTGGTATATGTTGTGAAATCCAAGAAGAAAAAGGAAAACTTCATTGATGAGGATGAAGATGAGGACGAGCTTGACGAGGACTACGATTATGATGACGAGGAAGAAACCGAGCAGGATTCCGACGAAGCATTCATAAATGGTGGTGATGATACAGAATCAGTAGACACAGACGAGAATGACAATGAAGATAACAACAACGAGAATGATGAAGAAAATGGGGAGGAATAGAGATGGAGCTTGTAATTGCAGAGAAGCCGAGTGTGGCACAGAGCATTGCGGCAGTTCTTGGTGCCACACAGCGTAAGGACGGATATTTGGAAGGCAATGAGTATCTGGTATCATGGTGTGTGGGACATCTGGTAGAACTGGCACAGCCGGAAAGCTATGAGGAAGCATGGAAGAAATGGAGCTATGAGAGCCTTCCAATCATTCCGCAGGAATGGCAGCATGAGGTGAAAAGCGATACGAAAGCACAGTATCAGATTTTGAAAAAACTCATGCACGATGACAGGGTGGATGCAGTTGTGTGTGCAACCGATGCCGGAAGGGAGGGTGAGCTGATCTTTCGCCTGACCTACAACATGGCAGGGTGCAGAAAACCGATGAAGCGGTTATGGATTTCTTCCATGGAGGAGAGTGCTATCCGTGACGGCTTCCATAATCTTCGCCCAGGCAGCGACTATGATAACTTGTATCATTCAGCATTATGCAGGCAGGAAGCAGACTGGCTTGTGGGTATCAATGGGACAAGACTTTTTACGGTATTATATGGCGGTAAGGCATTGAAGGTTGGCAGAGTGCAGACACCGACACTTGCCATGCTGGTGGATCGTGAAAGTAAAATCATGAATTTCAAGAAAGAAGCCTATTATATGGCTCACATCATGGGAAATGGTCTGGATGCGGTATCAGAGCATATCAGTGATAAAACGGAAGCAGATAGAATTGCAGAAACTTGTGAAAACGGACAGGCTCTTGTCACTTCCGTGGTAAAGGAAGAAAAGTGGGTAGCACCGCCGAAGCTCTATGACCTTACAACACTCCAGAGGGATGCAAACCGTCTGTTTGGTTTTACTGCCAAGCAGACATTGGAATATACGCAGAGCCTTTATGAGAAAAAGTTAGTAACTTATCCAAGAACAGACAGCCAGTATCTTTCCGATGACATGGAAGGTACTGCAAAAAATGTGATCGAAGCGATTTTCAATTCTCTGTTATTTGAGCAGAATATCATGTTCAATCCAGATATTAAAAGAATTTTGAACAGCAAGAAAGTGACGGACCACCACGCAATCATTCCTACCATGGAGATCATCAAGCAGGACTTAAAGGCAATCCCGGAGAGCGAAATGAAGATACTTTCCCTTTGTGCAAACCGTCTGCTGTGTGCGACCGGGGAGAAGCACATTTATAATTCCACAAAGGCAGTGATTACCTGCAACAATACTGTATTTAAGGTATCCGGCAAGGAAGTGTGGAAAAATGGATGGAAGGAATTTGAGGATTTCTTCAAAAATTCCTATAAAACCGCAGAGGATAAATCGGATGCAGAGGAAGAAAAGAAGCTGCCGGAGCTTCGTGAGGGCATGATGATTGCAGTGGAGCAGACAAAGGTTTCCGAGCATTTCACACAGCCACCGAAGCATTATACTGAAGATTCCCTTTTGTCGGCAATGGAGCGAGCCGGAGCAGAGGATATGGGTGATGAGGTGGAGAGAAAAGGACTTGGCACACCTGCCACCAGAGCCGATATCATAGAAAAGTTGGTAAAAGACGGATTTGTGAAACGTGAGAAAAAGCAGATGATCCCGACAGAGGACGGAATGAAGCTGATCACGATACTTCCGGATGTAGTAAAATCTCCGAAACTGACCGCTGACTGGGAGAATGAGCTTACTCTTGTATCCAAAGGAGAAGTTGCTGCAGAACAGTTTATGTCAGGTATTGAAGCAATGGTAACTGATCTTGTAAAGACCTATCACAGCGTTAGTGATGAACATAAAGCCATGTTTGGCACAGGCAAGGGTGGACAAGAAGTGCTAGGCAAATGCCCGAAGTGTGGTGCTGATGTAGTCAAGGGAAAATTCGGAGCGTATTGTACCGGGAAATGTGGCATGAATGTCGGCAAGGCACTTGGGGTAACACTTTCCGATACACAGGTCAAGAGCCTGCTTCAAGGGAAAAAGATACTTGTAAAAGGTCTGAAGGGCAAGAAAGGCAGCTACGATGCTTATTTGATTCCAGAGAGGATAGAGGAGTTTTCTTACACGAAGGACGGTAAAGAAATCAAGGGATTACAGTATAAATTTAAGATGGAATTTCCAAAGACGAAAGGAAAGCAGGGGTAGGAAAGAGCTTTTTGGCGTGGTATAATTTATAAGACGATGTAGAGTTGAAAAATGCATAGGAGTGATTAAATGAAAGCACATAAAGTACCAGCGACATATTATGCCTCATGGAAGATTCCGGGAAAGAACCATAGTTTTTATGTTTTTTATAAAGATAAATTGTATAATGAAGGACAAAGCAAGAGTTATAAGGAAGTTGACAAGATAACTCAGGAGCATTCATTTTTCATGGAAGAAAATTTTTACTATTTAGATATTAAGAATGTGCCGGGATTGACATATAAACTGCAAAATGAAATAGAAGAATTTTTAACTAATGGTGCATATAGTATTAAGTGTCAGGATACTTTGGATGAAGATTGTGCTCCCGATTATCCAGTTATTGAAATTAGAGATTATAGTCAATTTATGTATTGGCGTGATCGTATGGATTCATGGATAATTAAAGATTCTGATGGAAACAATGTTACAGTTGATGCCTTCAAAAATGATTTAGGTACATATTTGTTTGGTAAAGTAGGAAAAATTATTGAAGAAAACTACTTTGCAAATGAATTAGAACCTAAGTGGAATGTAATAAAGTCGGAAATTGAAATTCAAAGAAATTCGGGTGATGATTTTGCTTTAGTACATCAAGATGATTTGTTAGAGTTTTTTATTGTCCAATATCTTAGGCTAGAGGGGGTTATAGAAGAATATATTAAGCCGACGCTGGGGATTTTTAGGGATGTGTTTTCATCTATGGGATATGAAGATTCTGAATTAGATAAAATGAAAAATGAGGGACTATTAGCACCTGAATCATATTTTTATGGGGCATTGTTAGATGCTGCACGAGGTGACAAAAAAAGACTCCAGAAGCATATGGATTCAATTAAACAAAATTATGTTATTGATTTATTAAAGGCTGAAGAAGGAATTTCATTTATAACATCGACAAAACCATGTGTAGTAATGAAAATGGAAGGAACATTTAAAGCTGAAATGATTTTCCCGGTAACTCCGCAATATTGTATTAGATTTATAGGAAACAAGTTGGCAGGAAATAGAAGTGGAAAATTTTATGAAATTAAATCAAGTGATGTGAAGGTTATAAATCGAAAGATTATTTCAGAATCGAAAAATATTGTTATGAGTGATTCAAAAATAATATCGGACAGAATATGATAGTTATCTGTAATGAATAAAATTTATCAACACAGCGTCAGAGCGTATGGGAAAACCTGTACGCTCTAATTTTTATCAAAAAATGGAGGAAAACCACATGGAAGAAACAAATGTAACAATGACAGCAGCGGAAATGCAGGGCGAGCCTGCAGCAAAGGAAAATGAAACAAAGGCGGAGAAGTTTATCCGCATTGGCGAGTACCGCATGAATAAAGCGGTGGATGCCATTGGCAGACTGGAAAATCTTGCGAACCGCAGTTCCTATGAATATACACAGGAACAGGTGGATGCTATGTTTCAGGCATTAGAGGGGAGGGTTGCGGAAGTAAAATCAAGATTTGCACCGAAAAAAGCACCGGAAGGCAAGAGTTTCAGCTTTGGTGCAATCGAATAATTGCAACAATCAATCATGGAAAGGCAGTCATGTAGTTTATGTGGCTGCCTTTTTGTCGTATCTATGACAGGAAGGAGAACTGTGTGAGAAAATATGATTTTATATCGGCTCTGGCAAAAGAGACAGCAGCCGAGGTTGTCAAAAATCGTGAGGAATGGATGAAATACCTGACCACAGCGGCAAGATTGTATAAGTATCCGTTCCGGGAACAGCTTTTGATCTATGCACAAAGACCAGACGCAACAGCTTGTGCTTCCATAGAACTGTGGAATGAGCGTATGCACTGTTGGGTAAATAAAGGTGCAAAAGGTATCGCACTTTTGGATGAGGATGACGCACATGGAAAGCGTCTGAAATATGTTTTTGATGTGTCAGATGTCCATGCCGCAAGGCGTATCGGACGTTATCCAGAGCTTTGGGAAGTACATGAGGAACATAAGGATGCTGTGATCAACAGATTGGAGCAGACTTATGGCAGTACAGATGAGAAACAGTCATTTGAGGAAAAGCTGATCGAGATTTCCAGAAGGATTGTAGCAGACTATTATGAAGAACTACTTCCTGATCTAAAGTATCTGATAGAGGGCAGTTTCCTTGACGGACTGGATGAACAGAATATTGGCATCCGTCTCAGGGAGACACTGGCAGACAGTATTTCTTTTACTTTATTATCAGCCTGCGGAGCGGATATGGAGGAGTACAAGTCGGAGTTTGCCTTTGATTTTATCCATGAATTTAATTCTATGGATACACTGAGTGTCTTGGGCGATGCAGCAAACGAACTGGCGAAACCGGTGCTATTAGAGATTGGAAGGACAGTCCGGGCATACAACCGGAACCATGAAAACGAGGTAGAACAAAATTTAACGCAGAAAGGACTTGCAAATACTTCTGAAATAGACTACAATGCGTTAAAGTGTGAAAGCGGGAGCAGACATGAAGAACAGATAGACAACAACCAAAACAGCGTAGAAAGGGGCAATAGCGATGAATCTGACATACGAGAAGAACGGGGATTACCTGATCCCGACATTACAGGCGGACATTCAGCCGGAGGGAACGGTAACGAAGTACGGAATGATGAGAGAGACTTATCTGAAGGAGAACCACAGGGGCGTGTACTCAGCGTTTCTTCTGAAAGGAACATTGAAAGAACACCTGCTGACGATCCAGAAGCAGGCAGAGGAGAGAATGGAGAAGCTGACGAGCCAGATGGCGGCAACCGAGGGAGTGACCGAACAACTCAAGGAAGCCGATCAGATGCTCTGGGTAGCGAAGATGAACAGCATCCGGAACCGAGCAGAGGAAGTAGTTCTGGGCGAGTTGGTTTACAGCCTGTAACAGATACCGATGATCTTCTCCGGGGAGACGCACCGGAACCCACCTTTACACAACTTAGCCTGTTTCCTTCTTTTGAGGAGCAGGTTGGAACAGTCGCAGCAGCGGAAGCAAGTATGAAATATACCATGCCCGCTGCTTTTTCTTTGCCACAGAATGAACTTGAAACCATTTTAAGGAGTGGCGGAGGAAAACAGCACAGCAGGAAGCGTATTTTCGCAAAGTACACAGAGGGCAGAAATGCCGAGCAGATGGTGGATTTTCTGAAAAATGAGTACGGACAGACCGGAAAAGGTTTTGAAATCAATGGAAATCCAGTATCAGTGTGGTTCGATGAGCATGGTATGAGTGTCGGCTATGGAACACAGGCAAGGGAAACACCGATTGTCACGATGGATTGGGAAGATGTGGAGAGCCATATCCGTTCCATGATTGAAAATGGTACTTATATGAGTGCCAGTGAAGCATTTCTTGTAGATACACAGGAGAGAAATCGTGTTGCCAATCAGATCTATTTCTTCCTGCGAGATGGAATGGATGAAATGCCGGAGGAGCTTGGCTTAAAAGCAGGAAATTATCCGGAAAGTGAAGCAAAACTCATGGAGTTTCTTTCCACCCATGAGGGCAGGGAACAGCTTAAAAATATTTTGGAAGATGCGGCAAACCGCCTTGCTTCTGGAGAAGCAGAATTAAAATGGCGGCATGTGAAATCACCGGAATATCTGTTATCGGAGATAGCAGACCTTGACAGGGAGAGACTGGAATTTCCATTGCCGGATGCGGTGGAGGTAGCACAGGAAGATTTTATCACACAGGATGAAATCGACTATGCACTTGGCAGAGGAAGCGGCTATGAGCATGGAGCTTTCCGCATTTATGAGTATTTCATGGAAGGACATGACCAGAAAGAAACAGTTGCTTTTCTGAAAAATGAATATGGCATTGGTGGTGGTTCCGGCGGACTGCCGGGTAATGATGATTCCCATAATGAACATGATGGAAAAGGTATCCGTCTGGAGAAAGGCAGTTATGGCAATCCGTATGCAAAAGTGCTTCTGAACTGGAATGTTGTAGAGAAAAGGCTTCGTGAGCTGATCAAAGAGGACAAATACTTATCTCCACAGGGAAAGGAAAACTATAAGGCTTACAAGGAAGAACAGGCAGAAAAAGCAAGACAGCGTGAGCTTTCTCGTCTGGAGCATGGACAGCGGTTAGAGTGTAAGAAAGACATTGATGCACTGATTGCTGAGAAATTCAATGGTTTTGTTCTTCCGAGGAATACCGCAGATGAGATCATAGATAAATATGGCATTGACTGTGTGGAATTTGTTCTTGCAAATACGGTTACGCATTTTGATTATGACGGTCGTTTTTCGCAGAACAATAAGGACTGGGCAAAGGGCATTGTTGCGGAAAATGAGTGGCAGAACAATGATCTGATTCTAAGCTCACATCCGGCGGTATTGGACGGATTTACCAATCAGGCGAGAAGATATATCAATGTGCTTCGGGAAAAAGAAAAGGAAGCACAGCAAAAAATCACGATTGATGGATATGAGTGTGTTCTGGTTGATGAGTGGGGCAGTGAAAAAGAGAAATACCTGCTTGGAAATAACATAGAGGACAGCAGTTTTTATTATGCACAGGTCAATGGGAAAACCTTTGAATACGACCATAAGCCGGAGCGTAGCGAGGTAGAGGACGATTATATCAATGCCATTGCAGAGGAAGATATTGACAGGCACGAAGCAGAAGTGTTTTCACGCTTTGAGGGGACGGATGGTATCGCAGAGCCGGATGAAACTGAGCCACAACAAGAATTTTCACAAGAGAAATCGCAGAAATTATCATGGCATGTGGTACATGATGCAGATGATGAATATGGCAATCCGACACAATGGAGTGCCACCTTATCAGAGGGAGTATTCCTTTGGATTGATAAGGAAGCGGATGGATATGCGATTTATGATACGGCAGACATTACCCGTCCGGCATTGGAGACATTTTCGACTTTGCAGGAAGCAATGGACTGGGGCAATGAACTTGCAGAAAGTGGCATGGAAGCAGAGGCGGAGTTTTCTGGTGAAAGGGAACAGGCTGAGCAGGAAGCCGATGAACTGGACAGCATAGATACGCAGTCTGCCCGTGAGCGTCTGGAGAATGGAGAAGCAGACCGACAGACAGAGGAAATGTTGTCGCAGGTGCTTACCGGAGATTGGGAGCCGCTTACACCTTCGTCAGAGGAAAAACAGCCTGCATCAGAAAGGCAATCAGCACAAGAAAGGTCGGTATCAGCACCAGATAAAAGTAACGCTGTCAATTTCCATATCAGCGATGACCGCTTGGGGGAAGGCTCTCCAAAAGAAAAATTCCAGAGAAATGTTGCAGCAATCAAACTGTTGGAGCAGATCGAGGGCGAAAGTAGATATGCAACACCGGAAGAACAGCAGATTTTGTCACAGTATGTCGGCTGGGGAGGTCTTGCTGATGCGTTTGACGAGAGCAAATCAAACTGGTCAGCAGAATATCACCAGTTAAAGGAACTGCTATCACCGGAGGAGTACCGCATGGCAAGGGAGAGTACCTTGAATGCCCATTATACAAGTCCGGTCATTATCCGCCAGATGTACGAAACATTGGAGAAAATGGGATTTTCCAAAGGAAATGTACTGGAGCCTTCCATGGGTATCGGCAACTTTTTCGGTATGATGCCGGATTCCATGAAAGAGAGCAGGCTTTACGGAGTAGAGCTTGACAGTATCACAGGACGCATTGCAAAGCAGCTTTATCCGCAGGCAGATGTGCAGATCAAAGGATTTGAAAAGACCGATTATCCGAACGATTTCTTTGATGTGGCAATCGGAAATGTACCTTTTGGTCAGTATAAGGTGGCAGATAAGCAGTATGATAAAAACAATTTCCTGATCCATGATTATTTCTTTGCAAAGACGTTGGATAAAGTGCGTCCCGGTGGTGTGGTTGCTTTTATTACAAGCAAGGGAACCATGGACAAGGCAAGTCCGGAAGTCAGAAGATACCTTGCACAAAGAGCAGACCTGCTTGGTGCAGTCAGACTTCCGAATACCGCATTTAAGGCAAATGCAGGAACCGAGGTCACTTCGGATATTTTATTTTTCCAGAAGCGTGACCGCATGGTGGAGCGTGAGCCGGACTGGGTACATCTGGGAGAGGACGCAAATGGCATTACAATGAACGCTTACTTTGCAGAGAACCCGGAGCAGATCGTAGGAAAGATGGAAATGGTATCCGGTCCTTATGGCATGGAAAGCACCTGTAAGGCAGATGACAGCAGACCATTTGAGGAGCAGTTAGCGAAAGCACTTCAAAACATTACAGGACAGATTGATACGATTGATCTGGATGAAGAGCTTGCGGATGACATGAGCAGGCAGAGTATTCCGGCTGATCCGTCCGTCAAGAATTTCAGCTATACCGTAGTCGATAATGAGGTATATTACCGTGAAAACTCTGTCATGAAGCCGGTGGAAGTATCAGACACCGCAAAAGAACGTATCAAGGGAATGGTGGCAATCCGTAACTGTACGCAGGAACTGATTGATATGCAGCTTGAGGAATACTCCGATGTAACAATTAAGGAAAAGCAGACAGAACTTAATAGCCTGTATGATAATTTCTCTAAGAAATATGGTCTGATCAATTCACAGACGAATAAGAGAGCCTTTAATCAGGACAGCAGTTATTGCCTGTTGTGTTCTTTGGAAAAACTTGATGATGAGGGCAATTTCAAAGGCAAGGCGGATATGTTCACGAAGCGTACCATTAAAAGGGCAGAGGTTGTCACAAGCGTGGATACTGCAAGTGAAGCGCTGGCAGTATCTTTAGCAGAGAAAGCTAAAATCGACCTTGATTTTATGGGAGAGCTTACCGGAAAAGATAAGGATGCACTTACTGAGGAGCTTCGTGGTGTCATTTTTCAGAACCCGCTTACCGATGTCTGGGAGACAGCAGACCAGTATCTCAGCGGCAATGTGCGTGAGAAACTTGCCATAGCAACAACTTATGCAGAAAATCACCCGGAATATGCCCCGAATGTACAGGCTCTTACGCAGGTACAGCCGAGGGAGCTGGACGCATCGGAGATTGAGGTGCGTATCGGTGCCACATGGATTGAACCAAAGTATATCAATGATTTTATGCGTGATATTTTCCAGACACCGGAACATTTATTCCGCAGGGATACGATAGGTGTGCAGTTTTCGGGTGTAACCGGAGAGTGGAATGTAAAGGGCAAAAATGCGGACTATGGCAATACGCTTGTCAACATGACCTATGGTACAAGCCGGGTAAATGCCTATAAGATACTGGAAGATTCTCTGAACCTCAAAGATACGAGAGTATATGACACGATTGAGGAGGACGGAAAAGAAAAGAGAGTTCTCAATAAAAAGGAAACCATGATTGCAAGCCAGAAGCAGGAAGCAATAAGGGAAGCATTTAAGGATTGGGTATTCCGTGATCCGGAACGCAGGCAGACACTTGTGGCAAAATATAATGAGCTTTTCAATTCCACCAGACCAAGAGAATATGACGGTTCGCATCTGAAATTTCCGGGCATGACACCGGATATTGAATTAAAGCCGCATCAGAAAAATGCGGTTGCCCATGTGCTGTATGGGGATAATACCCTGCTTGCACACTGCGTTGGTGCCGGAAAGACCTTTGAAATGACAGCGGCGGCAATGGAAAGCAAGCGTCTGGGACTATGCCAAAAGTCATTATTCGTGGTGCCGAACCACCTGACTGAACAATGGGCAAGTGATTTCTTACGGTTATATCCAGGAGCAAATATCCTTGCGGCAACGAAAAAGGATTTTGAACCTGCCAACCGTAAAAAGTTCTGTTCCCGTATTGCCACAGGCGATTATGATGCCGTTATCATCGGACATAGCCAGTTTGAAAAAATCCCGTTATCACAGGAAAGACAGGCAGCTACAATCGAAAAACAGATTGATGAGATTGAGCTTGCTATTGATCAGGCAAAAAGAGACAACGGGGAGCGTTATACCATTAAGCAGATGGAAAAATCGAGGAAGGCATTGCAGGTGCGGCTTGACAAGTTAAATGACCAGAGCCGTAAGGATAATGTCGTGACTTTTGAGCAGTTGGGTGTAGACAGGCTGTTTGTGGATGAGAGCCACAATTACAAGAACCTGTTCCTTTATACGAAAATGAGGAATGTAGCTGGTATTGCACAGACAGAAGCGCAGAAGTCCTCCGATATGTTTGCCAAGTGCCAGTATCTTGATGAGATTACAGGCGGCAAGGGTGTGACCTTTGCAACTGGAACACCGATTTCTAACAGCATGACGGAGCTTTATACGAATATGCGTTATCTTCAGTATGGAACGCTCCAAAAGCTGGGACTGGGACATTTTGACGCATGGGCGGCTTCTTTCGGGGAAACACAGACAGCCATAGAGCTTGCACCGGAAGGAACCGGATACCGGGCAAAGACAAGATTTGCGAAGTTTTTCAATCTGCCGGAGCTGATTGCACTTTTCAAGGAGAGTGCGGACATTCAGACACCGGATATGTTAAAACTTCCTGTGCCGGAAGCAGAGTATGAAAATGTGGTATTAAAGCCGAGTGAATTTCAGAAAGAAATGGTGGCTTCTCTTGCGGAACGTGCTGAAGCAGTCCGGGACAGACAGGTGCAGCCTTACGAGGACAATATGCTAAAGATTACCAATGACGGAAGAAAGCTGGCACTTGACCAGAGGCTGCTCAATGATATGCTTCCAGATGAGGAAAATTCCAAAGCGGCAACCTGTGTGGAGAAAGCCTATGAGATATGGGAGAACACCAAAGAGCAGAAGTCGGCACAGTTAATCTTCTGCGACCTCTCCACACCGAAGGGCGATGGCACTTTCAATGTGTATGAGGATATAAAAAATAAGCTTATGGAAAAGGGAGTGCCGGAGCAGGAGATCGCATTTATCCATGATGCCAATACAGAACTTAGAAAAGCGGAGCTGTTTGCAAAAGTAAGAAGCGGACAGGTTCGTTTTTTATTAGGTTCCACAGCAAAAATGGGAGCCGGTACGAATGTGCAGGACAGATTGATTGCACTGCATCATCTGGATGTGCCTTGGAGACCTTCTGATATTGAACAGCAGGAAGGTCGTATTTTACGACAGGGCAACCAGAATGATAAGGTCAAGATATTTCGTTATGTTACGGAAGGTACGTTTGACAGTTATTCGTGGCAGCTCATCGAGAATAAACAGAAATTCATCGGACAGATCATGACCAGCAAATCCCCGGTGCGAAGCTGTGAGGATGTGGACGAAGCGGCACTTTCCTATGCAGAAGTCAAGGCACTTGCCACAGGTAATCCCTACATAAAAGAAAAAATGGATCTCGATATTCAGGTATCGAAGCTGAAACTGATGAAGGCAAACCATACCAGTCAGAAGTACAGGCTGGAGGATAACATCACACAACATTATCCGCATCAGATCGCCATTTTCAAGGAGCGTATCGAAGGCTTTACCGCTGATATGAATAAATATGCGAAAAATAAGCCGGAGGATAAGGAGCAGTTCTTTATGCAGGTGGGTGGAAAATCATACACCGACAAAAAGGAAGCTGGAACTGCAATCATAGCCATGTGTAAGGAGATTAAAGGCATCAATGCCAGTGCGGATGTAGGTGAATATCTTGGATTTAAGCTGAATGTAACCTTTGATTCTTTTAACAATAAATTTGTGATGAATGTCAAAGGTGCAATGAGCCACCCGATGGAAGTCGGCTCTGATCCGCTTGGAAATATCACAAGAATCAACAATGTACTGGAAGCCATGCCTTCACAGCTTGAGGAAGCACAGATGAAGCTATCCAATGTGAAACATCAGCTTGAAACAGCAAAAGCAGAGGTAGACAAGCCATTTCCACAGGAAGCAGAACTTGCCGAGAAACTGGAGCGTCTGGCAGAGCTTAATTCTTTACTCAACATGGATGAAAAGGGCGATGATGCGATTGGTATGGATGATGAAGCCGCAGAACCGGAAAAACCACAGGAAACTGTGAAAACAGTGGATAACAAAAGGGACGAGGTCGCAGATATGCCAGCAAAGCAGAGTAATCTTGGGAAAACGGCTATGGGTGGTAAGCTGTCAGACCGACCGGCAGAACGGACTTCATTGCAAGAAAAACTCGCAGCAATGAAGGCAAGGGTGTCCGGGACACCTGCAGGAAGGGATGCAGCGGATAAGACAAAGAAAAAAGAAGAAATTTTATAGGAAAATCTATTTTATTCCTAAGTTTATTCCCAACCTGTCAGCATTATTTGGGTTGGGAATATTGAAAAGTGTTATAGCAGTTTATGTAAGGGCAGTCCGTAGTGGCTGCCCTTTATCGTGCAAAGATGGAGATCATTTATGGCAGACAACAATACAGAAAAACAGCGTGTGCAGGAGCTTACGGATAAGCTGGAGCAGGGATTGCAGGACTTATTCAACAGCGATAGTTTTCTGATGTTGGAGCGTATCGTAGAGCATGACAAAGATCGGATGTTAGCAGACGGTTCTAAAGGGCGGGTATCCGTCAAGGAGAAACTTGCCGAGATGAAGCAGAAAATATCCGATCAGAAGATGCCGGAGAAACCAAAGACCAAGAGTCAGGAAGCAAGTTTATAAAGTTTTATGGAAAGAGCAGGTAGCAATCTATCTGCTTTTTCCTGTTATGTGGTTATCGTAAGCCGAGAAGGTTAAGTGACGAACAAAGGGAACAGGCAAGGTTACGGATGGAGAAAATCAATTCAGATGATAATTGTCGGGAAGATTAGAGTCCAGTCGCAACATTCAGAAGTCCAGTCACAACATTTCCAAATTAAAAGAAAGAAATGCGCAATCAGGAATTGTATCAGATTGTGAAAATGCAAAGGAGTATCGAAAACTTATAGGGTTACAGATATAGTAAGAGGCACGCCCAAATTTCAGGTTTCGGTCCATTCTGTAAAGAAAAATGAATAAATGTCGATAAATATTATGAGCTAAGGATGGCGTCTGTTTTCAAGGGATTGAATGAGAAAAAGTGTATCCCAGACAGAGTTGCAATGGATGCATTTGAAGTGCTTGTCAGAGACCAGGCGGCTCCAAAAAACTCATGGTCAAATACATTGTATTCGGAAGATGGAAAATATACCTTATTTGATTGATGATGCTGCCATAGGTGCATCTTTGGAAGATATAGCAAATTGGATGATGAGCGGCACGCCCAATAGAAATATTGAGACACGCTACCTAAATTATCTTCATACTGTTGATCCGGATTTATATAATGTGGCGATGCGAATAGGTTCCGAGGTTCGTTCTTATGGTTTTATGGAGAATTTACATCAGCAGGGAGTATTAAGTGATAGTCAAAATCAGTATGATATCAATAATGGAGCAGGCTAAAGAGAAGTTTTTGGTAGCCTTTAAAAGTATGATTTGATGGTCAAAACCACCCCGTAAAAAGGGGATTGTACCTTGAAAATTTCACATAAACTAAAAAACGACTGCGGACAGATGAAAATCCATC
>ONHG01000016.1 GCA_900317585.1 uncultured Lachnospiraceae bacterium | reverse complement strand
TTTCAATAATTCCAGCGATGCAGCTTAACAAGAATGCAATTCCCACACCTGCCAAAACTCTTTTTATATTTACAGAAATTCTGTCAGCTTTGAATTTTTTTAATGAAGTGATCAAATATTGCTTCATTGCCACTCCAATCATGATAATCAAAGTCAACTGATAAATCATATTTATCAGCACCCCATAAAATATATTCTTTTCTTTTAAAATGTCTGTAATGCCACTATTCTTAATAATTAAAAAACAAATATGAATTATTACGACTCCAACTATTAGCTTTTTATGTTATTACGACTCCAACTATTAGCTTTTTATGATTCATATCAGTTGATATATAATCGTTTTCTTTTTTCATCTCTTTGTACTCCTCATTTTTTGCCAAATTTATACAGACATCTTTTATAGTCTTTTATGGTCTTTTACACACTTTTTAACCCCATCTATTAAAAGCATTGTTTGCATTCCCATGCACCATCCTGCTAAACATACTACCACCATAAGAAAAAAAACAATATATATGTGCTATTTGGCATGATTTCGGTGCCATTTGACACTAACTATTGTTATGGTTAATTTATATCTAATAAATTTCCATCACCAAACAAGCTTTTAAAATGCGGCATTCATTGATTAACCAAATACATTAAATTATGCATCAAATTGATGCTCATATGAGCTGCTATCCCAAAAACAACATTTCCTCTTTTTATATAAACCAGACAAAACGCAATCCCTGCGAATACATATTGTATTGATTGCAGACAAAGCTCATTTAAACTTATTGCCCCTATAGATGGTATAAAATGCATTAATCCAAATAGTACTGATGATACAATCACTTTAATTATCAGACTTTTTTTGATAGAGCTGAATATAAACCATCTAAAAATCAGTTCTTCTAATATGGGTCCTATAAATGCAGAAAGAATCATAATAGCCCAATAATGTTCTTTCATTGTCATTCTGAGCGTAATTTCATTTATGCTTTGCTCATTATTTCCGGATGACAAAATAAACTGCATAATACCACCTAATATTGTAAACAATACTATTACAGCAAATGATTTGATATATCCCGAAGCTATTGATTTGATATCATACTGTCTTATCTGTTTTATATCTCTTAAAATCCCTGTTCCATAAAGGCTGAATAAAATAACTATAGCTATAAGATTCCATAAATAGTTTGTTATCAGATACGCATCCGAATAACTCATTGCTTCAAATACCGATTGTATAACAGGCAATATGATATATTTTTTTCCTATCAAGTACCAGGCCGGAAAGATTATCCAGCCAATATACCATTTATTGTTTTCTTTTTTCATTACCATTTCTGCTTTGATTGGCTTTCTATTCTGCAATGTTTCTTTTTTGAAATACAGAAAGAGCTATCAATGAACACGTAAGAATAACTATTGCTGCAGCAACCTCTCTTATATCTTGCACCACAATGACTAACGATAAAATTTCCAAAGTAATGCTGATGCAGCATGCAGTTCTAATGATTTTTGCGTTTTCATTTTTTATTTTATCATATGATAATTTCCCAACCCATACAAATAGGACACAGAACAGAACAACATCTAAATAATGTCCCTTTTTCACAATATTAAAGAAATGTAATATTCCCATCAAAAATGCAAAAAATCCAATAATTTGCGTAGATAATGTATATTTTTTATGTTCTTCGAAATAACTATTTTGAAACAATATAGGCACAATAATTATCCATACACCACAAAATAACAATAGTCTTTCCATATTTTACCTCGTCTTTTTTTATAAAATTATCTTGTTGCTAAATACCCTAAGCCTGCTCCTGTTCCTGCAACTTCACGGATTTTACTTATCCCAATTTTATATCCGTTCTGTCTGCAGATTGTTGCAAGACATGCCGCTCCACAGTCGGTTATATCGTGTTGTTTTATACAATAGTATTTCATCCTTTTATTGTTCCTCTGTTTCTGCTTTTTTTACTAATTATTGTAAAAATATCTTTCGTATATTTTAGGTACATATATATATAATTTATCTTTTCTAATTTTCAATATAATATCATTGGTTAGCCATCTATCATACTTGTTCTTTTTACAATACTTTTTTTCAGTGACATTATCAATTATTATCTCTCGCTTCATCTTTTGGGTTATAATTTGTTCGATCTGCTTAATTTTACCGGATTCATTTTCCAACTCTATACAAACTAATTCCGCTTCTTTACTTCCAATAAATGACATTGGAAGGACATACAATATCATAGCTGTAATATATGTGAAAAAAGGAACAAATATTGATACTCCATCTACCAGACACAATCCTGTAAATATAAGCATAATTAAAGTAACAATCCATGTAAAATGTATAAAATACTTTTTATTCATAATTCCGCTCCATTTCCTTATTTTTATTAAAGACATTGTTGTTCATGACAAGAGACATAATCGATATTATAATGTCTTGAACAACATCCTATCATTTTTTATATTGGCATATATGCACCAATAGCACCTCCTGTAAGGGCACCAGCTACATAGCCTCGATATAATATTCAGCCAGAAAGTTTTCCTTTTGAAATACCATATCCAATTTATATCTGATTTAATTTTAATATGCTATTGCATCCACACAACTAATAATCCAATAAACCATAAACATAATAAAACCAATTCCACAAAATTCCTTTTTGAAGTTGAATTTATTAACATTGGCTTCATCTTTAATAATAAACACTGTTTTTGCTTTAAGTATCACTATTATGGCAGCACTTATTACAAATATAATTTCTGTTAAAATTGTATATCTCCCGCTCGGTATATACCCCGATATTATCGCTCCAAATAAATTAAATGCCATATGCAGATAAATCGCATACCTTACTTTACCTGTAATAAGTACAATATTCGCACACACTATTCCCATAAAAATGGTATATAAAAACTGTTCCAGATTTGCATGTAACATACCAAAAAGCATACTGCTTATTAAAATTGCTGTAACCTTGCCATATGGAAGTAATTCTTCCAACAGCACCTTTCTGAATAATAGTTCTTCAAATACAGGCGAGATGATTACAACACATACAAGGAGTATCCATGCCGGTACATTTCCTATATAATTTTCAACAACACCAACATTTTCTGTATGAACCAGATATCGCTTAATAAACTCAAGTATAATATCCGTAATTCCCGACAATATTGTTGTGCCACCCAATAAAACGAGCAGATATCCGATGCCATCCCAAACCGAGAATTTTTTATTTAACGATATTTCATTTATATTGATTTTCTCGATTTCTTTAGTAAAAATCCTAAAAAAATAAAAATATCCCACGCTGGCGATGCTACCACAGATAACCTTAATTGATTGCATATCCAGTGGTAAATTTAAAGTTCCCATAATAACTAATACTACACCGCTCAATATGCTTGACAACAACATAGATATAAGCAAAGCTCCACTTATTCGGCTAATTTTTTTCATTCTTAGATTATTCTCCTCGTACAATTCCAACTATTTGTTGCTGTTATTTCTGTGCAATATGACAATTGCCACAATAAGCATTATGATAATAACAGTAATCTGCCTTATAAGAAAATTATATGATCCGCTGTATCGATATCTTTCTTATCTTGATACTCTCTTTTCCAGCTCATGTATGTATGATAACAAATGCTCTTTTCTCTGTGAAACCGTGTCTAGACCAAACAACTCTGATAACCTTACGGCCACGCTCAAGTCCGAATTAATAAAAATATTCCATCCTATTTTCAGCCCGCAAAGAATAAACACCACACCTATAACTTTTATTTCCCAATAATAAATATTTATGCAGAACCATACTCCTGTCAGTTCAAACAAAACTATCCAAAATATCTTCTTTCTGTTCTGAATCTGTATTTCCTCCAGTTCCTTATACTTTCGAAGATTATACTCTAAAGTATACGCCAAATCATAATCAGGCAGATTTGTATGTGCAATCCTTCCCTCTTCCGTAATAATAGTGTCCCGATTCACTCTATAGTCGTGTAACATGACAGCCACACTTACACACAACATAATTCCACCAAGCCAAAGCATGTTTTGATACTTTTTGCAATCTACTTCCTGTATACATATGCCCTTTTTCAAGCTGCTAAGTGAAAAATCCGGCACCTGTTCATACCATTCCATAGAAACATCTTTTTCTGGCAACACTTTACCAATTAAATCAACCTTTCCCTCTAACTGTTCTTCCAGATTCTTATCGTATACCTTTACTCTCACATAAGTATTATCCATGTATGGAATATTGTATACATAGTAATCTCCGAAAAATGTCACCTCTACCTCACACTGTCCTGAAGAAACGTCTGAATTGTATTCATCAAGCGGTTTGGACAGATAATCCATTAATTGGAACTTGACATACTCGCCCGGACGCAAAGCTGACTTTTCATAATCCGTGGCATTATCATATTTGAATAATGAAATTCCATTTATCGCAAGTATTATAATACTTATGATTACAAAAATCCCTGCATAAATTGTCCGATAAGATATTGATATGTTTCTTTTCATTGAACATTCCCATAGAATCCTTACTATAAATTTCCATAATGTGAATTAATTATATGATTATGTAATTTTCCCTCACATGCCACCTTAGCACTGGCTTTACTTATTAAAAATGGCCAGTACGTTGCTTTAAATATTTTACCACAATAATTACATTTTGCAGAATATATCGCTCCTGCATTTATTTCTTGAGTATCTTTTAAACTTAATCTTTTCATAGTATAAAAAAATCCATCTTCTCTTTCTTCAAGCCATTTGTTCTCAAAATTATTTTCTGCTTTTCCCATATTAATCGCCTTTCTCTGCTAATCACTATGTTTACCGCTACCCCATAACCGTAACATTATAAACTGTAATTTTCAATAAACATATGCTATTTGTAGAAACGAAATATATTGCTATAGCCAAATATGCTGCAAATTCAAATATATAAAAAATACACCAGTTTTATTGTTCATGTATATTCCTCATAATTATCCTTTGATTGTAATGACATCAAACATAAAATTTGATGCCATTACTTTTGTGCATCACCACACAATTACTAATCAACCAAAAATTCTATAAATAGCTGTACCTACTCCATATCCTATATTGTATAGCATAAGTCCAATTATCCCTATAATTAATATATTTCCATAAGTTTTATGTTCCATATACCAACTAATTATTTTTTGCATGTAATACACCTCTTAGATTTTTTATTTTTTCTGATCCTTCGTATCTTTATAACCGTTATATGCTCCGAGTGCAAAACATCCAAGACACACAAGTACACCACCAACAACAAGCCAAACAGCACCACCGTCAACATCTAAAAGTTCTTCTTCATCCATAACCATAAATTCATTATTCATTTCTATACTCCTTCCTATTTTACCTTGATGTGGCATGTACAAATGCCTTTCCCGCAGCATAACCAATTTCATAGCAAACCCATACAGCTGCTACACCTGGTAATATTACCCCTGGATTAAAACCTCCATCAATACACATCATTTCTTCATTTGAAATTTTCTCAAAAGCATTCATTTTTCTTTTTCCTTCCTACTACTTATAAAATACTGTTTTTCCTACGCGCGCTCATAGGATTTATTTATATAAACCGGTAATCCCGGAATATACCTTATTTATCTTACTAATCTACTAAATTTATCTTACTCAGGACGAAATGCAGCACACTGTCATCATCAACAACAATTTTTGCCTGTGCAGCCATTCCACTTTTCAGATTTCCTTTTTCTCCATCCTTATTCTTTATCTCCATATTTTTACATTCTACTTTTACAACGTAATATGCATTACCGGTATTCTGGTCTACAGTCACATCTTTTGCAATTTCTTTTACTGTTCCTGTAAAATATCCATATTCACTTGACGGATATGAAGCCATCTCAAATTTTACTTCCTGATCCGGTTTTATTTTTGCTATGTCAGAATTTTCCACATACACCTGTGCAAAATAACCTGACTGCTCCTTTGGATATATCTGTCCTATGGAATCTCCTTCCTGTATATATGTTCCATTTGAGATTTCCTTATTTGTGTAAAAATATCCTGATGATCCTGCCTTTATGGTACAGTTATTATTTTTTATATCATAATCTTTTAAATAAGCCTCATACTCCTGCTTCTTATCCTCATAAGTAAGAATTTCAGCCGACACATTTCCTTTTTCCGTAAGAATCTTTATATCTGACTCATCTGTATTATTAGAATTTTCTGTCTGCTTCTTTTGAAGTTCTACAGAGGATATATTAGATTTAAGGCTTTCTATCTGTTCATTTGCAGTTTCTATCTGCTGTTCTATTGTTGAAATCTCATTAGACTCAAGATTAGACAATGCCTGATTTTTTTCTGTATCCACCTCTGTCAGTTGTGATGAATCCATTGTGGTTTCATCCTTTTTATTGTCATATTGAAGTGCTGTATAATCATATGATGAAATATAACTTTTTACTATTGAATAGTAATATGTATCGTTTTGATCGAATGTGTTATTACGAGATACGATACATTGCTTTACATCGTTAAGTTTATTAATTTTTTCATTATACTTATCAATAGAATCATTGATAACTGTAATATTTTCATCGTATACCTCCCCAGTTTTATTCTTTTCCTTTCCTGCATCAATTGAAGTATTTAATAATTCTTTCCTGTCTTTAAATTCTGAATAATACTGGTTATCAGACATTGCATCAAATTCAGAATTATCTCCGTCAAGACTCTTCTGATATGCATTTAGCATGTCAAGACGCTGCTGTACACTATCAAGTTTACTCTTATAATCTTCGATAGTACTTCCAAGGTTTTCAATATCTACCTCATACAGTTCGTCCCCCTCACTCACATACTGTCCGTCCTTTACCGACATTTTAGTTATCTTTCCTGTAACTGCACAGCTTACTGCGGTGCTGTCATCGTCACCTCTAAACACACTGTCGGCTTTTACAACTATATCCATTCTGAAAAGATACATCCAGATCAGGGCTATTGCCAGAATTGCACATATTATATATATGGTGTACGGCACAAATCTGTTTGGCTTAGAATCATATACTTCCGTACTGTCACTTATATCCTTTAAATCCACAATTATAGGTTTCATAATTTTCCTCTTTTCATAATCGAAGTTATGCGGTTGCTTTAACATCCACAGTATCAAGCGACTGCTGTTTTACAAGCTGCGCATATTTTCCCCCCAGTGCTGTCAATGATGCATGATCACCGCTTTCTATAATCTTTCCATCTTCCAGCACATATATCTTATCGCAATTTTTTATAGTGCTGAGTCTGTGTGCTATAAAGATAGTTGTAACATCTTTTGAAAATTCACTTATTGTCTTATCAAGTGCTCTTTCAGTTATTGCATCAAGATTACTCGTAGCCTCATCCAATATCAATATATCCGGTTTTTTAAGCATGGCTCTTGCTATAGCCAGCCTTTGCCTTTGACCGCCTGACAGGTTTGCTCCGTTTTCCTCCAGTCTTGTCTCATATCTGAGTGGCAGTTTATTAATAAATTCATGTGCCTGCGCCTTTTTTGATGCCTCTATGATGTCATCCATCGTTGCATCATCCAGTCCCAGTGTAAGATTTTCAAATATTGAACCACTAAACAAAAATGTTTCCTGTGGTATATATGCGATTTTGTCTCTAAGTGTCTCTATCTGTATATCTTCTATATTATTATCATTTATCAGAATATTACCTGACTCTGCCTGATATAAGTGCAAAAGCAGTTTCGATAATGTTGTTTTTCCTGAACCGCTTTCTCCAACAAAGGCAATTTTTTCGCCCTTTTTTATTGTAAAATCTATATCCTCAAGTACCCTCTGCCTTGTTCCGTATCTGAAATTCACATGTTCGAATTTTATATCCCCGGCAAGACTTTCGGGTGCCATTTTTCTTTGTTCATTTTCCTGCTTTTCAGCTTCAAGATCGAGTATTTCACCCAGTCTGTCTGCCGCTACGACTGCGGTCTGCATCTGTGGCTGCAGATCTACCAGATTCTTTACAGGATCAAGGAAATATGCCAGCAGTGAATTAAATGTGATAAGTGCACCTATTGTCATGTCTCCGTTTATAACACTGACACCGCCTGCCCACAGGATAACTACACCACCTATGAGTTCTACGAAAGTTTTCAGTGACACTTGTATATTGTTAGCCCATGTGAGATTGAATACACTTCTTAACAGTTTTACAAATTTTATCTCTGTTTCCCTGTTTACTTTTCTCTCCGCATTATAAGCCTTTACAGTCTGTATTCCATTAAGAGACTCGACCATATAAGACGTAAGCTTGGCATTATCTTCCATTTCTTTTCGATTAAGTTTTTCATACCATTTATTAAATCCAAGTACGATTACTGCGTACAGTACGATCATTATGATCGTGATAAAAAATAATTTTGAATTCTGTATGTATAAAATAATTGCTCCGGCAACAGCCATAAGTGTATCTATCATTATGGTAAGTGTTGCTCCCGATATGGCATCCCTTACCTTTCCTGCATCATTAAACCTGGAGATAATCTCTCCGACCTTCCTTGTTCCGAAAAAGTTCATCGGAAGTTCCATTACATGCCTGTAATATCCCAATAATAACGCAATATCCAGTTTCTGACTAAGATACAAAAGTAAATGTGATCTGAATGCATTAAGAATTACCCTGAAAAGATTAAGCAGTATCACTCCTATTGATAAAGTCATGAGCGTTTTCTTCAATCCATCCGGAAGAACACTGTCTATTAATATCTGAAAATAGAATGCTGCCAATATTCCAAGTACGGTATATATAAGAGATGCTAAAAAAATCTGAAATATAAGTTTCTTCTGTGGCATGAGCAGCTGAAAAAATCTGGAGAAAATTCCTTTTGTCTCATCCTTTTTCTCAAATGTCTCATTCTTAACAAGAAGGATAAGGATACCGCTCCACTGATATTTCGGAGGTTTTCCCTCATCATGCACTTCTCCAAAAAACTCCTCCGGGGTAAGTTTTACAATGCCTTCTCCCGGATCTGCAATCACTACCGTCTTTTTCGTTATTTTATGAATAACAACATAATGCAGTAATGCTCCATCTACTATAACATGTGCTATACATGGTAATGGAAACTCTGAGAAAAATGCTTTTTTATCTCCCTTTACTCCTTTGGCGCTAAATCCAAGCTGCTCGGCTGCTTTTATAACACCGTATGCATTTGTTCCCTGCTTGTCCGTACCGGCAACTTCACGGATTTTACTTATCCCTATTTTATATCCGTTCTGTCTGCAGATTGTTGCAAGACATGCAGCTCCACAGTCGGTTATATCGTGCTGTTTTATACAATAGTATTTCATCATTTATTGTTCCTTTTCGCTATCGCTACTTTCAATATAAATGCCAGAAATATGTTCTGGCATTTATATCAATATCACTTACTTAATCTTTTTTATCAGATTTAGAACCCAATGCTATTCCCAAGGCACAGCCAAATGAAGTTCCAATTGGCAACATCACTATATTGTTTGTTGCAACACTAATTGCTACACCAATTGCCGTTCCTACTGCAACACCAATTGGAAGCCCAACTTTTTTATTCATAGCATTGTTCCTTTCTATTTTTTTCTATTTTTTCTACTAACTCCAGTGGCTATGCCGCCTGCAAAGCCAGCTGCAACAAGCGTCCAAAATATAGCATCATCTACACCAAATACTCCACCTTCTACATCATATAATTCTTGCATACTTAATCTTTTAAAGTTGTCCATTTTTGTTTCCTTTCTTTAACCAGCAAAATATCCTACAACATGTCCTAATACCCATCCTCCTACTAGAGCTCCTGTATAAATGAGTATCGGTGCTATTCCTCCATCTACCATCAGTTCATCTTCCTGCGTCATGACGCAAAATTTTTCGTTTACTTCCATTTTAATTCTCCTTATAATATTTTTTCTTTAGGCATTTTATAAATACCTTAACCCATTGATTTCACAGGTTTTTGTGATTAATTTATGGCTACTAAATACCATTAGATTTCTTTTAACGCCATTTATCAATTACCTAAATAATTTATATAGGCATAGGTCTAAAAATGTCTATAGCCTTTTTTATAAAATCCAAATAGTTTTTCACGTATTTCTCAATTGAATAGTTTCTTTTTCCACCATCAATCGCACATAACTCTTCACAATTCAAATTTTCAAATTGTAATGCTAATTCCATGATCTTTCTCCCTTCATATAATTCCTATTTTCTCTTTCTGCGCATTGTTGAGAATATATATATAAAGCAATTTCTTGCTTCATACCATAATTATCTTGCGGTACAGCAGTACTACATATTCTATACCAACTGTGTTTTATAAATCCAATTTTTGATTTTGTGAATAAGATATTTTACTGGACTTATTAACGATCCTATTACGAAACCGCCATCAACCTTCATAAGCATAGTGTTATTCATTGTTTCTAATTTTTTCTTTTGTTTTCATAATCAGATTTCTCCTAAAATATTAAAGTTCCTTTAACATCTTGACAAATTTTGTAAAATTCAATGTAAGGATTGATGAAACTTTACCTGTAACATTTCCTCCATTACATTGGTTCAGTTCTTTTCTATTTAGCTCTTTAAACATTTTCTCTCTCTCCTTTCATCGAGCATCATACTATTTCATCGACACCATATCAATAATTATGTGCTATTTGGTAGGATTTCCGTGTTATTTGGTAAAATAATATACAAATTTTTTTATTTTGGTAGTATAATATGATTTGAGGTTCAAAAGATATTCTGTTAAAGATACCTTATAACCATAAATTTGCACCTTGAAAACTTCACATAAATGAGGATTTTATCAGCAAAAATTGGTATTATATAAGTAGTAGTAAGCAAGGAAACCACTTATGTCTAAGATCTTGTTGTTTATCTTCACAAACAAAATGAAGATGACAAGCTGCGCTTGAAAACTAAAAAAGATGGTGACATGAATTCTTCCATACTTTAAAATCGTTTATGTGAAATTTTCAATGTACAAACTGTTTTTTAAGAGGTTGTTTTCCCTCAAATCATAATATAGAAAATTACGGAGATTCTAATGCAAACCATTTACAAAATATATTTTGAATTACTTTTTGATATTCCTTTGGCACTTCTTCTTTTTCGTATTTCAGAAAACAGACAAGATAAACCTGTATCCTACTACACAAAATTAATGTATTGCCTAATTTTATTTTGTATATCTTATTTTCTTAATGCATCACTTTTTTCAGTTATTTTATGTTTTATTACATTACCACTAATATATTCTTTATATGTTTTCCCTAAAAATTACCGGATTGCATTGAGGAATTTTTTTGAATTTGTAATTTTTTATTTTATCATATATATTATTATTGTGATTGTTTATACGCTCCTCTTTAATGATCAGGATATTACTATTATTTCACAACAATATAGTACCTACAAATCCGCTATAATAAATTTATTAACATATATAATCTATGCATTAACTTCAAATCTTGTACAAATAAATATTACTAAAAGTATATACATCTTATTTTTTAATGCGGTAGTAATTTCCATCAGTGTCATTCTTGGTTACACAACCCTTTCTTTAAATCTATGGGATTCGGGTTCAACTATACTTCCGGTTATCTTTGCTACTATTTTTGTCTTAATTATTATTTGCATCTCTTTATATAATAAATTCTTATCTATTATTGAAGAAAACACAAATTACCGGTTCAAACTTGAACTTGATAAAATGGAACAGGAATATTATGCCAAGCTCGACGATAAATTAAAGCAGCTCCATTCTTTAAGACATGATATGAAAAACCATCTGATAGTAATTGATGGTTATGCTTCACAGCACAATGATAAGAAAATTCATGAATATATTCATAATATTTCTGAAGACCTTTCTCTGACAAATGCTGTAGATTCAGGCTCTCATATCGTCTCAGCTCTTATAGCAGAAAAAGAGGACAAGGCAAAGTCACAAAATATCAGATGCGAAATTAATATAAGTACACCCGGTATTAATATTGACGATTTTTCAATTACGACCATAATAGGTAATCTGTTTGATAATGCGATAAAAGCAGCCTCTGAGTGTGAACATGGCTGGATCAGATTCTCCCTAACCCAGACCGGCTCATATATGAATATAGTTATTCAAAATTCCTACTCCGGAAATATTATAGAAAACAATGGTGAATTTACATCTACCAAAAATGACAAGGTCTTACCTCATGGAATAGGCATAAAAAATGTCCGTAAAGTCGTTTCCAACCTTAACGGACAAATTGATTTCTCTTATTCCAGCGAATGTTTTAGTGTAAAAGCAGAAATTCCTAATTACAATTAAATGAAGCACAGGTGTTCATGAAGTCTTGAATAAATTTTTTTTAGAGATTCATAACACACCTGTTCTCCATCAACTTTGTAAAATATACACTTCTTTCCTCTTTTTCGTATACTTTTAACCCGACTTAGATCAATAACAACTTTGCATGGTACACTTTCTACCTCCATATACCTTTTTTTAGCCTCTATTGGGCTTCTTTTTCTGCATATTTCATATTCAATTTCTTCTAAAATACATTTAAACTCCCTATATTTAAATGGTTTATAAAAGTTCCAAACCTTTGCTTTGTAAAAACGGCCAAGATAGCATTCCTCATCGCCCATTATAAAGCATATTTGCACATCTTTGCCTATATTCCGCATCCAGTCTATAACATCCATGCGCCACATTCCCGGAAATTCAGCGTTTAATATCAATATATCTATTTGTTTTCCTCCATCCAGATCCTTTCTCAAATTATCTGCATTGTCATATACTATTACATTGATATCAATATCTTCTTCATTTCCAAAAACATTTATCATCTGTTTAAGCATGATAGTATTTTCATCTCTTTGGTCACATATTGCTATATTTCTATGCTCCAATTTTATTTTTCCAACTCCTTCTGATCTTTATATGCTCTCCTTATCTTGTCCAAATGAAGTTTTTTTATCCGATCATGGTATCTCCTGCTCAAAGGAACTTCCATGCCTCGTCCAAAGCATACCACATCTTTTTTTACTTCTTTAATGTAATTAAAATTGGCTATATACCCCTGATGTGTATACATAAATACATCATTATCCAATCTTTCATATACATTTTTCAGAGGCTCATAACAGCATATTTCCTCATCCCTTTTATGGAATACACACTGATTTCTGCGTTTTTCTATATATATTACATTTTGAAGGTCTATGAGAACATCTTCATATCCGGATTTAATTTTTAGATATCTTTTTTCCGCTTTTTGTGCATTTTTACGATAATCAATCTGAATTCTTGCTTTTTCGATAATGTGCTTTACCTGTGTATATTTTATCGGTTTCATAACATAATCAAGTGCATCAAGTCTGAATGCTTGTATCGCAAATGCATCATAACTCGTCACAAATGAGATACATATCCATGGGTTGATTTTTCTTAATGCATCAGCCATCTCAATACCTGTCATACCGGGCATTTCCACATCAAGAAACAATAAATCATATTCCTTACTCTTAGAAAATATATTATTCATGAGTTCTTTTGCATTATCATAGAGATCTATGCTCATATTAACATCCATCTCATTTCCATATACACTTACCATATCATCAAGCTGACTTCTGTAAAATTCTTCATCATCGCATATTGCTACTTTTATATCTTCGCTTTGCATATATTGCATTCCTTTTTATGGTATTTTATAACTGATTTATTTTTATTGATTTTTCTCCGTGAATATATTTTCACAAAATATCACTAAATCACTTTCTCATTTTCTTTATGCCAATGTTTCAATTTAATTACTCAAATTATAAACGAAAAATAAATATCTATCTAAAACAACAATTTAAATATCATTATTTTATATATTACTAATTCCTGTTTGTTTTCTTTAATATATATATTCCAAATAAAATTGCCCCTATTCCTAAACCCATAAAAGAAACTCCATTTACTTTATTATACGAAAAATCTACTCCATATAGCATCAAAGCTTGACTTATTATTATCCCTATTGACGAAATAATTATCAATAAAATTGAACTTTTTTTTAGAAATTTCACCTTAATTCTCCTATTCTAAATGAGGTTAGAAATAAATAAGATTTATTCCTAACCTCATTTTATTCATAAATTTTAAGGTAACAGCATAGCAATTCCTGCTGCCACATCACATGTTCCACCTGCAATTGTCAATCCTGCTGAAACTTTATTATGTCCCGTCCATGATGCAACACCCGCCCCCATATAGCAAATACCACTTGCAATAGCACAAATTGCTGAAACTGCTATTCCACCATCTACTTCATATATTTCATCATAACCTAAATCTTTAAACTTCATTTATTGTTTTCTCCTTTATCTGACTTTTATGGTGCTGGAATAACTCCTAAAACTCCAGCTGCAATTTTAGTTGATCCTCCCTCAATATTTAGCTCATCATTTTGTGACATTTCTTCAAAACCGTTTTTTAATGAAATTTCCACGTTTCTTATCTCCTTATAATTTAATTATTCACTGCGCGCACTTGTGGTTTTTAAAGTAATATTACTTAATACCTAGTAATATCATTTACAATGTCAACCATACTATCCATTAGAAATTTAATCAATAAATATGTGCTATTTAGTATCATTTCGGTGCTATTTGGTAATGTTATTTCCCTATAACCACCTTACAGTCCTTCTAAGCGTCTTACAGTTACAATGTCATATATTTATGTAATTGTCGCGGTCTACCTCTATCACGGTATAGTAATTCTTTCCAAGCTTTTTCCTGACATTTTCCTGTATTGCGTTGCATATATCGTCATCTGAGGTGATATAGCCGAATGGAACTGCAATGTCAAAAACCAGATTCGTATGTGTATCGCCTCTGATAATACGGAAATCATGCATATTTATGTGCGAATCAAGCCCTTTTATCACGGAGAGCACCTCGGCCTTCAGTCCGGCTACCTCCTCGTCCTCTATCGCTACCGGGTCCATGTGGATGGTCACTATACAGCCCAGCTCCCTTCGTATCCTGCGCTCCAGATTATCGATTATATCGTGCAGTTCGACCATATCTCCGTCCTCCGGCACCTCTGCATGAAACGATACTATCCTGTGTCCCGGTCCATAATCATGCACCATAAGGTCATGCATACCGAGTATGTTTTTGTCAAAGTCCAGTACCATCTCCTTGAGTCTATCGACAAACTCCGGCTCCGGCTTTGCTCCAAGCAGCGGGTCTATCGCCTCTCTGGCTGATGATATTCCTGAATAGAATATAAACAATGACACAAATACACCGCCTATTCCATCCAGATTGAGTCCCAAAAAGTGCGCTATGAGTGTGGCTGCAAGTACTACAGATGTAGCGATACAGTCTGACAGACTGTCCCTGCCTGTCGCTTCGAGTGTTGATGAATCAAGCTTTTTTGAAAAATAGAAATTGTATACCGCCATGACGCATTTTACGGCTATTGATGCCAGTAGTATCGCTACAATAAGCCATGAAAACTCTATGTCCTGCGGCTTTATGATTTTGCCAAAGGAATCCCTGAACAGCTCAAAGCCCATGATGAGTATGATTGCTGCAACTGCCAGTGTAGCCACATACTCCATCCTCGCATGTCCGTATGGATGCTCCTCGTCGGCTCTCTGTGCCGCCATCTTGAAGCCTGCTATCGTGATGATTGATGAGCCTGCATCTGACAGGTTGTTGAATGCATCCGCAGTGATCGAGATTGCACCGCTAAGCATTCCTGCAAAGAGCTTGCCGGCAAAGAGTATGAGGTTTAAAAATATGCCGACTATACCGCACAGCATGCCATATTTATTTCGTTTTTCAATGTCTGTTTCTGTTATCTCTGGCATTTACTTTACCTCTATTTTTTATTTTACCGCTCCGAATCTGTCGAATGGGTAATATCTGAATATCGCTTTTGCAAGTATATCGTCCTTGGACACATATGTGTGCTCCCAGACTCTAGCGTCTGATGAGCCATTTCTGTTGTCACCGAGCAGCAGATATGAGTCCTGTGGCACCTTAAACTCGTAAGGTCCGGCATTTACTGTCCACGGATCCTCACCGCTCTGGTTTGACTTGAGATAATCCTCCTCAAGCGCCTCACCGTCTATATACACCTTGCCGTCCTCTATGGTGACTGTCTCTCCCGGCAGACCTATTACACGCTTGATGTATTTCTCAGAAGGCGAATCAGGTGCATTGAATATGACTATATCCCCTCTCTTTGGGTCTGAAAATGTATATGCGAGCCTGAAGCCAAATATGTCATCTCCAATCTGTATGGTGTTCTCCATCGAACCTGACGGAATATTTGCATTTATAATGACATAGTTCTTTATGAGTATTGCCGCTACAATGGCAAATGCGATTGTTAACACCCAGCTTAAGATTTCCTTGACAGGTGATGTTTTTTCCTCCGGCTTTTTTGGCTCCATCTCATCGGTTGTTTTTGTGTCTTCTTCGTTGTTTAAGTCTAATATCTCCATTTTCATGTTCTCCTTATTCATGCTTCAATAAGTGTTTGATAATATATGTCATGGCGGTACAGCCTATGGTGCCATCCACCACTTTATAAAGTCCTTCCTTGTAAAATAAAGACTTGTAAGCCCGTAATCTGCGATTTCCCTATCTGTAAAGGTCTTTGCTATATACGCATTGATTTCATCCGGGAAGTCTCTCTCGAGGCACCACTGTGCCTGCAGGCTCATTGGCTTTTCCAGCTCATATTGGTGCACGAGCTCGCCTCCAAAATCTATGATACTGTTCCATCTGGATGCATTGCCCAGTATCCTCTGCTTGATATTTTCTATGATCACAGCTCTTGCAATCCTTACCTTTTTGTACTTTTCGGCGCGCTGCAAAAGCATTGCATTGCGGTTGTGGGTATTTATCACCAGCTCCATCGGGTCTGTCAGCTCATTTGACACCAGACAAAATACAGGATCCAGATCATAATACTCCGGTCTTAGCACGTAGTCGTTTCGAAACGTTGCTGCTGTCTTTGCCATGGTTAAGTCTGCCGATACATCAGTGTATATGATGCCCGGCATGTCACCCATAACATACTCCATCGATGTGATATACGGTGTCATAAACTGCCAGAAGGCTCTGATATTCTGCTCAAATACTATGATATCGTATTTGTCAATAAACTGACCATAATCATAAGGGTAGTTCTCCCTATAGTGTGCAAAAAGTGCCCTCTGCATGAACGCCAGCTTTATTTTCCTGCCGGTAAAGCCGTTTATTACTGTCTTTATCGGCACTTCAACCTCACGCTCCTTCAGATACACAAGTACGCGGATTGCCCTGCTGATTAACTCATTTTCTGCCTCATACTCACATACCAGCCTGCTTCGTCCATCTGATAAATACTGCCCCAGGGTCAGTGGACTCTGCCCAAAGGCATCTATGATAATCTGTCCTATATACTGGCGGAGCTCTATGAGCTTTTCATCAAATGCCGCTCCGTCCCTGGATATATTTATATTTAAAAACCGTGTTTTGATATTGAGCTGATACGAGAAATTGTCTATCCATGCCGGTTTCAGCCCCAATACATCTGTGGACTCTGTCACAAGCACTCCCTGCTGATATAGCGTGGACTTTTGAAAATATCCTCTGTGCTTCGGATGATATATTGCCACATATCCCTCGAGCAGGTTATTTTCAACCCTGATAACATTCATTCCGACCAGCTCATTCAGCGGATAGTTCCACTGTACCTTTGGTTTATAAATGCATTTTTCCTCTACGTCGTATTTTACGTGTATCGGAATTGGAATGGTAAGCATATAATGATTTATGGTTTTTACGATAAATGCCATGTCGATGTACGGAGCATACGACGGCTTTATAGGAATGGTGATTCTGGTTCCCGGTGTCTTTTTCTGTGAAATCACATACTCTATCTGACCGCTTTCCCCAAACCACTTTGCCATAACAGGCGCAGTATCCTGTGGATTGCTTACATTCCACGCTGTATTTATAACCCTGTCCTTTTTGGACTCTATAAGTATTGCCTTCGACACCGTAAAGCAGGAGCTAAGACCGATTCCGTAATATGAAAATGGCTCATATTGCAGCTTTTGGTTCTCAAAATCCCTGCTTGTGTAATAGCTTTCCCCGATTTTTGCCACATAATGCTTCAGGTCGTACTCATTTATGCCTATTCCATTGTCCTCTACGGTGAGAATCCTGTTGGTGCTGTCATAGGTAATATCTATGCGCGGTTCATATATCTGTCTGACCTCTCGCATCTGATTTGCCTGCTCCATTTCCAGAAATTCCGTGCCCCAGCTCCATTCAAGTGCCTGACGCACATTACACGCATCTATTGCATTGAGCACAAGCTCCCTTATAAAAGCCTTCCATGACGCATAAAACCGCTGACTCGCAAGCATAGGCAGCATATTTGATTTTACTAATTCTACATCTATACTTTTCATGATTTGTCCGACTTGCCGTAATAGCTGCCGTAATAATTGCCATAGTAACCGCTGACATGACTGCTTTTCTTATTGTTGATCTTGTTGAGCACAGCGCCGAGTATCCTGACTCCGGATGCCTCGAGCTGTTTTTTGACGCTCTGTATCATTCTGGCGCTCGCCATGCCCTGACCTATCACAATTATAGCCCCATCACAATACTTGGCCACGACTGCCGCATCAATAGCAGCGCCTATCGGCGCACAGTCTATGATTATGTAGTTGAAATGCTCTTTTCCAAAATTGAGAAGCTCCTGAAAATATTTTTTTTCAAGTATCTCTGTCGGGTTCGGCACTGACGGTCCTGCAAATATCATAAAAAGCCCCTGTATCTGTGTGCCATACAATACCTCATCCAGCCTTCTCTGACCTGACAGATAATGTGACAGACCGCACAGCTCACCGCCACTTGCCGCAGATGCACGCAGTCTTCCTGCAAGAACTGATTTTCGCATATCGCTGTCTATAAACAGTACCCTCTTGCCTGACTCCGTCAATGATCTTGCCAGATCAAGCGCTACTGTACTTTTGCCCTCATTCGGAACTGAGCTGGTCACAAGAAGTGTGCGTATATCATCACCGCAAAACTGTATATTTGTCTTCAAAGCACGAAGCGATTCCTTCATCGTATAGCTTTGTTCTTTTAACTTGCCAAATTTTACTAATTCCATCTGCCCATCTCCTGATGCCGGCTTCTATTTTGCTGAAGCTGACTGCTTTTTCTTGTTCTTCCTGTGACTACCTTTGCGTTTTTTTCTGCCTCTGTAATGCTCGCCATCATCCTCCGCCTCATCAAGCGGAAGTGTGCCAAGCACATTCATGCCAAGCTTTTTCTCCACATCCTCTGTATCAATTATTGTATCGTTGAACAGATATGTAACCACTATAACTGCTATCGAAATAAACGCTCCGGCGAATGCTCCAAGTACTGTGTTTTTGCCTATATTAGGACTTACTGCACCACCATCATCATATCCGCTTTGTATAATTGTAGGTGAGTCCTGCTTCATTTTTTCTGCAATATATGAGGCTGCAACCTTTGCAATCTCATCCGCTATCGTCTTCGCCATCTGCGGATTGGGATCTGTGACTGTGATATTGAGCACTCGCGAATTGGAAGGATTGTCAATGGTTACACGACTGCCAAGGGTCTTATAGTTCTCATTGAGTCCAAGGTTTTCTATGACCTTATCCAATACCGGTCGTCCCTTTACGACTACTATATAGTCGTTGGTCAGGCTGGTACCCGTCTGTATATCCGCAAGACTTGTGATTGAGGTACTCTTTGAAAGTACATAAAGCTCAGATGTGGATTCATACATCGGTGTTATCATAAATCTGCTCACTGCAAAAGCCACTGCGCCTGTTGCTATAGTGACCAGAATAATCCATTTCCAATATGAAATTATCTCCAGAAACAGATCCTTTAAATCTATTTCTATCTCGTTATCAAAATCCTGTTCTCTTTCCATTATGTATCCCCGCGTTGTTCACCGGTTATCTTCCGTTTAAAATGTTCTCCGGTGTGGTCTGCATAATCTCCTCTGCATAATCCTCACCATACTTCTTTGCCACATACTCATAGCATTTTTTCAGATTGCAGACACGCTCCTTTGTTCCATGGCTATCACTGCCTATCACATCCACAAGCCCTGCCTTTAGAAGCTTTTTGGTGTATCTCTTGAACATCCTGCCATCTATGCCAAGCACTGAATCCGCATTTATCTGTATGAGTGCTCCCATCTCCTGCAGGTCCTCGATTCGTCCGATATCCCTCAGGCATTCATATCTCTCAACATGGGCTACTACCGGTATATATCCTGCAAATATCGCCTCTCTGGTCATCTTGTGTACAAACGACCACTCACTCGAATGCGAATACTCTGTGAGTATATACTGCGTATCCGCCAGTGTATGACAGCGTCCCTCCTGAAAGTCATCTATCATATCTGTTGCCACATGATACTCTGTACCGAGCTTTAAGTCTATTCCAAGCTTTTTGGCATAAGGTAATAGCTTTTTATAGTGTCTCTCGATTTTGTCCAGCTGATGCTTAAACATGCCATGGCGCAGATGCGGTGTGAGTATTATTCCTTTCACGCCCTGCTTTTTGGCTATCTTGAGCATCTCTACCGATTCCTCGAGCGACTTTGAGCCGTCGTCCACTCCGTATAATAAATGGCAATGTATATCTATCAAAATTCATGGTCCTCCGTTTTGTTTTCCTGAACTATTATTATACTATATACAGTTTTTTCGTGCAATTCTTTAGATATTAAATTTTTCTTCTTTTTTGTTGGGAGGGCGTGGCGTAAGCGCCGGGCATCCGTGCAGCCCACACGCACTCCCGCGCCTGCTACGCTACGCTGCTAAGAGAGCTGTACGAATTATGCCTTGGGGTGGTTCTATGCTTGACGAAACCGGCTTTTATGCGCCGTCCGTGGCGCATAACGCCTTGCCCGGCCGTCCATGGCCGGGCATTTCTGTTTTTCTTGGGCATAATTCTACAGTCTCTAAGCAGCTTCGCTATTCGCCTGCTCGGGAGTGCGTGTGCGCTGCCGGATGCCCGGCGCTTACGCCACTTACGTTGTGACAGTAATTTACAATTTATGATTTGCGGTTTTTTAGTTATTGGTTGGTTGCAAGCTTGACAACACGCTGTCAAGCTTGCGTTTGAAAGTTATTTTTTGGTGGATTACTACATGCAAGCATGCATCGATGATACCTTTTGACCCTTTAATCATATTATCCGATTTGTCTGACAAGATTTATCATTTCGATTGCACCGAGTGCACAGTCATATCCTTTGTTTCCGGCTTTTGTTCCGGCTCTTTCTATTGCCTGCTCGATGTTTTCGGTGGTGACTACTCCAAACATTACCGGGATTTCTGATTCGAGTGATACTGATGCGATTCCCTTTGATACTTCGTTGCACACATAGTCATAGTGGCTTGTTGCGCCTCTGATTACTGCTCCGAGGCAGATGACTGCATCGTATTTTCCACTTTTTGCCATCTTCTTTGCAATGAGTGGTATCTCGAATGCTCCCGGCACCCATGCTACGTCTATGTTTTCCTCCGGCACGTCGTGTCTTACGAGTCCGTCCTTTGCTCCTCCTAAGAGTTTTGATGTGATAAATTCATTGAATCTTGCTACTACGATTCCTACCTTGATTCCATCCTGTGTCATTTTTCCTTCGATTACGTTCATTTTTCGTTCTCCTTTTGTTTTTTTATTTACGCAGGCGTAGCGGGCTACGTCAAGGCTTTTTGGCATGTGCTATCGGAATCGCAGACCGGTCAATATATCAATTACTTATTATTCGCTGTACTAGTATGAGAGTATATGTCCCATGCGGTTCTGCTTTGTTTTCAGATAAAACAGGTCATGCGCTGTGGCGCTCATCTGGATTGGCACACGCTCGCTGATTTCCATACCAAACTCTGAGAGCTGGTATACCTTGTCAGGGTTATTTGTGAGAAGGCGCAGGCTGTGTACGCCAAGCTCTCTTAATATCTGGGCTCCGATATAGTACTCGCGCTCATCTCCGGCAAAGCCGAGTGCCAGATTTGCTTCGAGTGTGTCCATGCCCTGCTCCTGAAGCTCATAAGCCTTCAGCTTATTTATCAGGCCGATGCCTCTGCCCTCCTGACGCATGTAGAGCAGTATTCCTCTGCCCTCCTCGTCTATCTGTCTCATGGCTGCCTCCAGCTGCTGTCCACAGTCGCAGCGCTGTGAACCGAATACATCTCCTGTGAGACACTCTGAATGTACTCGGCAGAGCACATCCCTTCCATCTGCGATTTCGCCCTTTACAAGTGCCACATGATGCTCTCCGTTTAATCTGTTGACAAAGCCATATGCCTTGAATTCGCCGTATTTGGTCGGCAGCTTTACCTCTGTGACACGGTCAACGAGCTTTTCATGTATCTTTCTGTATTCCTGAAGTGCCGCTATTGTGATGAATTTGATGTCCCATTTTTTTGCAAGCTCCATGAGCTCTGTTGTGCGCATCATGGTACCGTCCTCACGCATTATCTCACAGCACAGTCCACATTCCTTTAGTCCTGCGAGCCTGCATAAATCGACTGTTGCCTCTGTGTGTCCGTTTCTCTCCAGTACGCCGTTTTTCTTTGCAAGAAGCGGAAACATGTGCCCCGGACGTCTGAAATCCTCAGGCTTTGCGTCATCAGAGACACATTTCATTGCTGTGATTGAGCGCTCTGCTGCGGAAATGCCTGTGGTTGTTGAGACATGGTCTATTGATACTGTAAATGCTGTCTCATGATTGTCTGTATTTTCCTGCACCATCTGCGGAAAACGAAGCTTCTTTACATATTCCTGCGACATCGGCATGCATATCAGACCCTTGCCGTGCATCGCCATAAAGTTGATGTTTTCTCTTGTGGCAAATTCTGCCGCACAGATGAAATCGCCCTCATTCTCTCTGTCCTCATCATCTGTGACAAGTATTATTTTCCCTGCACGAAGCTCATCAAGTGCTTCTTCTACTGTGTTGAATTTCATATTTTATATCCTTTCTCTTATGATTTTGAAGCTGTTCAATTACATAATTTTTTAACCATTCAGCCCACGCACATTTGCAAAACCGCACGGTACCCGTGCTTTTATGTTAAAAGCCGTATTTTGCCAGGAAATCTCTTGTTATTCCATCCGGTTGTTTTTTATTTTCGCCGGATTTATGTGGTGCATTTTCCCTAATTGTCTGTGCTCCTGTCATTTCTTCTGTTATTCCTTCCGACTGCCCTTTAAACAACAGCTTCTCAACATATTTTCCTATGATATCTGTTTCCAGATTTACGACAGCTCCCACTTTTCTGTCCTTTAGAACAGTCTGGCTTACCGTGTGCGGTATCGCTGATATCGAGAAATTATCCTCTGCCACCTTTGCGACTGTGAGGCTTATTCCATCGATTGTGACGGAGCCCTTCTCGACTATATAGCGCATGAGCTGTGGTGTGGCCTGTATTGTATACCAGATGGCATTGTCATCCTTTTTGACCTCCACAATCCTTCCTGTTCCGTCAACATGTCCCGACACGATGTGCCCGCCGAATCTGCCATCTGCTGCCATCGCACGCTCCAAATTGACAGGTGCTCCTCTCATCGCATTTGCAAGCGATGAACGGTTTAGTGTCTCGTGCATGACATCCGCTGTAAACGCATGTGGCATGAGCCTTGTGACCGTGAGGCAGATACCGTTTACCGCTATGCTGTCTCCGACCTTTGTTCCAGCTAGCACTTTTTCAGCTCTGATTGTAAGTACTGCTGAGTTTGCTCCACGTGAAATTGTATCTATTGTTCCAACTTCTTCAACTATTCCTGTGAACATTGTGTATCGCCTTTCTTTTTCTATATTTTCCTCACACTCATTTGCATAATTTACATGGTAAATTGTTTACAATTGTTTCCGGTCTCACCAAGGCGAAACAGTAACAATTACATCAATTACACAACATCACACTCGATAAGGAAATCATCACCAAGCTTTGTCACCTTACTGTTTCCAAGCATCACGGCATGTGCCGGTGAGTCGGTTCCCATGCCCTCTATCGGTGTTTTTGCATCCGCTCCGCCGAAAAGCTTTGGTGCAATGTAAGCGTATACCTTATTTACAATCCCACTCTCCAGGGCTGACCAGTTGAGTATTCCGCCTCCCTCAAGCAAAATGCTGTCTATGCTTCTTTCGCCGAGCTTTTGCATGAGGTCATTTAAATCAATATGACCGTTTTTTTCAGCTACATACAGAATTTCTATTCCGTTTTCTTCAAGCCGTGTTATTTTTCTGTTTTTTTGATAATTATTGTTTTCTTCTATACTATCTTTTTCAGTATCAGGTAAGGCTTCTGACTGTGCGTTTTCACGATATCGCTCACTGACTGCAACAATCGTCGGCACTTCCTTTGCAGTCTTTACTATCTGCGATTCCAGTGGAAGCTTAAGGTGCGTATCGCATATTATGCGGATTGGATTTACTCCGCCCTCGATTCTGCATGTAAGCAGTGGATCGTCTGCAAGCACTGTTCCTATTCCTGCCATTATGGCTTTATATCTGTGGCGCAGGTTTTGCACATGTTCTCTCGCTTTTTCTCCTGTTATCCACTTTGAAAGCCCTGAATATGTGGCTATCTTTCCGTCCATCGTCATGGCATATTTCATAGCGACATATGGACGTCTGGTCTGTATAAAGTAAAAGAATACCTCGTTCAGCCTGTCGCACTCGTCTTTAAGCACCTGCGTGACAACCTCTATCCCATGCTCTTTAAGGATTCTGATACCGCCCCCGGCGACAAGCGGATTCGGGTCATCAGAGCCCACATATACTCTTTTTATACCGGCTTCTATCACTGCCTCCACACATGGCGGCTGCTTGCCATGATGACAGCAGGGCTCAAGAGTCACATACATTTCCGCTCCCTGTGGCGATTCCTTGCAATGCTTTAACGCATTTCTTTCCGCGTGCAGCTCTCCGTATCTCTCATGCCAGCCCTCTCCGATTATTCTGCCGTCCTTTACTATCACAGCTCCGACCATCGGGTTTGGCGAGGTATATCCCATGCCGCGTTTTGCAAGCTCAATCGCTCTTCTCATATATTGTTCATCAGTCATTTGAGTTCCTTTCTGCATATTCTTTATATGCCCACTAAAAAAGCCCCAAACTATTAATGTTCAGGGCCTAGTAATTTCAAATATCATGATTTCAAATATCATAATCTCAAAAAAATATGCACTAGCTGCATTTCATGATATGAGTGTCAAAAGATATTTTGAGATAAAAAAATCTGGAATGTATGAAACACTCCAGAGTAGATATCTTTTATAACTATGATATGTGCTGTATCTATATCTGAAACTGAATCTAAAACCCAGCTATCTATACTCTGCATATATCATATCCACATCTTCTTTCATCCAGACTTTACTGTCGGCCTCGGAATCTCACCGAATCATGCCTTGCGGCTCGTGGGCTATACCACCGGTAGGGAATTGCACCCTGCCCTGAAGAATAATTATTTAATTAGCTTACGCTAACCATAGTAAACCTTTGCGGTTTGGATGTCAAGATTATTTTCATTTTTGATAAAATTTATGCTATAATCATACATCGATTAAAAAATCTTAAAATTTTTTGTAACAAAACAATCCTTTCTACGTCTAACCTATGAACAAAGGAGGTGACAGTTCTGGATTATGAGAAATTGTACAATTCCTATTACTTGCAAGTATACTCATATGTAATGACAATTGTAAAAAATCGACATCAGGCTGAGGAAATTACCCAGAATACTTTTTATAAGGCCATGACCGCAAAAAAGGCATATGCAGGCAAATCAAGTGAGCTTACCTGGCTTTGCAGCATAGCAAGAAATCTGGCAATGGACGAATGCCGAAAAAACACAAAATTTACAGAGCTTGACGAAGAGCAGCTCGAACAACCCGATAATATGGTAAAAAGCCTAGAAAATAAAGATACAGCTCTTCAGATTCATCTTATACTGCACGAGCTTGATGAGCCCTACAAGGAGGTCTTTCAGCTTAGAATATTTGGTGAATTGCCATTCTCCCAAATAGGCATGATATTTGGAAAAACAGAGAACTGGGCACGGGTAACTTACCATAGAGCCAGACTGAAAATCAAAGAAAGGATGAATAGAAATGAATAATCCAATTACACAATTAACCGATGAAACCTGCAATATAGTTCAGGATTTACTCCCACTATACTATGACGATGTATGCAGTCCCTCAAGCAAAAGGCTTGTTGAAAAACACCTTAAGGCTTGTGAAAAATGTCAAAATACATACAATGAGCTAAAAAACGATTCTATTGATTCAATGATAAAAAAAGAGGCCGACAGTGTATTAAAGCAGCATGAGAAAAAGGAAAAATCTGCTGCCTACAAGACCGGAGTCATAATAGCCGGACTACTGCTTATCCCAATACTCATCACATTCATAGTGTGTCTGTCAAATGGCGGTGGTTTAAATACCTTTGCGGTGGTAACAGCATCTATGCTTCTTGTGGCTGCAATGACAGTTGTTCCACTTATGGCACAGCAGAAAAAACTGACCAAATGCATAATCTGCAGTGTTTTTGCTCTGCTTTTGATATTCTTTTTTGTCGACAGAATGTATAGTTCAAATGAATTTATGCTTTGGTCTGTTCCAACTATATTTGGATTATCAATTGTTCTTTTTCCGTTTGTCATCAGAGGAATTGAACTTCCACCTGTTTTATCAGACAAAAAAGCTCTTATCACTATGCTGTGGGATACCTTATGGCTTTTCCTCACAATCATTGAGGTGTGTGGTCATACAAACGATGTTGCCGGAATGAAGGCCGGCTGTATTATAGCATTTGTCTTTGTACTTGCGGCCTGGCTCATATTCTTTGATGCACGATATTTAAACGCAAACGGATTTATAAAATCCGCAATTATAGTTTTGATAGCTTCGGTTTGGACAGCTTTTGCCGATGACATATGCGAATTTTTAATTTTTGGCACCAGACAAATCACTATAAAGTCCGTGAATTTTTCTGACTGGACTTCCAATATCTGCGTGAATGCCAATGTTTACGCTATTGTGCTTGTGTCCGGCGTTATTATCGCCTCTATACTTTTTATAGCAGGCGGTATTAAAGCATTTGCTAATAAAAAATAAATTAGTTTTCTCTTTGAAATATTATTACAACCCCCTCCCACAGATAGAAGTCTGTGGGAGGGGGTTTGAGGTCGGTTGTATATCACGTGTATAGAGTGATTGTCGGACGATTTCAATCAACACCAATTTGAAAGAAATATCTTCGTAATATCCTGATATCGATTTACCACTCGGTAAATCTCCACATATTCTTTCCCAATCTTATACAGCACAACATAATTCCCACAAATCACATACTTATAATCCGTCCGGAAGCTGACCCTCTTAGCAAGATCAGCTCCCATATAAGGAAATTGCTGTATATTCTCAATTCGAGCATATATTTCCTGAATGGTCTTTACTGCCATTTCTTCATTGTCTTCGGCAATAAACTCTTTAATTTTCTTTAAGTCCTCTGCCACAATAGGGTTAATCCGTAATTTCATCATAAGCTATACCCCTACAGATTTCTTAAGTTCATCCATGCTCATCCAGGCACTTTCATCCTTAACTGCTTCTTCTGCTTCCTGTAGCTTCATCAACAGCTTTTTCTCCGCCTTTTCACGCTCATAGTCCTCAATATCCATAACCACAAACCTGCCTCTTCCATTTTTGGTCAAAAACACGGGTTCTCCAACCTGGCAATTTTTCAGTACTTCATTATAATTTCTTAAATCTGATACAGGTAATATATTCGACATAAAATCAAATCCTTTCTTAGGTATAATTTCTTTATTTACATATATATTATACAAAAATAAGCTGTAAAATTCAACGAAGAATTTTACAGCTTATTTATCTTTATTATTTTAAGAATTTACAATTAGCAAACACCCTGTGCAAGCATAGCGTCAACTACTTTCTCAAAGCCTGCGATATTTGCACCTGCAACATAGTCAGTCTTTCCACCAACTGTTGCATTGTATCTCTTAGCAGCATCACTGATGTTAGCGTAGATTGTCTCCATGATGCCCTTGAGCTTTCCGTCAACCTCTTCGAATGTCCATGAAAGTCTCTCAGAGTTCTGGCTCATCTCAAGTGCTGATGTAGCAACACCACCTGCATTGGCAGCTTTACCACCTACGAAGAGTACTCCGTTCTCCTGAAGGTATTTTGTAGCCTCAAGAGTTGTAGGCATGTTAGCACCCTCTGTAACAGATGTAACACCGTTTGCTACGAGCATCTTTGCATCGTCAAGATCTAACTCGTTCTGTGTAGCACATGGAAGAGCAAGGTCTACCTTGTACTGCCATACGCCGTGCTCACCATTCTCTTTTGCATGGTACTCAGCGCTTGACTTAGCTGCAGCGTACTCTGTAAGACGTGCACGCTTAACCTCTTTAACCTCTTTAAGGAGTGCAACATCGATTCCTTCCGGATCATAAATCCAGCCTGTAGAATCAGAACATGTAACAACCTTGACACCGAGCTGCTGTGCCTTCTCGATAGCGTAGATAGCAACGTTTCCTGAACCTGAAACTGCTGCTGTCTTTCCGTTTAAGTCAAGTCCGTTGTCTTTCCATAATGCGTTTGTAAGGTATAACAGACCATATCCTGTAGCCTGTGTACGGGCAAGTGATCCACCATATGTAAGTCCCTTACCTGTGAGAACTCCCTCGAATGATCCGCGGATTCTCTTGTACTGACCGAACATGAAGCCGATCTCTCTTGCGCCTGTTCCGATATCTCCGGCAGGAACATCAATATCTGCTCCGATATATTTAGAAAGCTCTGTCATGAAGCTCTGGCAGAATGCCATAATCTCTCTGTCTGATTTGCCCTTAGGATCAAAATCAGAACCACCTTTACCACCACCGATTGGAAGTGTTGTAAGAGAGTTCTTGAAGATCTGCTCAAATCCTAAGAATTTGATGATTCCAAGGTTTACTGAAGGATGAAGTCTGAGACCTCCCTTGTAAGGTCCGATTGCGTTATTGAACTGTACACGGAAACCTCTGTTTACCTGTACCTGACCATTGTCATCTACCCATGGTACTCTGAACATGATCTGACGATCCGGCTCTGTGATTCTCTCGAGGATAGCGTTCTTTCTGTAAAGCTCCTCATTTGCCTCGATTACAGGTCTTAAAGAATCAAGTACCTCTGTTACTGCCTGTAAGAATTCAGGCTGATCAGCGTTTTTCTTCTGTACTACTGCGAGTACTTCATCAACATAGCTCATTTTTATATCTCCTTTACAAAATTATTTTTCACATCAACAAGTTTATTTTATATAAATCTATTGCTATTATCAAGTAATTTTTGAAGGTTTTATATAAAAAAAATTCATTTTATTTATTATCTTCATTTATATTATCCCAGTTTTGGTACTGATTCTCCTCATCATCGGAATATACCACCTTGAAATAATCCGAGAGTTTTGCAAGTGAAGTTATAAGAACTTTCATTTCGTCATCCGAAAGACCGTCCTTTATATGCTCTATCATATGACGGTGAAACTGCTCATGATGATAGTATGCACTCTTTCCCTTGTCGGTGAGTGAGAGCTTTACCACACGCTTATCCTCCTCACTGCGGATACGGTTCACGTATCCCTTGCGGGTGAGACCATCTATTGCCTTTGTCAGCGTGCCCAGAGTGATAGACATAAGCTTGGCTACGGTGCCTGAGCGCTTCGGCTCATCGACTCCTATTGCCTCTATTATGTGCATATCGTTGATAGAAATATCAGAAAATTCGTCTGTTATCAGACATCTGCCCTCTATCTCTGTCAAATCCTTGAACAGACACACCAATAATTCATTTAAAGTTTCATCTGCCGTCATAAATACCTCTTTCTATTGCCACTCTATGGCGCAGGCTCCCCATGTAAGTCCTGCTCCAAAGCCTGATAAAATTATTTTTTCCTCATGCTTTATCATACCATCTTTGCGGACTTTATCAAGCAAAATCGGCACACTTGCCGCAGAAATATTTCCACACTGCTGTAAATTGGTCGGAAATTTGTCCATAGGCTGCTTAAGCCTTTTGGCAACCGACTCAATAATACGGATATTGGCCTGATGCAGCACATAGACATCCACATCATCTGCGCTCCAGCCGATTTCTTCAAGCAGCTCATTTATAGCCTTTGGCACTGTCTTTACCGCAAACTTGTATACAGCAGGACCGTCCATGGTGACATAGCCACCGAGTGCAGACTGCTTTCCATTGTCGGTAAACGGATTGACTACGGGACGGTTGTCTCCGTCAAGCGCCTCACCGCCTTTTCCGTCAGAACCCTGTACAAAGCCCTTGAAGGCATCGCCCTCGTCTGTCACAACCGCTGCGCCTGCTCCGTCTCCAAAGAGTACACAGGTGCTTCTGTCATTCCAGTCCATTATTTTTGAAAGAACCTCAGCTCCCACTACGACTGCCTTGTGAAACCTGCCGGTCTTAAAATACGCATCTGCTGTGGCAAGCCCGAATAAAAAGCCTGAGCATGCGGCATTTATGTCAAATGCCACTGCACTGCCAGCACCTATCTCAGCCTGAATCTGACATGCGAGCGATGGAACGATTTTGTCTGTGGATACGCTTGCCGCTATTATCAGGTCTATCTCACTTCCGTCAATTCCCGCATCCTGCAGCGCACTTTTTACTGCATCACAGGCAAGTGAGGTGGTTGTCTCAGTAGTTGCAATGTGTCTGTTTCTTATTCCTGTACGCGAGCTGATCCACTCGTCAGATGTATCCATTATGGCTGCCAGGTCATCGTTTGAGACCACTCTCTGTGGCAGGCAGCTTCCTGTTCCAACTATCTTCATAGAATTTCCTTTCCGGGACTAAAACTTGCGGAAACGCTTGTATCTTTCCTCCAAGAGCTGGTCCTTTGTCAATTTGCTTTCTTTTTCCAAGAATTTCTTCATGTTGCCCTTCATGTAGTTTCCGATTGATGAAAGAGCATCCTCGTCGGCTCCGCCAAACTCAGGTATTATATCATCCACGACATCAAGCTCCTTTAAGTCGTGTGCTGTAATCTTCATTACCTCTGCGGCTTCCTTTGCACGCTTTCCGTCCTTCCAGAGGATAGATGCAAAGCCCTCAGGCGAGAGGATTGAGTATGTGGCATTTTCCATCATCCACACTTCATTTCCTACAGAAAGAGCTAAAGCTCCGCCGCTTCCGCCTTCTCCTATCATGAGACAAAGGATTGGCACCTTGATGCCGCTCATCTCATAAAGGTTTCTTGCGATTGCCTCACCCTGTCCGTTTTCCTCTGCCTCCATTCCCGGATAAGCTCCTGATGTATTGACAAAGGTTATGATTGGACGGTTGAATTTCTCTGCCTGCTTCATGAGGCGCAGTGCCTTGCGGTAGCCCTCAGGTGACGGCATACCATAGTTTCTCTTTGCGCAGTCCTCAAGGTCTTTTCCCTTGTGAACACCGATAACTGTGACCGGCTGGCCGTCTAAATATGCGATTCCACCTACGATAGCCGGGTCATCGCGGAAATATCTGTCTCCGTGCAGCTCCATAAACTCATCAAAAATATAGTCCATATAGTCAACCGATGCAAGTCTCTTAATCTGTCTTGCGGCGCTGACCTTATCCCATACCTTAAATGGCTTGGCCTTTGCCTCGCGCTCCTTCATAAGCTCTGTCGGCTCGTAATTGTCGTCTGAGTGAAGCGGATCAAAATTGGCATAGCCAGTGATAGGTCTGTGAGCACGTAAAATCTTGTAAAGAGTCTTCTTTAAATCCTCACGCTCAACTATCATATCCACAAAGCCGTGCTCAAGCTGAAACTCTGCCCTCTGGAAGCCCTCAGGCAGCTTCTGTCCGATGGTCTGCTCGATAACACGAGGACCTGCAAAGCCGATAAGTGCCTTTGGCTCTGCAAGAATGATGTCTCCAAGCATTGCAAAGCTGGCTGTCACACCACCTGTTGTAGGATCTGTGAGTACAGGCACATATAAAAGTCCTGCCTCTGAATGACGCTTTGCTGCTGCTGAGGTCTTTGCCATCTGCATCAGTGAAATGATACCCTCCTGCATTCTGGCACCGCCTGAACAGCAGAATAATATAACAGGAAGTCTTTCCTCTGTGGCACGCTCAAATGCGCTTGTGATTTTCTCACCCACCACATGGCCCATGCTTCCCATCATAAATCTTGAATCAATTACACCAAGCACTGTCTCCTCGCCGTAAATCTTTGTCTTACCGATGACAATGCCCTCAGAAAGTCCTGTTTTCTCCTGAGTCTTTGCAATTTTCTCCTCATACTCAGGGAAATTGAGAGGATTTCCTGTTGTAAGCTCTGTAAACCATGGCTCAAATGCTTCCTTGTCGGAAACCATTCTGATTCTGTTTTTAGCACGCACACGGAAATAATAATTACACTCATAGCAGACGTATTTGTGCTGTTTTACAACTGATTTGAGCACAGTCTTGCCACACTTGGGACAAACGATTGTCTCAGGGACATCCTCTTTTGTTTCCTGTGCTGCACCGGCATTTTTGCCATCTGCGGTTGCTTTTCCATCTGCGACCGTTTTGCCTTCTGCGGCTGTTTTTGCGCTCTCAGCGTTCTTTGCTAAAGTCTCTTCAGCCTCTATTTTTTTATCTTTCTTCTTGAATAACTTCATCATGTCTCCTTATGCAATTAACCTATTGCAAATGTAAGCTCCGCCATACAGGCAACCTTGCCGTTTACCCTGGCAACAGCCTTGCCCACACCGATAGGACCCTTAACCTTTATAATCTCAGTGGTCAGCTCCAGCGTATCTCCCGGAACCACCTTCTGCTTGAACTTGGCATTATTGATGCCTGCAAAATATGCAGTCTTGCCCTTCCACTCATCCTGACAAAGAATGGCAACTGCACCTGTCTGCGCCAAAGCCTCAATAATAAGCACTCCCGGCATCACCGGATTTCCCGGAAAATGTCCCATAAAATGTGGCTCATTCATAGTCACATTCTTCTTAGCCACACACTTTACGCCCGGCTGTAGCTCCTCAACCGTATCAATGAGAAGAAACGGACTGCGGTGCGGCAGAATATCCATAATCTGCTGCGTATTCAAAACTGACATATACATCTATCCTTTCTCAACTTACTCCAAACTATCTACATGCTTCGCGCTCAATAACGTGTAGCCGGGAAGCGCACAGTGTGTTCTGAATGAAAAATATGAACTGTCACGGCGTTCCATCCGCTCCAATAGCATGAAGTGCTAACACCATATCACAGCCTGTCCGTGCAAAATGCCGTGACTGACTTCATATTTTTCACGAGGAATATACTGTGTGCTCCACCGGACCTCACAGCCTGAATGCGCGAAGCCCCTAAAAAAGCAGAAGCTATTTATTTATAAGCCTTGAGCAGAATACTTGCATTATGTCCACCAAATCCCAGTGAATTGCTCAGTGCATACTCAACAGGCTCCTCATAGCTGTCCTTGCAGTAATTGAGGTCAATCTCCTCATCAGGAGTCTCATAGCCAACTGTCTTATGTATAAATCCATCCTGGATTTCCTTCACACATGTTATAAACTCAACAGCTCCCGCTGCTCCGAGCAGATGTCCTATCATAGACTTTGTTGAATTGATTTTAAGATTTGCAGCCTCATCACCGAACGCAAGCTTGATTGCTCTTGTCTCAAAGAGATCATTGTGATGAGTGCCTGTTCCGTGAGCATTGATGTATTTTACATCTGCCGGTGTGACACCTGCATCGCTCATGGCATTGGTCATGGCTCTTGCTGCGCCTGCGCCATCCTCCTGCGGAGATGTGATATGGTATGCATCCGATGAGCAGCCGTATCCGACTACCTCTGCATAAATCTTTGCACCTCTTGCCTTTGCATGCTCAAGCTCTTCAAGGATAACTACTCCTGCGCCCTCACCCATTACAAAGCCGCTTCTGTTCTTGTCAAACGGAAGTGAGCACTTTGCCGGATCATCTACTGTAGAAAGCGCTGTAAGTGCTGTAAATCCTGCGATTCCGATAGGACATACACTGCCCTCTGTACCACCGGCTACCATCACGTCAGCCTCACCATACTGGATGCTTCTGTATGCCTCACCGATTGTGTTTGTTCCTGTAGCACAGGCTGTTACATCATTGATACTCTTTCCCTTGAGACCGAACTGGATAGAAACATTTCCTGCTGCCATGTTACAGATCATAAGCGGAACAAGCAGAGGATTGACTCTGTTTGGTCCCTTTTCATAAAGCTTTTGTGTCTCGCGCTCCATAGCCTGAAGACTTCCGATACCTGAACCGATGGCACATCCAACCATGTATGGATCTTCCTTTTCGATATCAAGTCCGCTGTCATCAATTGCCTGCTTTGCTGCAGCCACAGCGTACTGTGAGAATGGCTCCATTCTCTTTGCAGCCTTTCTGTCCATAAAATCCTGTGGGTTAAAGTCCTTAAGCTCTGCTGCAATGTGACATTTATAATCTGTTGTGTCAAATTTTGTGATATGGTCAAAGCCGATTTTTCCGGCCTTTACCGATGTCCAGAAATCGTCCACATTATTTCCGATTGGTGTTACTGCTCCAAGTCCTGTTACAACTACTCTTCTACTCATATTGCCATTCCTCCGTCAACAGACAGCACCTGGCCTGTGATGTAGCCTGCTGCATCTGATGCTAAAAATAATACTGCGTTTGCGATATCCTTTGTGTTTCCCGGTCTGCCAAGCGGAATCTGTGATAAAAGATTCTCCTTTGCCGCATCGGCAAGCACATCTGTCATCTCTGTCTCTACAAAGCCCGGTGCCACTGCATTTACTGTGATTCCCCGGCTGGCAAGCTCTCTGGCTACAGCCTTTGTGAGTCCTATAACTCCCGCCTTGCTGGCGCTGTAGTTGGCCTGTCCTGCATTTCCGAGTATGCCGGAAACTGATGAAATATTGATAATTCTTCCTGATTTCTGCTTCAAGAAATAGCGTGACATGTGACGGATTGTGTTAAACGTGCCCTTAAGGTTTGTGTCGAGCACTGCGTCATAGTCTGCCTCGCTCATCTTCATGATGAGACCGTCTCTTGTGATTCCTGCGTTGTTTACGAGGATATCTATGTGCTTGTACTCCTTGATGAGCGCTGTTATCATATTCTGGCACTCGTCAAAATCAGATACATTGCACTGATAAGAAACTGCATCACCGCCTGCTGCCTTTATCTCTGCAACAACGGCATCTGCCTTTTCCTTTGAACCATTATAATTTACTATTACAAAGGCGTGTGCTGCGGCAAGTGTAAGAGCTATCTGTCTTCCAATTCCGCGGCTTGCGCCTGTAACCAGGGCATTTTTACCTGTTAACATACTTTTCAAAATCCTCCAGTTTATCTATGTTTACGACTTTTACGTCTCTATTTATCTTTCTCATAAATCCGCTGAGTGAGCGTCCCGGTCCGATTTCCACGAACTCATCTGCACCGTCTGCGATAAGACGCTCGATGGTCTGCTGCCAGCGCACTGACGATGAAACCTGCTTTGTCAGATAATCCTTGACATCTGCCGGTGACTTCACATAGTCTGCTGTGACGTTTGTGATATATGGCACCTTGATATCGTGGATTTCTACACTCTCAAGTGCATCTGCGAGCTTTTCTCCTGCGCCCTTAAGCATTGCTGAGTGGAAAGGTCCGCTGACCTTGAGCGGTACGCATCTCTTGGCGCCAGCCTCGCTGCATGCTGCTGCGGCGGCATCTACTGCTGCCTTTTCTCCTGTGATAACAATCTGTCCCGGGCAGTTATAGTTAGCTACCGATACCACTGAATTTGTCTCATCTGCTGTCTTTTTGCAGATATCCTCAATGACCTGCGGATCAAGTCCTAAAACCGCTGTCATGGCTCCACCTGTAGGAACTGCCTCCTGCATGTAGATTCCTCTTTTTCTGACAACTGCAAATGCATCTGCCATAGTCATGGCTCCTGATGCGATGAGAGCACCATATTCCCCAAGGCTTAAGCCTGCTGTGACATCAGGTGTGATACCTTTGTCAATGATTGCCTGATATATAGCTGCCTCAACTGCAAGCATACATATCTGTGTGTACTCTGTAATATTCAGCTTGTCATTTTCCTCAAAGCAAAGTGCCGGAATATCCAAGCCTGTCTGTTCACTGGCAAGGTCGATTACAGCCTTTGCATTTGGCATTGTATCGTAAAACTCCTTACCCATTCCTATATACTGTGAGCCCTGTCCGGGAAACATAAATACTCTCTTACCCATTTTCGGTTTCTCCTTATTTCTGACAGGATACCGTAAGCCGCTCTTTTCAGGCGGCCCGGTATCCTTAAATTTGCATGTAAAAGTGGATACTGTCTATTTGTTCAGTCCCACTACATCCTCAATGATTTCTTTGCAGGTTTCCTCTTTCTTTACGAGGCCTGCGCTCTGACCTGCCATGACGCTGCCATATACGGTATCTCCGTCTACAACGGCTTTTCTGAGTGCGCCAAGTGTCATTTTTTCGAGCTCTTCAAATGGAGCTCCTTCCTTTTCCAGCTTGAGATATTGTCTGGTCATCTTGTTTCTGAGTACTCTGATTGGATGGCCTGTGCTCATTCCTGTAACCTCGGAATCTATATCCTTGGCCTTAATGACCTTCTGCTTATAGTTTTCATGTACTATCGATTCTTTTGCGGTGACAAAGCGTGTACCCATCTGGACTGCCTCTGCACCGAGTGCAAATGCTGCATTGAAGCCTCTGTTGTCTGCAATTCCGCCTGCTGCGATAACAGGGATACTCACTGCATCAACAACCTGTGGCACAAGTGTCATTGTAGTCTGTGCTCCGATATGTCCGCCCGACTCCATTCCCTCTGCGATTACTGCACTTGCCCCGCCTCTCTCCATGAGCTTTGCGAGTGCTACGCTTGCAACTACAGGGATTACGATGACGCCTGCTTCTTTCCACATGTCCATATACTTTGCAGGATTTCCTGCGCCGGTGGTGACTACCTTTACCTTTTCCTCGGCGATGATTTTTGCTATCTCATCAGCCTCCGGATTCATAAGCATGAGGTTGACTCCGAACGGCTTATCGGTCTCCTTCTTTGCAGCGACTATCTGCTCCTTTACCCATGAAGCCGGGGCTCCGCCTGCTCCGATGATGCCAAGTCCGCCTGCATTGGACACAGCGCTGGCAAGCTCATGGGTTGCTACCCATGCCATGCCACCCTGAATGACCGGATATTTGATTCCAAGAAGCTTTGTTATTCTTGTCTCCATGTCTTTTAAGCCTCTACACCTTTGTTCTTAAGATACTCAATGATGTCGTTTACTGTTGCGATTTTCTCTAAATCCTCTGAAGGGATTTCTACTCCGTACTCCTCCTCGAGTGCCATTACAAGCTCGAAAAGATCTAATGAATCTGCCTCAAGATCCTCCTTGAAGTTTGACTCTAATTTGATATCATCCTCGTCAATTCCTAACTGATCTGCTACGATTTCCTTGATTTTCTCCAACATATTTCTGTTCTCCTTTTTCTGTGTTTATTTTCGGTATTGTGTGCTGGTACGTTTGCACTAGTTTGTTTATCAAATATTTTCCTAATCAAATCATTTGATAGTGAAAGTATATCACATTTTAAATAGTTGTCAAGTCAAAGTATTTTTATTTTTCATTTTTATGGTACGGGACTTGTGGGGGTGGGTGAGGGACAGTGGCACAGCTTACAATGGTTTACGCTGCGCTGCTAAGATACTGTACGAATTATGCTTATAGTTTCTTGTAGCTGGACGAAACCGGCTTTTATGCACCGTCCATGGCGCATAACGCCTTGCCCCACCGTCCATGGTGGGGCATTTCTGTATTTCAAAGCATAATTCTACATTATCTAAGCAGCTTCGCTATTCAACCGTTGTAAGCTGTGCCACTGTCCCTCACCCGCCCCGCAAGTCCCTCACACCGTGACAATGATATACAATAAAAAACAGACTGTAATTTTGAGTGGTCAGCTCAATTTTACAGTCTGCTCAATATTTTGTTGATATGGTTATGGATTTACCAATGATACATTATATAGGCTCAGGAAGCTTATATCCGGCTTCGCTCATTGATTTTTCGAACTCTTCAAGCGATAATCCAGCTTTTTCAGCACCTCTTTGTACAGAGTAATCTCCATCCTGTACAGATAAATATATCTCTGTACGACGCCCTGTCTGAATGCCTTCCTGTTTTTGTTCTTCACCATATTCTTTAGCATATTCTTTTGCATACTCTTTTGCATATTCCATTGCATACTGTCTTACTGCTTCACTCATAGCACCACGTCCTTCCTTTTCTTTATAATACGCCACTGCTTTTGACAATGTCTCACTTTCTATCTGCTCCGGCCTGCACTGATGAAAATCTCTCATCATCCGACCTATATCATCATTACCTTCATACCTTCCATTTACATAGATGATATGTGAACCATCTCCAAAGACTTCGCCTGTTTCATCAACACGTCTTTGAATGTGATAAAATGGCAGTCCTTTTCTGAACTTATCGTGATCATAAATAAAAATCACGTAGGAATCCTTAATCTCCTTAAACTTCTGTCCTTCCTGCAGCATCCTCGCATCCATCATACTGCTGTGATATCTGGCTCTTCTGACATGCGAGCCCTCCGCATTAATCTGCACCTCGATATCAATATGCCTGCCATCGACATCTATTGCATGCACGTCCCGAGTAATACATCTCCCGCCAATCACCGGATTTTTTAATTCATCCTGCCCCCTGACGTCTATAACCTTAATATCACGCTCCATTATTACGCGAAGCAGCAGCTCTGTCGTCTCGATATTCTGCCCGAATACAAGACTCATCAGATTGTCATCAAACAATGTCATTTTATCAATCAATCTGTTGATGATTACATCGTTCTGGCCATAATTACTGCCCAAAACTTCTTTTGTCTCTCCCGACATTATTCTCCTCCTATTTAGTTGTGTGAACAGGGAGAATATAATATCGCATGATACTAAATTTCTTGTCAATATAAAGCATCAGCAACCCCAGTCCGCTTCATTCACATAAGATTATCTCAATCGACATATCCATTTTTCCCTGCTATTGATAGGTAACTTAAAGCATTGAAAATTTCCATGTCTTTGTCGAAAAATATTAAGTGGTTCTGCCCTCTTCAAAGTGATACGCACCGATGAAAATGTGTATTGTGGTGTCGCTCAACAGAAATATAATGCTTTAGTATAATTGTAGCATAGTGAGCTGTATTTGTCATTATATTTTCGTCTGTAAGATTGCAATTTTATATTTTTCGAGTGTTTTGTTTTGCTTTTTTCGAACAATAAAAGAGCAGGACAAGTATTTCTACCTATGCTGCTCCTTTTTACATATTCTAATTATTTAGATATAGATTATCTACCGACTGTTCGCCATCTGCTTCACATAGTCGAGTGCCTTCTTAACCGGTGGAATTGATATCACTATGATTGTGATAATTCCTTCTACTGCAAGATATGAGCCGTTGTAGGGCACTGAATATATGAGCGCATCTATCGTCTTGTTTCCTATCGTGACAGGTGCGTATGCTGCAAATAAAAATCTACTGGGCTGCACCTCCGGTGGTGTTACCGCTGTTAGCTCCACCTGTGTTGCCACCGGTGTTTTCTCCGGTATTTCCGCCTGTGTTGCCACCAGTGTTTTCTCCGGTATTTCCGCCTGTGTTGCCACCGGTGTTTTGTCCACCATTTCCGCCTGTGTTACCACCGTTGTTTTCTCCGGTATTTCCGCCTGTTGTTCCGTCTGTATTGCCTCCGGTATTTCCACCGATGTTACCACCAGCAGCATCTGTCTTATTCGGATCCTCTGCCGTAGTCTGATCAGTTGTAGTTCCAGCATCCGGTGTGGTCACAGTCTGATCTGTAGGATTATTCTGGGTCTGATCATCTGCAGGTGTGTCCTGAACCTCCTGGCTTTCCTGATTGTCCTGACTTTCATCTGACATATGCTCATATGGCAGGAAATTGAGAGGTGTCAGATCTGAATGTATCTGATCCATATATGTCTTCCAGATTTCTGCCGGGTATGAACTTCCTGTCAAACCATTTATAGTCTCCGGCATATCACAGCCAACCCATACACAGGTCGTATAATATCTGGTAAATCCACAGAACCATCCGTCCTTTTTATCGTTTGTAGTTCCGGTTTTTCCGGCACTCGGCATACCATTGTCCAGCTTCGCCTTGCGACCGGTTCCCTCTGTCATAACACCGGTCATGACGTCTGTCATCGTTCTTGCGGCATTCTCTGAGTAAATTACTGCATCCTTCTGTGATGAGGTATATATAATGTTGTTGTCTGAATCCACAATAGATGTAACACAGGTCGGATTCCTGTACATTCCGTCATTCTCAAGGGTAGCATAGGCTGATGCCATCTCAAGCGGTGATACACCTGTGGTAAATCCACCTAATGCTGTCGCTGTAACATAATCATCCTTGACAATATTTGTAAAATTCATGTCCTTAAGATACTGTAAGCCAACCTTAGGTGTCAGCTCATCATAAAGCTGCCATGCCACAGTATTCAATGATTTTTCTACCGCGAATCTGATTGTTACATCACCATAATAGCTGTCACCGGCATTAGACGGTCCACCATCAAACTTATGGTCATTTACTATTGTGTCCGGTGTCTTGCCACGCTCAAACGATGGCGTATACACGATGAGTGGCTTAATAGAGCTTCCCGGCTGACGGTGACTCTGGAAAGCACGATTCAGCGTATGATTGGTCGCATCCTGGCTTCGTCCACCAACTATTGCAACAACATAGCCTGTCGCATTATCAATACAGGTTGCTGCACTTTGAAGCTTAAATGTACCATCATCAGTGGTATCTGTGAAGTCCAATAATGTCAGGTCGATTGAATCCTGAAGCTGCTGCTGTTTGGTCAGGTCTATCGACGTATAAATCTTATAGCCTTCTGAATACAGCTTTTTCTGGCAATACGAATACATCTCATCATACGATGCATCATATTCCTTTTCTTCCTCGTCCGAATCAAAGTAATACTTGAACTTGAAGCCCTCGTTTTCCATGAGTGCTCTCGTAGCACAGTAATATGCATAGGTATCCACGTAGTTATACTTGACCGTATCTTCCTTCTCAGGCATATTGAGGGTAATCTCCTCGTTTATGGCAGACTCATATTCCTGTTGTGTGATTTTGCCGTCTTCCCTTAGGTTTTTCAATATGAGATTGCGACGCGTCAGTGTATGATCCTTATTATTTATCGGGTCATAGTACGTCGGGCTGTTCGGAATAGCACACAAAAAGGCCGTCTGCGACATATCAAGATCCGAAAGCTCACAGTTGAAATAGCCATGGCACGCTGCCTGAATACCATAATATCCATTCATGAAATAGACGTTATTCAGGTAGAACTCCATAATATCGTTCTTGGAATATTTCTTTTCCAGCTCCATCGCTATGAACATTTCCTTGACTTTTCGCTGCCAGTTCTTGTTCGTATCCAGGTAAATATTTCGGGCGAGCTGCATCGTGATGGTACTGCCACCCTGGGTAATTCTCTTGTTCTTTATGATGGACTTTGCGGCACGCACTATTGCCTTTAAATCCACACCATTGTGCTTATAGAACTTCTTGTCCTCGATGCTGACCATACAATTTACGAAGTTCTGTGGGATATCAGCATACTTTACATAGTCAGCCTTTTTGGTAGTGGCTGTCTCGGATATCTCATCACCGTTTGTATCGTAGAGTGTACTCGTCCTCGCCGGTAAAAATGTGTTTTTGTCAGATTTCTGCACAAGCTCTACTGCCTCTGAGTGAAGCTTCGCCACCTTGTCTGCATAGCCTCCAAAGTAGTAAAAGCATAATCCACCAAGTATCAGTACCATCAAAAAAATCTGAAGCTTTATGAAAAACCAGAAAACGCGATGCTGCTTTTTCTTCTTTTTCTTTTTCTGTTTTGCCATTTCTATATGTTACCTCCAAACTATCGGTATACCATTGTATATCGGCATACTTTATAGATAATTGACAACTATTACAAATATGTACTGTCTATTATACTACAATGCCTCTACATCAGATAATTAATAATTGCTTAATTTTCAATATACCTTTATAGCACAAAAGGAAGCTAATTGCTCCCTTTATCAAGCTATTTTACATCTTTACTGCTATTGTAGTCAAGTAAATAGTTTTTTACAATGCTTTTCGTGGTCTCTAGCCGAGCTGTCCGGACAGAAATTCTGCTGCTGCACTCACCAGCTTTTCGGCAATATCAGGCTTATCGGCTTTTTCATCGTAAGCACACAGTATAACGGCTCCTGCACTGTCACCATCATGCACTATTGCAGCTATCACCTGGGCTTCACAGTCTGCTTTATCGTCCTTTACCACAGGTATCAGGTTATCGTCTTTTTTACTGTACAATACACTTTTTCTCTTATCAATAATGTCTTCAAGCTCTTTTGACGGAGCCCTGCCTATATATTTTTTGTGGTTTTTCCCGGCTGCCGCTATTATCTCATCCCGGTCTGCCACACATACCATGGCTCCTGTTACCTTTGACAGGCTCTGTGCATATGCCTGTGATATATTCTTCAGGCTTCCCACCTGCGAATATTTCTTTAGCACTATCGTCTCGTCCGCATCCATATATATTTCCAGTGGGCTTCCCTCTTTTATATGCAGCATCCTGCGAAGCTCCTTCGGTATGACTATTCTGCCGAGTGAGTCTACTCTTCTGGTCAATCCTGTGATTTTCACTTTATTGTCCTCCGGTTACTTTTTTGCATTTGCATTCATGCTTTGGAGGTAGTATATGGGAATTTGAACAAAATATACATTCGGTATGCACTGACACAGTGCTCTTTCATAATAGCTTTTATAATGTCACGGTATGTTTTGAATTTGATAAGTTATCTATATCCATCAGCTCACGCTCATCTGCGATATCCACATATACACAGTCATACTTCTTTGCCACACTTCTGCCACCCTTATCACCCTCCAGTGATAAAAGCTGCGGGATAAGCGATGAATGAAATACACATGGATTGCCTACAGCGTCTCCACAGCGAAGCGAAAATACTAATCGCTTATTCCCTTTATTTTCAAGTGCTTTGTCTATTAATTTAATCACGCTTTGACTTTTTAAATATGGCTGGTCAGCTACTGCAAACATGTAATAGTCCTCTGTTTCGACTGTATTATGTAACGAGCCACTGTTTTTTTCCGGCTTTTTCTGCCACACACTGCTTTGCCACATATGCATACCGGTCTTTTTCTGCTCCTGCACCGCCATAATTCCTGCTTTTATGGTGTAGGATATGCCTTTTTCGCTGTCCGGACTTAAGACTGCATGGCAATCGGGGATAGATGAGCAGTAGTCCAGTATTTCCCGGTAACGTGTAACGACGGTTATATCTATGACCGGGTTATTCGATTCTGCATTTTTTGTCCCAGCCTTTTTTGATAAACCGATGTCTGTGCCAATATAATTATCAATAACAGTATCAGTATCCATTCTATCACTGTCTAAAGGCTTATTAGTTCCGGTATTTTTTAATTTATTATATCTATCTTTAATTTCTATCAAACGTTCAAACAGATGCCTGTACATAGGTTTTCCATCCAGCTTATAAAACAGCTTGTTACTTCCAAAACGGCGGCTGTTTCCAGCCGCCATGTATATGATATGAATCATTTCACTCTAAGGTCCTTTTCGTGCCAGTTTGGGTCGACCATTCCCATAAGTATTTTCTCTGGGGTAAACGGAACTGTCCTGTGCCACACACCTGTTGCGCGATAAATGGCATGTGCCAGTGCAGGAGCCGGTGTATTGATAACTATCTCGCCGATTGACTTGACTCCAAATGGGCCTGAAGGCTCATAGCTTGTCTCAAATTCGACATTGATATGTCCCACATCCTGTCGTGTCGGTATCTTGTACTGCATGAGATCATTTTCTGCGATTTTACCACCGGCATTGTATGTGACATTCTCATAAAGTGCCATGCCGATTCCCTGACCTATGCCACCCTCTGTCTGCACGCGCGCGAGGTTTGGATTGACAGGGATTCCGCAGTCCACGACAGCCTGATAATCAAGTATTTTAACTGCTCCTGTCTCCTTATCAAGCTCTATTTCGACCATGCCTACCATGTACGGAGGCGGTGAGACAGGTGATGAATATGTGGCGGTGACATCTACAGGTATCGTGTTGTTGACCTGTGCTTTTGTTGCTATATCGGAAAGACTTACGGAAACTGCCCCATTGTCTGCACCGTCCGGATTTATGATATACACCTCTTTACCATCGAAATCCACCTCTGATGCAGTACAGCCCAGCAGCTGTGCACCGATTTTCTTTATATTTTCACGAAGCTCAAGTGCTGCATTCTGTGTGGCCATTCCTGTGATGTAGGTGGTTGATGAGGCATATGAACCCGAGTCATAAGGAGAAGCATCCGTATCCGCTCCAAACACTGTTATATCATCCGGCTCACAGTCGAGCACCTCAGCCGCCATCTGCGCAAGTATTGTATCACAGCCTGTTCCCATGTCTGCCGCACCTATCATCATATTGTAGGTGCCACAGTCTGAAAGCTTTAAGGTACACGAGCCGACATCTACATTGGATATGCAGGAGCCCTGCATTGCAAGTGCCATGCCTGCCGCACGAACCTTGCCATTTCCCATGTCGCGGACAGGATACTTTTCTGCCCAGTGGAAATTGTCCGCACAGTGCATTATGCATCTGTCGAGTGCACATGCATTTGCTGTCTCGCCAAAATATGCTGGCATAAACATGCCCTCGCGTACAATATTTTTCAAACGAAGCTCAACCGGGTCTATATGCAGCTTTTCAGCAAGCTCATTGACCGTTGATTCAAGTGCAAAGATACCCTGTGTGGCTCCATAGCCTCTGTATGCTCCTGCCGCCTGCACGTTTGTATACACAACATCGCACGAAAATCTGGTTGCCTCGCAGCCTCCTGTATAAAGCGGAAGCGATTTATGACCTGAAAGTCCTACTGTTGTAGTGCTATGCTCTCCGTACGCTCCACCATTTGACAGCGTATAAAGATCGATTGCCCTTATATGACCATCCTTCATCGCTCCGAGACGCACGGTAACCTCCATCTCATGACGCGGTGACGCGATAGTCTGACACTCTTTTCTGCTGTAGATTATCTTGCTCGGACGCTTTGTCTTCCAGGTAACAAATGCCGGATACACCTCACAGACCGCTGTCTGCTTGGCACCGAAACCGCCTCCGATACGTGGCTTTTCAGCGCGCACCATAGACTTTGGAATATCAAGTGCATTTACCAGTATCCGGCGCAGGTGGAAAACTATCTGTGTCGAGCTGATACAGTGAAGTCTGCCGTATCTGTCTATCTCACAATATGCCCTGCAGGTCTCCATATATGCCTGCTGCGCTGCCTTTATGCGATATGTGTGCTCAATAATCTCATCGCACTCTGACAGAATTTTCTCTACATTTCCATGCTCATCCTCCTCATGGTGAATGAGATTGCGCTTTACATCGCCTGTATCTATGCTGGATGACCAGTCATCCTCAGGATGCACGAGTACCTTGTTATCCAGCGACTTTCTAAAGTCAAGCACCGGCTCAAGCACCGTGTACTTTACTTTTATCATGTTAAGAGCCTTGTCCACCGCCTTTTCAGATTCTCCGACCACTATAGCGACGGCGTCACCTACGCTTCTCACATGGCGGTCAAGGATTAATCTGTCATATGGTGACGGCTCCGGAAAAGTCTGGCCTGCGATAGAAAAACGCTTTTTCGGAACATCCTCCCAGGTGTATACTGCGACCATGCCCGGCACCTTAAGAGCGATATCTGTCTTTACATCCTCGACAATTGCATTTGCATACGGGCTTCTAAGAAGCTTTATGACAAGCGCATCACGCGGTGTGATATCATCGGTAAATACCGGCTTTCCGAGTAAAAGCTGGCTCGAGTCCTTTTTAGGTATACATTTTCCAACTGCGTGGTAATCCCTTCTGGAGCGGTTGAAGCTGTTTTCATTAGTTTGATTTGTGCTCATCCTGCCACTCCTTTCCGACATCCTCTCCGTAGACGCCTGCCTCAAGATTAAGAGGTGCACCCTCCTTCTTACTGTTTAAGAAATTTCTGATTGAGCGCAGCTGACTCTGATATCCTGTACAACGGCACAGATTTCCTGAAAGATATTCAAGAATTTCCTCATCAGTCGGGTCAGGATTTTCTCTCAGAAGCGCCACAATATTTACAATATAACCCGGATTACAGAAGCCGCACTGATCCGCTCCCTGTGCAGCAAAAAATCCTGTAAACTGCTTAGCTTCCTCCTCAAGTCCCTCGAGGGTGTCCACCGCTCTGCCGTCTGCCCTGCCTATCGGCGTGCTGCATGACAGCACAGGCTTTCCATCCAGAAGCACTGTACAAAGACCACAGTTGCCTGACTCACAGCCTCTCTTCACCGAAAAGCAATTGTGCTTGCGGCAAAAGTCTAAAAGGACCATATCCTGGTCTACCGAGTCGGTTATTAACTTTCCATTTAATTTTATTTTAACATCCATATATATGAATTCCTTCCCATCTTAATGCTCGTGCTTAATACTCGTTCTTAATGCTAATGCATTGACGCCATCGCACTAATAGAGCTGCCAAAAATCTGTTTACCTTACATGTGACTGGCGACAATTACATTATATCATCGCAGATGTCAAGCGACTGTGTGATAGCGCGGCGTGTAAGCACCCTGCAGATTATCTCTCTGTACTCAGCCCCTGCCCTTATATTGCTTCCAAAACGGATATGCTCTGCAATATATTCAGCAAATTTATCTATTTTTGCATTGGTTTCGGAGTTATCTGTCAAAGCTGCATTACCGTCTGTCTTTGCATCTGCTAAACCATCGAGTATGCCCTCCTCATCCCACACAGGCTCTGCCATATATGGTGATGCTCCGATGACCGCCACATACCTGCCGCTTCTATTTGCCACTGCACATGTGAGCACCGGAAAGTCTGTTGACTGATTTCTCTGGCTTAAGTATACTACGCCCTTTGCATTTTTCGGTACTATTACTGACACAAGCACATCGCGCGTTGTTCTTGGAAGTGCCGCAAACTCGTCCAAATCCATAATTCCTGCCTTGTGAAGCTGCACCTTTGCTCCCAGTGCCCTGAAAATCGTCATGACATCTGAAAATCCGAATCTGCCCCAGATGCTTCCTCCGACAGTTGCCACATTTCTAAACTGCACTCCGACAATGTGTCTGACCGACTCTGCGATTGCGCCATGTGTATATGCATTCAGTGCTTCATGAGTCTCTATCTGCCTGAGTGTTGCATATGCACCGATTCTAAACTCGTTCTCATCCTCATCAATTTGGTCAAGCCCGAGGTCGCACAGGTCAATTGCCGTGCCAAGCGTCTTATTTTTCATTTTGAGCCAGAGCATGCCGCCCAGCACAAAATTCGGTTTTTTCTGATAAAGCTCATATGCCTCATCAAGGCTTTGCGCCCTCACATACTGATTGTAATAAAACATATTTTTCTCCTGTTATCCTGTTATATAGGTAACTATCAGCTACCTCATTTCGATTTCATACATCGCTTCCCACCTGATGTCATGCTCCTTCATAAAGGCTATGAGGCACTCCCTGTCAGAAAGCTCTGCTCTCCATGCCAGCCCGCAGCCCGCCGATATGACAGACGGAAGAGGAATCGTGCGCCCCGGAATACCACATGCCTTGCCCTTGATATCAAGCTTTAACGGTGCTGTGGTAGTCTCGAAGGTGATGATTAGCCGTTTTTTCTTTTCTCTTGCCAAATTTTTATCCATTACCTCACACCTTGTATAACTCTAAGGACTTACAATAAGAGATGCCCCAGCCATCTTTTCTGCGATATCATACATGTTGGTCACCTCTCCGACTGCAAGCTTATCTGACAGCTCATAGTAGTTCAGGCATGTTCCGCAGGTAAGAATTTTCACCCCACGGCTCTTAAGCTCCTTTAAATCCTCAAGTGACTCTGAGCCCTCACAGGTCAGCTTCGCTCCTCCATTATAGAAAAGCATGGTTTCAGGCGGATTATCCTGCTGCGAAAGCGCATAGATGAAGCCCTTTATAAGTACACTGCCAAGCTCCTCACTGCCCTCTCCCATATATGAAGAGCGGATTACAACAACTCTGTTATCTGCGGCCGGCCTGCATGTATACTGTGAAGCTTCGTCTGTATCCGAAAGCTCATGGGCATTTACAGCTTCAATTGTCAGCTTTACGCTATAGCTTCCGTCATCGAGCTTACTGCTATCACAGCTATAGCCCTTCTGTGCAGCCATCTTTTTTAAATTTTCCACTGCAACTTCATTGTCCACAAGTGTTTCCACCGTATCCGGCTGTGTGAGAGCCTCGATTGCTTTCTTTGTCTTTACTACCGGGATTGGACATGTATCCCCTATTGCATTTACTGTTATCATATTTATAATCCTCCCTATGTTATTTTAACTCGTCAGCCCTCAAAATGCAGGGCATGCAGCCTGTCAGCAAATTTGCATAAGCTATGACAGCTTAAAGTCAGTTCACATATATCGGCACATCTCGCCGCTTAACAAATCGTCCCACTTTTGCAGCCGGAAGCCCTGCGGCTTTAAGCTCGTGCAAAAATGCATCTGCCTCAGAGACTTTTACTGCAAACAGCAGTCCTCCGGAGGTCTGCGGATCAAAAAGTACCTCCTCCATTGAGAAAGGTATATTTTTTGCAAAGCACACCTTATCACCTACATGGTTTCTGTTGCGCTGGGCCGCTGCCGTGAGGAAAAACTCATCTGCGCATCGCAATGCTCCGGTAATGACCGGTATGGAAATCGAGTCGATAAGTGCTGTTATATCATCATTTAACATCTCACTCAGATGTCCTAAAAAGCTAAATCCCGTGACATCTGTGCATGCATGTATATCGAAAGCATGACTGATTTCGGATGCTGCCTTATTCAGTGTGGTCATAGAGCTTACCGCATCCTCAATTGCACCTAACGGAGCCTCCCCTACGCGGTTTGCGTTGCATACAAGCCCCACTCCGAGTTTCTTTGTAAGTATAAGCACATCTGACGGCTGCCCTGTATTGTTGCTGTAAATATGTTCCGGGTGGACCGTACCCATGACTGAAAGACCGTATTTTACATCACTGTCTGCTATAGAATGGCCGCCCGCAAGTGTGCCGCCTGCCTCTATCACCTTATCGGCACCGCCCTGCATTATTTTGCCGAGTATATTCAGGTCCATTTTCTCAGGGAAACAGACGATGTTCAATGCGGTCTTTACTGTGCCGCCCATAGCATAGATATCACTGAGCGCATTTGCAGCCGCTATCTGTCCAAACGTATACGGATCATCAACCATCGGCGGAAAAAAATCAAGCGTCTGGACTACCGCCGTGTCATCTGAAATTTTGTACACTGCCGCATCATCACAGCTATCATATCCGATGAGCAGATTGCTGTCTTTTTCACCCCTTGGCAGCTTTGCTAAAACATGACTTAACAAATCCGGACCAAGCTTTGCAGTACAGCCACCGCCCTTGCAAAACACTATTTCCTGTGGCATTTTTGCTCCTTTCAATTGTTTAATACTATTTATCGCAATGCCGCAATCTGCATAAGCGCTTCAGCGGCCTCATTTATCTCATCAACTGTATTGTAATATGAAAATGAGAATCTCACCATACCCTGATTTTGTGTTCCAAAGAATTTATGCATCAGCGGTGCGCAGTGTATGCCGCTCCTTGTTGCAATGCCATACTCATTCATAAGTATGTCCGACACCTCCGCCGAGTCCATATCAGCTATATTTACTGAAACAATCGCACAGTGCATACCATTGTCAGGAAGCATATCGAAATCTCCATATATCCTGATTCCGGGGATTGTCTTTATTTTTTCTATAAATGCCTGCATCAGCTCATGCTCTTTAGCGTATATATTGTCGAGGCCGATTTTCTCAAGCTCCATGACACCTGTTAAAAGCCCTGCGATTCCCGGACCGTTTAAGGTACCGGCCTCAAGTCTTGTCGGAAGCTCCATAGGCTGGTTCTCAAGAAAGCTTAGCACGCCGGTACCACCGCTCTTAAACGGCTTTATATCTGCTCTCTCTCCCACATAAAGTCCTCCGGTGCCCTGCGGTCCCATCAACCCCTTATGGCCTGTGAAGCAGAGCACATCAATATTCATTTCCCTAATATTTATAGGAAGTACACCGGCTGTCTGCGATGCATCGACTATAAATAAAAGGTTATGCTTTCGTGCGATTTGCCCTATCGACTTAATATCCACCACGTTGCCTGTGAGATTTGAAGCATGTGTGCAGACGATGGCTTTTGTATCCGGACGGATTAAAGCCTCTATATCCAATGGGGAAATTATCCCCCTTTTTATGCCTGCATCACTGCATGGTACAATATCCACACCCACGCCCCGCTCCCTTTGCATATAAAGAGGTCTGAGCACAGAATTATGCTCGAGCTGTGTTGTAATCACATGCTCCCCCGGCTCAAACAGTCCGTGGATTGCAATGTTTAGTGCCTCAGTGGCATTTGCCGTAAAAACGAGTCTGGCCGCATCATCTCCGCCGAAAAATTCTGTAAGACACATTCTGGCCTCATATATTTTCCTCGACGCATCAAGCGATGCATCCGATGCCCCGCGCCCGGAATTGCCGCAGTGCTTCATTGCATCAAGGACTGCATCATATACCGCATCCGGCTTTTTAATTGTTGTGGCAGCATTGTCCAGGTAAATCATAGTATGTCCTCATTTACTTCTCATCCAAGCAGATAAAAATTCTTTATATAAAGCTCATCATTTATATTTTTGCTAAGCATATTTGCTTCTGTATGCCTCGGAAGGCTTGCGTAAATTATTGAATCGTTATTTAATTTACACAATATTTCCCAGCTTTTCAACTCTTCAATCATTTTATAATCTTTAATCCTGATTATATTTTTATCAGTATATGCAAGTGCCGTTTTTGTTTTGCCTGCAGATATTATAATATCCTGTGGGAAAACACCTATGTGCGATATGCCGTCCATACTCATTGCAGTCTGTTCAAGCTGCTCATCAGTGACCTCAAATACACTATCCCATTCCACCGCAAGCAAATGATGCTTATCCTGCCATTTTACCTCTGATATATTGTTGCAGCCCACAAGCAGTGCCTGCTCCACAGACATAGGCCGCATGAAGAAATCTTTTTTGTCGCGGACTGTACTCAGTACACCGCTCTCCATGCTTCCGATACGCCCGGCCAGGCGATACACCTCATCGCGATTGTGTGACACAAAAACAACAGGATTGTTAAAATCTGTCAGCATCTCCATAAGCTCTGATTCCATGCTTCTTTTTACATGCTCATCCAGTGCCGAAAAAGGCTCATCGAGCAGTATGCACTCCGGCTTAGCTGCAAGCATACGAAGCATTGCCACGCGCTGCCTCTGACCACCGGAGAGATGATTGGGATATGTGTATGCCATGCCCTCAAGCCCATACCTCTTCAGCCAGCCCTTCACTTTTTCCTCGTTACGCTGGCTCATTGCTATGCATATATTTTCCATCACAGTCATTGTCGGAAATAATGCATAGTCCTGAAACAAATAGCCTACCCTGCGCTTACCCGGGTGCAGATTTATACGCTTTTTCGAATCATACAGCACACGGCCGTTTAATGATATAAAGCCTGAGTCCGGTGTCTCTATCCCTGCTATGCACTTTAATGTCATACTCTTTCCTGAGCCCGACATACCGATTACGGACACAACCTCGTCCGTAAGCTCCATGTCAACCGAGAGCATGAAATTATCCAATTGTTTTTTTATTTTTACTATGAGCGACATTATTTTTTCTCTTTCTCTTTATACCCTTGCTTTTGCCGCATATCATATTTATTGATACAAGGCATGCAAACGAAATCGCTATGATTACTATGCACCAGAAGCCCGCTGTGGCATAGTCTCCACTTTGGATGACCATTGCTATCTGCTGTGATATGGTCGAGGTTTTTCCTGCTATATTTCCGGCAAGCATCGATGTGGCTCCGTACTCACCGATAGCTCTGGCAAAGGCCAGTGTGACACCCGAAATGATGCCGGGCTTTGCCATCGGCAGACGTATCTTCCAGAAAATCTTCCACTCACTTATGCCGAGAGTGCGCGCCGCATATATGACATTTTCATCTATCTGCTCAAATGCCGCTCTCGCATTTCTGTACATGAGAGGGAGTGCAATGATGGTTGCTGCCACCACACAGCCAAGCCACGTGTGTACTACCTGTATCCCCATACTATGGCTTAAAAAGCCTCCAAAAGGACGCCTTGTGCTGAAAATCCTTAAAAGAATGTATCCAGCCACGGTAGGTGGCAGTACCATAGGAAGTGTCAGCAGTCCATCCCAGAATGCCCTCACTCTGCCCTTTGTGTTTATGACAAGCTCAGCAAAAGCTATTCCTATAAAAAAAGAAAAAACTGACGCTACTATTCCTGTTTTTAATGTTACCCAAAGCGGTGTAAAATCAATCGTTCCCATTATTCATTTACCGAAAAATGATATTTCTCAAATACTGACATTGCCTCATCTGTCTGAAGGTATGCGATAAATTCCTTCGCTGTTTCCAGCTCATCTGATGTGGTGCTGTCTCCCTTTAAGGCTGCTATCGGATAGATGACATCGCCTGTTAAGCTGTTTGGAAGCTTTTCTATAATATCAAGCTGGTTCTCGTATCCGAATGTATCTGAGTAATAAACTGTTCCTATCTCATTTGCGCCCTCAGCTACGGCAGATGCAACCGCACCTACATTGGCACAGCTGTTTATTTCCAGACCGTCAAGTGCCTTTGAGATATCAGAATCTGAAATAGCCTGTGGATTTGAAGCATCACCTTCAACCATTTTTGAATTTACTAACGCTGCTCTGGTGTACTGTCCTACAGGAACTGTTCCGTCAGCAAGCGCCATGTTTTTAGCCTTTGAGATGTCTGCAAAGCCGGTAACTGCCGTGCCACTATTCTTATATGTAACAAGGCACACCTGATTATTTAATAGGTCAACACGAGTACCGTCCACCACGCTTCCTCCATCGTAGCCATTCTGAAGCTCATCCATCTGTGCCACTCCTGCTGAGACAAAGATGTTGCACTTCGCCCCCTCTTTAATCTGTGCCATCAGAGTTCCGGAGCTGTCATAGTTGTTCTGGAAGTTTACATTTGGATGCGCCCTGGTGTAGGCTGCACATATTTCATCCATAACACCGTTTAAGCTCTTTGCCGCAAAAATTGATAAATCGACATCTGCATCTGCTGTATCATTTTTTCCACAGCCCGCAAAAAGTCCTGCTATAAGGATAAGTCCAAACGCAAGTCCTGCATATGCTTTAAATTTTCTCTTTAAGCCCTTGCGCTCCTTTACTGCTCCATCAGTACCCGCTCGTGTCAAGGGTGTGATGGGGAAATTTTTAACTTTTTTTGATAGGGTTATTTAATTTTCAGTTCCACAATAACAGCACTTACCAATTGGATAAAAATCAGCTTTAATTGATATTCCAAAGTTCCCACATTCTTCACACTCATTATCTGAAACAAATTCTTTTAGTTTTTTCTTATCTTCCTTAATGAGATTCAATTGAGCAATCATGGGATTCAGCTTCTCTATTACATATTTTATAAGTTTGAGTTTTAATTCTTCTACCTCCGAATCATCATACTCTGAATCCTGTTCTGCCTGCATCAAACATTCATCTCCTTCGCAACCGCTTCCATTAACAAAGAGGCATTTTGCTCTAAAGATTTCTGCAATTTCTGTTTTGCAAATAAATAATTGAACATGAACTACTCTCTCCCATATCATCATCAATAAACATCTCAAAGTATACTTCAACAGTATTATGCTCTAATGCCTTACACTTTATATCGAAAAATGTGTTTTTCCATCATATATAGTTGTTTCAATTTCTTCAATATCAAAACAAGGATCACACTGAAATTGTTTCAAAATATCTTCCCATATATCAGCAATTTTTTTCTTCTTTTCAGAATAAAATTCTTTGCGTTTTCATTTTCCTTGCCTGACGTCAAAATTTTTTCAAGCTGTACATATTCCGCTCTCGAAAGAACAATATCATTCTCATACACCTTACATTTAAAAACAATTTCAAACACAGATTCTAATGTCAGAGAAATCAACTCGGCATTAATATCATCTAATTCCAGAACCTTTTGCTTAAATGTCTCTGACAACTGTATTGCTGAGTTATAATATTTTTCCAATCCACAGCTACTAAGCCAATCTACCCCCAAATGTAATGTAAGTACTCTACTTACAAAAGACCGAATTCTATTTTCTAACTTAAAGAATTCAGAATACAATTCGGTACATAATGCTTCCGAAGGCTCATCAATCAACCAATCACATCTTTTCCAGTCTACATTCATTCTCTTCTTAATTTCTATTTTTAACTTTTCCAAATAACGATCATAGCACTTTTCTATACCCTCATAAATGTATTTTGGTACTATGTCTATAATAATTCTCGCATCTTTATTCTGAAACGTATCAATAGTAAAAGTAATTTTATATTCAGCAGAATCGGTTTCCAATGCGAAAACTTCATTAGCAATACGTTCTAAACATCCCAAACATTTCAAAGTGCTTTTATTTAAAAGATTAGGCATTATATCCTTCATCACCTGTGTAACATATTCTTTAGTATGATCTTCAACTCGTTTAGTGTTTTCTCCCCACTCTTGGTTACCTTCCATAATATCTTCATAAAGCAAATCGTAGTTGTTTATTCTATTAAACATGAATTTTACATGATTCATATATTTCACCTACTTTCAGCATATATTTGCTTTAATTATATTTCCATTCTCTTTCAACTGTTTTATGATATAGTTCTGTATGATCACCAAAAGGACTATCCTCACACGCCATTTCATACAAAAAAGCACCTATATTTTTTAGTAAATCTTCAACCTCATAATCATATGTTTGCAACTGTTCCAATAAATCAAGATTTTCCTTGTCATTTTCATATTTATTTATCAGTTCATCAATTTCTTTTTGTAAATCTCTCAATGACTTCTTGCTTCTCGTAAATCCCTTTTCTTCAAACACCCCACTCTTACACCATTTTTTCACAATCATCGCATCCAAGACTTCTAATTCACATGCGTAATTATATGCTTCACTAAATTGTTTTTTTATATTGTCAATTAGCACCTCACATACAGACTCATATGTTCCTACTGTTTGGCTTGCGGTTTTAGTGATTCTTTTCAGCAATTCAATTGAGGTTTTTGTATTTACTTTACTTCCTGAAATTAATTCTTTCTTGATTTTTTCCAACTTTTCATTTATATGTTCCACTTGGTTTACCATATATAACATTATATCTTGTCTTATGCTACTAGGACATTCTTGTGAACTCAAATCGATATATTTATTCAAATATACCCTTATTGTCACTGTATCTTGGCTTTGGATACTTGAAATTTTATCCGCAATCTGCTCAAGCGGATTACACCAATAACATTTACCCATAACATTATCCACAACAAACAAAATTGTTACATCATTCTGCTGACGCCAATAGTTTATCGTTGATATTTTAATCGGCACTGTAAAATACCCTTGTTTTTCTGTTTCGCTATCAACCTCATCTTTTCCTTTACTCTGAATATTAAAAAATAAACCTATCGGTGAAGTTTCCTTAAGCAATTCTGCTCTCATGTCTATTCCTAAGTCTACTGATTCATCAATAATATTAACAACAGCAAAATTAGATATAACTCGTTTTAAATAATCTGCCGCAAGATTCCCCTTCTTTTTATTCAAACTATATACTGGTAGTTTTTCCATTGCATACATTCCTTTCAAACCAAACACTTTTTGTTAATTCTGCAATTCATCTTTTTACATTGTAATATGGTAATGAGAAATTCCCCACTTTGCAATTGCCCATGCATGATTATGAGTTACGCTATCTTCCTACATTTGAAACTTTATAACCATGCGCATACCGCAGGGGTTGGGAAATTAAAGCATTACAATTCATTCATCTTGACTTTCACTATTTAATAATGTTTTGGACGTACTATCATACTCCATATCAGTCAATTCCGATTTAACATAATCATCATTAAGCAATTTCATAAGATTATCGACATCTTTTTTCGTATTTGTACGAATCTTTCCATTTTCAATATGTATAATATTTTTATATCGAGGAACTAATGGTATTTTATTTATGAGTTCATCTTTATCCATTGCCAACACCGGTGAATTCTTCACTTTCATAAGTTTTTTGGATATAGTTAATTTTTCTCCAGTTTGATATTCCTTCAATGTAGCTATATTTCCAATAATATCTAATTCTTCCAGTTTGGAAATAACACTCTGTGCTTGGTTACGGACAAACACTTGAAAGCCAAAAAAATCTTGAAGAACCTTAACATTTCTTACCAATATAGTATTATCTAAGATAAGTAATTCTCCTCTTTTATCGATTTTCAGCATTTCTTTATCGACAATTTCAAACACATTATCTTTTTGTATTATTCTTAGATTATTTTTTGCTTGCAATCTGGATCCTACATATGCTTGCTGATATATAAACAATTTCTTGCTATTTAGATTTATTTTGAATAAAAAGCCAAGGACATTTCCTATGTCCTTTTCGTCAAAATTGAAAACCTCATCCATACTATCATCATTTAGCAAGGCAAATGGTTTGTACTCATCACTTTGCTCCAAAACATAAACTGCCTTTTTATTATCTATAACATCTAAAATATCACAGTACACCACCTCATCTTGCAAATACTGTGTATTAATAATCTCCAAAGCAATAGACCGAATTCTATCTTTCAAGGAATTCATCGATATCATCTTCTCAATATAAAATCCCTGCTCCTCACCTTTTAAGCAGACGTATACATCAACACCGCACACTGCACCTGTTTCTGTAATTTCTTTAATTTTTGATGTTATCTCTTGTTTATTCATGAATTTATCCTTCCTTTCTGATAACTAAAACATTATCCTCTATCTTCTTGTACTCTATTGTGTTGCGACTATCCATATTGCCTCTTATCAATGCAATATACTCTCCATCTGGCAAATGCTCATTATCAACAAATTTAAATTTATACACCTTATATTTCAGTATTATTAGTACTGGGTTTTGATAGTATAAATTGGTTTTCGACAACAAACATATTATTATAACACCTAGAAAAATCATCAATAATAAACCATTCCACGTCGAAATATCGTTAACCAACAATGGCAAAATAAGTGTAAGAAAGAAATTCAATCCGGCATCTTTTTCTTCTTTGATATCCTTAACTTCATAACCCCCAACTACGTCATATCGTTGAAAACATACAAATTTAATAAATATGATCAAAGACACAATAACCCAAATCAAACAAATCCACATTCCTATATATAACGGCAAATGTTTATAAATCATCTGAATATTGAACAAATTGCCAACCACACAACCAAACTTCTCAAATGGAAAATATTGCAGTATTGTTAGTAAAAATAACGGACTTAACGACAAAATAATCAATTGCTTCTTCAATCACTTCACCTCTTTTCCTTCTTGACAATATATATTTGTTTTGACTTTTCGCTCCCATTCCAATTATACCACCTCCCCTCATTAATCTCTACCAGAATAATCAGTATTATCAAGGCTTTCGAGCCTTTCCCACCTCCCCAAACTCATCCCGAAACTTCCACTTTATCTTCACCCTGTCCTTTGCATACACGACAATCTCCTCCACAAAAGCATCCACCATTTCTCTGTTAAGTCCCGTCAGCTTCAGCTGCCCTTCCAGCATCTCCAAACCTGCCACTTCCGGCACATCCATATCTGCCATCTTGGTGACTGCTGCCATCTGCTCTTCGATATTCTCCTGTAGGCGCTCAAGCATCTGCTCATATGTCTTACGCTGTTCCAGATATGTTTCTTTATCTGTCATTTCCAGCTTGTAGCTTTCATAAGCTTCACGCAAATCCTTTTCAATTAGTTCACGGCTATGCTCCATATCTGAAAGATGCTTCTCTGCCTGCTTTAATCGCTCTGCCTGTTTCTCCCGCTGCATATCCACAACATTTCTGGAATCTACCAGGACATCAATCATCATCTGAAGTGCTTTCTTCACAACGCTCTCCATATCCGCATCCAGCACACTGATATTGCATTTTTCATCAGTCTTGTCCAGATAATGATTTGCACAATAATACTTCGGTCGACCGGCATAAGTATGAGACAGGCGATGCCCACAGTTACCACAGATCATTTTACCAGTCAGGCAATGTGTTTCATGCTTTCTTTTGGCACTGGCACATGTATTTCCTTTTCGCATGGCAGCGACTTTTTCAAAATCCGCCTTGCTGACAATTGCTTCGTGACAATTTTCCACACGCTTCCATTCATCCTCTGGAAGTGCTTTGGCGTGTTTATCGCCAACATTCTCACTCTTGAATCGGCTGTAAACCATCGTGCCGGTGTACTGCTCATTTCCAAGGATTCTTCCTATTGCAACATTATTCCAGAGAGGCTTTTTCTCACGATATCTGGCAAGTTGCTTTTCACTTCCAGACTGCATGGCAATATACACTCCCGGCGTATCTATTCCATCCCGGTTCAGTCCTTCTGAAATTTTGTACATAGATTTTCCAGACAGAAACTCTTTGAAAATGCGCTTTACAATCTGACTGGCAAACTCATCCACAACCAACTTATGCTTGTCCTCCGGACTTTTCACATAGCCATAAGGAGCATAGGTAGCTATGTATTTACCATTGCCACGCTTTGTATCAAGTGTCAATGATACTTTGGAAGACTGTTCCTCACTGAAGAAATCATATAGAATCCCCTTAAATGCAACATCAATCTCACCGATACCACCCACATAATCTGCGCTGTCATAATTATCATTTATGGCAATAAATCGCACACCCATAAAAGGAAATATCTGTTCAATATATTTTCCCTGCTCGATATGATCTCTTGAAAATCTGGAGAAATCCTTTACAATAACACATGAAATCTGCTTTCTTTTCACCATTTCCAGCATTCTCTGCATATCCGGGCGGTCCATATTTTTACCAGAATAGCCATCATCCACAAACTCAACCACACTCATTTTGCGAAGTTCCTTATTTTTATTAATAAATCCACGGATAAAAGCACGCTGATTGGTAATACTGTTGCTCTCATCTTTTACAAATTCATCTTCCTTTGATAATCTCAAATATATTGCTATCTGCTCCATTCTATATCTCCTCTCCGTCTGCCATCCTGGCATACTCATCTTTAAAATTCAGATTAATTACCAGCCTCTTATCCGGATACAGGTAAATGCTGTCGACTAGAATTTTAATCATATTTCTATCCAGGGTAACCGCACTTTGAAAACGATAAATTGCTTTCAGCCATTGTATCTTCTTCTCACAAAATCTCTTCACACGCCTGCGGCTTGCCTCTTCATCCGATATCTGTCCCCGAAGTCTCATTATGGCATCAGCATTTTTCTCCTGCCTGTACTTGAAATCAGCCTTAGTAATCTCACCGGTAACATAAGACTGATATGCCTTACTCTCTTCATAATTCTTTCTGTCAATCTGCTTCTGAATTTTCTGAATACGCACATCATGATTTTTCAGTTCCCTGTCCATCACACCTCGCATGGAAGCCTCCGTCCTGGCACTGTCTGTAAGTACTGCAATTTGAGTTGTAAGCAGGTTATGCACTACCTTTATAAGCTCCTGCTCCATAATGGTACAGCCACACTGTTTCCCACCGAAATCATAATTGTATCTGCAGGAATAAAAATACTGGCGCTCCAGCACTCCGTCCTTCTCCAGGATTCTGGAAGCTAAAGGAATTCTTCTGCCACAATTTCCACAGAATAAAATTCCTGCAAAGATATCCTCTTTTATTGGCAGATTCTTTCCCCTGCCAGATGTGAAAATGCTTTCTTCCACCTTCTTATCCATAACAGCTCTTACCCTATCGAATAGTTCCTTATCCACAATCGCTTCATGTGTATTTTCAACCACAATCCAATCATTTTCATCCGTAGCATGCCTTGCCTCGTTATCATACAGGCTGGTACGCCTTTTCCCCTGTACCATGTTCCCAATATAAGCCTGATTTTTCAGGATGTTGGAAATCGTACCGGGATACCACGCCTTTGCCTCTGCACCTTCCTCCACATAGAGATTCCCTGTTTTCAGATAATCTCCCGGTAATGCAAGACGATACTCCTGAAGTGCTTTCGCAATCTCCCTGAGCGTCACTCCATCTGCTGCCAGTTCAAAAATCTGACGGACAACTGCCGCCGCGTCCCTGTCTATCACATACTTGCGAAGTGCATCCCCGCTATCCACCTTATAACCATATGGTGCATTGCTTCCGGTAAATTTGCCCCTTTCCATATCAAGCCTGCGACTGACTGAAACACGCTTTGAAATATCCTTGGCATACATGTCATTCACCAGATTTTTCAACGCTATTTCCAACGCCTTATTCTGGTTAAATTCTGCTTCCGTGTCAAAATGATCACTTACCGATATAAAACGTACCCCAAGAAACGGGAATATCGTCTCAATATAGTTGCTGGCTTCGATATAATCCCTGCCAAAACGGGACATATCCTTCACAATAATGCAGCTGATTTTCCCTTCTCTGACATCATCCATCATCTGCCCGAATGCAGGTCTGTCAAAACTGGTTCCCGACACTGCACTGTCAACATATTCATGGTATTCTGCAAATTCAGCCTTATCCTTGATAAATTCTCTTAAAATACTCAGCTGGTTGGCTATGGACTCCGACGGTCTGGATTTCAGTTCCACCGACAATCTGGCATAAAGTGCAACACGAAAGGATTTTCTCTGCTTTACAGGTACACCAGCTGTTACCGCTTCCGGTATCTGAACTGCATTAAATCTGTTCTTCGTTCTCGCCATTTACACCGCCTCCTTAAGCTCCAGCACTGGCAAACCATCTACCATGGTGTACACAGGTTCCGCATCTTTCTCATTAACGACATCAAACAATCCGGTAACCTTTTCCATCTCCTGACGATACTTAAACACAATTTCCACCCTGAAATCATCATAGATCAAAATTCTGTCAATAAATGAAACAAGTGCCACACGATCCAGATTTCCAATCACCAGACCTTCACGAAACTGCTCCAGATCCTTTGCCACAACAATTCCATTTTCATATATATTGCGGATGATTGTCTCCTGCTCCCTGATTGCCTGTTCAAGCTCCCGCTCTTTTGCCGAAAACTCCTCGCGGTACCTTGTAAACTGCTCTTTGCTGATAATCTCATCACGCAAATCCTGATACAGTGAAGCCTTAAATGCAGAACATTTTGTAAGCTCCTGCTTCAGTGCAACAATCTCTTTATCATGGGCAACGGCCTCATCATAATTCACATTCAGCTCATCCAGATGTGCCAGCACCTTTTCACAGTCGCACATACTGTTGATATATCCCTGTAATTCTCCCAGCACAATCTGATTCAGGTCCTCCTCACGGATGCAGTGACGACTGCAGGCATCTTTACCGTTCCGGTTATAATTAGAACAGATATAGTTGATATATTCCCTGCCCTTGTATGACTCCTTGCGATGAACCATACTGCTGCCACAATCACCACAATATAAAATTCCCGCATACATATATGATTCGTTTTTTCCAGCAACTGCTATGGTATCCCGACTCATCAGAATCTGTACTGCATCAAAGTCCATCCTGCTGATAATTGCTTCATGCGCATTCTCCACTACCACCCAGTCACATTCCGGTACTGCTATTTCCTTCTTAACCTTGTGACTGACAGTTGTTCGTTTTCCCTGCGCCAATGTTCCGATATACACCACATTCTTAAGAATCCTGGACACTGTCTGGGCAGACCATTTTGACTGTCCTGCGCCTTTAAAACTGGTACTGTATTTTTCTCCGCATTTTGCCTTATATTCCGATGGTGCAAGCACGCCATTCTTGTTAAGAATCCTTGCAATTCCTGATGCACTCATTCCCGAAAGCTTCTTTGCAAATATCCCCTGAACCACACCGGCTGCATAAGGATCCGGCACCAGATGATTCTTATTATCCTCTGCCTTTTGATAACCATATGGTGCAAATGCGCCGATAAACAGCCCATTTCTTCTCAAAATGCCCTGACTGGTACGAACCTTCATGGACGTATCACCGTTATACTGCTCATTCAGCAGGTTCTTGAAAGGAATGATCGTATGCGTCTCACTGCTACTGGCAGTCAGGCTATCGTACCCTTCCGATACCGCAATAAAACGCACATTATATTTCTTAAAAGTTTTCTGTATCAGCTCATCCGCACCAATACGCTCCCTGGCAAGTCGGGATAAATCTTTTACAATAATGCAGTCAAGCTTCCCCGCTTTCATGGATGCCATCATCCTCTGAAACTCCGGTCTGTCAAAATTACTTCCGCTGTAACCGTCATCAATAAAAATATCCACCAGCTTCAAATCATCATTGGCACCTATAAATCCCTCCAGCAAAAGTTTCTGGTTGGAAATACTGTTACTTTCCTTCTTCTCCAGTCCATCAATATCTTCATCTCCCTGAGACAATCTCAGATAAATTCCTGTTCTGTATATATCAATCTGTTTCTTACTCATTACAATTCCTCCTATCGTTCTTCAACTGCTGTAAAAATAGCTTCTATTGATATCTAAGTGACGCTTTCCGTTCTATATAGCAATTCATAACATCCGTAATGCTACAGCTTCCTGCAAAGGTGGACTGAACAGTATATTTTCCATACCGTTTCGCCTTTCCCTGTTGTTTTGCATCATGCTGCGAACACTCCGTCACATTCCGCTCTTTCGTATCTGTTTCCTGCAAAATACACTCTTCTCCTTCCCTTCAAAAATGAAAAACAGCCTGAAAATGTCCTCCTTATGGCTAAATCATGCGACACAAAAACCGCTCTCCATAGTTAACAAAGTCTCTTGTTACATCTGCTGTAACAACCGCGCTACATATCACATTTACACACGAAAGCCGAAAAGCACAAACCCTACAGAAAAGCTAAATAACTTACATCTTTTCTTCATTCTGGTTCGATATTCATTTCAACTTAAACTGTTTTGACGTCATATATTCTTATAATCTCTGACGCCATACTCTGCATCCATACGATGTTTCCGTATGTAAATATGTATGTAAGCTTGCGCTTACTTTGTTGACCATGGACAGCGGTTATTATTTCATGGTGTCTCATCTGCACCGACATTTTCAAGCTGTCTTGCTGTCAACTATTCAATTAGAAAAACTTAACATTGGTCATCACGTTGGCTAGGCGTTCGCAATGTTTTACAGGTATTGTGGCTATTTTTTAATCTGTTTTCCTGCCACATGCTTATATTACATTCCAAGCAAATATTTGTCTACCACTTTTTTCCACATTTTCTGACAAAATATAATTTTCAGCATTTTTACCAGTCACAACCATCACACGAGCCCTTATAAATCATCGGGCAGCCACTATTATGCTGCACTTCCACCTGCTATTTCCTGCCCCAAATAGGCTATCAACAACTCTTCCAAAGTTGATTGTTCACCGTATGACATGGTTACTTTTATGGTATTCCCTTTACCCGTATCCATCTTAATTGTCTTTACTTTAATATCTATTTTTCCTCCATCTGCGTTACCTCCATTAAAAAAATCGCTACCCATAGCTCATTTGAAAATGCATAAACTATGGATAACGATTTTGGTTATCACTAATTCTGTTTTGGACTTCTCTTAACGTCCTATGAAGGTATACGCCGGTCTTTCTGACCCCTCATCGCCCCGTATACGTAGAGGTGTACTCACCTCCGGGAATTACAGATGAGCCACTATCTGTGTTCACGACGCCCTTCTCCATTCCGGAGAAGCACTATCTCCCCTACCTGCATTACGGGGATCGGGACGAACTTCTCGCCCCTCATGGGTTATTATCCTTACGCAACATACCTGCTCCCGCATTGCCCGAACTTCCGTCCAGCCTCTTGACCTTCATCTCTCAATCCATCAGCCTACTAATATGATAACTGTGACTTTCATCCTGCGGGTATATGATCCGTAATTTTACTCAAATCTGTAACTGATATTCAGTTGTCAATTTTCATTTTCTCATTGGCTTGTCTCAAGCCTGGATATAGTATAAACCAATCCGGTGTCGTCCACAAGGTACTATCATGGTTTATTTTCTCGAAAAAGGTGTCAGTTTGTGACCTTTTTCTGATTTATGCAAAAGTATCATACCGCTTCGGTCAGTAATTGTACACTTCGGCAGAGTATGAAATTTGCAAATCGTGTATTCATTATACGATGGGTTTTTGTGTTTGTCTATGGACAGGGTTGCTGTTTTTTAAGGAAAACGCACCAGATTTTGGTTGAAATAAGCACAATACTTCTTATTCTTTAAAATGCCCTTCCAAACTAGTCCATCGTTCTATTCACCCACCATTAATTACTTCACGGTTACATACTTTTGATTCTTACTTTGAGGCTTATCCGGAATCGTCATCGCCAAACGTCCTTGTTCAACCAATGGTTTGACATATTTCTTCGTTGGCTTTCTTCCGGAATATCCTAACATTTCTGTGATTTCTAATATACCTTTCGGGGTTTGACAAAATTCCAAAATACGCTTAATTTTCTCATCCTCCGAACTACCCTTACTATCTTCTTGAGTTCCATCTTGGGTCCTATCTTGGGTCCTATCTTGGGTCCATCTTGGGTCCTCATCCTCTGTTGATACCCTGGTAAACGGAATGGACACGACAATAGAATTTTCCCTGAACTCATATGTTCCTTTTCCATAAACCTCTGTTATCTTTGGGACTCCACGACCTGTACGCTCACTTATGTGCAGTTGCAATAACATATCTGATAATTTTTGATTTACCGGTACAGATTCACCCGCGAAAAATCCTTCCATTGTCTGTCCCGGAGGAATTGTTCCTCTGGATAAAATCTCTATTCTGTCAGAAAACGCTGTTATCATTGGCGCATTCCCCGTTGTCCACTGATTATGCACAAATGCATTTATCATTGCTTCTCGGAATGCCTCTTCATCAAATAGAGGAATCTCTTTTCTCTCCACTATTCTTTCTCGTTCATCTGCCTGTGGAACATTCAGTACACCACCATACTCAAGAACTATATCTAACGACATCAGCAAGCAGGTATTTCCGAATTCACGAACAGAATACATCGTGGATGTTTTATCTTTACCTTTAAAAATTGCAAAACGTATCGGAATGCCGCTATTATCTGACATTAACTGCGCCAACATATTATATTTCCCATTGTCCAGCAAAAAGCCAAGATTCTTCTTAAAAGTTCTTTTATTTAGTGTAATTCCCTTTGATGCATAATATACAAACAATTTATCAAATGTTAATTCTTGATTCTCCGATTCTGTATTACAAATCGTAGGTAGCCCAACACGCAATACATGAAATAGGTTCGACTCACGCTCTGGGTATTTATTCAGATTTACTTTACTGGATCCAATGCGTAAATATCTGTTATTATCAAAACTGGTCGGTACTTTAGTTGCTGCAGGTATATCTAAAATGACAACCCTTTTTCCTTCTACTGTAATTTCGTGAAATGAAAAATTGTTATCCGGAAAAACCTGTCTTGCCAAATAATGCTCTAGTGGCTCATTCTTTACATCAACCGTATAATCAAAAGTTGTTCCAATAATTTCATGAGTATCATTGTCTACTCCCCATACCAAATATCCGGCTTCGCGCCCTTCCAATGCGGCAGCATTTGACAACGAAGAAATATATTCACCAATTCCTGCTGGCTCATACCAGTTGGTCTTGAATTCATACCAATTCGCTTCTCTAGGATATTCAATTAGCTCTTTCACTTTGCTTTTATAATCCATGCAAATATCCACCTTTCCTAAAATAGAACTGCTATCTATTAGTCTCATTTTTTCTATTTAAATTATAACTCAGACTTTATTCTTAATTAAAGTCCCTCATTTATTATTTAATAAATCTTTACGCCGTGCTCAAATGCCGATACCGCCTCAAGCACACTGCCTGCTATACTCCTTGCCTTGTCAGAGATTGTAAAGCAGTTTGTTAGCTCACTCTCGCGCGGGTCGATATCCGCTATCTTGAAGCCTTCCCTGAAATAATAACCCTCACGGATAAGGCCTCGTATGATGCCTGTAATTGTAGCATTTACCGGAACATATTCAGACAATGCATTGTCATAGCTTTCTTTATCCGGATATATCCGCGCTATCTCATCGCCCTTTTGCACTATATCTCCGATTTTTCTGACGTCATGAATATATCCTGCCGCCGGAGCGTGAATCACACGCTCACTTGTGAAGCCGGCGATATTTCCCGGAACACCTGTGTTGGGCTGTGCCATGCCATCGGTAATGATGCGCGCCAGATTGTGCCCACGCATGGACTCAATCACCAGATGCACGTCTTGCCCTGCCGTAAAGCCCGGGCCTACTCCTATCACAAGCGGTGCCATATTGATTGTGGTACCCAGATTTTTCTTTGCTATTATGGCATCTACCACAACATCCGGTTTCAAAAGTGCAATTGACTCACCCTTTTGGTCTATAAGAAGCGGGACCTCCCCGGATTCAAGCACAGCTTCGATGGCTGAACTATCCCACTTTTCTGATGCAATATGAGCTGCCGGTGTGTCATTTATCCCTGAATATGTCTCTGTATCAGTCTCTGCATCAGCCAAGGCAGGAACAAGTCTGGCTGTCACACCCTCTACAGCTGCGCTCCCATCATACACTGCCTCGCAAAAGGACACCTGGCGCCGTATGGCTGCCGGATAGTCTGTCTCAAGCGCTATCACCCTATGCCCTGCCCGGTGCAGTCTGTGGATGATGCCGGTCGCAAGGTCTCCTGCGCCGCGGCATATGATTAACAAATTTTTCTTTATTATCTGATTATTGCTCTGATTCATGCTCATATGATTAATTACCCTGTTACCTTATTATTTCCATATTTGCAACTATTCAGAACCACCCACGCTCATTCGCAAAAACGCACGATACTCGTCCTTCAAACCCGCTATCGCGCAGCTTTCTGACATAAACCTGCCGCAGCGTATCAATAATCGAATCATCAACCACTGCATCCTCTGCCGTTCCAAGTTCCTTTTGCATAAGCTCATATCGAAATACAACGTCCCTACATGACCTGCCCTTTTCCCATGTGCCAAGCACTATGATAACATCTGTGGTACCCGGATATATGACCGGCTCATCCGCTGCCGGATATTTGAGGGAATGGTGCTTTGCCCCATCTGCTTCGATTATAACATAATCTAACGCCTGTGGCATGTCTTTAATCAGTTTATCAAGCAAATCATACGGCAGTCCGCACATCTTTGACTTTGACTGTTCAGAAATTTTCTGCCCCGCCATACAATATCCATCTTTTATTATTTTATCCCTTAACGCAAAAAAATCGCAGGATAGATCAGTGTCAGCTTCGACATACATGTGCGTTGTTGTTGTGACAAGCACACCTTTTCCACTCCTGTGATATTCCCTTGCAAGCTTATGAACGAGTGTGGTCTTGCCACCTGCGCCTACTATTGAAATCACTTTTTCCATATATTTCCATACTTTCCCACAAACAATAAAGCCGCCGGTGTACTTAATGCACCGGACGGCTTCAAAATCCTAAGCGTTAGTCATCCACACGCTTCACATCATCTTTCTCGTCCATATCCCACATATATGGCGCGTTCTTTGACTTCTTCGGCAAAATAATATTGAGAAGAATAGCGCAAAGTGAGCAAGGCACGATACCTGAACCGCCAAATATAAGCTGTACATAGTATGGCAGATGTGATGTAGCACCGGTTGTAGCGCCAAGTCCGTAGCCTAAACCGATTGCAACTGAGATAATTGTAATCTCACGGCTGCCGATTGGCTCCTTTGTGATGAGCTCAATTCCCGAAATCAGGATAGAGGCAAACATCATAACAGCAGCTCCACCGAGCACTGACTGAGGCATGATTGACATGAGAGCTCCAATCTTTGGGCAGAAGCCGCAAATAACGAGGAATATAGCTCCCATTGAAATAGCAAATCTATTGACAACCTTTGTCATTGAAACAAGACCTACATTCTGTGAGAATGAGGTATTTGGCAGTACTCCGAAAAGCGCTGCAAATGATGAACCAATACCATCACAGATAACACCGCCTGAAAGCTCTGAATCTGTAGCCTCTCTGTCCATTCCGCCCTCCACACAGGCTGAGATATCGCCAACTGTCTCGATTGCAGTAACGATAAACATGATGCCGATTGGGATGATTGCATTGGCATGGAAGGAAATTCCCACATCTGACAGCTTTCCAAAGCCTATAAAGCTTGGAACTGCTATCCATGCCGCATTTTTAACCTCATCAAAGTTTACAACCCATGAGTATGTGTATTTAACACCGTCAGCGGTCACACCTGTGTGTGACATGGTAAGTGTCATAATGATTGCTACAACATATCCTGCCAGGATACCAAAAAGGATGGCAGATGATGAAAAAATACTGCGCGATGGTGCAAAATGCTTAAGAAGCACGATTACTATAAGTACAACCATTCCAATAAAAAGGTTTGGCAGTGAGCCGTAATCATTTTTGCCTGTTCCACCACAGAAGTAGTTGATTCCTACTCCAAGGAGTGAAAGTCCGATTGCTATAACAACTGAGCCTGTAACGATTGCCGGGAAAAACTTGCGCAAAGGCTTTAAGAAGGCTCCAAGTATGCCCTCGAAGATACCTCCTACAAGGCAGGCTCCCATAATAGCACCATATGCTATAACTCCGCCGCCACACGCTGCAACTGTATTATTTAATACTCCAAGAAAGCCCGAAGAGGTTCCCATAACGATAGGTACCTTTCCTCCGACAGGTCCGATGGAAAACATCTGTACTAATGTTACAATACCTGCGATAATCATTGCATTCTGTAAGAGAGCAGTTCTAAGCTCCGCAAAGCCAGCGTCCGCTGTGAGCCCGCATGCTCCCATAACAATGATAAGAGGTGTAAGGTTTCCGATGAACATAGCCATAACATGCTGCAGACCAAGCGGAATAGCCTGAGACAGAGGTATTCTGCCCTCAAACTGGTAAGGTGAAGAGTTCGTTGTCTTTTTCATTGGTTCCTCCAAATAATTATACTCTTATTTACTAAAAAATTAACAAAATTATTTTACGAGCATAAGGCTATGTGGTCAATTTAGTATTACTTATAATATAATATTCATTTACTTATAAATAAATGCTATTGAAATTGGTTTCTGACAGCAATAGGGCACCCCATAACCGGTATGCCCTATCTATTACAAACGATATAACTATTCAGAATAATCTAAGTTTATTCAACCCTAAGCAACTCGCAGTTTCCCTGCATATCCTTCCAGAAATCCTTTATAGGTGTGCCGCGAAACTGATTGACTATGCTGCAGTTCATTGCACCGTGTCCCACGACAAGCACATTTTTGCCTGCCTCAAGCTGCGGTCTCAGCACCTGCTCTATAAACTCGCCTGTTCTGTGATATAGCTCCTCAAAGCTCTCTGCGCCGTCCTTTGCCACATATTTTTCCGGCTCCTCAAAGAGCAGGTAGACAGGGCATTCGGGCTTTTGCCTGATGTTCTTCACTCCCTCATAATCACCGAAGCACATCTCGTGAAGCCTGTTGTCAGTGATAATCTCTACTGCAGGGTTTCTGTCTGCAAGAAAAATCCTTGCCGTCTCCTGTGCTCTCTTAAGCGGGGAGCAGTAGCATATGTCAAAGTCTATATCCTTATATTTTTCTGCGGCATCGTAAGCCATCTGCCTGCCGGTTTCGTTGAGTGGGATATCCACCTCCCCCTGCAGTCTGTGCTCCTCATTCCAATCTGTTCTTCCATGTCGCAAAATATAAAACATAATTAATCCTCGATTTCCCCATTTCTATGTCGCTCGAAGAAATGCTTTGTCTCCTTAACAACAACACCACTAAGAGCAAACAGCGCTATCATATTTGGCAGAGCCATGAGACCGTTGAAGATATCAGCGATAGTCCACACCGCACTTACAGTCATATAAGGTCCGATGAAAACTGCAAGTATATATATCCAGCGATAAACCTTTACATATTTCATCCTTCCGCCACTCAAATACTCTAAGCACCGCTCACTATAATAATCCCAACCGAGTATAGTTGTAAAGGCAAAAAATACAAGACACAGCATAAGTACAAATGCTGATAACTCTTTCGGTAAAGGAAGACCATTCTGGAATGCGTATGTAGTAACCTGCACGCCCTCGAGTCCGTCAACCTGCCATGCGCCTGTGAGCACGATGGAAAGTCCTGTAAGTGTACATATAACTATTGTATCAATGAAGGTTCCTGTCATGCTGACAAGTCCCTGACGTACAGGCTCCTTTGTCTTGGCTGCTGCCGCTGCAATCGGGGCACTACCAAGTCCTGCCTCGTTTGAAAAGATTCCTCTGGCAACACCCTTTTGCATTGCAACAAGAAAGCTTCCCACGGCACCGCCTGTTATGGCCTTCGGAGAAAACGCTGCCTTTACTATTGTAGCAAACGCTGCCGGAACCGCTGTGATATTGCATACCACAAGCACGAGCACAAATACAATATATATAACAGCCATGAAAGGAACTATTATCTGGCTGACACTTGCAATACGCTTTACTCCGCCGATAAGCACTGCAGCCACGCAGAATGCCAGTACAAGCGAAGCAATGACAACTGACCATGAATACTCACCAAGGAACGGTAAAACCTTTACTGTATGCTGGTTTTTAGGGTCAAAAAAGTTGTTTACAGCACTTGATATTCCGTTTACCTGGCTGAATGTTCCTATTCCGAAAAGTCCAACGCATACGCCGAAAAATGCAAATATCTTTGCAAGCCATTTCCATTTTGCACCCATTCCCTGCTCTATGTAGTAGAATGGTCCGCCGAGACTATGTCCGTCCTTGCCGATGACACGATATTTTACAGCCAAAAGTCCCTCTGAATACTTTGTTGCCATACCAAAGAAGGCTGCAAGCACCATCCAGAAAAGTGCTCCCGGTCCTCCTGCACCGACTGCAGTTGCTACACCGACTATGTTACCGGTTCCGATTGTTGCGCTAAGCGCGGTACAGAGTGCGCCAAAGCTCGTAATCTCGCCATCGCCGCCCTCTTCATTTTTGACCATCCACTTTAGTGCCAGAGGAAGCTTTCTTATCTGAAGAAGCCCCAGACGAACTGTGAGCATTATGCCTCCTGCCATGATGAGCACCATGAGCGGCACTCCCCAGACGAAATTGTCCACTGCACTAAGAAAATTGTTGATTGTGTTCCACATTGAAATACTCCTGCCTCTCTTTTTTATCTAAACACAAGGTCTTTGTGTTTTGAGCAAATACTATTGATATATATAATTTCATCCGGAAACAATTGAAAAAGCAGGCTTAGCAGCACTTACGTGAATTGAAATAAAAAACCCCATATACGCTGCATATACAGTCTGATACATGGGATTAAGAAGATTATCTTAAGAATATCTGTCCAATATCTTCTCCGTCCTGTTGCCTGAGAGATTCGTACGAGAAGCAGCCTATGCCATGATATATTCATAGTCACTGCACTCCTACTGCTTCCTATTCGTACGTTGCACCTTCGGCCCCCGCCAAGCGGGTGTCTCCAGAGAGTCGATCCATTTACAGTTGCACCGCCTGCTGCGGCACCTGAGAGTTTTACTCCTTCGGTAGGCTTTGATAAGGTAAAATCGCTGCCGTTTTCCTGCAAACTTCATCTCGAAATTGTTTATTTTAAATTTATTGTTTTTATTAATCGTTAAGGATTATATGACATATATATGATTTAATCAATAGCACAAATGTACTAAACTGTCTCAACCTTAATCACATTGGTGTTGCCTGTCTTACCATTGATGAGACCTCCTGTGAGCACTATATGATCACCCTTTTTGAGCTTCATGACACTCTTTGCCTCGTTCATCGCATTGTAGAACATAACCTCCATTGAGTTGTATTCCTCACACAGAACCGGCTTTACACCCCAGCTCAGGTTCAGCTTGCGCCATGCCTTTTCAGAGGTTGTCATGCCTATTATATCAACAGGGCAGCGGAAACGGCTGACCATGCGCACTGTACGTCCTGTCAGTGAGCTGACTACGATACATTTCGCATCCACATCTATTGCCATTGCACATGTAGCATGTGAAATAGCGTCAACTATGCTTTTTGTCTGGAAATCCGCATTGGCAAATCTCTTGCTGTAGTTTATCTGCTTTTCTGTATACTCTGCTGTCTCTGCCATATTTTTTACAGCCTCTACAGGATATTTACCTGCTGCAGACTCTCCCGAAAGCATGATAGCTGATGAGCCGTCGTATACAGCATTGGCTACATCCGAAAGTTCAGCTCTTGTAGGACGCGGATTGTAAATCATGGACTCAAGCATCTCTGTTGCTGTGATTACGCGTGTACCAAGCATACGGCACTTGTTGATAAGATACTTCTGTATTGCCGGTACCTCAACGCCCGGAATCTCAACACCCAGATCTCCTCTTGCTATCATGATTCCATTTGCTATCTCACAGATTTCCTCCACATGATCTACACCTGAACGGTTCTCAATCTTTGCGATGATTTCAATGTCCTCTCCACCATTTTCGTCCAAAAAGCTTCTCAGATCAGCTACATCCTGCTTCGTAGAAACGAATGATGCAGCAACATAATCCACCTCGTTTTTTATACCAAAAAGCAGATCATCCTTGTCCTGCTTGCTTAAATATGCATGCTTCATGACCTTATTCGGGAAGTTCATGCTCTTTCTGTCTGAAAGTGTACCGCCTGCAATAACATCACAGATTGCATCGTTTCCTTTAAGCTCTCTGACCTGTAGAATGATGATTCCGTTCGCAACAAGCACACGGTCACCAACCTTTAAATCCTTGATCAGATTCTCATAGTTTACTGATACTCTCTCCTGATTTCCTACAATATCGTCAGTGGTAAGTGTGAAAGTATCTCCATCCTTGAGCTCTATTTTGCCATTTTCAAAGGTCTTGATACGATACTCAGGTCCCTTTGTGTCAAGCATGATTGCTATTGGCATATGAAGCTTCTGTCTTACCTTCTTGATTAAATCTATTTTGCCCTGATGCTCCTCATGTGAGCCATGAGAAAAATTCAATCTGGCAACATCCATACCTGCCTTTATCATCCTGGTGAGGACATCCTCATGTTCACTGGCCGGTCCAATAGTACAGATAATTTTTGTTTTACGCATTAATATTCCTCCTGATGCTGATCACCCTATCAGCTTTTCTTTTAAAATATAATCTCACCCGAAGTCATTATATGATAATTTTCTTCAACAATAAAGTAAAAATATATTTTTTCAATTATTTAAAAATTCATATGCTCCACATACATTTCATCGAAATACGGATACGATGCCAGCTCGATGTAGCGCATGTTCCCGCTTATCTCCAGTGCTCTTTCCCAGGCTTCCTGCGATAAAGCTGCCGAAACAGCTCCGTTTCCTGCCGCATTTCCCACTTCTTTTGCCTTGTCCAAAAGTTCCTGTGGAAACAATCCTATTGCCGCCGCACTTGCTTTGTCAATGTAGTTTCCAAAGCCTCCCGCAAATGTAAGTATATCCACATCACAGGGCTTACAGCCATATTCCTTAAACAATACTTCTATTCCGGCGGCTATCGCGCCCTTCGCAAGCTGCAGCTTCCTGATATCATCCTGCGTAATGTAGACTCCCGGTGCAATATGAACGGCGAGAGATGACTCCGTGCTCTGTGCAGTCTCCTCCGCTTCCACCTCAAACACATACGACCTAAACAGTATAGGAAGCTCCTGTCCGCTTAAAATCGTGCCGTTTTCATCTATGATTCCGGCTTTCAGAAGAACGGCAAGCGCATCAATAAGCCCCGAACCGCACAGTCCCACAGGTCTGTCATTTCCGATAACCGAATACTTAATTCTGCGCCCTTCCAGCCATACCTTATCCACGGCTCCCTTAGACGCCGGCATACCCAGCTCAATCTGCGCACCCTCAAAAGCCGGTCCTGCCGCGGTGGCACAGCACACATATCTGTCCCCTTTTCCAAGCGCCATCTCACCGTTTGTTCCGATATCCAGATAGAGTGTCAGCTCATTGCAGTTGACTGTCTCCATCATACCCGCCGTAATATCTCCGCCTACAAAGCCTGATACAGCCGGAAATATAATCATGGTTTGACAATTCTCAAGTCCTATATCCAAAGGATTAAACTCCCTGCCAAAATATTCATCCGGCATAAACGGTGCCTTGCCAAGCTTTTCCGGTGAAATTCCCATAAGCAGATGGCACATAACCGTGTTTCCGGCAACTGAAAACCTGCAGACCTTAGTTCTGCCACATTCCATGAGCATTTCTGATATCCAGCCGTTAAGCAGGGACACTATCTGTGTCTGCATCATCTGCAGGCCGCCATTCGCTTTATCGTTATCATCCGCCCTCGCTGCCGCATCAATTCTGGAAAGTACATCTGCTCCAAAGCTGCGCTGTGGATTGGCACCGCTTCTGGTTGAGATAATCTGCCCGGTCTCTTTATCAATCAGATAACAGACTACTGTTGTGGTTCCGATATCACAGGCCGCCAGAGTGTGTTCATTTGATTCGACTTTTTCAGATTCATTTGCGGTCTCTTCCTTCAAGACAACACTCCTATTCACATGCTCATTTACATGCTCATTAAATTTTTCCGATACATTTCCTCCATTTGTCAGAACAACCATGCTGTCTTCTTTATCTATCGAATACCCTGCATTTAATATTCTCTGTGCATCATGTCCATCTGTGCCTGTTCCGGTGCTTTCTTTTCTCCCAACAATAATTTCCATACCGTGACAAATCTTCGTCTGACAGGCCAACACATCCTTATAGTATGGTTTTGTCACCGTCACCTTGCATTTACCGCAGGTGCCTTTTCCACCGCACGGTGTTTCTATCCCTGCAATGCCGTGACTGCGGCAGTATTCAAGAATAGTGGTTTTGTCTGTTGTTTTGCTATCTGTGTTAAGATTTATGGTAATTCGCTGTTGCATATATTTTACCTCATTTGACATTGTACTATTATGGCTTTTTTCTTTGATTGTATGATACCACATTTATATATACTTTTGTAAACAAAGCACGAGTATCGTGCGGTTTTGCGAATGTGCGTGTGGTGATTCTGAATAGTTACTTTTAACATAAAAACCCGGACAAACGTCCGGGTCTTCATTGATACATATATACTATGCCGTATTAAACTATGTCGTCTAAGCTATGCCATCTAATCCATGTTATCTAATCTATGCCACCTGAATTATTCTATCTGGTAAGTGCTGCAACAAGCTCATCCATCTGCTTTTCAGATGCCTCATTGAGAGTAGATTTAATTGTAACAACCGGCTCAACACACTCAATATTCTTGAAGCCCTCAACAATAGCCTTCATCTGGCGTGCTGCTGTAGGAGCCCATGAACCGTTTTCCACGAAGGCAATCTTACGATTCTGATAAGCCTTCGCCTTGAGATGATGTAAGAAATCCTCCATTGGCGGGAAAATGCCTCCATCATATGTGCATGCGCAGAGCACAAGTCTGTCGTATCTGAACGCATCCTCAACAGCCTCTGCCATATCATCCCTGCAAAGGTCTGTAAATGCAACCTTTACGCCTGTAGCCTTGAGCTTTTCTGCTAAAAGCTCTGCTGCCTTCTTTGTATTGCCGTGAATAGAAGCACATGCCACAAGAATTCCCTCATCCTCAGGCTGATAGCTGCTCCATGTATTGTATTTATCTATGTAGAAGCCAAGGTTCTCTGTGAGAATCGGTCCGTGAAGAGGACAAATCTTCTCAATATCAAGTCCTGCTGCCTTTTTGAGAACTGCCTGTACCTGAGCACCATACTTTCCAACAATATTGAAGTAATAACGTCTTGCCTCACATGTCCAGTCCTCATCAGTATCGAGCGCACCAAACTTACCAAAGCCGTCTGCTGAGAAAAGCACCTTGTCTGTTGACTCGTACTCCATCATAACCTCCGGCCAGTGAACCATAGGAGCCATGACGAATGTAAGCTCATGCTTTCCAAGAGAAAGCTTATCTCCCTCTGCCACTACAACCTTTCTGTCCGTTAAGTCTATATCGAAAAACTGTCCCATCATGTTAAAGGTCTTTGCATTACCTACAATCTGCATATCAGGATATGCCTCTGCAACCTTCTGGATATTGGAAGCATGGTCCGGCTCCAAATGGGAAACAACGAGATAATCCGGATTTCTGTCGCCGAGCGCCTCTCTCAAATTGGCAAACCACTTATCCGTAACTCTTGCATCTGCTGTATCCATGATTGCAATTTTGTCATCCATAATCACATATGAGTTGTATGAAACACCGTTTGGAACAACATACTGGCTCTCAAATAAATCAATGTCCTTGTCGTCCACACCGATGTAAATAATGCTGTCTGTAATCTTCTTGTCCATGATAGGTACCTCCTGCTAATAACCTCTACTTAAATTAGTAATTATTACTATTTTTGATTAGATTATATGACAAAAGTATCATCCGGTCAACCTGATAAATTGTATTTTTTTGTATTTTTTTGTGTAAAATCAATCCAAGCTATCTATATTGCATACCTTGTTGTATTCCTTCCTGTATGCCAAGCTTTTTATGATCATCCCATGCCTTACACATATTTACCACATCTTCATTTTTATCATACTTAATATCAGTTCTTGTCTCAATATAACCTATCACCTGCAATAATTGCCCATAAAGCAGTATCGATATACTCACCATTTTTATAGTATTTTTGTCTGGCCACGCCTTCTAACACCATGCCGCATTTCTTTAGTACAGCAGAAGAAGCATCATTTCCATAGAATACTTCTGCCTGAACTCTGTTAAATCCAACTCTATCAAAGGCATAATCTAAGACAGCCTCCAATACTTCTGTCATAATGCCTTTATTCCAAAATCCGGGAGACAGCATATAGCATGTATCACACATATGACATGCATCTTCCACATTTCCCAAATTAATTGTTCCTATCAATTCTCCCGTTTCTTTCCACTCAATTACCCAATGAAAATATGACCCCGACTCATAATTAGATATCCAATGCTTTACCTTGTCCCTATATATTTCTATGTCATCAACAGGATTAAATGGATAGTATCTGCTAACTTCATCATACTTAGCCCAATTTTCATACATCATAGTATAATCGGATAGTTTAATTCTTCGTAAAAAACATCGTTTTGTTTCAAAATTCTGTGTACCTATATAATTCATAAATTATTCCTTTTTATATCTAAAATAAATTCCTGCAAATATCTATTAAGCACCTGCATGGCAAAATATACAGATACAAGATACATCTACTTTCCCCGTCATATAAAAATCATGCCCCAACACACATCGGCTGGGGCAATTTCTGTTATACTTTTAAGCTATTATACTACACCAATTCGGGAATTTTATAACCTGCTTTTTGCATTGCGTTTGCGAAGTCATCTAATGACATACTTACTCTCCTTGCAGCTACCTCGGGGTCTAATATACCATCCTGAACAAGCGAATATACTTCAAGACATCTTCCTTGTTGCATACCTTGTTTTATTCCTTGTTTTATTCCTTGTTGTATTCCTTGCTTCATACCCTCCTGAATGCCAAGTTTTTTATGATCATCCCATGCCTTACACATATTTACCACCTCTTCCTTTTCATCATACTTAATGTCAGTTCCTACAAATAGATTGATAGCCGCAATCGTCTCAACGTCAACCCTTGTAAAGGTTTCGTCTTTTGTAATTAAATCATTCAGCTTTCCCTCATCTGAAGCATTTTTTAGCACTTCAAACAGTGGTCTCAGTCCTGTTTTGAACTTGGAAAAATCCGTAATCTCCAGTGGATTCAACAGATTAATCCTGTAATCGTTGATAAATGGCCGAAATCTCTCGTCCATATGAGGCATCATCTCAACAAGACTTCTTGGACCATCCCAGTTTTTTGTTCCAAGATATAATGTAATTGTAATCACCGGTGTCAGCCTATCCTCAAGTGTAAACCCTGATAAAAACTCATCTGATGATTTATAATCTTTGTTTTTCTGATGTTGCTTCTTCGCCTCGTTGACCTGTTCTCCATAATTCATGGCATCATAAATCATGGTCTTAACCGGCATCGAATAATGAACATCTGTCTGTGCCTCTATCCCCATCAGTACGATGTATACTGATTCTGTATATTTTACAGACACCCCCTTTAGCAAATCTCTCCATTTCTGCTTAACAATCTGCTTCCTATCAATACCGAAAACTGATAGCACCTCTGTGGTGTCACATTCCTTTAAATTCTCCGGTTTGATAACCTTCTCACCGTCAAACAATACATAATTGCAGATTTCACTGAACCTCGTATTGTCTGACAAATACTCCTTCGCCTTCGAGTCCTTTGTACCCAAATTAACCTCCTCTTCTTGTGTGAGCAGGAAAATTCGAAATTGAATTAAAATACTGTATGCTAATATAAAAGCCGGATTTCAATTTTCCTGCTATTAACTGGTAACATAAAGCATTGAAAATTTCCATGTCTTTGTCGAAAAATGCGAAGTGGTCTGCCCTCTTCAAAGTGATACACACCGGAAAAATATGCTGTGGTGTCGTATTTACAGAAATATAATGCTTTGAGTTGATTGTAGCACACAGAAGTAAGCTTGTCATTATATTTTTATATTTCAGCTACCTGCCATATCCCTTTCCCCCTATATTTTTCATCTGCAAGTATTTCCTTATAGACGTTTCTGACAGCTTTCTTATCATAAACATTATAATCCCACAGTCTTTCGATAAAATAAAATGCCTGTTCAAATTCCTGCTCTGTTGCCTGTTTTGTAATCGTAAGTATCCTTTCATCTCCCCTGCATTAGTCACTATAATGGTCTGACTGACGCCACATATTCGTTTAGCTTCGCTCTTATCTCTTTAAACTGCTTTCCTGTAACCTCATTATCCGACTCAAATGCCATCATTTTGTCAAGATATCCTCTCTCCTTTGCTATCTGAAGGCTGATAGGATAAACCAGCTCAAATGTCAGTGCAATGTGCCCTGCCACATGGTCTACCGCGGTCTTTTTACAGGAACGAAGTACCGCATGCCTCTCATCAAAGGCTGCCATAACCTCAGGACTTACCTGCGAATTTCTCAGTTCCTCAGTCGTCACATTATATATATCCTCTGCCGGAGTATCTACATTTACCCTGAAAATATCCACCTTATCAGCATCCCTTAGTATATTGCAAAACATAACCGTATAATCATCGAGCCTCTCATCTATTCTGAAAGCACTGTGATTTCTTATCGCATTTTCAACAATTGTGCCGTATTTATCATCATGAAATCCATCCACATATGTGTCAATAAGCCCTTCCTTAAACAGCAGGTCGGCTCCAAAATTGGCATGATCAACAGACTGTGCATCGTTAAATGTGTTATAGCGCTTAATCTGTTCAAATCTTCCGACATCATGCAGCATCCCTGTGAGCCATGCCACATCTGTCTCATATTCATCAAGCTTTAAATCACTTGCTATCAGCTCGCAAAGCTCCGCGACCCTATAGGTATGGTCTATTTTGAGCTTAATTTTTGGATCTGTGGCATTGTATCCCGATGTGTACTCTGCGAATGTATTTTTTACTCGTTCTCTATCTATTACCATGTTTGTTATCCTTTCAAAAACCGGTTTATCTGTGGCTTCATTGCTGCTGTTTTAACTCCCATCGCACCACATCTCTATGTGGATTAACTTTGGCAAGTCCAATCTCCGTAATTGCCGCTTCAAAAGGCACAAAGCTTTCCTGCATTACTGAAAATGCCATCTGCATCTGTTCCTTTGTCAGTGTCTTTCCAAGTGTAATATGTGGCAGCCAGCTCATTGGCTTGTAATATCTGCTCACTGTAGATTCCGGAATGCTTTTCACCTCATCAAATACTTTTTCCGATAAATCCTGTAAATATCCGTTAAGCACCGGTGTGGCATAAAATACATATGGCAGCAACTGCCCCACTGACACAATGCTAATCGTACCATTAGAAAGTGAATTTCGCAGATTATCCATTGCTCCCAATAAAACATTTTCACTTCGGGCTTCTATTGCCGATATCGTCATGTGTGGCGGTACATTGTTATCCACCATAAATGAATTACCTGTTTTCTCAGCTATTTTATTTATATATCGTTGTAAAATATGCTCTGCCGTCTTGTCAAAATATACAGATACAAGATACATCTACTTTCCCCTGTCATATAGAAATCATGCCCCAACACACATAGGTCGGGGCAATTACTGTTTCTATTTATCCTTTCCTCTCCTCATCGCTACAGCTCCCGGCGATGATATTGCACTTCCCAATACAAGCTTCACCAGCCAGATAAAAAATACTATCACAAGTACAGGAATAAGACACGTTGTAACTATAAGCACTGCCAGTCCATCAATGAACTTGTTGACCATGTTCTTTACACTATTTGCCGTAACTGACAATGTATTTTTCACACTGTTTACTGCATCCTTCGCCTTATCTATAAAGCTGCTTTCAGAGTCCTTACTCTTCTTGCTATCCTTGCTATCCTTGTCTTCATCCTTTGATGCTTCTGATTCATCCGCTAAATCATTTGCTTCATCGATTGTCGCATCAATTGACTCCTGATATGTACTGTAAATCATTTTTGAGACATGCACGCTTACCGGAATAACCGCATATATTGCCAGACCAAAAATGAATATTTTTACACCTATTTTCCAAAAGAGCTCCTTTTTGCTTCCAAAATATACTGCCAACGCGAGCATTGATACCGGAATAAGCCATTTGAAAGTCAGCGCGCCCAAAATAGTCAACAGATATTTTTCAAGATATATTGCTGATACAACAATCAAAAAATATCCTGCCAGATCCATTAATTTATTTGCAACAGGAGTTCCGTCATCTCCCGGCGCTAATGTAATAAGTGTTGAAACTGCTGTAGCACTTGCGCTCAGTTCCAACGCAGTTGTTTTCTTTTCATCCAGATACTTTATAGTTTCTTTGTTTATTTTTGACTCAGGCGATGAATAGCTTTTTGCAAGTCCAAAAAATGAAATACATGCAATAATTATACACACTATAATTGCAACTACTCTGAATAGTATGCTTCTTTCAAACGATGAATCAATTTTATTTTCCATAATGACTTATACCCTCATATTCTATAAAAATGTTCTTTTTGCCTCTTCCCGGCTATTCTTCAATGTAGATGCAGCTCCCTCTCCTGCAAAATATTCCTTCACCAGCTTTACAACTACACCCGAAAGCAAAAATACCGCGATAAGGTTTGGTATGACCATAAGGCCATTGAAGGTCTCCGCTATGCTCCACATCAGTCCGAGGTTCATTGTCGCACCGACTATCGCAACAAGCGAATATACTACCATGAACGGCTTATTTGCCTTGGTTCCGAATAGGAATTCTATACATCTGGTTCCGTAAAGCCCCCAGCCTATGATGGTTGAAAATGCAAAACAGCACATGGCAACTGCTGTAAAGATTGATACCCAGCCGCCGTAGGTGGATGTAAATCCGCTGATGGTAAGCTCTGCGCCTGCTGCTTCTCCATAGCCCACAGAAACTCCGCTGCAAAGTATGACAAGCGCTGTGGTTATGGTGTTTACCTGTGTAGCGTTTCCTGTACCAAACACGGTGAGCACGCCAAACGCTGAGAACAGATATGCCAGCCAGTGCCAGTGCTTTTTAAGACCGTTTTTAATATAGTACATAGGGCCGCCTACCAGGTCGCCGTTTGCATTTCTCTCGTGAAAATGTACAGCGAGTGTGACCTCAGAGAACTTGGTGCACATGCCAAAAAGTGCTGAAATCCACATCCAGAACACCGCTCCCGGTCCGCCTATCGCGATGGCTCCCGCAACTCCCGCCACATTACCTGTACCGACAGTCGCCGCAAGTGCCGTACACACCGCCTGAAACGGTGTGAGCGCTCCGTCAGATGCCTCACGTTTCTTGAGCATCCTGCCAAGCGTAACCTTCATCGCATATGGAAACTTTCTAATCTGAATATATCCCGTTCTGAAGCTCAAAAGCAGCCCGACACCTATGATACATATCATCGCAGGCACGCCCCAGATAAAATTGTTGACCACGTCATTGACTTTTTCTATTACTGATAACATCTTTTTCTCCTACCTGAATTTAGTGTAACATATAAAGTATAACACGGTTTGTACAATTTTTAATATAATTAATTTCATTTTCTAAAGATTTTGTCATGAAAGGCTCTTTTAGTGCGGGATAATCCATGTTATTTCGCAAAATTCCTATATTTTGTTTAAAGGGTCAAAAGGTATCATCGATGCATGCTTGCATGCAATTCGATGTATACCTTAGTGACCCGCACTACACCGAGAAAGTAGCAATTTGCTGCGGGGATGCAGCAAATTAGCGGATTTCGAGGTGGAGTCAGATTACGGGAATGCGTAGCATGTAGTAATCTGATTAATCATAAATGAGGGGCAAAATACCTTTTGACCCTCATATCATAAAATTATAGATAACTATACTACACAATCTGAAAGGGAATTAAAATGGGACGTAAATCTACGAAAGAAAATAAAAATATATATCAGATAAGCCGTGAAAACAACGGACTCACGCGCGATGCAGCAGCCGAAAGACTTGAATTTATCTCCTCTGACCGCATTGAAAAAATTGAGAGCGAGAAATCCAATCCTCATCCTGATGAGATTCTTGCAATGGCAGAATGCTACAAAAATCCTTCCCTGTGCAATTACTATTGCTCGCATGAGTGTCCTATCGGCCGAGAATATGTTCCCGAGGTTACATCAAAGGATTTATCCCTGATAACACTTGAGATGCTCTCGACCCTGAACACCCTATCAAAGGAGAAGGACCGCATGATCGACATAGCAGCTGACGGAATGGTTTCAAAAGATGAAATGCCCGATTTTTTACGTATAAAGGATTATCTGGATGACATGTCTCTGACCATAGACTCTCTCAAGCTATGGATTGAAAACACTATAGCTGCCGGTGAAATTGATTCAGGGCTGCTAAAGAAAAAACTCTAGATTTAAAATGCCCCGGTACAAATACCGGGGCAGATTTTATTGTCTTTGTATATTGTCTTTGCAAATGAATAGGCATTTGTGTTTAATTAAACAACTCGTTAAGCGCCTGTGTGCTTTCCACTCCCGCAGATTTCTTGTTTTCCTGCTGGATTTGTGTATACACTTCCTTGCGGTAAATCGGAACCTCCTTAGGTGCACTGACACCTATCTTAATCTGATCCCCCCTGATTTCCAGAACAGTAATCTCAATATCGTTGTTTATCATAAGGGATTCACCCTTTTTTCTTGTAAGAGCCAGCATATTATTCACCCGCCCTTTCTTTATTTCCCTTTATGATATCATAGATAGGAAAATGAACCTTGTAATCGTCCTCCACAATGAGCTGTGCCGCCTTGTTTGTATCCATATTTACAACAATAGGCGCCTTCAAATTGCATGCTATCTTTGTTATATCACTAGGCACATTCACTGTGACAAGTATATACATATTATCTTCTGTGAGCTGTCCCAGTGGTGTTAAAATCTCCTCATTTACATAAGGCTTGTAATCCGGCATGATGATGTCCGGTGTCATGACAGGAAATGCAATGTCTCCATCATCCATCGACTGAAGCCACATAATGGATTTCTTGTCATTCTGCTTCTCTGAGTTAAAAATCAGAGTGTAATTCTTAAGCTCCGGGAATCCTATCATCCCCTTTTCCATAGTGATGATTTTGTCCTGCGGAATATCAATTTCCCCAAATATTCTCGTTTTTGCCCTCATGGCTGTCCTCCTTCCCGCCCGCTCCGCGAACGTCTGTATAATACAATTAATATAAATTGATAATTACCCAATGATTACAAATAATCCAGAAGAGTCTGCGAATTAGCCTTTGAGGCTGCTCTCAGGCTTGACTGGTATGCATTGTACATGGCATAAAAATCAATGATAATATCTGAAATATCCCTGTCCTCATTTGATGACTTAAGATCCTCAATGGTAGTCTGCTGCTCCTCTACCCTGTTCTTTATGAGGGTCAGACGGCTTTGAGTACTGCCGGAATCTGTGAGTGCCAAATTGACCTTATTCAAATGGTCATCGAACCTGGTAATATACTGGCTGTATGTCTTTTGCAGATTGTTATCGGCATAATCAGCCTCCTGTTTAGCCGCATCCAGATATGTTTTCAGCTTAGCCTGTGAATCCTTGTCTGAATACTGCTGTTGTGACATCATCTTCTCAAGCTGTGAAACCTTGTCATGAGCATTGATGGAGTTTTGAACCACGTTGATAAGCTCATCCACATCGCGCTTGATGCCTGTATCCATAACATCCTTTGCCTGTGTATTGACAGTGATGTCTGTGCTGTTTGCCACTGTGTACTTGATTTCCTGACTTTCATATTTGTAGTCAACAATCGCCGATGCATTGGTATATTTGATGTTTCCTGCTGCGTCATGAGGTACTTTTCCGTTGGTATCAAGTGTGATGGCATCTGTCAGATCCTTACAGTTGTAATAATACTCCGGTCTCGCATCCCCTCCATCAAAACCGGTTTTCACATATGTGACGGAGATCTTTTGATCATTATCCTTGATGGAAGCCGCTACTGTCTTTCCGAAAACAAATTCTCCGCTTTCCTGAATATATGCAATCTGGTTATCTCCAAGCTTTGACGGGTCAAAATCTGAAGAATGCTCATATACCGTATAGTTATTGCCCTGCGCCACTGAATTTCCGTTTATTGAAAGCTGGATATCGTCTGTCGTACTACCATATGCCAGACGTATTCTCTGATAGCTGTACTCTGTGACATCTGTAGTGCAATCCGCAGTGGTGCTGTTTATGGTTGCCGGCACCGTCACGCCGTTTGTGTAATAACGCTTTTCAGACAAGTCACTAGCCGAAAAATCCTGGTTAATCTGATAAGTGCACTGTGTATCCTTCTGAAATGTAAGCTTTGATGATGTACGGTATCCTGTGAATACAGTCCTGCCTGCGTAGTCAGCATTGCCCTCTGTATACACCTGCTCCGAAAGTGCTTTAAGCTGCTTTAATATGGTATTTCTGTCCTCCGATGTGAGTGTATCCGTAGAACCGTTTACACACTGTGTACGAATATCTGTCAGGAGTGATTTTGTGTTCTTAAGAGCAGTCTCTGTAACATCCATCCATGAATTGGCATCTGGTATATTATTATTAACATATTGGTCTATATGAGACAGGCTGGTTGACAGACGAAGCGATCTGATTGCAATAACCGGATCATCCGATGCCTTGTCAATTTTCTTTTGAGTTGTCATCTGGGTATTGTATTTATCCACCAGTGTCTTTGCCAAATTGATATTCGTCTTGGTGTTACCCATTATCATGTTGTTTGTTATACGCATATCGGTATGCCTCCTTTATTCGCTGCCGGTCACCTTTGTATGTAAACCACAGCCTTTATTATGCAACTCCTGTATCGTTTATCAGCTTTTCAAGCATCTGGCTCATTATGGAAATAACCTTTGAAGCCATATTGTATGCATTCTGATATTTGATAAGGTTTAAGGCTTCCTCATCCTCATCCACACCGGATACCGATTTCCTCTGGTTTGAAATAGTCTGCTCAAGGTTCTGATAGAGTTTATTGTTGGTCTCTGCCTTTTCCGTATCAACCGATACATTGGATATAATTGTTTCCAGAAACGATTCAGCCTTATCGCCTCTGTAAACAGTGGTCTGCGACTGAAGCTTTTTTAATTCATCAACTATATCACATGCATCTGTCTTAACATAATCTGTTGCTGTTGCAAAGAGTGATACATTATTCATCACATCCTTATTGACCGAATAGTTGCCTGCGGTCATCCTGTAATATGTATTTGATGAACTGCTTATGGTTGTTGTCTGCCCATCCGTAAGCTTGCTGTATGCATCCGAATCAGAGAAATCATATACCTTTCCGGTAGCCGTTATTCCCTCGAAAAATGTCGGTGGGGTATCTCCGTTCATATTCTGTCCCTTGCTCTCAGCCTTATTGAAAAGCTCCGCAAAGTTTCTGACAAACTCATTGAGCTGTGTCATATAGTACGGTATTCCTCTCTCGTTGATTCCCGAACCCGCACTGAGCGTTGCATTGTCTGCCACTACTGCAGCCGGATTGGCCACCGCCTTGTTTTTGCTCAGGTTAAACTTCATCGACTTTATGTTGCCGTCCGCATCAACCTCCGCCTCCCAGCTATCGTAGGTATAGGTCACATGGTCAACAGTAATCTTGCCGTTTGTATCAGGCAGATTGAGTGATTTAATATTGGTCAATGACGTGTTGCTTACCGTAAATGAATAGGAATCCGCCTGTGTAACCTTGCCCTTAAAATTCTCAAGATTGTCACCGTCACGCATCTCGAAAAGTGCCTTGAGACTGCCTCCTGCTGTTCCCGCTGTGGCAACAAACTCCATCTTGGTGTCCGCCCAGTATATTTTAAACAAATCGTCATTGTCTGTCTGATTATTCTTTATATCGGTTGACTCACAGACCAGCTTCCTGTAATCCTTGCCATCTACAATCTTCTCCCCATTGACAAAAAGGCAAAAGCTCGTACCACCGAGATTATCACCGTTTGTGTTCTGTATAGGTGTCTCCTTGTATGATACATTGACAATTTTGGAAAGATCGTCCATCAGATTGGCTCTTTCATCCCTGAGTGAGCTGGCCTCCACACCGGTGCCTGTCTCTATCTGATTTATCTCTTTATTGAGCAGAGATATCTTTTCACTGATGGAGTTAATCTCATCAACCCTGTTTCTTATTTCCTCGTTGCAGTCATCCTGCAGCTTTGAAAGATTATCGCTCATCTGGTTGAAATATGTGCAAAGGCTCTGTGCACTGCTGATAAACTGGTTTCTGACTGTCTTATCAGACGGCTTGCTCCTTAATGTATCAAGGTCTGAAAACATCTGTGAAAATACACTTGAAAAGCCTTTGACCGAAGCTCCGTTATCCTTAAAATAATTCTGAATCTGGCCAAGATAATAAAGCTTCTGCTCATATCTGCCATAGCAGGAATTATTCTCCCAATACTTTGTATCGTAATATAAATCTCTCTGCTGCTTGATAGATGTAACAGTAACACCTGTACCTACACTGCCGTAGCGCGCTGTGACATTCAGCGCATCCTTTGCTGTCAGTGTGGCCGACTGCCTTGTGAAGCCTGTTGTTTTGACATTTGCAATGTTGTTGGCTGTTGTATTGGTCGCAACCTGAAACGAATTCAGGGCACTTACACCTATATTTAATCCAAAAAATGTTGAAGCCATGCAGACTCCTCCTGTTTATATTAATCCTACTATCAGCTCTGTCATCTGGCTGATTACCGTAATATACCTGCTGGAAGCGTTATAGGCTGACTGGAATTTTATCATATTTGTCAGCTCCTCATCACTTGAAACTCCCATTATCTGATTTCGCTGATTGTCGATAGCCGCTGTGGTTGACGTAAGTGTGTCAGTCGATGATTTATATACGCTGCCGGAGGTTCCAAGCCTTGAAATTATCTTGTCATAATAGCCCTCAAAATTGCACTTTGATGTGTCATTCGGGTTAATATACAAGCCCTCATTGGCCCATGCTTTGCTGATTTTATCACCAAGTCCATAGTCTGCTGCTCCATCCTGATTATATGAAGGCATCAGGGTAACCTGCGCAACTACCTTTGGATTTACAGTTACATTTCCAAGCTTATACCATGATGACAGGTTTGCATTTGTCTCGCCATTGTATACATAAAACTTCTGACCATCAATTTCTGTTTCCGTATATCTGTCATAGCCGTTTCTTGAAAAGAGCTCTAACGGTGGAAGCTTTCCATCCTCTCCCACCGAGCAGTTTTTGGTATCCAGCACGGTGTACTGTGTGCCATCTGCCGCGGTATATGTGGTATTTGGACAGAATATATCGTTCATTGCCATCATTATATTTCTGGCAAGATATGAAATCTCAGCCTGGGTTTCCATAACAATATTGTCCTCTACCTTGCTGTAATTCTCATCCGACATGAAATCGAAGGTTCCGTATTCTGAACCTCTTGAAACCAATAGTCCCTTGAGACTTCCTATATCATTATTAAGACTTGTCGCAATGTCCGTAGTCTGTGTGCTTCCAACCCTATTTGCAAGTGATGACGGCAGTGTGACATCATTGAATACCGGCACGTAGTTTGCATCTGTGGAAATATTAGGCCAGTACGGAGTGTAAAAGCCTGTGCCTTTTTCCTCTGAAAGTCCAATATGATTGCACCTGTTATCATGCACAAACTGCTGTCCCTCCAGCTTTACATGTACAAAGCCTGTAGAATCCTCCTCTGCCTCAATCTTGGTATAGCCTGAGAGCTCGTCTAACAGACTATCCCTTTCATCACGCGCAGTCATTGCTGTCTGCACTCCTGATGCCTCTGTCTTTTGTATCTCAAGATTGAGCGCATATATCCGGTCTCCGATCTCATTGATTCTGTCAACCTGCTCTTTAATTTGCATATTGATATTGGACTGGTATTTTTGAAGATCCGAATAAACCGTATTGCATCTCGTCAAAAAAAGCTCACTCTTTTGAACTATAAGATTCTGATTTGTTGAATTTGTCGGATCCTTGCCAAACTCCTGAAATGCCTGCCAAAGCTCCGATATACTCTCCTTGAACTCAGCTCCGTTCATCTCCTGCATGATATCCTCAACATATGAGCTTGTATCATACAATGATGAGTAAAACGCTTTTCGTCCGTTCTCCTGTCTATACGATTTATCTAAGAAAATATCCCTGACGTGTGCCACGTCCGATACCGATACACCCAGTCCACTCTGCTGGATGTTTGTATACTCTGTAGCACCGTTTCTTGTAATATAACCTTTATCTGAAAACCTTACCTGCTGGCGCACATAGCCTGTCGTATTGACATTAGCCATGTTGTTTGCTGTTGTATTAAGAGCATTCTGCGCATTTATAAGTCCGGAATTACCTACATAAAAGCTTCCGAATCCATTTGCCATGTTCCTGTCCTCCGAGTCATTAATTACTGCATTAATAATGATTATTGCTTCGCATCAAAACCGCTGCTTCCCAGAATATCGCCTGTATTATAAGCATTTCTATCATAATTGGCGGTCTCCGGTGCCTGTCTCATGCTCTTGAACAAGGTTATGTCAAATTCCGCGAGTTCTATTGCCTGAGCAAGTAATTGTGAATTTAATTCATTGATTTTTTGCATCTGTGCTGCCGCATCAAGCAGTCTGTCCCTTGCTGCAGTCAGCTTCGCCTGAATATCCGGCTGTGCGCCGAGATATCCAATCAGTCTGGTGACTGTCATCTGCTCCTGTGACTTGCCAAGTACATTGGCAATATCCGTAAGAAGTGAAATCTGCTTATTACTCTTTGAGAGGAGCTCATCACTTGCTTTCTGGTCTGCATCTGTAAGCCTCTCGAGCTCCGGGATATCTGCATCAATAATAATCTGACGCTTTTTCTCCCCATTTGCTGCAAGTGTCATATAAATTTTTTCTTCCTCTTCGAGCACATTGATAAGCTCTTCCACTAAACTAGCCACTATAAAATCCTCTTTTTCTTTTCACCTTGTCTTATAAAGAATTGTACTTCTCTAAAAGCTTGCTTGCGAAATCATCTCCGTTTACCTGATACTGTCCGGAGTTCACCATATTCTTAAGCTGAGCGACTTTATCTTCCCTGATGTCCGAAGCTTCTGATACTGCTTTTTTCGCAATCTGGTAATCTCTACCGGCCTGCGAAATTGATACCTGATCAGACACACTTGCTGTGCCTTGTGCCTTCTGCGTTCTCGCGGTCTTTGATACTCCGTACAACTGTGCTATCTGATTATATGCATCTATACGCATAACAGGTTCTCCTTTCTTTTATATTTCATCCTTGAAATATGTGTAAAATTTATTTCTTGACTTATTTATCGGATGTTTCGAATATTTCTTTAGAGTGGCGTGGAAATTTTCTCCGGAAAAAACACAATTCTCTGACAGCATTGCTTTTTGCGCAGTTTTTTATTCTTGCCTGCATAGAATTTCAGACTTATTATTATCTGTTTTATTTGCGTTTTTCTATTCAAGTCAGAAGTATTTGCTGGTAATTTCTTCCAAATATAGAATATTCTTGCAAAGTAACTATTTAAAGCCGCCTTGCAGATTTTATTTTTCCGGAGGAATTTATTATGACTACAAATGAAAACATTGGAAAAGTGTTGAAATACTACAGAAAGCTCAACAAGCTGAGCATGGATGAGGTAACCCAAAAGCTTGCTGAGCACAATATTCATCTTTCAAATAAAACCGTCTATGGCTGGGAAAACAATCAGAATCCACCTTCTGCCGACAAATTTCTTTTACTCTGTGATATCTATAAAATTTCCGATATCAATCATTCATTTTTAAATAAAGATAATAAACGACTGAAGCTAAGCAGCGATGAAGTGCTTCTGCTTGAGCATTACCGAAATATGCCTGAAATGCAGTCTGCAGTCCGCAAAATCCTCAATATGCCTGAGCCGAAATCCGTATAATATCCGATAACACAACAGCTATCGCTCAATAGCCCTAATTGCTGTTATAACGCCGGCCTGACACTGCACTGTCAAACCATGCGTCACAGCATAAATTCGTACAGGATTACTCATTAATTCCGGTGAGAATCGTTGTAATATGTGTGGATTTGATACCCTCTGTAACTGTCTGCAGCAGTATGCGGTAAGTATCCTCAACAAGCTCACAGTCACCCGGTTCAATTCCAAGCTCTGATGCTTTTTTCAGAATAAATTTCACCTTGTCATCATCATGCTCAACCGCATAAATATCATCAAACATTCCTGCATAATATCTGTCTATAAACCTGCGCTTGGCAACAGTTTCTATCACTGTTCCCGAGGTGGTGAGTACATACAGCCTCGTACCATTTGCCTTAGCCTTCATGGCATACTCCTTAACCTGCATGACAGGCCTGCACCATTCGTAAGTATCCTCACCATTCGTCTTGCAGTAGTCTGCCCACTGCACATCCGACATACCTATCTGAAATCTTCCATCTACCCTGTAACACGGACTGCTGAGAGTCCCGTCTACATCTATGAACATCGCTTTCATGTTAATTCCCCGCACTCATATAATCATTTTTCTGCGTACACAGATTGATTATATCAATCTTATAGCTGATATTCAACATAGATCTCCGGGTTAAACTAATGTCCTTCCTCCGCCCAGAGCTTATCGGCATAAGGCTTCCATGCCTGCGCATATTCCTTACACTTGCTGCACAGGTGCTCCGCGCTCTCAGGCGACTGCAGATCCGTTGATTTTGCGCCGGTTTCCTTTACGAGCCTCTGTAAAATCTCGGGATTTTCAAGCATCGGACAAGGTCTGTAGTGATTCTCATTAAACGGCTGGTTATCATGGTATGCCATGAAAAGCGGCTGCTTTAAAATCTCAAGCATGCTGTGTGTACGGATGTTGGCTCCTGAATAGTGTATGAATACACATGGCTCAGCATCACCGTTGGCATTGATATGGAAGTAGTTTCTTCCTCCTGCGATACAGCCTCCGACAAACTCTCCGTCGTTCTGGAAATCCATTGTGAAAATTCCCTTGCCGGTTGTCATATTTCTGATTTCACGGACACGGTCCTTGATGTAAAGTCTCTGCTCCGGGTTCGGTAAAAGCTCCAGTGATGCATCGTTTCCGACAGGCATATAGTGGAAGTAAAGCGCATAGCGGCAGCCCTTTTCCACAATCATATCGATAAACTCATCGCTGGTAACTGTCTCATAGTTCTTTGATGTGTAACATATTGATGTACCGAACACAAGTCCATTCTCTTTAAGCAAATCCATCGCATGCATAACCTTTGCAAATACACCGGTGCCTCGTCTTAAGTCGTTTACCTCTGAGAAGCCCTCAAGACTTATTGCAAGGTACAGATTTCCGATACGCTTTAAGTCTGCGCAGAAGGTCTCATCCACGAGTGTACCGTTTGTGAATGCCAGAAATGCACAGTCACTGTGCTTCTCACAGAGCTTAACAAGGTCTGCTTTTCTGACAAGAGGCTCCCCTCCTGTAAACATATACAGATATACTCCAAGCTCCTTGCCCTGTGTTATGACCTTATCCATCTCATCAAAGGTAAGGTTCAGCTTGTGGCCATACTCTGCTGCCCAGCAGCCGGTGCAGTGCAGATTGCAGGCACTTGTCGGATCCATAAGAATGAGCCATGGCACATTGCAGCCATACTTTTCACGATTTTTACGGATGGTTTTTGTGCCGTAAACAAATGCCTCAAAGCCCAGATTGAGCGCAATTGTCTTTAATACATGAGGATCTATCTCGTTGATAAGACGATGCATGTACTTGTTGAGCGTGCAGTCCTTATCACAGATCATCTTGCGCGCACTGTCATAGTTTAAATCAATCTTCTCATCGCCCATGAATTTCTGCCATATGTCGATGAGCTTTACAACCTCTGTCTCCGGGTCCTTGCAAAGTCCTTTTACAATGTTGTCACATATTTTTGATGCAGCAAGTCTCGCTGCCTGGTGTCCTAAATTTCCCACTTTGTATTCCTCCTTATTGTTTCAACGGTATTTCTGACGACAAATAAATTTAGTATTCCGTCAAGACTCAAATTCAGTCCTATTAGTCTAACTATCATGCCTACGGTCTCAAATGGTGTCACAAGAAGCAGTATTCCCACAAATGCCACTACAAACGACATCACGAGTATGAGCCACCATCTCTCGATGCCAAAACGCTTTGCTTCCACTGCGGTCTGTATCTTTAAGGCTGCGTCCACCAGCATAAAAATGCCTATCGCTGTGGACAATATCTCTATAATATACTCAGATTTCTCTATAATTATGATTCCAAGCACTATTGAAACTATACCCAGCGCAAGGTCAAACTGAAACGCAAGCTGAAATAAATCCTTTGCAAAATATCCGGACAGCTTTGTCACTCCGTATACTATGAGAAACACTCCATACACCACGCACAAAGTCCTAAGTCCAAGCTGTGGCGCAAATAACAAAGCTGCCCCTAATGCAATCAGGCATATTGTCATGACAGTGTATGCATTTTTCACACGTACCAATGTATGCATAAAGTATCTCCCTCCTTTTTGTCTGCTATTCTAATCCACCATAATCGTCTTTAAAATGGACAAAAAAATAAGAGTGTCTGAAATTCAGACACTCTATCAAATCTGTTCGAATTATTTTGTCATCCAATATCCGCCTGCCTACAGGCAGCACTCAATCATATCATAAATTGTGGCCTCGAAGGAGTCACCGATTCTCTTAACAATATCTCTGTTGTATTGGCTTTTTGACACTCCTTTGTCATTTGCCGTAATGTTCTCAGGCAGGCTGCTCATCATACTGCCTCTCTCAATCCACTTTATTGTGCTGCCCACGATTCCGTTGCTGTAAAATGCCGTGATAAAAGCAATGTCACTATCATCCAGGCTATAGCCCTCTGCCTTTTCCAGCACAAAGCGGCGCACCATCTGTGTGACCACGGCATCCAGATATTTCCTCAGCACCCTGCCGTTTTCAGACGCATAAATGTGCATTATCGCCTCGCGGTTATTAAGAATAAGGGCAGCAGCTCTGGCATATGCATCATGAAATGTCACGCCTTCCTTTGCCTCATCCATCACAAGCCTGACCTCGTCCTCAAATATGGCCTCAAGCACATCATATATGTCCTTGAAATAATAGTAAAATGTATTTCTGTTTATCTCACACTGCTCGCATATATCCTTGACTGTAATCCTGTCAAGCGGTTTGTTTTTCAGTATATGTAAAAAAGTCTGCATTATGGCTTTTCTGGTAAATGTTGCCATGTGTATATCTCCTGCTGTGCATATTATACATAAACCCTACTCTCAACCGCCATTATATTAGATTGTTATATTTTTGTCAAACTATGTCTCCGTGTAACTTCAAAGTAAATTCAAAGGCCAACACCAAAAGCAATATTTACTCTATGCCTGCATCTAAACATATCCATTAAAATCCAAAGTCCGCATAATCCTGCGGCAGAAATCTATGGTAAATAATCTGGCTGCCCTCATCATGGAAGCAATAGTAGTATGTGTCATCCGGCTCATTTAAGAAGCGGATGTAACAGTCAAACTCGCCGTTTTGCATTTCCTTTTTCTCGATGTCGTCCGAGTATTTGTAAAACAGCTCTGTTATCTGCTCCATGGTACAGCCATGCGTGCCGACAAGCGCTATCAGCTCACTTATAAACTCGTTGTCAGCAGTGTTTTCATGCACATACTCACTGCCCTCAGGTGATATTTCTATACAGAAACGCTCATTTTTTGCGGTAACCTTTATCTCACCTATGGTGTCAGTAAGCTGTTTTGGCAGGTTGTTTGGAGCAAGGATTTCAAGCATCTGCTGCTCTGAAATTACGCCGGCTGCAATTTTATTTTCATCCCCTGCACACTCAAAGAAATGTCTGAGCGTGGAAAGAGGATAATACAGTCTGACTATTTCCTTCCTGTAACCAAGCTTCGCCTGCTGCTCCTTTACAATGTCAATAAGGCTCTTCGCCAGACGAGCGTAACCGGTGGCGCTATAATCGCTGCTGTAATTATTGCTATAATTACCTTTATAATCGCCACTATAATTCACTTTGTCGTCAAAATCACTTGTTTTCGTCATACCGATAGCTTCTCTTTCTCCCGGCTTTTAAGGCTTTTCTAGGGCATGCTCACCTTATCGAGTATTCCTGTCAGGTGTGCTATAGCCACGCCATAGTTTGTCATAGGCACATGCTGTGTGCGTGCCCTGTCTATCCTTGATAATACATATTTTCTGTTAAACATGCATGCGCCACACTGAATAACGAGGTCGTACTGCGAAAGATTATCAGGGAAGTCCGTACCGCTTGTAATATCCACGGTAAGCTCCTCACCGACACGTTTTTTAAGCAGGTTCGGAAGCTTCACCCTGCCTATATCCTCTGCGAGAGGCGCATGTGTGCAGCACTCTGCGATGAGCACCCTTGAGGATGGCTTTAATGCATCTATTGCCCTTGCACTCTCCACATAGTATGGCAGATCCCCCTTGTAGGCTGCAAAAAGCACTGAAAATGATGTGAGCATACTCTCTGCCGGCTTGTGCTCGTACACATAGCCAAACACCTGTGAATCTGTCACGATGAGCTTTGGTGCGCGCGATAACGCCGCAAGCGCATCTATCATTTTGTCAGTCGTCGTGCTCATTACAAGGCATTTTCTATCGAGCAATTCCCTGAGTGTCTGCACCTGTGGCAGTATGAGCCTGCCCTTTGGCGCCTGGATATCCTGCGGCATGACAAGAAGCACCAGGTCTGTCTCACAAACAAGGTCTCCGAGGATAAATTCCTGTCCGAAATCCTCAGGCAAAAGGCGTGTGAGTGCAGAGATAACGGCATCCATTCCCTTGCCCTTTAATGCGCTGACTGCTACAACCTCAAAGCTATTGTCTGCATTTTTGCCCATCACAGCACTGTTTTCCTCAAAAACCCAGCTCTTTGCAGCCTCTATTGCAGCATTGTCAAGCTTTCCTCTGCTCTTTTCCTGTGCCTCAGCAGAAAGCAAAATCTCGTCTATCTTGTTTAAGGCAAATACAACCGGAGTATGTTTTTTTGCAAAAAGCAGACTCCATTCTGCCTCATCCTTAAAAGCCTTTTTAAATGGAATTCCCGCCTTCTTCGCAGCAATGACCTCTGCAATATCAAGCACTACAACGGCTATATCTGTTTTCTCTGCTGCCAGATGAGTCTTTTCCACACGTCTTTCACCAAGCTCACTTTCATCATCAAAGCCCGCCGTATCAATAATCACACAAGGTCCTAGAGGATGAATCTCCATTGGCTTGTACACTGGGTCGGTTGTCGTACCAGCCACATCGGCCACAATGGAAACCTCCTGCTTTGTAACCGCGTTAATCAGTGATGACTTACCACTGTTTGTCTTTCCGTATATACCTATATGAAGTCTGTTGGCAGAAGGTGTCTCATTCAAATTTCCCATATGTATCCTCCTTTAGAAACGAAAATCACGTTTTCCGTCTGCAATATCATGTATATGCTCATAGCAGGTCTGCTTAACCTTTGGATTGGTAATCTTTTCGATTTCCCTGTCGATGAGCTTCATTCCAAGCTCCTTTGTCTGCGGGCTTGCGTAGTCCTCAAGGTACTCCTTCAGTGTCATGAGCGCGTTCGGATGACAGCAGTTAAGTATCTGCATACTCTTGCACAGTGCCATAAAACGGTCTCCTGTTCTGCCCTCTCTGTAGCAGGCTGTACAGAAGGAAGGGATATAATCCATCTTCATAAGCCAGTTTACCACCTCGTCGAGTGTTCTCTGGTCGCTGACATCAAACTGCTCTGATGTTGCCTCTGCATTTTTCTCAGCCTCCGGGTCTGCATAGCCTCCGACACTTGTCTTTGATGCGCCACTGATCTGTGAAACACCGAGCGGCAGAACCTTTTCACGGACAGCCTGGCTCTCACGGGTTGAGATTATCATTCCTGTGTATGGCACTGAAATACGGATAAGTGCGCATATTTTGGCGAAGGTATCATCACTGATGCCATTGTCAAATACATCCGGGTCTATATCGTCTGCGTGCTTTATACGCGGCACACTGATGGTGTGAGGACCTACACCGTGCACTGCCTCAAGGTGCTCTGCATGCATCAAAAGTCCGGCAAACTCATACTTGTACTTGTCCAGTCCGAAAAGCACACCAAGTCCCACATCGTCAATGCCACCCTCCATAGCACGGTCCATGGCCTCTGTGTGATATGCATAGTCATGCTTTGGTCCTGTCGGATGAAGCTGCTCATAGCTCTCCTTATGATATGTCTCCTGGAAAAGTATGTAGGTTCCGATTCCTGCCTCCTTGAGCTTTCTGTAATTCTCCACTGTAGTGGCAGCGATATTTACATTTACACGGCGGATAGCTCCGTTTTTGTGCTTGATGCTGTAGATTGTGTTGATACACTCGAGAATGTACTCAATCGGATTGTTTACAGGGTCCTCTCCTGCCTCGATTGCAAGACGCTTGTGTCCCATATCCTGAAGAGCTGTGACCTCTTTTACGATTTCCTCCTGAGTGAGCTTCTTTCTCGCAATATGCTTATTTTTCATATGATACGGACAGTAAACACAGCCGTTCACACAGTAGTTTGACAGATAAAGCGGTGCAAAAAGCACGATTCTGTTTCCGTAGAAGTCCTTCTTTATCTGCTGTGCAAGCTTGTAAACCTCATCGAGCTTCTCCGGAATCTCACAGGCTAAAAGCACTGATGCCTCTCTGTGTGTGAGTCCTTTTTTGAGCTTTGCTTTCTCGATAATCTCATCGATGAGCCCTATATTATTTTTGTTTGCCTCTGCGTATTCGAGAGTCTCTTTGATTTCCTCGTCTGAGATGAATTCCTCAGCCTTTAATGATTTTACGTTGTACATTTTTATCTCCTTCTATATCCCAATGTTTATATTTTAAATTTGTAATTGTTCAGTACATTCACAGTTGCGAGCCGCAAGCGCATTAGAATCAGCTGCGCTGATGGGCATATCTGCGTAGTCTCCGCGCGACACCACCACCTGATATCCTATGCTCTTCATCCGGTTTTCCATACAGTAGCGGCACTCTGCAGCCTCATCTCCTGTGCAGATTTTATTGTCGTAGAGCTTGTATTTGTCGCGGACATTGACCGGTGAGAGGTTTGGCATCACGACATTGGCACCCGACTGTATGCCCTTTTCCCTGCCGAGCGGATGGATTGTGCCAAGCGCTGTCGTGGCAGGAAGCAGCACCTTGGGATGTATGAGCCTGATGATTGAAAGCAGGCGAAGCGTCTCGTCCATGGTTCCTGACTTCTCATTTGCAAATGGCGTATCCTTCTGCGATATGAAAGGACCGATTCCAACCATGTGAGGCTCAAGCTCCTTTATAAACTGCAAATCCTCGTACAAGGTCTCCACTGTCTGTCCCGGCGAGCCGACCATGAAGCCGCAGCCCACCTGATAGCCTATCTCTTTCAAATCCCAAAGGCACTGCTTTCTGTCTGCAAGTGACATCTCTGCCGGATGAAGCCTACTGTAATGCTTTTCATCCGCGGTCTCATGGCGCAGCAGATATCTGTCTGCCCCTGCATCAAAATAGCTCTGATAGCTCTCCTTTGACTTTTCACCGATAGAGAGTGTAACTGCGCAGTCCGGATACCTTGCCTTAATCCCGGACACTATCCCACAGATGCGCTCATCCGTGTAGTATGGGTCCTCACCGCCCTGCAGCACAAAGGTACGAAAACCAAGCTCATAGCCACTCTCGCAGCATGCCATAATCTGCTCCGTACTCAGGCGATAGCGGTCCGCGTGAGTATTACTGTGCCTTATGCCGCAGTAAAGACAGTCGTTTTTGCAGTAGTTGGTGAACTCTATCAGCCCTCGTATAAAAACCTGATTGCCATAGGTCTCGTGTGCTTTCTCTGATGCACTCTTTCTCAGGTAATCAACCGCCTGCATATCATCCGTTTCAAGCAGCATATGCAGCTGCTCCAAGGTGATATTCCGGCAGGCCTTAATTTCATCTATCATTTTTATTATTGCTGTATTTTCGGTCATGCTTTCTCCTGTAGTCTGGTCTGCTTTATTTATTAGAGTAAACGGTCTTCACTCCTATGCCATTCAGCCTGCCAATCCTGCCGGACAGCGCACTGATAATATCCTGCGGTGCGTCAATCGCCACACTGATGATATTCACGTTCTTTTTCTCGTAAGGGATACCCATGCGGCCCACAATGAAGCTGCCGTACTCATGCAGCATATGGTTAAGCTGCTCAACCGAATCCGGGTTTTCAACTATAATGCCGATCAGAGCTATTCTTGTTTCCATGTGTTACTCCTTATATCTTGTATTTAATGTGAACAAAGCTCCCACCATTAATTGAAAATCCGCCTCTTTCGAGGCTTCTCCGCAGCTTGACGCTGTTACAATTTTCAATTTATGTTGGGATGTCCAATAAAAGAAGGGTGCACTTCGCCGGAAGTACACCCTAAATCTTAAAATGTTCTTCCTCCTCATACGTGAAGCAACTATCATCTGCTCACAGTATTTGGTGTCAGTGACTCTGTATTATGCCATCAGAGCCTTCGATGTCTGCAGGCTTGAAGAAAGAGAGCTATTATCAGCATGTCTCGCTTCTTGCGTGCTATCTAATATCTAATCTGATTGTATCATGTCTAAATCATTTCAACAATATTATATCTGCTTGTTTCCCGAAATATACACTATTTTTTTTTTGGGGGGCTGCGAGTGGCATACATACTCTCTCAGGAGCGAATAACGTAGCTGCTTAGTGTCTGTAGAATTATGCGCATGAATCGCAGAAACTCACCTGCATGGACGCAGGTGAGAGGAGAAATCGCGCCATGGACGGCGCGTTTCGACGTTTTCGTCAAGCATAGAAGCCCTTCAAAGCATAATTCATACAGACACTTTGCAGCGCAGTGTAGCGAAAGTGAGAGTGTGTATGCCACTCGCAGTACCAAAAATGTGCAGGCTCTAATATTTTTGAACAAAAAAAGAACAGCCATCGTTCTGCTGTCCTTTAGGAGAAGGTATTTTACTATGGGGATAGTAAAAATATATAATGTATTGGGGGGGGTTTTTACGTTAATTATAGTATCACGTGCTCCTTAAAATGTCTATTATCGTGATGCACAAACATGCATAAATTTTCGATCATTTTTTATGCAATATATATAAATCAATAAGTTTTTCCCTAATCACTCGCCTCAAGCATGTCATATTTGTCAGCCAGCTCCTCAAACTGCTTTCTGCATTCCCTGAAGCACTGCATAAGCTTTGGAGAGAATACTCCGCACTCACCCACCAGAATCATATGATAAGCCTTGTCCTTTTCAATAGCATCCTTATAAATACGCTTGCTGACAAGCGCATCATATACATCAGCAATCGAAACAAGCTGCGCTGAAATAGGAATATCCTCACCTGAAAGTCCCTCCGGGTAACCATTGCCATCGTATCTCTCGTGATGATAACGGCAGATGTCCCAGCTTGCCTTTGCGTATTCCTTGTCCCATGCTTCATCAATCTGCTCAAGAATATCACAGCCCTTAATCGTATGTGACTGCATATACTCAAATTCATCGCGTGTAAGCTTACCGGGTTTTAAGAGAATGCTGTCCTTTATGGCAATTTTACCTATATCATGAAGCGCGCTCGCAGCAACAATCACTTCTATTTTCTGTGGTGTAAGCCCGTACTCATGGTATTTTTCTGCCACCTTCGTTGCAAGAATATTGGTAAAGCCCTTAACCCTCTTAATATGCGGTCCTCTTTCCAGGTTACGGTACTCAACAACTGTACCAAGCACATCAATAATCATTTCATTGCTCTTTTTGATTTTTTCCGCCTGCAGCTCAAGAAGCTTGTTCTGACGCTGCAAATTCTGTGTCTGTATCTGTACCTTTTCTTCAAGATTGTTTCGATATGTAAAAAGGTCTACCAAATTGTCAACACGGCTCTTTACTATTACATTGTCAAATGGCTTTCTGATAAAATCAGAGACTCCCTTTTCCAGATATTCCCTTTCTGTCTCATATGTGGATTCAGAGCTGATAATTATCACCGGTGCTTTTTCAAGGAGTCCTGTTTCTTTTATATGGCCAAGCACATCTAACCCATCTACACCTGACATATCCAGCGCAAGCAGTACTGCAAGAAGCTCATCCTTTAGCTTATCTATAAGCCCAATTACCTCCTGTCCCTCTGATGCCTGCACTATTTTATAATGGTCGCCCAAAACGATGGAAAGCATCTCTCTGTTCATCTCTGTATCATCTGCTATAAGTATCTTATCCCTCATATTTCCTCCATGCTATTTATGCTGTATCACATCAATACTGTGATTTCTGTTAACGAGCTCTACTTTGGAAAGTGGCACATTATCCAGCTTTCCATCATTTATTTCGACAGATGTGCCATCATACATCATACCCTTTATGCGAAGCACAGCATTATTAAGCTGCTGTTGCTGTCTGGTAACCTCTGCCATGCTGCTTATCAGGGATTTCTTTTCCGTTTCCTTTGTAAAAATTGCGTTTTCCAGCTTAAGAAACATAGGCATGGTATTGAGCACCTCAGGCTCAAATCTATTTTTCATATCATCCAATGCTTCATTGAGAAGCCTGATCTGCTTGTCCATTTCCTCCATATCCTGCCTGAATTTATGCTGCACATTCTGCTGTCTAACATTTCCAAGGGTCACCTTGGTAAATGCGCCGTTTCTGTTGCCTATATCAACCGTCTCTATTTTCTTACCGGCGTACACCACACCTCCACATATCTTTGAGTATGCCTTTATGCTGTCCGATGCCTTGATTGCACATTTCATATAGTAATTGCTGATAATATCAGCAGCCTCAATAGTAACATTTTCAAAGTATTTTCCTATAACATATCCAACCGCCGTTACGAAAGCCTCTCCATCACCATCTACCCCGCCTCTGATAAATATATTTCCCAGGCAGCTAAGAGAAGCTCCACTCACACTTCCATCAACCACAATATCACCTGTAGCATGGATTCTGACCCTGGTGTGCACATCTGACTTTATGTAAATACATCCGTTAAAATCTATATTATCCGTCACTGCATTATCGCCGGAAAGTACAAGCAGTCTCTCCACAAAAAGACTTTTATTGCGGATGGCAACACAGCCGTCTATCTCTGCAATATATGTCTTTTTATCTCCAAGCAGTGTAAATCCCTCTCCCTTAAGTACAGGAATATCTTTTCCAGAGCTGGCAGGTATTTCGGTTCCGTCCACCAGATGCCCCGGCTTTCCCGGCTCAGCGGCGTGATAAATGGCAAGTGGCTGACCTCTGTGTGTGTTTGTATACCAGGATATATTTTCAAAATCTATCTCTTCATCCGGCTTTATTCTATCAAACAAAAACTGATAATAACCATCCGCTCCCTTTACCGGCAGCTCTCTTTCTGCTATCGTAACAACCTCGCCTCTTCTGCCTCCGGAGGCAATTTCATCAATAAGCGCTTTATCTATTCCTGCTACAACTCCATTGCGCTCAAGCTCACGCTCAATAGCTTCCTTTGTCAGTCTCACCGTATCGGACTCTATATACATAAAAGCCTTCTTCTTATCCTCCGAAATAACAACCCTGACTGTCTGCGTGTCAGCACTTGATTCCACTGCCTGCTTTACTTCGTTGTACTGGGCTGCGCTTATCCTGTCTATTCCATGGTCATGCTGTTTTCTCTCAAGCTCATACTCAGCCTCTGCATCTATCTGCTCCTGCTCCATACTCTTTCTGATTTTGCGCATATCCGCGGCAGAATGTACCATGCTCTTATATTTTGAAATATCAATTTTATTCTGCATGCCAATACGGATTTCACGCATCTGTTCCCAGCTATAAAGCACCTTTGCATATACCGATACATCCACTCGATTCTCAAGTCCCAGCCGGATTTCACGCATCTGCATCCACGAATACTCAGGCTTTGCATAAATCGATACATCTACACCGTTTTTTAACCCCTTCCATATTTCCCTTATGGCAATGCCACGGTATGAGGTATTGAGATATTGGTCAATTTTACAGCCATTGTTGAGCGCATGCCTAATTTCTGCAAGCTGCTCCGGATCATAGCCTGCCTTTATGTACGGCAGTATATTCTGCTTATCCTTTACGGCCTTGTGCAGCTCCCGCAAAAACTCGGCCCCTACCGCAGCAAAACGTTCAAGCTCTATGCCGTCCTCAAGTCCTTTCCTGATTTCACGCATAACCTCATAGGAATATTTTTCCTTTGCATAGCATGACACATCTAGTCCTTTTTCAAGGCCTATGCGGATTTCCTCCATCTGAAACCAGTCAAAGCTTCTGCCTGCATACCACGATACATCCAGTTTCTCTTCAAGTCCAAAACGAATCTGGCGCATCTGTATTGCCAGATAATCTATTCTTGCATACTGTGAGACATCAAGTCCTTCATCGAGTCCCAGCCTTATCTCTTCAAGCTGATAATCCGAATATCCCTGTGCTTTATATTTTTCAATCATTTTTTCTGAATCTGCCATATATACTCCTTTTATTAAGCAAGAAATGGTATTTTCGTACTACATAATTAAAATATATCATAATTTATCACAAATTTACACCCAAAATATAATTTTATTTTTTTTAAAGTTGACTTTTTTAACCTAAAGGAAGAAAATAGAAACATAAATTGGAAGGAAAGGAGCGGACTCTCATGAAGAAAATACTGGTTTTACCACTGTTGCTTTGTCTTATATTCTGCTCCTTTCTAAGTCTCGACAAAAATCTGGACGAATTTGATCCTGACCGCACAGCATACGGTTCATACGATCACAGGGTTGTCTGGGGCTCTTATGCCTCTTCTGATAAGGCCGCGCTTCCACAGCAGGAAGTCTTGGACTCACGCGCAGTGCTTTATTCAGAGTCAGATATGTCGGCACTCATGGATTGCCAGTATATAGAGGAAATACCTTCTTTTCCTGCAGTCATATGCCGCATCCGTACCTCTTCGCTTGGTTTTTTAGGCAGGCTTACATCCAATTTAAGCTGGCTGGGTGCGTTACTCCAGTTAATACATATTATTTTATTCGCATATGCCGCTATCGTGGTCATGCGCATATGCCTCACAAACACGAGCCGGCGCTTTATTATCCGTTTTATCCACGACAAGGATGGGCATAAACTAATTTCCTTCGCTGATTATTTCAAAACTCGCGCATATGCGGAGGAAATATAACTTAGATACATTAAATAAACATTTTCTCCGCGTCATGCTGATAAAGTAAAACGGAGGATTTAAAATGCTTGAAGCAATAATAATTGTCGTGTGTGCTGCCGTTTGTATCGGCGCTGCAGCCTATGCCTGGTGGATGGAGAACGGTCCTGAGAAGGACGACAGTGATGCAGCCGGAAAGAACAGCCAAGGCCATGCTTATACCAGATACGACAGCAATATCAAGGAATATGTTGTCTTTCATAAAGCAGACAAATAATGATAACATTTATCAACATTAGTAACTATAAACCTAAATAAATTATCTCACCCAATTCGTCATAAATCGTTACTGTTCACACCTAACAGTAACCATAAATCATCTTTACCCGGATGATTTATGGCAGAACAAAACGAGCCGCAATCCTGATACCCACAGGATTGCGGCTCGTTTTTATATTTCTGTATCTTAACTTATTATTCGATGTACTAAATATTAAGCATATCGCTGAGCTCCTTAAGTGCTCCGTCTGTCTCATGTGCGAGAACCTTCTTTGCAAGTATCTTTCCAAGCTGAACACCTTCCTGATCGAAGCTGTTTACATTCCATAAGAAGCCCTGGAACATGATCTTGTTCTCAAAATGTGCAAGGAGCGCACCAAGAGATGCAGGATTTACCTGGTCTCCAATGATGATGCTTGAAGGACGTCCACCCTCGAAGTTCTTGTTCTTGTTTTCGTCTGCCTTACCACATGCAAATGCAACTATCTGAGCTGCTACGTTTGCGCAGAGCTTCTGCTGGCTTGTGCTGTCCTGGATGACTACATCTGTATCAAGCTGGTTGTTCTTGAAGCCAATGAACTGGAGTGGCACAATATCTGTTCCCTGATGAAGGAGCTGATAGAATGAGTGCTGTCCGTTTGTTCCAGGCTCACCGAAGATAACCGGTCCTGTCACATAATCTACAGGCTCACCGAATCGGTTAACTGACTTGCCGTTTGACTCCATATCAGCCTGCTGTAAATGTGCAGGGAAACGGCTGAGTGCCTGTGAGTATGGAAGCACTGCTGTGCTAGGATATCCGAGTACGTTTCTCTCGTAAACACCGATGAGTGCGTCGAGCATCTCAGGATTCTCCATGATGTCTGCATTCTTTGAAAGCTTATCCTCTGCTGCTGCTCCGTCGAGGAACTGTGCAAATACCTCCGGACCGAATGCAAGTGAGAGAACTGCTCCACCAACTGCTGATGTTGATGAGTAACGTCCTCCGATGTAATCGTCCATGAAGAAGGCTGCAAGGTAATCATCGCTCTTTGCAAGTGGTGATGTCTCGCTTGTTACAGCAATCATGTGCTTAGAAGCATCAAGTCCTGCGTTCTTTAATGCATCCTTCACGAATGACTCATTGGTAAGAGTCTCAAGTGTTGTACCTGATTTTGATACTAATATAAAAATAGAGTGAGCTACGTCAACTGATGCAAGTACGCTTGCCGCATCATCAGGATCAACATTGCTGATGAATTTGGCTTCCATCTTGAAGCTGCCGTTTTTCTTTGCCCAGTTCTCAAGTGCTAAGTACATAGCACGAGGTCCTAAATCGCTTCCGCCGATTCCTATCTGAACAACTGTTGTAAACTTCTCTCCTGCTGCGTTTGTAATCTCTCCTGAGTGAACCTTGTTTGCGAACTCAGCGATTCTCTCCTGCTGCTCTACGTAGAATTTACGCTTGTCAACTCCGTCTGCCACTACAGCATCTCCGAGCTGTCCACGGGTAAGCTGGTGAAGAACGAGACGGTTCTCACCTGTATTGATAACAGCACCATTGTAAAGTGCCTCAAATTTCTCTGTAAGCTGTGCCTCCTTTGCAAGCTTTGCAAGTGCCTCAAGCACATCTGCGTCCACCTGCTTTGCAGCGAAGTTGTAAGTGAATCCCTCTGCCATTGGGATGTTGTACTCCTTGACACGCTTAGCGCCATTGTCTCCTGACATGGCCTCTTTTATGTCAACACGTCCCACTTTAGAAAGCTCCTTGAAGGATTCCAGGGTATCCAAGTTGTTCCAGGTAATCATTGCGATTTCCTCCTTATCATTTAATCTTATTTTCACCAATCGCTTAAATTATACTATCAATCATTTTTAAGTTCAAGAGCTGAGAAACTTTATAAGTAAGTTTTTCGATAAAATTCGTATTTTGTTTTGTTTATGTGTGAATATACACTTTTTATGCAAAATCAGTAACTATTCAGATCCATTGAAGGGAAAAATGATGTATCCTACTTGCACGCAGGCAGGATCAATTATCACACTCCGAGGAGCTCCATGATATCATCCTTTGACATGCTGCCAATTCCGACATTATCTCCGTTTATGATATTGTCGGCAAGATCCTTCTTTGTCTCCTGCAGCTTCATGATTTTTTCCTCGATGGTGCCCTTTGCAATCATCTTGTACACAGTGACCTTTTTGGTCTGTCCGATTCTGTGCGCACGGTCTGTTGCCTGATTCTGGACAGCCACGTTCCACCATGGATCATAGTGGATGACCACGTCTGCACCGGTCAGGTTCAGTCCGACCCCGCCTGCCTTTAAGGAAATAAGGAAAATCGGTGTGTCATCCTCATTGAACTGCTTTACCATGGAAAGCCTGTCCTGCTTTGAGGTCTCTCCTGTTATCTTGTAAAAGCTTATATCCTTTTTCCTGAGTTCATCCTCTATGATTGCAAGCATGCTCGTAAACTGTGAGAAGAGCAGTATCTTGTGACCACCCTCTATTGCACTGTCTATGAGCTCGAGGCACGACTCAAGCTTTGCCGATGGACCATTGTAGTTTTCAAAACACAGATGCGGGTCGCAGCATATCTGCCTGATTTTCATAAGCTCTGCAAGCACCTTGAGCTTGTTCTTGTTGAAATCCTCCTCATTACCGCCTGCGAGCTCGTTTTTCATGCGGACAACCTGTGCATCATAGAGTCTGCGCTGCTCACCGTCAAACCGCACTACTCTCGACTCCTCAAGCTTATCCGGCAGATCCTTGAGCACATCCTTTTTCAGACGTCTCATGATAAACGGCTTGACCATCTTCTGTAAGCGCCCCATCATTTCCTCATCCTCATATTTGACGATAGGATTCTCAAAATCACGCCTGAATGCATCATATGTATACAAAAAGCCCGGCATCAGATAATCGAATATGCTCCAAAGCTCACTGAGCCTGTTTTCTATCGGAGTTCCTGTCAGTGCGAAGCGTGCCCTGCTGTTTATCAGCTTGACTGCCTTTGCTGCGGCTGTCGTCTGATTCTTTATGTACTGTGCCTCATCTATGACCTCATATGAAAAAGCCTTGCCATCGTATTGGTCTATATCTCTCTTTAAAACATCATAGGATGTGACAAGCACATCATATTTATCATAATCTGATATTATCTGTGTCCTGTCTTCCGCCTTTCCTGCAAGCAGCGCTACCTTAAGCTGCGGAGCAAACTTTTCAAATTCCTCTCCCCAGTTGAACACAAGTGATGCCGGAGACACAATAAGTGATGTGCCCTCTATGCCGTTTTCCTTTGCAGAAAGCAGTACTGATATAGTCTGCAGTGTCTTTCCAAGTCCCATATCATCGGCCAGTATACCGCCAAAGCCACAGTCCTCAAGTGTTCTCATCCATCTGAAGCCGTTTTTCTGGTAGTTTCTCATGATTTTATCAAGCGATGGCGGAACATCATAGTCTGACTCTGAAACCGACTTCATGTTCTTAATAATCTGCTTGAACTGGACATCTCTCGTGTTGTAGACCTCACTATGCTCCTCGAGCATCTTGTCAAGGTAAAGTGTGCGGTACAATGGCAGGTGCATCTTTCCCTTCACAAAATCCTTCGGTGACATGTGAAGCGATTCCATCATCTCAAACAGCATCTGCAGTGACGACTGCTGCAAATCAACAAACTCACCGCTCTTGAAACGGTAATATCTGCTGTTTCTCTTATAGTTTTTGAGCAGCTCTAAAAGCTCATCCTCGCTCATATCCTGTGTCAGAAGGTCGAGTTCAAGCATACCGCTTGACACACTCACGCCTACACTTACACTGGCGCCCTTTGTCTTTCCCACGTTCTTGAAACGGCTCGTGCAGTAGACATTTCCGAGTTTCGCAAGCTCCTCCACGCCGCCTGTTACCACATCATATATCCTGTCCTCATCGCCGCCGCAGCATATTCTGTCATTTTTCAGATTCACAACAGGCATAAACTGCCTGAGTATATCCAACACCTCACGCTCCTTGAAAGCCACTCTGAAGCTCTCAACCTTCACATCAGGTCTGTACATATCAAGGCAGGAGCATTTTTTGTCTCCGTACTCTGCTATAACCCTGCAGTCCACATCATCATTATCCGCATCCAGATAAAATGAAAATATCGTCTCAGGAAGCAGATATTGCTCAATAAGCTCAGGTTTATCCTCTATGATATCCACATGTTCAGAAAGCTCCGGAAGCGCCCCATAATAAAAATCTGACAGATTATTCCTTCCTATATTTAAGCTCAGCACTCCATAGTCGTTGTACTCATCCTTTGACAGAAGCGGTCCCAAATGCTCGTAAAACTCAGGAGTAACCCTGCAAAGCTGCTTTGCATCCGCATCCATAAAGTACATTTTTCCGCTTCCTATGTACATGTGTGGAAAAGTGATTATCGCCTTTATTCCCTGAAACACTCTGCCCTCCATGAGCGGACGGATTGACATGATAAGCTTCGGATCCCTTACCACACCCTTTATGACACTCTTAGTCTTTGTATCGCGATCCTCGTAGTTGACTCCGGCATTCTCCATCAGCTCATAGAGCCTGTCTACACGCCATCCGTACAGCTCAAGCGACGAAACCTTTTTCCTTATGCTTTTCCATGTAGCCTCCTCCAGTGACTTTTTCAGGCGATTTTCCTCTGCTACACAGTCCTGGATGAAATCCACCCATTTTCTGGAAGACGCGGTAAAGTTCTGTATACCGTGATTAATATTTGTATTGCTGCCATACACCTCTGTCTCTGACTTCTGTACCAAATCTGCAAAATGTGTAAGGTCCTTTACTACAAACATCTTATCCTCACCGACCTTGAATGAAAGGCTTATGTTCTTGTCCTTGCACACAAGTCTTGGCTCAAGCGTAAGCGAATTCTCCTGCTGCCTGCTCGCAGATATCACCTTCGAGCGCTTCCTTTTTGCAAAGCTGTTTATCACCTGACGACCGGCAGTGTCAGTCGCATCCATATTGTCATTTTTTTCCAGATAATCAAGTGCAATATCTAAAGCGGCTGCAGTGTACTTACAGTGATGATTTTTTGCCCAATAATATCTGCCCATGCACTCATCACAATCACACTCAAAGTTAATCACCTTATTTTTTGACACATAAAGCGTGACCTTAATTCCTGTCTTATATCCGTATTTTTCCTCGTATCCTGTGCAGATAAAACGGCATACCGGCTCACGGCTCACCGATTCTACAAAGCCGCTCGAAAAATTCTCCAGCTTAAGCTTTCCTCTTTTCAAAATTTCCTGACAATCCTTGCGCGTTTTTGCTGTCAGTTCAAAGGAATCCTTTATCTTCCTTAAATTGAAATACCTATACTCATCCTGCGCATGAATGCCCATCTTCCTATCGGAGGCATCAGCCTCGTGCTTTGAAATGACTTCTCCGTAGAGGGTTTCGTCGATAATGCTGTCTGTAGTGGTTTTAGTGGCTGTAGTATCTGCTGTTTTTTGGACTTTCTTTTTCATATGTGTGTACTCCTGATTTCTGCATGGATAATTATGCAAATTTCTTTGTGAATTTATCATTAACTGTAATTCACTCATACACAAAATTATATATTCATATGCAAATAAAATCAATCATAAACATCACAATACCTTAGAACCATTTTTATTACTTTTTTAACATATCATTCTAATGAAAATATACTGTCTGCGTTATGTAAAATTTGTTGGAAATTGTTGTAATGCAGTTACTACATATCAGTAATGTAATGCGGTTTTATTAAAAATCAGTTGACTTTGCCGGTGTAAGGTACTATACTCATGTTTGTAAAATTATTGGTATCTCCCTTTTAATTTTACATATTTACATAGTTTAATAACGGATTTTTGAGAGTGAACAGAGTTCATGAAGGGGTACACCACCGCGGGTGTATTACTTTGTGAACTCTTTTTTAGTATATTGCTTCGGGATAATCCCCGCTTTTTCCACATCTCAATCCGGAAAGGAGACGCACAATGGTAAAAATCAACGGTAAAGAAGCTGCAGATGTATGCGGCATGACTGTTTCGCAGTATCTTTCAGCTAACAATTACAACCCTAAGCACATCGTTGTGGAGCTGAATGAAGAGATTCTTCCAAAGACTGAGTATGACAGCACTGCTATCGCCGACGGCGATGTGGTAGAGATTTTAAGCTTTATGGGCGGGGGCTGATTAAAAACAAACACTTTTTTACACCATCAATAAAAACATAAGGAGTTAATCATGAGTAAAAATATAGATTTAGCAAACGACAAATTAGTTTTAGGAGGTCACGAGTTTACATCACGTTTCATCCTTGGATCGGGAAAGTTTTCACTCGACCTGGTAAAGGCCTGCATTGAGAAGGCTGATGCACAGATTATCACACTGGCTCTGCGCCGTGCAAACGATGGAGGACTGGCAAACATCCTCGACTATATTCCGGACAATGTCACACTGCTTCCAAACACATCAGGCGCCAGAAATGCCGATGAGGCTGTAAGAATCGCACGTTTATCCCGCGAGCTGGGCTGTGGAGATTTCGTAAAAATTGAAATCATGCGCGACAGCAAATATCTGCTTCCGGACAACTTTGAGACAATAAAGGCTACAGAGATTCTTGCCAAGGAGGGCTTTGTCGTAATGCCTTACATGTATCCTGACCTCAACGTGGCAAGAGACCTTGCAAACGCCGGCGCTGCCTGCATCATGCCTCTCGGTGCGCCAATCGGCTCAAACAAGGGTATCTGCACAAAGGAATTTATCCAGATTCTGATTGACGAAATCGACCTGCCTATCATCGTGGATGCAGGCATAGGCCGTCCTTCGCAGGCATGCGAGGCTATGGAAATGGGTGCTGCCGCAGTCATGGCAAACACCGCTGTTGCAACAGCCGGTGATGTTGAGATAATGGCGGAGGCATTTAAAAAGGCTATCGAGGCCGGAAGAATGGCTTATCTGTCAGGACTCGGACGCACTCTGACCAAAGGAGCCAGCGCATCATCTCCTCTGACAGGATATCTGCGCGACTAATCATAAATGAGTGGCAAAATACCTTTTGACCCTCATATCATTTAAAGCATAAATATGATAATCAGCTTTTGAAGGGAACACATAATGACTAACGATACAAATATAACAAATGACAAAGATATCAATGCAAATATCGCCCACGATGACCACTTCAACGACAGCATTGTAAACGAAGTAATCCTCGAGGACATGAAGAAAAACAGAATAGACCATATGAAATATCTGCCTGATATGGAGGTGCTTGACTCCGATATCATGGACAGGGTTGTTGCCGAAATGGATGCCTACGACTACGACCAATACACCGCAGCCGATGTACGCGCGGCACTTTCCCACGAATACCGCACATTGGAGGATTTCAAGGCTCTGCTCTCGCCTGCTGCACAGCCATTTATTGAGGAAATCGCACAGGCTGCACAGCTTGAGACCAGAAAGCACTTCGGCAACAGCGTGTACATGTTTACGCCGCTTTACATATCAAACTACTGCGAAAACTACTGTATCTACTGTGGTTTCAACTGTCACAATAAAATCAACCGCGCAAAGCTGAATGCCTCAGAAATCGAAAAGGAAATGGCTGCAATCGCCAAAACCGGTCTTCAGGAAATCCTGATTCTCACCGGTGAGAGCAAGAAAATGTCAGACGTCGAATACATTGGAGAGGCATGCAAAATTGCCCGCAAATATTTCAAGGTTATAGGTCTTGAGGTTTATCCTATGAACTCTGACGACTACGCATACCTGCACGAGTGCGGTGCTGACTATGTGACCGTTTTCCAGGAGACCTACAACTCTGACAAATACGAGACTCTTCACCTTGCCGGACACAAGAGAATTTTCCCTTACCGTGTAAATGCACAGGAGCGTGCTCTTAAGGGCGGTATGAGAGGTGTCGGCTTTGCCGCACTTTTAGGTCTCGATGATTTCAGAAAGGATGCACTTGCCACCGGATATCACGCATACCTGCTCCAGAAAAAATATCCAAGGGCCGAGATTGCATTCTCATGCCCTCGTCTGTGCCCTATCATAAACAATGACCGTATCAATCCAAAGGATGTCCACGAGACACAGCTCCTTCAGGTGGTATGCGCTTACAGGCTCTTCATGCCGTTTGCAAGCATCACCATATCTACTAGAGAGGTAGCGCGTGTGCGTGACAATCTCGTAAATATCGCCGCCACCAAGATTTCAGCCGGTGTCAGCACCGGAATCGGAAGCCATGTGGACGATATAGAGGACAAGGGCGATGACCAGTTTGAAATCTCTGATGGCAGAAGCGTGGATGAAGTATTTAATGCACTGCTCGACAATGGTTTGCAGCCGGTGATGAGCGACTATATTTACGTGTAGAAATCCTGTAAACAATGAAATGCTTGAATTAGAATCAGTAATCATTTTAATTTTAACAGGTATAAATATGTATATATGAATATGTAGGAACAAATATGAATAAAGAAAAACTCTTATACGAAAACTCAAAACATGCTTTACAGAGTGATAATATAATCGCTATCACAAACAGACACCTGTGCAGCCGTCCGTTCATGGAACAGCTCGAGCGTGTCTGTAAGCTCCATCCCCATGCAATTGTGCTCAGGGAAAAGGATATGCCAGAGGCAGAATATCTGTCTCTGGCACGCGATGTGATTGCTCTGTGTAAAAAATATGATGTGCAGTGCATGCTGCACAGCTTTATAAATGTAGCAATGGAGCTTGACCATCCGTATATACATCTGCCATTGCCAATCCTCGAAGCATATGTCAAAAAAGACATATCTGACAATATATCCACAGATATGTCAAAAAGCACTGACAATTATCAACAATTCTTCAAGGTTATCGGAACCTCTGTCCACTCTGTAGAAGATGCCATAAAAGCCGAACAGCTTGGAGCCACATATATGACGGCAGGACATATTTTTGCAACCGACTGCAAAAAAGGACTGCCTCCGCGCGGACTTGATTTCCTCAAAAATGTCTGTGATGCGGTTGGGATACCGGTTTATGCAATCGGCGGCATTAATATTGCTTCAAGCGATGACAGCATAGCTTCCGATGCACCATCCGATTATGATGCTATGCCAGACATTAGTGTTCCGCGACTTTCTGAGGTTATGGAATGTGGAGCCGCCGGAGGATGTATTATGTCGGGGATGATGAGGGTATGATTTACCGACTATATCACAGTTTTTATTTTTCCTCCAAAATATCCTGCGGTTCACAGCACAATGCCTTTGACAGCCTGACAACATACTCGACCTGTGCCTTATTTATATCCTTTCTGCGCTGTTCATACTGTTGAATAGTTTTTACAGGAATGCCTGTTTCTTCCGCAAGAATGCTCTGACTGATACCAGCCCTTTTGCGTAGTTTTTTAAGATATGTCTCCGCTCTTGATACCTGACTCATCTCTCTCAATTTCAAAATGGCAGATGAAATATCCATCTCATGATAAGGATTATACATATTTCTGATTTTACAAATAGGTATCTCTTTATCAATCATTTCAAAGGTTTTGCCATTCTCCCATTGGTAATATGCCAGAATCCATCCTGTCCAATATTCCTGGCTTTTAGCTGTATTGTACGAAGGCATGATTATATCATCATCAGGTATATCTAATACCCTTATCGCAAGTTCAGCGCCCGACATCCCGGTTATCACAAATAAATCGCCTTTTGAAAAGCGCATACTATATTCAGACTGCAAAAATCTTTTATAATAATCCTCCAGCTCATATCCGAGGTCATACACTGCATAACTAAGCATCTCCCCAAGACTTCGCTGTGCAATTCGAAGATAAACCTTGTCATATGCGTAAATCATCTTTTTTCATCTCCTCATCTATAATCCTTGAAATATACAGTTCTCCCCTTCTATATGATTCCTTTTCCATATCCTTATATCCTTTTCGGGCATACATATCTCTAAGCATTTTCCGTGGATACCATTCCTTAAAATTAGCATACTCACTTCCGGTATATTCTAAAGCTGCAAATGCTTTTTTACTGATAAGACAGTATTGCTCTCCAAGCTTTCCCAGTCTCATAGCCTTTGAAAGCTGTTCATAAGAAATAACACCACTTATAAAATCACGTGCATAAGAAAAATAACTATCATCTGCCCTATACCCCTTTACAATATCAATTCCATCCAGTGATATATTAAAATTATCCAGAATATATTGTTTTGCCTCTCGTTCAAGTGGAGTTGTAAGTGTAAATATACGGTTCTTAAGTAATATTCCAAGCCAATGCATCATAGTATATTTGTCACTGTTTATATCCAAAACCTCTAGTTTTGATGTATATATGCTATATTTATTAACATATCCGTCTGCATCCTCTGATACGGCCCATTCCTTAGCTAATTCTATATTTTGTGTACAATAGAATCCCCTTCCATAATCATTATGCTTCTTTCCTGCACCAAATTCCGGCTTTTCAATAATATGATCCGATCCATGATATAAAAGCATAAAAATATCCTCCCTCAGAAGTATAGTATAGTTATATTATACTCCCACAGGAGGACATTTTCAATTCATATTTATATTTCGCACACCCTAGTATAGCGTTTCTTAAATAACTGGACCAAATACTTGCCCGTTTTCTCGATAGTACAATCCAAAAAGCCTCAGCGTAGCTAGTTTCCGCACTCAATACTGATCTCATTGAATGTGCCAAGAATATCATCAACCTGCATAGCCTTCTTATCGGCGCCGGCCTTGTCGATTATTGCCCTGCCCTGATGCATCATAATAAGGCGGTCTCCGTATTCAACAGCGTAGCGCAGATTGTGTGTGACCATGATTGTTGTGACCTTCTTCTCCTCAACAATCTTGCCTGTGAGCTGCATTACGATCTCAGCGGTCTTTGGATCGAGGGCTGCTGTGTGCTCATCAAGGATGAGAAACTCGATTGGATTCATCGTAGCCATGAGAAGCGCAATTGTCTGCCTCTGACCGCCAGAAAGTGCCCCAACCTTTGTGTGAAGCTTATCCTCAAGTCCGAGGTTTAACTCGGCAAGCATCTCCTTGTAATGCTCTATCCTGCTATGGTTTGTACCACGGCCCAGACCGTATGTCTTTCCTTTGTTGTCAGCTATGGACAGATTTTCAAGGATTGTCATGGAAGGACAGGTTCCCTTTGACGGATCCTGAAATACACGGCCTATGCGGCGGTGCCTGATAAAATCCTTCTGCTTTGTGATGTCAGTGCCGTTTACCACTATGCTGCCACCGTCAATAGGAATAGAACCGCAGATGATATTGAGCATAGATGTCTTTCCGGAGCCATTACTTCCTACAACGGAAACAAACTGCCCATCATCTATTTTCAGATTAAAATCATCAAAGAGGCATATCTCGTTGACTGTTCCCGGATTATATAATTTGTGGATATGGTTGAGCTCTAACATTATGCCACCTTCTTTCTTTTGTTTCTATCCATTCCAAGCACCAGAATGATGAGGAACAATACCGCTGTAATGAGCTTCAAATCGCTCGACGGCATACCAAGCTTTATAGCGATTGCCACACAGGCCTTGTATACAATCGCTCCGATAACAACACTCGAGGTCACACGCAAAAATGTTGCCTTTTTAAGCAGGCTGATTCCGATAATAACGCTCGCCAGTCCGATAACCATTGTTCCGGTTCCCATTGATATATCGAAATATCTCTGCTGCTGTGCAAAAATGCATCCGCTTAAGCTGCAAAGGCCGTTGGCGATTGCAAGGCCAATGATTTTTGTGATGCCCTTGTCCACACCCATAGATGTAACGATAGTCTCGTTGTCACCTACGGCGCGAAGCAGATATCCTGACTTTGTGCTCATGTACCAGTCGAGCAGGAATTTCATCACAAGTGTAATAACAAGGATGATAATCACATTTGAAAACTGTGCTAAGCCGCCCTTAAATACATTTCTGACAAAATCATTGTCGAAAAGTGTGGTCATATTGTATATTGGCAGGTTTGCTCTTCCTGCAATACGAAGATTCACCGTGTAAAGCGCTGTCATCATGATAATTCCCGATAAAAGGTCACGCACCTTGAGCTTCACATGGATGATTCCGGTCAGCATTCCGGCAAACGCACCTGCCGCAAATGTCACAAGCAGTGTGAGTATCGGATTAACGCCCTTTGTGATGAGAACCGCAGAAAGTGCCGCTCCAAGCGGAAAGCTTCCATCTACGGTCAGATCCGGAAAATCCAGTATGGTGTATGTGATATATATTCCAAGAGCCATGATTGCATAAATCATGCCCTGCTCTAAAACGCTTAAAACTAGTGTCACGGTGTATCCTCCCCTGCTTTAAAAATCAACGTAACTATTTTACTTCAATCTTATCAAATGTCTCGGCTGCATCCTTGATATAATCTGCATCAAGTGTCATGCCAATCTTGTCTGCTGCTGCAGTGTTTACATAAAGCTCTGCCTTTGAAGCTGTGATAAACGGAGTGTCAGAGGCTTTCTCCTCACCCTTTAAAATCTTTGCTGCCATCTTTCCTGTCTCGATTCCAAGCTGGTAGTAATCGATTCCCATTGAAGCGACACAGCCTGATTTAACCTGCTCAATTTCACTTCCGAATACCGGAATCTTTGCTCCATTTGCCTTGTCGAGAACAGTCTGGAGTGCATTTACTACTGTGTTGTCTGTGAGGTTGCACAGGCAGTCAACCTTGGAAACAAGATCTGATGCTGCAATCTCAATATCTGCTGATGTGTTTATTCCAGTGTCAACGATTTCAAAATCGTATTTATCTGCAAGCTCCTTGTACTCCTCAATGGTGCTGCATGAGTTTGCCTCACTTGTGGTGTAGAGAATACCGATTTTCTTTGCATCCGGCATCATCTCCCTGATCATCTTAAGCTGCTCCTCAACAGGAAGCACGTCTGATGAGCCTGTGATGTTTCCGACACTTGAGCCGTCCTCCTTAGCAAGACCTGCTGCAACAGGATCTGAAACTGCTGTGTATACTGTTGGAATGTCTGCATTCATAGCTGAATTGTAGGCGCTGGCTGCACATGGTGTAGCGATGGCACAAATCATATCAACCTTCTCCGATACGAAGCTGTCTGCAATAGTGCTTGCCGTACCGGTATCTGTCTGTGCATTCTGGTAATCAACCTTTAGGTTTTTACCTTCCTCGATGCCCTCTTCCTTGAGGCCCTCTAAGAAGCCCTCCCTGCAGTTGTCAAGAGAGCCATGCTCTGCAAACTGTGAAATACCTACTGTGTAGCTATCACCCTTTGCGCCACTCTGTGTAGAGCCCTTTGAGCCCTCTGCCCCACAGCCTGCCATAAGGCCCATGGTGCAAACTGCTGCTAAAATTACTGATAATACTTTCTTTTTCATATTGAATTCCTCACTTTCTTTGTGAAGTGTTTGTTTCCCGATGTTCGCAATTTTCTCATAAATCTGCCGCAACAAGCCAGATGTCATAGCCTCAAATCAAATTTGCGCTAACGACATTTCATCATGTGGGTGTTTATGCAAAAAACCGCCTCAAGCTAATGCTTGAGACGGTAATAAATTCTTATTATCGCGGTACCACTCAATTTGACGAATTGTCCACTCTGTCATGTACTAATATACATGCCGAAATGATAACGGGTTCGGTTCCCGGTGACGCCTACTGATTTAATCGTTAAGAAGCTATGCTCTGTACAATCAAACGCTTCGGATCACCCTCGAAAGGCCATTCAACAAATCCATCCATACTGCAATCCCACCATCTGCAGCTCTCTGAGATATCCGGAAAGGTCTACTCTTCTTTCTCATCGGTTTTGAAACACTGTTAAATTAATCTTTTTATATACTTTATGCTCTTTTTGTCACTTTGTCAAGTTAAAGTTTGAAAATTTCTGTATTTAAGAGGTGATACCCCATACATTTTCTTGAAGCTGCGTATAAAATAGCTCACATTCTGATATCCACTGCACATCGCAACCTCTGTAACGGAAGCTGCGGATTCCTCCAATAGCTGCCTGGCGTGCTCCAGCCTGAGATGATTGACATACTGTGACAGAGTAATATGAAAATGCTCTTTAAAGTAGCGTGATATGTATTTTTCTGACAAATGAAACTGTGCACCAAATTCCTTCAGTGAAATTTCCCTTGTATAGTTTTGCCGGATATACGTTATCATTTCTTTTTCTGTTGTGTTGGTGCCGTTTGTGCCATTTTCCAGAATCAGACCATTTCTCCACATTTTCCGGATGAATTTGATGAGAGTTATTTTTGTCTCAAATTGCGCCTCTATATTTGCAGCATCTGTTTTTTCTGCGTTTTCCCCTGATATCTGTGCATTTACCTCTATCAGCCGCTCACATATATCTGCTGCTGTATCATTTATCTGAGGACTAATCATAAGTCTGCCTCGTTTGAGAGGGGATAGGATTGATTTTTCCATGAGATCGTCCGCCTGAAATGATATATATTCAAGAGGAAACAGAAACGTGTAATAATCTGCATCTCCTGTCGGCGAGCCCATTAAATGCAGACTGCCCGGAGATACCACAAATGCATCCTTGGGGCTTCCTATATAGTTTTCACCTGATATGGTCACATGCAGCTTGCCCTGCTTTACATATATAATTTCCAGCTCATCGTGCCAGTGTACCGGAATCTGGAATGCACGCTTTACATCACTGATATGGTATTGACTGAACGGATTTTCCGGTGTGCCGTGTGGCCGGTTTTCTTTTAATTCAAAATACATTTTTCTACCTGCTATTTACTTACATAATATTTATTTCATTTTACAATAAAACTGCTGATTTTTGTAATATAAATTGCAAATTGTAATCTGAATAATTCAATATTTCATCAATTTTGCAAGTTTTTATTTTCTGTTGACAACAACGCTGCTATGGTTTTATATTATTCCTAAATTTACAGATTACAGAGCTACCGGCTCTTTTTAGGAGATACATATATGCAAAGAAACTCTAGCTCCAACAAAGGCTTTTCACTTGTAGAACTTATAATTGTAATTTCAATAATGGCGGTTCTTATCGGAATTCTCGCGCCTCAATTTATTTCATATATACATAAATCAAAGGTTGCATCTGATTGGGATAAGCATAGCAAAACCTGTGAACTTATCCTTGGTTTATAGCATTTCATTTTCTGAGACTCAACTATAGATAAACTCAATTATAGATAAAGTAGAAATAGTACAATTTTTCCTTGAAATAATACAAGAATTATTTGTGATAATGTAATATATTGATACATGCAAGCTTCTCTTCTTTATATCTTCCTCTCCCAAATGAAGTTTATAATGAGAAGTTTGCATTTTTTCTGTTAATATCACAAAGTATACATACATTATAAATGAGGTAATCTATATGCAGGTTCAAAGAAAAACACTTACACAGCTTTCCATTCCAATATGCTTCGAAATACTTTTTTACATGCTGTCAGGCATGGTCGACACTCTTATGCTGTCATCTGTGAGCGACCAGGCGGTTGGTGCTGTCGGCACGGCAAATACATATATCTCTGTTTTCATCATCATGTTTGGTGTCATCTCAAGCGGTATGGTTGCTGTCATGACGCAGAATATCGGTGCCGGAAAACCGGGTATAGCATATCAGGCAAGACAGCTTGGGCTTATATTTAACGCTGTAATAGGTGTGCTCATGTCTGTATTTCTGGCTGTTTTTTCCGGTAATATTCTTAAAATGGTCAGTATTGCACCGGCGCTTTTTGATTCGGCAAATACTTATCTGCGCATTGTTGGAGGTGCCTGCTTTTTAAATGCTCTCATACCGATTTATTCAAGCTACCTGAGAGTTTTCGGCTACACAAAGCAGTCACTTTGGGCATCAATTATTGGAAATGTCATTAACTTTATACTTAATGCTGTTTTTCTCTTTGTAATGAACTGGGGCGTTATGGGTGTTGCCACAGCAACGGTTATTTCACGTATTATCAATCTGATTATTGTTGCCACAATGGGCGCTGTGCTCATCAAGGCAAAGGACAGTCCCGAGCGCATAGCTTCCGGAAAAATTCTCGGACAGATTATAAAGATTGGCTTTCCGTCTGCCTGTGAAACCGCACTTTACAATATCGCAATGACTCTTGTGGTGCGATTCATGAACCAGATGGATGCTGACGGAATGAACGTCACAGCGCGCTCTTATGCCTCACAGATTGCTAACTTTTCGTTCTGTATCGGTGCTGCCTTAGCTCAGGCAAATGCCATCCTGACCGGCTGGCATATCGGAGCAAAGGAGTATGACGAATGTGATAAGGGCACTCGCAAAGCCGCTATCTACGGTGTGATTACGGCATCCTGCCTTTCTATCACATTTGCGCTTTTAGGTAACTACATTGTGCGAATCTTCACGAATGACGTACAGATGATAAATCTTGTCACAAAGCTTCTCGCCATCGATATTGTGCTGGAGCTTGGAAGAGTCACCAATTTGGTCTATGGTCAGGCACTGAAGACAAGCGGTGACGCCGTATTCCCGGTTGTCATGGGTGCTGTTTTCATGTACCTTGCGGCGGTCGGTGGAACATACTTCTTCGGACTGCATCTGGGGCTTCTCGCAGTCGGTGCTTACATCGGACTCGCAAGTGACGAGTGCATCAGGGCCGTCGGCATGGTGCTGCGCTGGAAGAGCGGAAAGTGGAAGAATAAGGGACTGGTTGATTAGAGCTAACAAAATAAAACTGCAATATAAAAAGGAACCTGCTGGTTCCTTTTTATATTGCAGTTACTTTATTATGCAAGCTCTGGAAGCTTGTATCCCGCCTTTTGCATCGCCCTTTCAAAGTCTGCAAACGGCATATTCAGTCGCTTTGCCCCTAATTCCGGCTCTATTATGCCATCCTGTACTAACGAATATATTTCAAGATATCGGCCTTCCTGAATGCCACGCTTTTTATGATCATCCCATGCCTTACACATATTTACCACCTCTTCATTTTCATCATACTTAATGTCAGTTCCTACAAACAGATTGATAGCTGCTACTGTCTCAACGTCAACCCTTGTAAAGGTTTCGTCTTTTGTAATTAAATCATTCAGTTTTTCCTCATCTGACGCATTTTTCAACAACTCAAACAATGGTCTGAGCCCTGTCTCGAACTTGGAAAAATCTGTAATCTCCAGTGGATTCAACAAATTAATCCTGTAATCATTGATGAATGGGAGTATTCTTTCATCCATCTGTGGCATCATCTCTACAAGGCTTGTTGGCCCATCCCACTGTGTAGTTCCAAGATACAGTGTAATTGTAACCACCGGCGTCAGCTTATCATCAAGTGTAAAGCCTGACAAAAACTCGTCCGAAGACTTGTAATCCTTATTTTTCCGGTGACGTTTCTTTGCCTCGTTGACCTGTTCTCCGTAATTCAATGCATCATAAATCATAGTTTTAACAGGCATTGCATAGTGAATATCTGTCTGCGCTTCTGCTCCAATTAAGATAACATACATTTGCCCTGTATGCTTCACGGAAACACATTTTAGCAAATCTCTCCATTTCTGCTTAACAATCTGCTTCTTATCAATACCGAAAACAGATAACACCTCTGTGGTGTCACATTCCTTTAAATCCTCCGGTTTGATAACCTTCTCTCCGTCAAACAATACATAATTACAGATTTCACTAAACCTCGTATTGTCCGACAAATACTCCTTTGCCTTCGAGTCCTTTGTACCCAAATTAACCTCCTCTTCTTGTGTGAGCAGGAAAATTTGAAGTCGAATAAAAATACTGTATACTTATGCTTTCCACGTATATGATGTGTACAATAATCTCTTATATAAAAGCCGGCAAAATCCCCACACACCGCTTTTCTCGCAATGTTTTCACATCTGACATTTCAATTTTCCTGCTATTAACTGGTAACATAATTTCAATTTTCCTGCTATTAACTGGTAACATAAAGCATTGAAAATTTCCATGTCTTTGTCGAAAAATGCGAAGTGGTCTGCCCTCTTCAAAGTGATACGCACCGATAAAAATGTGCTGTGGTGCCGTATTTACAGAAATATAATGCTTTGAGTTGATTGTAACATAACACATTATTTTTGTCATCCATAATTTCAAATGGTACCATTTATTTAAATCATATTTTTTACATAAGAGCATGCTTATGAACTCTTTACCTGCTCATAAACAAGTGCTCTCTGAATATCTCCCGAAACAGCTTATCTGCACTCCAAAATACATTATCCGGTGTCACGACGGCCTTACATCCGATTGGTTCGATACCTGCCTTCTTATATTCCGCCAGAAAGATATCCATTTGTGATGAATTAATACCGGAAAAGACCAGAAGCTCCGCCGGGAAATCGGCTCCGCTATACCTTGAACCATCCTTTTTGAATCCGGTTATTCCGGCTATGGCACCGAGCTTTTGTCCGTAATCTGATTTTTCCACCTGCTGCACCGATATTCCGAGGGTTTTGCACAGGGCTTTTATTTTTTCCACTTTTTGTGCTGCTACACTAAATAACAGTATTTTTTGCGTAGATTTCTGCTGCATTACATTCCTCCTGCTTAGTGCTCCGGTACAACTGCGTAGAATACGATATCTTCTGTTCCGTAATTTATCATGGAATGGCTGTGTCCCTTCGGGCAGTAATGGCAGTTTCCAGCCTCGACAGTCTCTTTTCCGTCATCATAGATGAAATCGGCTGTGCCGCTTACGATAAATATTATCTCACTGTTTGTCTCATGTGTGTGCAGTCCTATCGTGCATCCCGGTTGCAATCTTCCGTTGATGATCTTGTTGAAATCGTCAGTATGCATTTTTGCTATAAAATCACCCTCGCCACCTTTAAAATGTGGGATTGTAGCTGCTTCCATTTCTTTGAATTTTATCTTCATTTTTAGCTCTCCTATTGAATTATCTCATACTGCATCAGCTCGTATTTCAGTCTGCTTCCCTCCATGATTTCAGGTGGGAGCAGTGCCCTTGCCACAAGCTTCAGATCATCTGATTCGATATCGCATCTCTTTAGATTTGCATAGTCTCCGTCTATGGACACTACCTCGTAATACCATGTTTCCATGTGTTTTCCTCCTAAATTTCCATATAAGTTTATCGCTTTATTTTAAGGTCATGTATTCTTTAATTATCATTTTCTATTATAAAGCCATTGCATTATAATTTCCTGCCGCATTTTGGACAGAATTCAAAGTCCTCTGTAGTTGTATATCCACAATTGCTACATCTTTTTATTGTGTTTCCACTTCCATTTTCAAAGCCATAACCATACTGCAGGTTTACACGCTGCAATTGCTGTGGCAATATCTCCACGTCCTCGCCTCTTGCTATCCTGCGTCCTATTTCCGGATCAAGCTCGTAAAGCGCATTACAGCATGTGGTCTGCACATAGTAGTGCCTGTTCCATTTAAAACACGGAATGAAGAACAGTGACATCACCATGTATGTCATATACACCTGATACCTGCCATACCTGCCACATTCATCGCAGGTAATGACCTGATTGAAGTCAAAGTCCTTCCTGCCGTCCGTTATTCCCATCATAAAAAACATATATGATGCCTCCGTTTATCTGTGCCATAGTCCCCAGAAGTCTCCAAGCGATTCTCTCGTATGAAATCCTCGCTCATCATCAACCACCGGTATTGATTTGGCATCCATTTTCTCTATATTTACATAAGTACCCTGACTCACCATTGCAAATACCCTGTCTATCTGCTCCTCTGTGCCCTGTATTTCCATAAATACCGAGCCGTCAGGGTCATTTCTCACCCAGCCTGTTGCACCAACGCTTTCTGCCGCGTGCTCTGTTCTGTAGCGGAAACCTACTCCCTGCACCGAGCCGTACACTCTTATCTGCTTTCTGATGATTTTGCTGTCGTAATCACTCATATGCACTCACTTCCATGACACAAATTATTTTCAGTCTACAATAGCCCTGCAAACAGCCGCATAATTGACTGCCCCAGCCTTCGTCTTGCACTTCTTCCGGTCCTGTACTTCTCCGTCACCTCCGCTGACTCTGTGAAAAGCCTGATAAAATCATCCCTGATTTCATGCACCACTTCACAATCCGCCATAAAACAGCCATTTTCAAAGTGATGATAAAGGCTTCTGTAGTCAAGATTTATGGTACCGCAGGTTGCCATTATATCGTCTGCCACACTCATCTTTGCATGGCAAAAGCCCGGTGTCCACTCAAAAATCCTCACACCATGCTTCACAAGCTGGTTGTAGAATGAGCGTGTCACGCTGTATATTGGTTTCTTATCAGGTACGCCCGGCGTGATGATGCGCACGTCAACTCCACGCTTGGCGGCAAGTGTCAGCGCATGGCTCATCTCATCGGTAATGATAAGGTAAGGAGTGATAAACCAGCAATAACGCTGTGCCTTGTTTGCCATACTGATATAGACATCCTCCCCAACCTGCTCGTTATCGAGAGGGCTGTCTGCATATGGCTGGATAAATCCACTCTGTTTTGCTTCATAATCATAGTGCAGCAGATATTGCGATACATCCACCTCGCGCGGCACCTTGCGCTCTGATGCATTCCACATCTCGAGAAATGCGATGGTAAACGACTTGACAGCATCTCCCTCGAGCCTGATTCCCGTATCCTTCCAGATTCCGTATGGATGTGTCACGTTGAAGTACTCATTTGCCAGATTATAGCCGCCGGTATATGCGATTTTTCCATCAATTACCGTGATTTTTCTATGGTCACGATTGTTTAAAAACATGTTAAAGGCAGGTGCAACCGGGTTGAACACCCTGCATTTGATGCCAAGCTTCTCCATCTTTTCCGAGAAATCCCTGTCTATGAAAAAGATTGAGCCCATATCATCATAAAACACCCTTACCTCGACTCCAGCCTGCACGCGCTCCGTGAGCACCTTCTGGATACGGTGCCACGATTCCTTGTCCTCTATGGCGTGATACTCCATGAAAATAAATTTCCTGGCCTTTGATAAATCGCTAAGCTGCGCTTCGAGTCCCTTTGACGCCTGATCATAATATGTCACATCCGTGTTCTGATATACCGGATATAGTGCTTTTTTTGCCAGATATGTTGAAATTCCTGCTGCCTGTGGCACCTTTTCATACATATCGGATAGTATGTCTGCGTTTTCAGGCAGACATGGAAGAAGCATGGAATCCACCTCTTCAAACCGTGCACGCATCTTATGCGGTGCGCCGTTTAGTCCGACTAACAGGTAAAGTGACACTCCCATTATCGGAAATGCCAGTATCAGTATAATCCATGGTGTAGTCATGGATGCGGTCTGCTCACGATTGTACAGTCCGAGCACAAGTATGATTGCCAGGACGCTTGTGGTCGTATTTATCGCTGCCGCATATTCATTTAGCCTTGTAAGCATATAGACCATGAAAACTGCCTGCAATAATATCGCAAGCGCTGAAAAAAACATTCTCTTTAAACCATTCTGTGTTTTTTTAGTTCCCTCGTAGGTTTTTTCCTTCATCTATTATGCCTCCATTATCTTACTGTCTGTAATGCAAAACCTCTCCATAAATTTTTAGCCACCTTCTTATTTAAGAAGCCATTCAATTTCCTCTTTATAAGGAGGAATAGTCTTCTTCGCAGAGCCCTCCTCACAAAGCCATGGTGTTTCCAGAATCTTTGGTACATTTGCAAAGGTCTCATCATGCACCAGGCGGTGCAGTGTATCATAGCCGATGGTTCCCTTGCCTATATTTGCATGCCTGTCCTTGTGTGCTCCGAGAGGATTTAAGCTGTCATTCACATGAAATACCGCTATCTGCTCAAGCCCTATCAGCCTGTCAAACTCTGCAAAAACCTCATCATAATGGTTCACAATGTCGTATCCTGCATCATTTACATGGCACGTATCAAAGCAGACACGCAGCCTTTCTTTCCTGTCCACTCCATCATAGATTGCCTTAAGCTCCTCAAAGGAACGGCCTATTTCACTGCCCTTTCCTGCCATCGTCTCAAGTGCGATAAACACATCGTCATCATTCTTATTGAGCACTGTGTTTAGTCCCTTTACAATCTGTGCGATTCCAGCCTGCTCACCGGCATTTACATGACTTCCCGGATGAAGCACCAGTATGCGGCTCTTCATTGCCGCGGTCCTTACTATCTCCTTTTCCAGAAACTCCACTGCCAGCTCGTATGTCTCAGGCTTTACGGTGTTTGCCAGATTTATGATGTATGGCGCGTGGACCACTATCTCATTTATTCCATGCTCATGTGCATATTCCCAGCCTGCGTCTATGTTGAGCTCAAAGATTTCTTTTCTTCTCGTGTTCTGTGGTGCCCCGGTGTAGAGCATAAACACATTCGCGCCATATGACGCTGCTTCCCTGGCTGATGCCAGAAACATATCTTTTCCTGCCATGCCTACGTGACAGCCTAATTTTATATCACTCATATTTTTCCTCTGTTTCATTGAATCTATATATCTATTATTTCTACTATAACACTACATCCCTGATAACTCTATCTAAATATTCTAAATTTTTACTAAACATAGCAAAATCCATTGACATAGTATTAAAAACTACATATACTATTCTTTGCAACCACATATATTAATGGAATATAATTGCAATGTATGTGATGCATAACTACAGTTAACCAATTATTATGATTAAAAGGGCAAAATACCTTTTGACCATCATATCATTATTATAGAAATACGATGGTAAATATGTTTGAAATAATTGTTGACTCTGCGGCAAACATTCCTGCAGAGCTATGTAAAAAATATAAAATCAAGGTGCTATCATTTGTAAACCTTGTCAACGGAAAGGAAATGACCTGCTTTGAGCCTGACCTCACACCGGAACAGGAGCGGGCAAAGGGTAAGGAATACTATGACGCTATAAGAGAAGGTGCCGAGATAAAGACCGGACTTATCAGCAGCGGAATCTTTGAGGATACCTTCAGGGAAATCATAGAGGCCGACAAGGATATCCTGTATTTTTCCCTCAGTAAAAACATAAGCGGCAACTACAACTCAGCCCGTGTCGCAGCCGATGCTGTCCTTGATGATTGCAGTAACGGCAGAAAAATACGCCTGGTGGATTCATTAAATGCTTCCCTCGGACAGGGACTTCTCGCAATATACGCCAGTGAAATGCGTGAGAGGGGCATGAGCTTTGATGAGGTGGCTGACACGATAGAAACCTATCCTGCCAGATTAAACGGTGTGTTTACCGTGGGCAATTTAAAGTATATTGCAAGAACCGGCAGATTAAGCGGAACCACCGCTTTGGTTGGCAACATGCTAAGTATCAAGCCTATCCTAAGGGGCAGCAAGGACGGATATATTGTACAGTTCAGAAAATGTCGCGGCCGAAAAGCCGTATTAAATGAGCTTGTCAATCTGTTATGCGACAACATTACAGACCCTGAAAATCAGATTATCGGAGTGGCACATGCTGACGCATATGAAGATTCGCTCTATGTGATTGAACAGATTAAAAAGCGTATAAAAGTGCGCGATGTGATAAATACCACCTATGATTTCTGCACCGGAAGCCATGTTGGTCCGGAAGCTTTAGCAGTATTTTTCATGGGAAAGGACAGAGAATTGGGAGCCTGATATCAGGCTCCCATTATATTTTACTTCTTAAGCTGCAGCTTTCTTGCTTTCTGATTTCTCACAGAGCTTCTTCACACCCTGAATTGCAACAAGCACACCAAGGATGAGCAGTAATACTGCGAATATAAGCTGTAATGAATTTCCAAGGTCAAGTCCTACAGAGAATAACGCCTTTGTAAGCTTGTAGATTGTCATGCCAAGTGCAGTAAATGTAACTGCCATCATGAATACCATTGGAATCCAGAGCATGCAGCCCTGACGCTTTGTCTTCTTTAAGAATACTGCACAGGCAACAAGTGCAAGTACTGATAAGAGCTGGTTAGCTGAACCAAACAGTGGCCATATCTCTGCATAGCCTACCTTTGTAAGCATGAATGCAAGTACCAGTGTGATGATTGTTGCAAAGTATTTGTTTGTCATCAGCTTGACAAATGGACTCATATTGTCATCATCTGTGTCTGAATCAAGCCAGAACTCCTGGAATGACAGACGTCCGACTCTGGCTACTGAATCAAGTGATGTCAGAGCGAAGGCTGATACAGCAAGGTTAATCAGTGTGAACACAAGTGAGTGTGGTAAACCGATTACTGACAGGAAGTTTGCGATAGCTCCTGCGAAAATCTGTGGCTGTGTTGTAAGTCCCTGAGCTGCTGCCTCTCCCTTACCGAATGATGCTACTGCGATAAGTGCAAGGATTGCAAGCATACTCTCCATAAGCATGGCACCGAATGAAACAGGAAGCATGTTCTTCTCATTCTTTATCTGCTTAGAAGCAGTACCTGATGATACAAGTGAATGGAAACCTGAAACTGCACCACAGGCGATTGTTACGAATAAGATTGGGAACAGATACTGTGGGTTTCCGTTTGCATCAGGGATTGCAAATGCTGTGAAAGCCTCAAGGTTACAAGCAGGATTTGCAACAAATACACCGATTACCGCACCTACGATCATGAAGATTAACAGGTAGCTGTTAAGGTAATCACGTGGCTGAAGCAGTGCCCATACAGGTGTAACACTGGCTATAAGTATATATGCAAATATAATTATGTGCCATACACCAAGGTTTAAATACATTGGGAAATTGAGTCCAAGTGCTATAGCTACTATAAGTAATGCGATTGCAACAAGTGTGTTAATCCATTTGTTGAACTTAGAGTATTTAAGGAAGAAACCAAGTGCAACTGCCTCTATGATAAAAAGCATTGATGTAGTTGCAACTGCTCCGTTGGCTACAACCTTTGTAACCTCGCCTGCTTTATCAGCAGCAAAGCCATTGAAGGTTCCGGCTACGACATCTGCGAAGGCTGCAACAACAAGTATACAGAACAGCCAGCAGAATAACAGGAATAATTTCTTTCCTAATTTACCGATGTACTCCTCGATGATGTAACCGATTGTACGACCCTTGTTCTTAACTGAAGCGTACATAGATGCAAAATCCTGAACAGCTCCAAAGAATACACCACCAATTAATATCCAAAGCAGAACCGGAAGCCATCCGAAAATAGCTGCCTGAATTGGTCCGTTGATTGGACCTGCACCTGCGATAGATGCAAACTGATGTCCGAATACTACATTGGTATCGGCCGGTACATAGTCCACTCCGTCCTCCATCTCGTAGGCAGGAGTCTTGGCATTTGGATCAATGCCCCATTTGTTTTGCAGATAACGGCCATATAATAAGTATGCTCCACCGAGCACAACAATGGCTATTACCATCATTAAGATTCCACTCATATTATTACCTCTTTCTTTTGTTTATCTTAATTTTATTTGTATATTATGTTTACTCTTTTTTTAACAAATTTCAATAAATATTTTATACATAATTTATTTTTAATTTCTATGATTTTTGTTTAATTTACCAATCGGTTATGATAGGTATTCATTCTCTTTATGCTGTCTTTGTCTCAGCGGCTTCTTCTGCCTTTTTAGCAGCCATTTTGTCCTTTAATGCAAAGGCTCCGGCAAGCAGTGTTCCTGAGATTGAATGCCATGTACATGACACTGCACAGATGATGGCTGATTCAGGTGTTGAAGCAAACTGTGCTGTAGTGGTGGCAAGGTTTGTGGCAAGACCTGCATTCTGCATACCAACCTCGATAGAGATGGTTCTCTTCTTGGCTGTGTCCATGCCTACCAGCTTTCCTGCACCGTATCCGAGCAGATATCCAAGTCCGTTATGTAACAGAACTGCCGCAAAAATTACTACTCCTGATGTAAAGAACTTTGAGCCCTGTGATGATACAACACCACCTACAACGAATGCCAGACCAAGCACCGCAATACCCGGCATGACCTTCTGAGCCTCGGCAAATGCCTTTTTCTTTCCAATCAGGTAGTTGAGTAAAAATCCAACCGCTACAGGAAAGATTACGGTCTCAATGATTGACACAAACATCGGAAGCGCCTTGATTGAGACATGTGTTCCGCTTGCAAGCAATGATACCAGAAGCGGTGTCATAAATGGTGAGAGCAATGTGGAAACTGTTGTCATTCCAACTGAGAATGCCACATCACCACCGCAGAGGTATGACATAATGTTTGAAGAAACACCACCAGGACAGCAGCCTACGAGGATAAGTCCAAGTGCAATTCCGTCAGGCAGATTCAATGCCTTTGAGATACCAAATGCGAGAAACGGCATGATAAGATACTGTGCGATTGCACCTACACATATATCAAATGGTCTCTGTGCAAGTATCTTGAAATCCTGTGTCGTAAGTGTAAGTCCCATACTAAACATGATGATTCCGATAATGATTGACTGACATGTGAACTTGTTGGATACCGGATCCACAAACAGCATCTGATTTACCCAGGCCATCAGATTCGGAACCAGAAATGTGACTACGGCGATTGCTATGACAACTATCGATGTGTAGTCTGATAAAAATTTACTTACTTTTTGTAATGCTTTCATTGTAAGCCTCCTTAACATTTTTCTGCTCACTAAAACTCTTTTATGGAATTAAAAAATCCCTTTCCAGATTGACATAATCTGAAAAGGGACGAAATAATCCGCGTTACCACCCTGATTCCACAGTGTATTACTGTGACACTCTGCATACCAGCATATGCTTTCCATATAACGGTGGACACCGGCGAGGTTTACAGACACACTTAATGCTTTCAGCCTGCTTCTTAGAGAGGATATTCCAATCTGATCATTGCCTGTTCGCACCGCCCACAGGCTCTCTGAAAATAAATACAAATCGGACCTTGTTCTCATCAACGAATTTTGGTGAACATATTTATTTAAATCTTGCTTTGTATTATAGTCCTCTGACACTATATGTCAAGAGAATGATACAAATTTGTACTATAACATTTATTTATAGTTTTTATTCATGCGCTTTATTCTTATTATTTATTCGTAATCTTTGTTGTTATACTCATCATTCCATGACTGTCCTGATGAAGCTGAACGATTTCTACCACTCAGAATCTGCGTTTCATCATAATCATTCTGACCATACTGCGGGTTTCCGGCTCCGTTTGTTCCCGGTGTACCATACATATTCTGGCCGTACTGCTGGTTTCCGGCTCCGTTTGTTCCCGGTGTACCATACATATTCTGGCCGTACTGCTGGTTTCCGGCTCCGTTTGTTCCCGGTGCACCGTACATGTTCTGGCCGTACTGCGGGTTTCCGGCTCCGTTTGTTCCCGGTGTACCATACATATTCTGGCCGTACTGCTGATTTCCGGCTCCGTTTGTTCCCGATGCTCCGTACATGTTCTGGCCGTACTGCTGATTTGCTCCGTTTCCGTACATGTTCTGACCATACTGCTGACCGTATCCGTTTGAACCGTATGGATTATAGTAGTTATTATTACTATTGTATCCATCGCCCACATAAACAATGTTTTTGTTGAAGGCAATAATACAGATAAAAATCACATTGAGGAATATAAGTCCGCAGGCAAATCCTGCTCCCTTGCCAAACGCATGTGACAAACCAATACAACACATTATATTTAAAACCACCATAACTATAAGTGCGGAAAAAAATATAACCACCGAGAATATCATCATTGCCATATGAGTACTAAGACTGCTGCTATAACCATACATTGAATCATAATATGATCTGGAATAAGCACGCGCAAACATAAAAATGCCTGAAACAACCAGCTCATAGCATAACAGAATAAATGAAGCTATCGTAACAATGAAGGCGGCAAGATATCCCCAAAACAGCTTTTTCTTTCCTGCTACCTTGAATCGTATATATGAGCTGTAAAATGGTATAATCGCTGCCCATCCCGGCTCCCCTGCTTTATTATACAAAATCCACGATGCCACAATCGTAAGTACAAATACGGCCAGATTTATTACTTCCCTGACTCCATCCGTATCGCTAAAAAGCGAATAATAAAAACTCATGTTAGGGTCGGGCAGAATCAACCACCCGCAGTCGCTTAGAATCAGCCAATTAAAGTCGGCTACAAAAAGCCAATTCCAGTCAGTCTAAAAAAGCCAT